>NZ_BCYZ01000007.1 GCF_001598455.1 Sphingomonas pruni NBRC 15498
ACTTACGTCGGCTCCCTCCCTCTCCCAAAGGGAGAGGGAATCTGGGCCTAATCCTTCGCGCGGTACGCATCGGGCACGACGAACACCTCATCGGCGCGAGTGTAGCTGCCATCGCGTACCTCCTCGATCAAGACCATCGTGTGCGCCCGGGCATGTTCACCGAAATGTCCGACCAAGAGCTCGGTCGTGCGATGCGCGAGGTCAGCCTTTTGCGCGGTGGAGAGCGCGGCTTCGGGTAGTTTGAAATTCGCAAACGGCATGGAATCTATCCTTGTTGCTGGCCGGCGCGTGCCTGACGGACGAGGTGGTTCATTTGCTGGAACGCCGCGTCGAACCGCCCTTCGCGCTCGGCGTTGCGCAGGAAATTGACGCGCTGGACCAGAATTTCCGCGGGCGTCGGCTGCTGCCCGAACAGCGTCATCACTTCGTCGGCGAATTCGTCGAGGGGCTGATAGCCTTCGCGCGTTTCCTGGCCCGGTGTTAGGCCCGTCTGCACCGCCGGCGGCGCCAGTTCGATCACTTCCACCTTGCCCGCCAGCGCGTCGCGCATCGCGATGGTGTAAGAATGGATCGCCGCCTTGGTCGCATTGTAGGTCGGCGTTTCGACCAACGGTACGAACGCCAAACCGGAGGTGACGTTGACGATCGCGGCATCCGGCTGAGCCGTAAGGTGATCGATCAACGCATTGGTCAATCGGATCGGCCCGAGCAGGTTGGTGGTGACCGTCGCTTCGGCATCGGCGAGGTCGCGCGACCGATCGAGCGGTTCGAGCCGCATGATTCCTGCATTGTTGATCAGCACGTTGAGCGCCGGGAAAGCTGCGAGCAGCCGTGCCGCGAAATCGGTGACGCCCTGCCCGCTTTCGATGTCGAGCGTCATCGTATGGATATCGGGCCGGCCCGCCGCCGCGGCGTCGAGCGCGTCCTGGCGTCGCCCAGCAATGATCACGATATTGCCGGCGTCATGGAACCGGTGGGCAAGCGCCTCGCCGATGCCGGAACCGCCGCCGGTGATGAGTATGGTGTTGCCGCTGCTTTTCATCGGATCGCTCCTTCCTTGGGGTTGATGGGAGCGATGTACGCCGATACTCTCCCGGTGAAAGAAGGCACCAGAAAGATTTATACTTACCCGAAAGAGAGTGATCGATGAGCGCACCGCCCGTTCGAGACCTGCCCTGGCCTGCGCATATCGACCCGCGCGTCGAGGCGTTGGTGACCGAAGTGATCGGCCGCGTCGCGGACAAGTGGACGATGCTGATCCTCGATGTGCTCGCCGAGCAGGGCGAATTGCGCTTCACCCGGATCGGTCGCGAAGTTCCGGGTATCAGCCAGAAGATGCTGACCCAGACGCTGCGCCAGATGGAGCGCGACGGGCTAGTCGTGCGCACCGTCCACCCGGTGATCCCGCCACGCGTCGAGTATCGCCTGACCGATCTCGGCCTGACGCTGGGCGAGGCGTTTTGCGGCGTGTGGATCTGGGCGAAGGATAATCTCGATCGGATCGAAGCGGCTCGCGCCGAATTCGACTCACGGTCCGCGGCCTGACTATCGCCAGCCGCGATCCGTTGCATTTGCGAACCGATTGATGCAGCCTGCCCGGACATAAAAATCCGGGGAGCCTGTTCATGCACTACGAAATCCTGAAGCCGGTCGTCGTCCTGATCGCATGGACGCTCGTCATGTGCGTCTGGATGATGGCAGTGCGGATGCCCGCGCTCAAGAAAGCCGGGATCGACATGTCCAAGGCGCGCGGCGGCCGCCCCGGCATCCTCGACGGTATGGTGCCCGAACAGGCGCAATGGCCCGCGCATAATTACAATCACCTGATGGAACAGCCGACCCTGTTCTACGCAGTCGCGCTGACGATCGCGCTCGCCGGAACCGGCAATGGCTTCAACGCCTATCTCGCCTGGGCCTATGTCGGCCTCAGGATCGTCCACTCGATCGTCCAGGCGACCGCCAACAAGATCGCGATCCGATTTTCGATCTTCGTGCTGTCGACTTTGGTCCTGGCCGCCCTGACGCTGCATGCCGCGATGGCGGTGTTCCATGGCTGAGAAGTTCGAGCGCCATCGTCAGCCCTGGCGGCAGGACGAAGTGCAGAAGCTCCATACGCTGGCCAAGAAAGGCATGGCGCTGAAGGCGATCGCCAAAGCGCTGACGCGGAGCGAGGAATCGGTCAAACAGCGGGCGAAAGAGGACGGGCTGTCGATCGCGAAATTGCGGTGAGATTCTCCCCTCCCGTTTACGGGAGGGGTCGGGGGAGGGCCTGTTGAGCAACGCGCGCCGTCCAGACATGCCCTCCCCTAGCCCCTCCCGTAAACGGGAGGGGGACTGCTCAGCCGAACAACCGCGCCAGACTTCGATCCAGGGTGACCAGCTGCCACAAGGTCCGCCCATGCTCGGCGCGGCCGGCCTTGTGCTCCGCCGCGATCCGTTCGATCGCCGGCCCGTCGAACCATTGCAGCAGCCGCGGCGAGCGCGCTAAACCAGCGGCCTCGTTGGCCAGCGCGCCGCGGAACCAGGTGCTGATCGGCGTCACGAAGCCCATCTTCGGCCGATAGAGGATGTCATCGGGCAGATAACGCTCCATCGCCTTCTTCATCAGCCATTTGCCCTGCCCCCGCCGCAACCGCATCGACACCGGCAAGGTGGCGGCGAATTCCATCAACCGATAGTCGAGCAATGGCTCGCGCGCTTCCAGGCTGACCGCCATGCTGGTGCGGTCGACCTTGGTCAGGATGTCGCCGGTCAGCCAATGCTGGATGTCGGCATATTGCGCGCGGTCGAGCGCGTCGCGCGCCGGCGCGTCGCGCATCGTGGCGATATAGCGGTTCTCGGCGCGATGGCCGCCGAGCTGGCGCCAAGCCTCGGCGGTGAACAATTTCTCGCGCAGCGCCGGCGTCGTCACCCCGACCGAACGGGCATAAGCGGTCGCGCCGTCCTCGGCCAGGGCGAGCAAGGTCGTCTTGGCGCGCAGCGGACGCGGCGCCCAGTCGGCCTTGGGATAGAATCGCCCGAGCGTGCCGAACACGTTGGCCGACATCTCTCGCGGCAAGAGCGACCGGATGCGCTCCTCGGCCGCCTGGAACTTGTATCGGCGATAGCCGGCGAACGCCTCGTCGGCGCCGTCGCCCGACAGCGCCACCGTCACCTGCTCGCGGGCCAGCTCGCAGACGCGGAAGGTGGCGAGCGCCGAGGCATCGGCGAACGGCTCGTCGAACGCGCTGGTCAGCCGGTCGATCAGTCCGAAATCGTCGGCGGCGACGACACGCTCGCGGTGATCGGTATGATAGCGCGCCGCGATCGCCTCGGCATAGTCGCGCTCGTCATGCCCGGCCGCGTGGAAGCCGATCGTGCAGGTCTTGACCGCGCCTTTCGACAATTCGGCCATCAGTGCGACCACCGCCGAGCTGTCGACGCCGCCGGACAGGAAGGCTCCCACCGGCACGTCGGACACCATGCGCAGCTTCACCGCCGCGCGCATCCGGTCGACCAATTCGGTCTCGAGGTCCTTGAGCGACCCGCTCGCGCGACCGGTAAAGTCGAGATCCCACCAGCGGCGCGGCGCCGGCACGGGCCGACCGCGTTCGAGCAACAGATAATGCGCGGCGGGCAGTTTCTTCACGCCAGCGACCACGCTGGCATCGTCGGGCACGTAGCCCAGCCCCATGAAATCCTCGATCGCGGAGAGATCGGGCGCGCGGCGAAGCAGCGGATGCGCGAGCAGTCCCTTCAATTCCGACGCGAAGGCGACCGATCCGTCCGACAGCACGACATAATGGAGCGGCTTCACCCCCACCCGATCGCGTGCCAGGAACAGGCATTGCCGCCCGGCATCGTGCAACGCGAAGGCGAACATGCCGTTGAGCCGGTCGAGCATCGCCGGGCCCCATTGCCGCCAGCCATGGAGCAAAACCTCGGTATCGCCATTGGTGACGAATTTCGCGCCCATCGCCTGCAATTCGGCGCGGACCTCGGCGAAATTGTAGATCTCGCCATTATAGGTGACGGTCAGGTCGCCGTCGCGCATCGGCTGCGGACTGCCAGCGACATCGATGATCGCCAGGCGGCGGTGCGACAGGCCGACGCCCGACCCGGTCCACACGCCGGCGCCGTCGGGACCGCGATGCGCCTGGGCATCGGCCATCGCCAATACGCGCGCACGGTCGACAGGCTTGGGGGTTCCGGGGTGATAGATCCCGGCGATGCCGCACATTTTGTTAGCTGCTCCCGAATTCCACTGCCGTCACCGCAGCGAAAGCTGGGATCTCGCGCCTATTCGCTATACGGCTTGAGATCCCAGCTTTCGCTGGGATGACGGAAGATGTCACTGCACCATTCCCGCCGAACGATCCGCCAACCGGTCGAGCGGCCCCAAAGCTGCGAGGAATTTCGCCATTGCCGCGCGCGGGTCGTGTCCCGGCAGCGTTTCGGCCGAAACATGAATCGCGACCGCGCGCTGCGGCCCGCCCAGCAGCTTGGCCTTGAGCGTTTGGAGTTTCACGATTTTGGGGTCGGACGTGAGGACATCGCCGATCCGGTACCACGTCGCGACCTGTCGCTCCACCGGTCCCGGCGCGGTGATGCGCATGACCGTGCCGCCGTCGAGATCGTCGAGATCCTCGACCCGCACCCAGCGGTCATCCTGCTGCATGACGCCGATGCCGAAGCCGACCATCTCCTTACCCTGATGCTGGCTGCCATAGACGGCGATGGCGAGGTCCACAGCATTGCCTTCACCGTCGACATAGCGGCCGAACAGTTGATGATCGGCGCCCGGATAGGTCGGCGCCCAGGGCGCGCGCGTGCTGACCGGGGCGCGGGTCCAGCCGGCGACTTGCGGCAGATCGATATGCTGCGGCAGCGTCTGCGCGCGGCCGGCGATCGCCGCCGACCAGCCGGGAAACACTGCCGCGACCGCGAGCACCAGCAAGGCGGCGATAATCGTGTCGAGCGGCCAGCGGACCGGCCCTTGCAGGCGCGCGGGATCGAACGCCGGCGCGTCGGGCGCGCGGTCGAACCATTTCCAGCCAATCGCCAGCACCGCCGCCATGACCAACCCGAAGAACACCCAGCCGAACACGATATGATCGTATCCGGTCGCCTGTTCGACACTGGTCAGCACCGCGGCATAGATCGTCCCGAACGCGCGAACGCCATTGGCCAGCACCGGCACGATGATCGCCATCGTCATGAAGGCGATCCGCCGCGGCCAGGTGCGGTAACAGAGGTTGGCGACCAGCACGCCATAAGCGATCATCGCGATCACGAACTTGGAGCCCGAGCACGCCTCCGCCACTTCGAAATATTTGTCGCCCGCGGTGATCAGCACGCCGTCGACCGTCGCCGCGACGCCGACCAGGTGCAGCAGGTGCATCGTAATCCATACAGTGATCGTCTGGAGCGGCGGTTCGAGGAATTCGCCGAACGGCACCAGGAACAGCGCATAGCCGATCGGGAAGAGCAGCCCGCGCGCGACATTGGGGCCGAGGATCGTCACCACCGCGCCCTGCAGCATCATCACGACGCCGAGGTGCCGCGCAAACGACACGCCCCCGGCGTCGCCGAGCAGCCAGCCAAATCCTCCGGCCGCGACCAGTGCGAGTCCGGGCGCCCAAGCCTGGGGCGTCAGTTGCGCGAGCTCGCCGCGCCGGATCCACACCAGCCAGCCGACGACCGGTGCGATGAACAGGCAATGCCCGAACGTCGTGTTGGTCCAATAGAGCTCGGCCAGCGCCGCTACATCGTGCCGGAACATCAACAGGATGATCGCCATCGCCGCGGCAAGCGCGGCCAACGGCCGGCGCCATGCGGGTAAGATCATGACGCCGGCATGCGGCGGCGCACTGGCGACATTGGTCATGCAGCCACTCGCCCCTTTGCTACCGGACTGGCGTCCTTAGCGTCTGACCGGATCAGCGCGTCGAGCGGGGCGAGCCGCGCGCTCCAGCCATAACGCGCCTTGACCCGCTCACGCGCGTTGCGCCCCATCGCAGCCGCGCCCGTTGCGTCCGACAGCAGGCCGTTCACAGCATCCGTTACCTCGGCGACCGTGTCGCCGCTCAGGATCGTCCCGTCATGATCGATCCCCTCAGCGGCGGGGCCACTCGCCACCACCGGACGCGCCATCGCCATGGCTTCGAGCACCTTGTTCTGGATACCGCGCGCGATCTTGAGTGGCGCGACCACGCACGCCGCGGCGTCGAGCCACGGGCGGACGTCGGCCACTTCGCCGGTCACCTGTACGCCGTCCCGCCTCGCCAGCGCGGTGACCGCGTCGGTCGGGTTGCGGCCGACGATGACGAAATCGGCGTCGGGATGCGTGGCACGGATGTGCGGCAGCACGGCGTCGGCAAACCAGCTCACCGCCTCGACATTGGGACGATAATCCATCTGGCCGGTGAAGACGATCAACTTGCCGGGCGTGTCGATCCGTTCGAACGCAGCGGCCGGATCGAAAAAGTCGGTGTCGATGCCGTTCTCGACCGCCTCGACGTTGGCGGCGCCGGTGCGCGTCCGGAACTGATCGGCCTCGGCCTCACTCACGAACAGGCTGGCATCGACGCGCTGCGCAACCCGGCGTTCGAACTCGAACAGCAGTCTCGCCTCGCGCCGCATCAGCCACCGCATGGGTCCGCGCGAGCCTTTCGCGTAGTCGGCGAACTTGAGCGAATCCATGTCGCAAAAGTCCATGATCACGCGCGCCGGCGTCTTGGCCGGCAGATATTGCGCCATCTGGCCGGAGAAGACGTAGATCGTATCGATGGCCTCACGCTCGAGTACGTCGGCCACGGCGTCGTGCATCGCACGATCGTCAAATGCGGTCAGCGACGCCGGTTTGCGCTGCACCAGTGCCTCGGCCAGCGCCCTAAGTCGCGACTTCGACCGCCAGATGATTGAGCGGCTTGCGGTCAGCGACACCAACTCTTTGCTGTTCTCGAGGTCGCGCGGGTCGTCGGCGAAGGCGATCAGATGCACGCGCTTCCGCGCGGCGAGATATTTGAGCACGTTATAGGCGCGGATCTTGTCGCCGCGATCCGGTGGAAACGGCGATCGGTGCGCAAGAAACAGAGTGTCGCCCATTAGCCCAAGCCTTTGGCGATCACCGGTCCCATCGCATTGGCGAGCCACAAAGGCAGCTTCTTCCACACCGCGACTTGCAGCCGATATTTCGGGCTCATCGGATTCATCTCGCGCGGCGTCTGGCCGGCGGCCACGCGCTTTGCATAGCGCAGCGGCACCCCTTCGAATCCCCAATTCTTCTTGAAAGCGGCAACGCCAGTCCCCGCCTTCGACCGGCCGAAATCGTAACGCGTGCAGCCGCGTCCACGGGAATGGCGCATGAGTTCGTAATAGAGCCGGTCATTGGCCTTGAGCGCGCGCGCCTCGCGCGTGCCGCCGCCCCAGAACGGATAGACCGTGCCGTTGAGATACAGGCTGAACACGCTGGCGTGCGGCTTGCCCTCCTTGAGCACGGTGACGATGTCTGCATGCTCGCTGAGCTCGGCAGCAACCTCGCGAAACAGCTTGGCCGGGAAGACCGGAGTGCCGAGATTACGGACCGACTCCGAGAACACCGCATAATGCATCGCGAGGTCGCGCGCGGTGCTGCCAATCGCGATGTCCAAATCCGCGTCGAGCGACTTGCGGACATCGGCGCGCTGCTTGCGCGGAATAGCGAGCAATTCGGCCTCGTCGTCCTTGGCCAGATCGCGCGAGAAACCGAGATACGTTGTCTCGTCGACGATCCAGCCCTCACCCGGTGCGGGTCCGCCGCGCAGCTCGAGGCTGGGACAACCGAGCCGCTCAGCCATCGCCCAGGCCGAGGCGGCAAGAGCGTCAGCCACAGGGCCGCGATCGGTCAGAATGCCGCCATCGACGGCGAACCCGGTCGAGACCAAAGCCTTGCCGAACAGCGGTGAGCGGATTTCGGTCAGCGGCAGCACACCCGCCAGGCTGCCATCGGCATGTTCAGCGATCAGGCAATGCGCGGTCTGGCCGCATGCGCGGGCGACTGCGACGTTCCAGCCAGTCAGGTGGAACGGCGTCGCATCGGGATGCGCGCGGACATAGGCATCGATCTGCGCGCGCTCGCCCCGATCGGCCAGGTCGGCGGCATTGATCGCCACCGGGGTCGAGACCAGGGGCATCGTCACTGCAGGCGCTCCGCTTCGGCCGCGACGACGGTATCGACGCGCCCCCAATCGTGGCGCCGCACCAGCCCGCGCAATTTGCCCGCCATCGCTCCCAACCGGCTATAATGGCGCAGGCGCGATTTGAGCGGCGCGCGGGTGACGCGCGGCTGTTCAGGATCGATTTCCCAAGGGTGGAAATAGAAAACCGCCGGCCGACCGTCATCGCGATTGGAGCGCACCACCGCGCGATCGGTTATCGCCGCCGGAAACAGTCGGAAGAATCCGCCGCCGGTGGTGATCTTGCGCCCCGCGACATCGGCGAGCGTGATCGGCAGTTCGATCAGATCCGATCCGGCCACCGGGCGATAAGCATATTTCGGCGCCTCGGCCCAGCCATAATGGTCGTGGACGAGCGGCGCGACGCTCGACGAATAGCTATAGCCTTCCTCGGCCAGCACCTGGTGCGCCCAGGGCGTGCGCTGATCGATCGAAAAGCTCGGCGCGCGATAACCGATCACGCGCTGGCCGGATGCATCCTCCAGCGCGATGCGCGCGCGCCTGAGATCGGCGCGGAACGCCTCGGCAGTCATCGTGAACACGCGATCATGATCCCAGCCATGGCTGGCGACCTCATGGCCCTCCTCGGCGATGCGGCGGATCAGCGCAGGATTTCGCTCGGCCACCCAACCCAGGGTGAAGAAGGTCGCCTTGACGCCCGTTTCACCGAACAGATCGAGCACCTTGCCGGTATTGTAAGCGACGCGGCTGTCCAGGCCGTCCCAATCGGCCTTGTCGATCACGCGTTCGAAAGCGCCGACCTGGAACCACTCCTCGACGTCGACCGACAGGCCGTTGCGCATCTCGCCGCTCCTGCCGCGCGTCAGGCCGCGCGGCCACCGCGCGCTGCCGCGGCCTCGTTACCCTCGACCCAGTCGACCAGCAATGCCAGCACCCGGCGCAACGCCGCATCCTGTTCCTCTAGCCGCGCCTCGATCGCGGCGAAGCGGTCCTGCGCGATCTCGATCGGCGCGGGCTTGGCATCGTTGGCCGGCGCGGCGGGCTCGACCGCCGCGATCGGCTCGCGCATCGCGACCGGTTCGGGCGCCTTGATCGGCTCAGGGGCCGCGACGATTGCGGGCTCGGGCATGGGCTCAGGCGCGGCTACGACCGGCCGCGGCGCGGGCGCGCTGGGCGCGGGCATGTCGCCGGTGATGTCGGCGATCACCGCGTCGACCACCCTGGCGTCGATCACGTCGATCTGCTCGATCGCGCCGAACAACAAGACGCGGCCGGCAAGTTGGTTGAGCCGGCGCGGCACGCCGTCCGACCCGCGATAAAGCGCGGCGAACGCATCGGGTGTAAATTTGGGGCGGCCGTTCCAGCCGACCAGCGACATGCGGTGGAGCACGTACGGCTCGACTTCTTCGGCGCCCATCGGATCGAGGTGATGCATGGCAATCACGCGCTGGCGAAGCTGTTCGAGCCGGTCGCTGCCATGCAGTGCGGCACGAAATTCGGGCTGGCCGAGCAGGAAGATCTGCAGCAGCGCGTGGCCGCCGGCCTGAAAATTGGACAGCATGCGCAATTCTTCGAGCGCGCCGGTGTGCAGCGCTTGCGCCTCATCGACGATCAGCAAGGTACGGCGGCCCGACCGCGCGACCGAATGCAGGCCGCGTTCGATCGCGACGAGCAATTGCGCCTTCATCAGGCCGGCGGTCTCAACCCCCAGCCCGGTCGCGACGATGCGTAGCAGATCGTCGCCGTCGACCTGGCTCGACACGACTTTGATCACGTGCAGCCGCTCGCGATCGATCGTCGCCATCAGATGGCCGACCAACGTGGTCTTGCCCGCACCGACATCGCCGGTGATGACGATGAAGCCCTCGCCCTGGCTCAGGCCATAGCCGAGATACGCCATCGCCTTGCGGTGGGTGGCGGTATCGAACCAGAATTTGGGATCGGGCGTCAGCGCGAACGGGCGTCCGCTCAATCCGTAATGGTCGTCATACATCGTCTTCATCTCCGGGCGGATTGCTCCGCCTCTGCAGTCAGAACTGGTAACGGGCCCCAAGAAGCGCCTGCGCGGTGGTCTGGTCCTCCTGCCCCTTCTGGCTGAAGGTATAAGCGCCAAGCGAGACGGTCGTGCCAAGGCGGCCAAAGCTGCGCGAGACCGACCCGGTTGCCCCCAGACTGTAGATCCCCGGCGCAAGGCCGCTGTCGAAATAATTGGCGAACAGATCGGCATTGAACGACGTGTGCTCGCCGATCGAGGTCGAGTAGAAGAGCTGCGCGTAATAGCTCTCGTCGCTGGTGCCGATGATCACTACGCCCGGGCTGTTGGGCGCATAGAATTTGCGGTTCGAATAGCCCACGCCGAAGCCGAGCGTCGACGTGCCGCGAGTCAGGGTAGCGACCGCGTCCACCCCGCGCGAGCGATAGGTCGCGGTCGATACCGACTGGAACACCGAGTTCATGCATGCGCCCGCGGCGCCGCCGCCGGTCGTACCGAAAGTGCATCCGGAGAATTGCTGGGCCAGCAAATCGCGCGTCGCGGTGAACTGGGCCGGAAGCCCGCGCAAGCTGCGCTGCAACTGGCTGCCGAAAGTCTCGACCGTGTCATAGACGCCGACCTGGACGCCGACGCTCCTGCTCGGGGCATAGCTGAGCGAGCCGGTATAGCTCCACGAACCATAACGCCGACCGACATGGGCTTCGAGCGCGGTGCGCGGGCTCGGGCGCCACACGACACCGGCATCCCAATAAATGCCGTCGGTCTGGTAGGCGATGCGGCGCGGGGAGTTGGGATCGGTGACGAACCGGCCACGGCTGTCGGTAACCGGCACGCCGCCGGCATCGAGCAACGGATCGCGGCCGCTGGAGGTCAGCTTTTCATAGCCGACGCCGCCGACGACCGCGACGTAGCCCGACAAAGGCAGCACCGCATCGACGCGGCCGTAGAGATCGTCGAAACGTCCGCCGAGCTGGCTCTGATCGTCGCGCGTCCAGCCGCCGCTGGCGGTCAGCCCGACCGGCAGGACAGTGCCCGACTTGAAGCCGACCGAGGCGGTCGCGATCTGGGTCTTCGAATCGTCGAAATAGTCGAGCCGCGGGCTGCCCGGAGCGACCCCGGTCGGACCCGGCTCGGTCACCTTGGTATAGGCGAAGCGATAGGCCGCGTTGATCGCGACCGGACCGCTGCCGGTGGTGAGTGTCGGGCCGACATAGCCCGAATAGACGTTGCTGACATTGGCGCGGTCGTTGCCGAAAAACACCGGCGCGGCGCCGCGAATGTCGTTGCGCGAGCGCGTGGCGATGCCACCCGCGTCGAGCGACAGCCCGCGTGTCACGCGCACTTGGGCGTTGGCCAGACCGGTGACGACGTCGGCGTCGCCGCTATTCTTGTCCCAAGCGAATTGATGCTCGTACCGCGCCGACAGATTGACCGACACGCGCCGCGTCTCGACCGCGGCATCGACGCCGGCGGCGGCCGAGCTGTAGGTCAACACGTCACCCGACTGGACATCGGCGGTGAGAACCTGGCTGAGTTCGATATAGGGCGCGACGGAGACCCTGCGGTCCCTGCCCCCGACCAGGCGGTCGTCCTGCGCCGCCGCCGGCATTGCCGCCAGCAACGTCGCAAGCGCGACTCCCGCGGAAATACACCGCATCATTGCCCCTCGTCCTCCTGGCCGTAATAACTGCCGAAACGAGCCCCCCCCGGGGCGAACGCAACGCTGTTCAACAAAAGCTGGATATGCTCGCAGCCTTCCAGCCGCTGCACGGTGTCGCGGATCTCGCCTTCCGACGTCTTGTCGGCGCGGACGACGAGCATGACCTGGCCGACATGCAGCGCCAGTACCGAGGCGGGCGATGCCGACAAGGCAGGCGGCGAATCGAAGATCACCACACGGCCCGGATCCGCGGCGAGCAGCCGCGCGATGAGCGCGGGCGTGCGGCCGCTGGCGATCAGTTCGACATCGGCATTGGTCTGTGCGCCGGCGGGCAACAGGCTGAGATTGGGGATGTCGGTGCCGACCACGCACTTCTCGATATCGATCGCGGGATCGGCAAGGGCGTCGAGCAGGCCCGGGCCGTCGGCGACTCCGAGCCGTGCCATGATCCCCGGCTTGGCGAAATCGGCGTCGACCAGCAGCACGCGGGTGTCACGCTCGGCCGCCATCGAGATTGCCAGGTTGATCGCGCAATAGGTTTTGCCGTCGCCGGGCTTGGCCGAGCAGACCAGGATCGTCCGCGCCTTGTCGGGCTCGTGCTGGTTGAGCTGGCGCGCGGTGAGCAGCAGCTGGCGCTTGGCGAGGCGGAATTCCTCGGCCAGCACGCCGATCGGCGCGCTCGGGATGAGCAACTGGTTTTCCGCCAGCAGATCGCGATCGATATTGGCTTGCCGGCCCGGCACCGGCAAAGCCGCCGGCGGCACGAGCACCGGCCGAGCGATGGGCGCGGCGGGCATTTCGACCGGTACCGCGACAGCCCTCGGCATTTCCACCGGCTGCGGCGTCTCGACGACCGGAACGGACGCGACCGGCGTGCGGACCGGTGGCGCCTGCAAGTCGCTTTCCGGAATCGCGCGTGCGTTGAGCCGCGCCGAGAAGTCATAGACTTCCGCAGCACGCTCGAGCAGCGACCCCTTCTTGGTTATGATCGGCTTGTTCATGCCGCGAGCCCCCGCATCAGCATCTCCACGCCGAGCAGGCCGACGAACGCGACCGGCAATGCGGCCGCGGCGCCCGCGAACATGCGCAGCTTGCGTTTCCTGAATTCGGCTTCCGCCCGCGATACGCGCTCGCTGATCGACCCGATCACCGGCAAACCGGTCGCCTTTTCGAGCCGTCCGGCGGTGGCATAGGTCGCCTTGAGCTGCGACAGCGCGAAGGCCCCGCCGATCCCGGCGAAGATCGCCGCGAGCAGCACGCCGGTCAGCAACAACGGGCGATTGGGCGCGGTCGGCGCGCGCGGCGCGCGCGGCGGATCGATGACCTTGAACTTGATCGAATCGGTTTGCGCCTGCGCCTGGGCGCGGACGCGGACATCCTCGCGGTCGCTCAGCAATTTGTCATATTGCGCCTTGAGCACCTGGTAATCGCGGTCGATCTGGCTTTGCTCGTTGGCTGCCGCCGGATCGCCGTTCAGCTTGCCGGTGATCGCATCCATATCGTGCTGAAGTTGCTGCTTGCGCGCCATCAAGGCAGCGACCTGCGACTGTTTGTCCACCTGCATCGACTTGAGCGACAGATATTGCGGGTTGGGCTGCCCGTTGCCGGCATAGCTGCCCACCGCCGGCTCGCGTGCAGCGGCGGCACGCGCGGCGCCGAGCTGGCTCTTGAGCGCGACGACGTCCGGATGGTTCTCGGTATAGCCCTTGGCCCGCGCGTCGGCGAGTTGGCCCTCGATCGCCGCAAGACGCGCGCGCGCCGGCCCTGCGCTGCCGGCCCCGCCGACGCCCGGAATGGTTGGCGTGGTGCCCGCCATCTGGCCGTTGATCGACGCCAGGCTGGTCTGCGCGGCGGCAAGATCGCTGTCGATCTGCGCCATCTGGGTGCGCGCAGCCGACATGCGGTCCGACAGCGACCCGGTGCCCGGCAGCGATCCGAGATATTGCGTCTGGAATTGCGCACGCTTGGCATCGGCATCGCTCAGGCGACGTTGCAGATCCTCGACCTGGCTGTCGAGGAAGCGCAACGTGGTCTGGGTGTCGTTGCGATCGTCGGCCAGGTTCTGGTCGACGAAGATCGAAATCAATTTCTGGTTGATCTGTGCGGCGAGCTTGGGGCTCGACGCGGTCACGCTGATCTCGAACAGATTGTTCTGCTGGGCGACGATCTTGACGTTCTGCTGCAGCCCCGCGACGCGGTCGGCGATTTCCTGCGGAGTCGAGACCGTGTTGGCGAGGTCGGTGCCGCGCACGACCTTTTCCAGGTTGACCGCGCTGGTCAGCGTCTGGCGGATCGTATCGACGTCGTTCTGCTGCTCCGCGGCACTGATGCCGATCTTGGACGGCAACACCTGGCCCATCTGGACGAAGACGCGTGCTTTCGATTCGTAGCGGTTGGGCATCTGGCTGACCGCCAGCCAGCCCAGGATCGCGACGACCCAGGCCGCCGCCAGCGCGATCCAGCGGCGGTTCCAGATCGCGTGGAGCGCGATGCGAACTTCGTCATAGAGGCCGTTCACGGTTTCAGGCCTCCGTCAGAACATCGATTCGGGGATGATGATGACGTCGCCTGGCTCGAGCTTGACGTTCGCCGACGGGTCGCCGTCCTTGAGCAGTTTGCCGAGCTTGACGTTATACTGGCGCTGCTGACCGGTAGCGCGATCCTGGCGCACCAACCGCGCGCGATTGCCGGCGGCATATTGGTTGAGCCCGCCGACCGCGATCATCGCATCGAGCAGGGTCATGTTGGCACGATACGGGATCGACGCCGGCTTTTCGGTCGCGCCGACGATGCGGATCGACTGGCTATAGGTGCTCTGCGGACTCTCGACGATGACCGAGACGATCGGATCCTTGATATAGGTCGACAGCGCGATCTTCATGTCGTCGGCGAGCATCGCCGGGGTCTTGCCGACCGCGGGCATGTCGTTGACCAAAGGCGTGGTGATACGGCCGTCGGGGCGCACCTGGACCTTCGCCGACAGTTCGGGATTGCGCCACACGAAGATGTTGAGCTGGTCCATCGGACCGATCACATATTCCTCGCTCGGCTGTTCGCGCGTTCCGACGAACGACGCGGGCGGCAATTGCGCACCGCCGCCGCCGGCGCATCCCGTCAGCACGCTGGCGCTCGCGCCAACGAGCATCAAGGCCTTGGAAAACTTCACGAAACTCATAATCAGCCTCCCGTCGGCGCATGGCTGGACCGGTGACGTCACTCCGGCACGCGCAGACTTCGGGCTTGGCTATGGGGTCGAGGGGGTAAATATTGCGTTAGGAGTAAAAGATCAGACCAGGATTTCCGCGGGTCTGGGGTGGCCGAGGAACTCCCAGGGACTGGCGGTAAGTCCATAAGCTCCCGCCATGAAGACGGCGATGACGTCACCCGGACCGGCCACGGGCAACTCGACCTGATCGGCGAGACGGTCTAGCGGCGTGCAGAGCGGACCGACGACGCTCACCGTCTCGCGCGGCGCGTCCGGGGATGCCGTGGCGACGGCGACGGGATAGTTGCGGCGCACGACGGTGCCGAGATTGCCCGTGGCGGCAAGCTGATGGTTGAGGCCGCCATCGCACACCAGGAACGTCTCGCCCCGGCTTTCCTTGCGATCGACGATGCGGGTCAGATAGACGCCGGCCTCTCCCACCAGCCAGCGGCCCAGCTCGATCGCGAACCTGGTTTTTAGCAAGGCATCGAGCCGTGGCGTCAGCGCGGCACCGATCGCTTCGATATCAAGCGCTTGCTCGCCTGGAAAATAGGGAATGCCGAACCCGCCGCCGAGATTGACGAGCGGCGGCGACGACCCGGCAGCCTCGGCCAGCCGCGCGGCGAGGTCGAGCGTATGTGCCTGACTGTCGATGATTGCCGCCGGATCGAGCGCTTGCGACCCGGCGAAGATGTGGAAACCACGCCACTCAGCGCCTGCAGCCACGATCCGCGTCACCAGCGCCGGCGCGCATTCGGCGTCGACCCCGAACGGCGAGGCGCGCCCGCCCATGCGCATGCCCGATCCGCGCAGCTCGAATTCGGGATTCACCCTGACGGCGAGCCGCGGCGTTCGCCCCAACCGATCGGCTACCGCTAACGAGCGGTCGGCCTCTCCTTCGCTCTCCAGGTTGATCGTCACCCCCGTTGCGATCGCGGTTTCGAGTTCGGCATCGGTCTTGCCCGGCCCGGCGAAGCTGATCGCTTTGCCTAGCATGGCCACGCGCACCAGTTCGCCCGCCGACGCGACGTCGAAACCGTCGACCAGTGGCGCCATCGCGGCGAGCAACGGCGCGAACGGATTGGCCTTTACCGCGTAATGCAGGTCGACGCCGGGAAACGCCGCGCGGAACCGCGTGATCCGGCTCCGCACCACGGCGGCGTCATAGACGAAGACCGGCGACGAGCTGAGCAATTGCTCCACAGATCGGCCGCCAATCGCCAGCGGAAGCGATCGGAACTCCGGCGGGATCGCGCCCATCGGCTTCATGACGTCATCCCCCTCAATGCTGCGCGATCGAGCTTGCCGTTGGCATTGCGCGGCAGCTCCGCCAGCCAGACATAGCGTGCCGGCTGCATGAAGTTGGGCAAATCGCGGCGGAGGCGCTCCCGCAAGCCTGGCTCCGCAGAACCGTCGCCCTTCGCCACCACCACGATCGCCTGGCCTTGCCGCTCATCGGGCACGCCGATCGCGACCGCCTCGCTGGTTTCGCCGCCCGCGGTGACCGCTTCCTCGACTTCGTTGGGACTGATGCGGTTACCGGACGATTTGATCATCTCGTCGTCGCGACCGACGAAGCGCAGCAGGCCGTCGGCGTCCGCGACTGCCGTGTCTCCCGACCAGACCGCCGTGCCGCCCGATTGCGACCATTCCGGCGCGGGCCGGAAGCGCGCGGCGGTTCGTTGGGGGTCCTGCCAATAGCCTTGCGCGACCAAGGGACCGGCATGGACCAGCTCACCCGCTTCTCCGGCCGCCGCCGGCGCCCCGTCGGGTCGCACGATCATGATCTCGGCGAACGGAATCGCCCGGCCGATCGACTCCGGATGGGTCTGGACCAACGAAGGGTCGAGATAGGTTGAGCGGAAGGCCTCGGTCAGCCCGTACATCGGATAGATGTCGGCCCGCGGAAAACGGTCGCGGAGCCCGTCGATCAATCGCCGGGTCAGCGCTCCGCCAGAATTCGTAATTCTTTTCAGCGAACTTATGTCTATATCTTGAGGATCGATATCAAGTAACTGCGCCCAGAGCGGCGGCACGCCGGCCAGCGTCGTGATCCGCTCGCGCTCGATCGCGCGATAGACGTCGCGCGGCAGCAGATAGTCGAACGGCACCACACAGGCACCCGCTGCCCAAGTCGAGAAGAGCTGGTTCTGCCCGTAATCGAAGCTGAGCGGCAGCACGCCGAGCACGCGATCGGCAGGACCGAGCCCGAGATAATGCGCCACGCTGATCGCGCCGAGCCAGAGATTGGCATGGCTGAGCATCACGCCCTTGGGTCGCCCGGTCGAACCGGACGTATAGAGAAGCGCCGCCAGGCTGTCCGGATCGGCGCTGGATGGTGGCAGCGAGGCACCGTCGAGCGGCGGATCCTCGGTCACGATCCGCACGTCAGCCGCTTCCAGTGACCCGGCGCGCGCCGCTTGGGTGATCAGCAGCCGCGCCCCGCTGTCGGAAAGAATATGCTGTACTTGCAAATGTTTGAACAGCGGATTTACGGGGACGTGTACGAAGCCCGCGCGCGCTGCCGCGAGCGGCATGAGGCAGGCCAACCGCGTCTTGGGCAGCCAGGTCGCGACGCGATCACCGCGATCGAGCCCCTGCTCCGCCAGCCAGCCGGCCAACGCGCCGACCGCCGCCTCCAATGCGGCGACGTCGAGCACGCCCTCGCGCGTCGCAAGCGCCGGATCGCCGGGTCGCCCGCGTAGGGTCAGGTGATCGAGCGGCCGCGGCACGGGATCGAGCGGGATCATGGCGCCCTGATAGCGAGCGAAGGGGCTTATCCCAAGGCTTCCCTATCGCGTTGCGGAGACGGCTCGGTTGGCCCGCTCCTGTCCTTGCGGAATGGCCTATCGGCAAGCGAAGCAATTGCGACCTTCTGTGAGCTTAGCGCCAAATCGGAATTACAGCTCGACGCAGTTGATGAAGTTATAACCAAACACCTTTGCTGCTTGCATGCGCGTGCAAAGAGCGTCGGAGACGGTGATGGCGAACGAGATTTCGGGACTTCGCCAAAGATGACGGCGCCCGATCGCCTTTTTGTCAACGTAGATCGGGCGTTTCTCGAAGGCTGAAACCGGCAACAGCTTGCGCCCCATCCCCGGATAATCCTTGCTCGCTAGCTCTGTCCTGTCGAAGTCGACGTAATTATCGACGATATTGAGGATATTCAGCGCGCTGTAGCGATGCGGCGCCGGCTCGCCAGATTTCAGCGTCACTGGTATTTCAACGAATTGATGCACGTCAGGCTCGAACTCTTCGATCAGATCACGCACGATCTCGGACACGCCGGGAAACATGTGCATGCTGATGATATGCGGCGGGTTTTTTGCGCGGCCCGGGATCCGGCCGCTATCGGGAAATAACTCGCGTGGCAGTCTGATTCCGCGGTGCGACAGCTGCACCGGCCAGTAAGCCGTCTTGTGGTTGTAAGCCTGCGCTCGGCGGAAAAGCTCGGCTTTATCGGGATCGGGCACAACCCACTGCGTGTATTGCGGGGCGAAATTTGCTGCCAGAATGAACGCCATGCAAGACCTCCTCTCAACGGCATATCAAGGCAAGCGTTAGCGTCCGCTTTCCACCCATTCGAGCTCGGCGCGAAAAGTCTTGGAGGCATGCGCTGATCGATGCGGTGCTATCGTCGGTCGTCACCCTTCCCAAGCCGCCCCGCTCCCGGTAACGCGCCGAAACGATGACCACGCACCCTGCTCCGTCGACGGTCGACCAGACCGTGCGCGCCGTCCTCAAGGATGTCCTGGCGCTCGACGCCGACCGCGTCGCCGCGTTCGACGACGATACCGCCTTGTTCGGCGCGCTGCCCGAGCTCGATTCGATGGCGGTCGCCGGCGTGCTGACCGAAATCGAGGACCGTCTCCACATCCTGATCGAGGACGATGAGGTGGACGGAGAGATGCTTGAGAGCTTCGGTGCGCTCCGCCGTTTCGCCGAAGCCAAGGTTGGCGCTAAGAAAGGCACATGATCGATCATTACGACTGGGCTGGAGGGCGCGAGGCGATGATCCGCTTCGGGCCTGCCACGGGCCCGGTCGTGGTTGCGGTGCTGCCTTTGCTCGAGGAAGCCAATCGCACGCGCACCTTCGTCAGCGGCATGCTGCGCCGTCTGGCCGCGCGCGATATCGCTAGCGCGCTGCCCGACCTTCCCGGGCAAGGCGAAAGCCTGGTACCGACCGAAAATGCCATGCTCGCCGGCTGGCGAACGGCGCTCGCGTCCGCCGCGATGGAAGCCGCAGGCGAGCGCCCGGTCCATATTTTATCCTTTCGCGGCGGCGCGTTGCTCGATCATGACGTCAAGGCGGCATCGCGCTGGCAACTCGCCCCCGCCAAAGGCGAGGCGCTGGTGCGTGAACTCCTCCGCACGAGCGCAGCGGCCGGCGCGCGGATCGACATCGACCTGGGCAATTACAATGACGAGGGCGGCCCGGTCACGATCGCGGGCAACGCTTTGTCGCGAACATTGCTCCGCGATCTCAACGCCGCCGATTGCGTCCGAGAGGGCGCGGTCCGCGTCGTCCGGCTCGACACCGATCCCGCGGTGGCCGACCGCAAGGTCGCCGGCGCGCCGTTATGGCGCCAGAGCGAGCCCGGCGACGATTCCGCGCTCGCCGACCTGCTCGCGGACGATATCGCCGACTGGATTGCGCGATGCGCGAACTGACCGCGTTCCCCTGCGACGGCCACACACTGATCGGCACGTTCGACGGCGCGCCGGGCACGACCGGGCTGCTGATCGTGTCGGGAGGTAACGAACTGCGCTGCGGCGCGCATCGCGGCATGGCGCTGTTGGCGGCTGATCTCGCCGCCGCGGGCATTCCGGTGTTCCGGTTCGATCGGCGCGGAATCGGCGACTCGGACGGCGCCAATCGCGGCTATCAGGATAGTGGTCCCGACATCGCAGCCGCCACGCGCAAATTCCGCATGCTCGCGCCGCACATGACGCGTGTCGTCGCTTTGGGCAATTGCGACGCCGCGACTGCCCTCGCCTTGTTCCACCGCGATGCCGGGATCGATGCCCTTGTGCTCGCCAACCCCTGGGTCGGGGACGAGGAGGATGCACTGCCCCCGGCTTCGGCGATCCGATCGCATTATGCCGATCGCCTGCGCGATCCCCGCCAATGGCTCCGCGCTCTGTCCGGAGGAACAAACATCGCAAAAGCAATCAAAGGGTTACGCAAGGCTTCTTCCAAATCTAAGGAACCAACCAACCCTGTCGCCGGACAGATGGCGGTGGCGATGGTCGATACGCCGCGCACGATCCTGCTTGCCCAGCGCGACAATACCGCCATCCGCTTCGAGCATGCGTGGCACGGCGCCGATCCGATCCATCGTCGCGATAGCGATAGCCACAGCTTCGCGCGGCCCGGCGACGGCGACTGGCTGCGCGAACAGATCGTGGCGGCGATCCGGAGCGCCTAACGCGGGAACGCCCCGCTAGCCCTCGCGTTTTGCCCGTGACGCGATGGGAGCTATCCATGATCTCCGACCAAGATGTCGTCCGCGGCATCCTGCAAGCCTATGTCGACAAGGATCGCGAGGCGATCGAGCAGTTGATCGCTGAGGATTTCCATTTCTCCAGCCCTATCGACAACCGGATCGACCGCGACGCCTATTTCCGCCTCTGCTGGCCGA
Source organism: Sphingomonas pruni NBRC 15498 (assembly GCF_001598455.1). GTDB lineage: Bacteria > Pseudomonadota > Alphaproteobacteria > Sphingomonadales > Sphingomonadaceae > Sphingomonas > Sphingomonas pruni. Next base: position 20,657 of record NZ_BCYZ01000007.1, read on the forward strand.
GCAGCGAAAACATGGACGATTTCGAGATCGTCCGCATGGCATCCGACCGGGATGCGGTGTTCGTCACCTATATCGGTACGATGGGCGGCCGGCGCTTCCGCAACACGGAGGTTCACACGTTGCGCGACGGCGAGGTCGTCGAGGTAGAAGTCTATTTCGGCTGGAACGTCCCTCATGACGTCCCCGCGGGAGAGCATGCCGACCCCCAAACGAAGCCGGCAAGCAGCTGACGTCACTCGGCCGCTTCGGCCACTTTCTCGAAATCGGCTTCGGCGAGGAACCGTTCGGCGTCGAGCGCGGCCATGCATCCGGTGCCGGCCGCGGTGACCGCCTGGCGATAGACCTTGTCCATGACGTCGCCGCACGCGAACACGCCGGGCACGCTGGTCCGGGTCGAGCCGGTCTCGACCTTGATGTAATGATCGGCGTCGAGCTCCAGATGGCCGCGGAACAACTCGGTCGCCGGATGGTGCCCGATCGCGACGAAACCGCCCTCGACATCGAGCCGCGAGAGCTCGCCGGTCACCGTGTCACGCAATTCGAGCGCGACGAGACCCGCAGTACCACCACCGTCGACGAAGGTCTCGACCTCCTTGTTCCACAGCACCTTGATGCGTTCGTTGGCGAACAGCCGCTGCTGCAGGATTTTTTCCGCCCGAAACGAATCGCGGCGGTGGATCAGGGTCACGTCGGGCGAATGGTTGGTCAGGTACAGCGCTTCCTCGACCGCGGTGTTGCCGCCGCCGATCACCGCGACCTTCTTGCCGCGATAGAAGAAGCCGTCGCAGGTCGCGCAGGCGCTGACGCCCTTGCCCTTCAGCGCTTCCTCGCTGTCGAGCCCGAGCCATTTGGCCTGGGCCCCCGTCGCAATCACTAACACATCGCCGACATAGACGTCGCCGCCGTCACCGATGAGCCGGAACGGGCGCTTGGTCAGGTCGACCTCGACAATCGTGTCCCACATCATCCGCGTGCCGACATGCTCGGCCTGCGCCTGCATCTCCTGCATCAGCCACGGGCCCTGAATCACCTCGCGAAAGCCGGGATAATTCTCGACATCGGTCGTCGTAGTCAGCTGGCCGCCAGGCTGGATGCCTTGGACGACGATCGGCTCCATCCCGGCGCGCGCGCCATAGATGGCGGCCGACAGGCCGGCCGGGCCCGAACCGAGGATGAGCATACGGGTCGTGTGCGTTGTCATGAGATGCGTCCTAGGGAAAAAGGTCCCTCGAGCGCAAATCTGGGATGGCGCTTATCCACAACAAGCTGTGGCAGCGCGCAGAAATGCTTGCACCGGGCCAAGCGTGACCAGAAGCTGCGTCGGTCGCCCACCGGGAGAATCACCGTGCGTCGCCTCGCTTTGCCGCTCCTTTGTTGTTTGGGGTTGCCCGGCATTGCCGGAAGCGCCTCGAGCGAGCCGCAATCGAGCACCCATCGCGCGATGCCTGCTGTCACGAAAGAGGCACCGGTGCGCACGGTCGGTGTCTGGCAGCCCGCGCCCGGGCTCGTACAATTGCCGATCTGGCCCGCCAGCCCGCCCGACGGTACGCTTCGCCCGCAGCCACCGGAAAGCGTCGACACCTACAAGGAGCCGCCCGAATATGGCGGCAAGTCGCAAGCGGTAAACGACATTGCCATTCCGACGATGACCGTGGTTCCGGCCAAGGGCCATAATACCGGCACCGCTGTGATCGTCTTTCCCGGCGGCAGCTTCCAAAAGGTGTTCATCGACCTGGAAGGCTTCGAAATCTGCAATTGGCTGACCACCAAGGGCGTAACCTGCATCGTCTCGAAATATCGCGCGCCCGGCGGCAACGAATATTGGGACGATGCGCTCAAACGCCACATCACGCCCAAGATCATGCGGGCGTTACAGGACGCTCAACGAACGATCCGGCTGGTGCGATTCAAAGCCGAGGAGCTCCACGTTGATGCCGACAAGATCGGCGTGATGGGCTTCTCGGCCGGCGGCTATCTGGTGGCGCAGACCAGCAACATCCTGGCACCGGCCTACAAGCCGGTCGATGCGATCGATGGGATCAGTAGCCGCCCCGACTTCGCAGTCGCGCTCTATCCCGGCCATATCTGCCGGGATGGCGGCAAGTTCGACCCCACGCTGCCGATCAACAAGGCGGCCCCACCGACCTTTATCGCCCAGGCCTGGGACGATCCGGTCGACCCGGTCTGCAACAGCCTGATGTACGCCAGCGCGCTCGACAAGGTCGGCGTGTCGACCGAATTGCACCTCTTCGCCAAGGGCGGCCACGCCTTCGGTCTGCGCAAGAAGGATCGACCGGTCGGCGTCTGGCCGCAACTGGTCGAGCGATGGATGGCGCAAATGAGGCTGCTTTAGACGAAGGTGACGGAGCGACGTCACTTGCCTCACTGCCGATCGTCATGCCGGACCTGTTCCGGCATCCAACGTGCGACGATGGACGGCTTCTACTGTGCAGGGTTGGACCCCGGAACAAGTCCGGGGTGGCAGACGTGGGTGACGCCCAGCCTAGCCCGGAATCTCGAACAGCCCCGCCGCGCCCATGCCGCCGGCGGTGCACATCGACACCACGACGTATTTCACCCCCCGCTTGCGCCCCTCGATCAGGGCGTGACCCGCGAGCCGCGATCCGGTCATGCCGAACGGATGCCCGACCGCGATCGCGCCACCATTGACGTTGAGCTTCTCCGGATCGATCCCCAGCGTGTCGCGGCAATAGAGGCATTGCGACGCGAACGCCTCGTTGATCTCCCACAGGCCGATATCCTCGACCCTGAGGCCCGCCCGCTTCAAAAGCTTGGGGATCGCGAAGACCGGGCCGATGCCCATTTCGTCGGGCTCGCATCCCGCGACTTGGAAGCCGCGATAGATGCCCAGAATGTCCTTGCCCTCGGCCTCTGCCGCCTTGCGCTCCATCAGGATCTGCGCCGCGGCGCCGTCGGAGAGCTGCGAGGCATTGCCCGCAGTGATGTACTTGCCTTCCTTGATCACCATGCCGTCCTTGAACACGGTACGCAGCCCCGACAGGATTTCCGCCGTGGTGCCGCCACGAATGCCCTCGTCCTGCGTCACGGTGACCTGTTCGGTCCCGGTCTGGTTGCCTTCCTTGTCGAAGGTCGCCTTCTCGACGGTGATCGGCACGATCTCCTCGGCGAAGGCACCCTTTTGCAGGCCGTCATAGGCGCGCTGCTGGCTCATCGCGCCGAACTCGTCCTGCGCCTCGCGACTGATGCCGTAGCGCTCGGCTACCACCTCGGCGGTCTCGATCATCGGCATATACGCATAGGGCTTCTTCGCGATCACCGACTGGTTCTGATACGGCTTGCCCGCCTGTTTCGCGGTCAGCGTTATCGATTCCATCCCGCCCGCCAACGCCACGTCGAGTTCGTCGCACATGATCCCGCGCGCCGCTAGCGCGATCGCGGTCAGGCCCGAACCGCATTTGCGATCGAGCGTGAACGCCGGCACTTCGGTCGGCAGACCGGCGGCGAAGATCGTGTTGCGCGCGACGTTATAGCCCTGCGTCCCCCATTCGTTTCCCGCGCCGTAGAACACGTCGTCGATCCGCGAGGGATCGATCCCGGCGCGCTCGACCGCGGCATTCATTACATGAGCGCCGATCACCGGCGCCTCCGTGATGTTGAAATAGCCGCGATTGGCCTTGCCGATGCCGGTGCGGGCGGTGGAGACGATGACGGCTTCGCGCATGGGCTACCCTCTCATTAATCGAATATCCGGTATGGCGCTTAACCTTACGGAGAGCGAAAAGCGAGAGGGCTGGCGCACGCCCCTCACCTGCGCCAGAACGCCGCCATGACGATCACTCCGCTCGCTGCCCGCTCGCTCCTGTTCGCCCCAGGCGATTCGCCCCGCAAGCTCGAGAAAGCCGGGCTGAGCGCCGCCGATCTGGTGATCATCGACCTGGAAGACGCGGTGGCCGAAAGCGCCAAGCCCGATGCGCGCAAGGCGGTCGCTGGCCACCTCAAGACGACGCACCGCCGCCAGCCGCACTGGGTACGGATCAATCCCCTCGATACGCCGCATGCGTTGCCTGATCTCGCGGCGGTGGTGCCCGCTCGCCCCGACGGAATCGTCCTGCCCAAGGCAACGCGCGCGGATGCCGAGCGGCTGAACGATTACCTCTCGGCGTTGGAAGCCGCTGCCGGCCTTCCGCTCGGCGGCATTCCGGTGTTCGTCCTCGCGACCGAGACCCCCGCGGGCGTGTTCGACGTCGGCAATTACGCCGGATGCCCGCGCCTCGCCGCCTTGAGCTGGGGCGCGGAGGATAGCGCCACGGCGCTCGGCGCGACCAGCAACCGCGACGATAATGGCGAGTACGACTTCCCTTATCAGTTATTCCGCGCGCTCTGCCTGACCGGCGCGGCCGCGGCATCGGTCAGCGCCATCGAGACGATCCATGGCGATTTCCGCGATTCGGCAGGCCTGCAGAAAATGGCCCGCCGCGCGCGCCGTGCAGGCTTTCGCGGGATGCTGGCGATCCATCCCGATCAGGTGCCGGTGATCAACGCCGCCTTCACCCCCTCGCCCGATGAAATCGCCCATGCCGAGAAGGTGCTCGCCGCGTTCGACGCCATTCCCGGCGCCGGGACCGTGGGTCTCGACGGCGCCATGCTCGACATGCCGCATCTGAAGCGCGCCCAGGCACTGCTGGCGATGAAGCGATAACGCTACTCGGTCTTGATCCGCCGCTATCGAGGATAGGAAAGGGCTAGTTGGCGCCCTTCCCCGTCCATTTGCCCATCCAACCGAGCACCTCACGGTACCATTGGCGGCTTTCCTTGGGGTTGAGCACCCAATGGCTGCCGCCGGGGAAGACGATCAGGCGCGACGGAATGTCGCGGCGCTGGAGCGCGGTGAAGGCGGCGACGCCCTGAGTATAGGGAATGCGGTAATCGCCCTCGCTGGTGATGACGAGTTGCGGCGTCTTCCACTTGTCGACGAAATTCACCGGGTTCCATTTCTCGAACGCGGCCGGATCCTCGTAATAAGGATGGCCGCCATGCTCCCATTCGTCGAACCAGAGCTCTTCGGTTTCGTACGCCATGGCACGAGCGTCGAACACGCCGTCATGCTGGACGATGCACTTGAAGCGGTCGGGCCAATTGCCCTCGATCCAGTTCATCATATAGCCGCCATAGGAGGCGCCGAGCGCGCAGGCATTGTTGCCGTCGAGCCAGGCGAACTTGGTCGTCGCGGCGTCGAGCCCCTTCTTCAGGTCCTCGAGCGGCCAGCCACCCCAATTGTTGCGGATCGCGTCGGTGAAGCCCTGACCGTAGCCGGTCGAGCCGTGGAAATCGACCGCGACCAGCCCGTAGCCGGCGCCGGCAAACAAAGCCGGGTTCCAGCGGTACGACCAGCTGTTGTTGCTCGATCCCTGCGGCCCGCCATGGACCATGAAGGCCACCGGCGCCTTGGCGCCCTCGGCGAGGCCGGCCGGCTTGACCGCATAGCCCCACACCTTGTCGTTATTGGCGCCGGTAAAGCTGAACCGCGTCACCGTCGGCATGTCGATCCCGGCGAGCTTGTCGGCATTGACGCTAGTCAGCCGCGCGCTCTTCTTGCCCGAAAGCCAGTAAAAGTCGTCGGGCGCGGTCAGCGAGTTCATCGCATAGACAAGGCCCTTGGCAGTCGGCACCACCGCCGTGACATTGCCCTCCTGCGTCAGCCGGGTCGGCTTGCCCGACTTGAGATCGACCGCGAAAATCGGCGTTTCCTGCGTGTCCTCGGCAGTCACGTAGATCGTCTTGCCGTCCTCGCTCCAGGCGATCGACCCGACCGAGCGATCCCAGCCTTCGGTCAGCGCACGCACCTGACCTGTGGCGAGGTCGCGAACCATCAACACCTGTCGGTCGGCTTCGTAGCCCGGGCGCTTCATCGCGAACCAGGCGAGATATTTGCCGTCAGGCGACGCGGTTGGGAGGTTGTCCATGCCGTCATTGGCATCGGTCAGGTTGGTCGGCGCGGCCGATCCGTCCGCGGGCGCCGCGAAGATGTCGAGATTGGTCGATAGCGGCTCGATCCGGCCCGCCTCCCGCAAGGCGAAGAACACTGTCTTGCCGTCGGCCGACCAGGACACTTCCTCGCCGCCGCCAAAGGGCTTGGAGGGAGAATCGCCGACCAACCCACCTTCGATCGCCTTGCCGTAGCCGTTCGCCTTGCCGTTCGCCATCGGCAGCACGAACAGCTGCGAGCGCGTGCCGTCGGACCAGCTCGCCCAATGGCGGATGAACATCTGGTCGAAGGTGCGGCCATTGCCGGAATCGTCGCGCTTCTTGACCATGGCCGGCTCGCTCGACGGCGCGCCGGGCAGGCGATCCGCCCAGATCAGCAATCTGTCCTCGGTCGGCGCGACCTTGAACCCACCGATCCCGCCCTTGAGATCGGTGACTTGGCTCGGGGCGCCGCCGGTGACGGCGACCGCCCAGACATTGTCCTCGCCGCCCTTGTCCGACTGGAACCAGACAGTCTTGCCGTCATGAGAGAATTGCGGGCTGGTTTCATTAACTGCCCATTCGCCGATCAGCTTTTCCGGCTTGGCGCCCTTGGCGGTCAGGTCGAGCCGCCACAGATCATAGCGCCCCTTGTCGCCCGCCAAGTCGGTCTCGCGCTGCTGCCAGACCAGCCAATGACCGTCGGGCGACATCGCCGGCGACGAGACGCGGCTGAGCATCGTCACATCCTCAATGGTCAGCTGGCGCGCGGTTGCGGGAAAAGCGAACGAAGCGAGCGCGACGCTCGCGAGGAGAAGCTTCTTCATGACCGAGATAGAGCAGAAGGTCGTTGCGCGAGCAACTACCCGTCGTACGCAAAACTCGCTTCGTCTCGGCTCAGCGCTGACCGGTGATCCGCGCGATTTCCTTGGCGACCATGGCTTCGACCAGGCCGGGCAGGTTCGTATCGAGCCAGTCGCGCAGCATCGGCTTCAGCATCTCGCGGACCAGCCCCTCAAGCGTGTCGCTGCCCGCGACTTCGGGCTTGATGACGAGCCGCGACAGGCTGGCGAGCCGCGCACGGCTGACTTCGGCGGCCTCATCGGAGATGATCTTTTCGGCGGGCGGGGCAGACGCGGGCGCCGCGGCAACGGACTCCGCCATCGGCGCCGCGTCCGAATCGGGCGCGGGCTCGTTCAATTCGAGCACGTCATCGTCTTCGGTAGCCTCGACCGGAGTCGGCTGCGGCGCCGGACGACGGCGCACCCGCGACGCCCCGCCGGTCTCGACATCCTCGGCGATGATCCGTTTGATCGAGGACAGGATGTCCTCCATCGACGGTTCGGCGCTTACATCCCCCATAGGCGGCCTGCTTCCTGACGACGCACGAACCCGCGAAAATCGCGAGCTATTTGGTCTCGTTTGCGGGACGATCGGGGGCCGTGTCAACCGGGGCATTCAACTGAGGGTCGAGCGGACGCTTTTGCGACGAGTCCTGCGGCGGGGTATCGCGCGTACTGGTGCCGGTCGGTTTATAGGCCGGATCGATATCCCAGTCGCTCCATTTGCCCTTGACGCGCTTGTAGTTGGTCAGCGGATCGTAGAGCGCGCCGCCCTCGAGACCGAGATCGCGCGCCTCCGCCTGCCCCATCGCCGCGAGCAAGGCAAAGCCGGCGACATAGGCGTCGCGCTGCGCGGTCACCAACGTCACCTGGCTGTTGAGCAATTCCTGCTCGGCGTTGAGGATATCGAGGATGGTGCGGTTGCCGACGCTATTCTCGGCCCTCACGCCTTCGAGGCTCAGTTTGTTGGCCTCGACCGCGCGCTGCGACGAGGCGATCACCTCGAGCGACGACTTCCAGATCGCGTAGGCGGAGCGCGCCTGCGCGATCACGCCGCGCTCGGTATCGGTTGCCTGCTCGAGCGCCTGAGCGCGGCGCGCCTGAGCCTGACGCACCTGGGCCGACGGACCGCCGCCCTGATAGAGCGGGACGGAGAATTGCAGCCCGACGGTACCCGCCGACCCCGACTGACCCGGCTTCGGGCTGGTGCCGGAGCCATACGAACCCAGATAGTTGAAGTAATTGCCGCCGACGACGCCGCTCAACGTCGGCAACCGCGCGCCCTTGGCCGCATCGATGTCGAACCGCGTCGCGTCGCTGTTGCGTTGTGCCGCGAGCAGCACCGGATTGTTTTTGAGCGCAACGTCGACCGCGTCGTCGGGCGCATTGGGCAGGTTCGGCAAAGCGGGCGGATCTTCCAGCTGCCCGGGAGGCGAACCGACCACCCGAATGTAGCTTTCCTTGCTCGAGATGAGCTGCGCCTGAGCCTGTTCGAGCTGGCCGCGCGCGACCGACAGGCGCGCATCGGACTGCGCAACGTCGGTACGCGTCAGGTCGCCGACCTGGAAACGATCCTTGGCAGCTTGGAGGTTGACCTCCAGTACCTTCACGTTTTCCTTGTTCAGTCCGACGATCGCCTCGTCGCGGATGACGTCCATATAGGCGCCGACCACGCCGACGAAGGTATCCGATTCGGTGCCGCGCAGCTGCATCCTGCTCGCTTCGACGCGAGTCTCGGCGCCCTTGATCGAATTGCGGACGCGGCCGCCGCTATAGACCGGAACCGCGAGCTGCGCGCTCGCCTGGAGCTGGCGATCGGGTGACAGCAAGCTGTTCTGGCTGCTGTTCAGCGCATTCTCGGTATAATTGCCGGTGACGCCGACGTTCGGACGTCCCTGCGCCTTGGCGATCGGGACGTTCTCGTCGGATGCGCGGACATTGGCGCGCTCGGCGGCCAAGCCGGGATTGGTGTTATACGCTTTGACGAGCGCTTCACGCAGTGTGTCGGCGGTAGCCGGCACGGCAGCGATAGCGACCATGGCTACACCAGCGAGCAGGACGGAAACGCGCATCAATTCCCCATTTCTTTCAAAACGCCATTTCTTTCAAAACGCGAAGCTCCGCGGCGCCGAAAAACCGGGCAGCGCAACGCAATCCACGTCGGCGAAAGCGCGCAGCCCGAACGCCCCCTTGATCGTACGCCCGGACGCGAGGCGCGATACGCCACGTTCCCGCAGCCCGGTTACCACCCGCCCTCCGGGTGTCACCTGACCGATGAGCGATTCGGGAATTACCTCCACGCAGCCATCGACGATCAACACATCATAAGGTCCGCCCGCCTGATGGCCCTGATCAAGTGGTCCTTCCACCAACTCGACATTGCCGTAGCCCGCCAGCGCGGCGCGGGCATGCGCGGCAAGATCGGCCTCGCTTTCGACCGCGACGACCGAGCGCACCAGGCCGGACAGCACAGCGGCGGTATAACCGCCGGCTGCGCCGATCAGCAGCACCTTATCGGTCGGCTCCAGATACGCCTCGGTCAGCAATTTGCCGGTGGCGATCGGCAGATTGAGATAACGACCGTTGCCGATCGCTACGGCGGTGTCGCGATAGGCCAACCGGCGCGCGCTTTCGGGCACGAATTCCTCGCGCGGAACCCTGGCCATCGCGGTCACCACGCGCGGATCGTTGACCGCGTTGGTACGCAACTGGCTCTGCACCATGGCATGGCGCATCGCCTCGAAGCTGATATCGTCGCCGACCGTCTCTGGCGCCAAATTGTTCATAGCCCGCCCAATCGCATAACTGTTTTACGTATGCAACACACTTCGATGCCGCTCGGCTGCTATATGGTGCGCCGCGCCGCACGCCAACCCGCAATAGCGCATTAAATTATATGCGTCATATAACGCCACTGTTGACTTGAGGCGGTCCGATGCGCAAAGCCCCCCGCCTTACCACGCCTTCGAGGCCCGTTGGCGGAGTGGTTACGCACCGGACTGCAAATCCGTTTACGCCGGTTCGATTCCGGCACGGGCCTCCAGCATCCTGCCTTTACGGCCGAGCGATCAGGGCAGTTTCTTCCCCATCGAGGCCTGCAAAACCTCATACCATTCGACGCGCGACCATTCGACCTTGAAGGCATCGCGCGCCTCACGGATTCGCTCGACGCGCTGACTTCCGACGATCGGAATGACCCGCGCCGGGTGCGCCATCAGCCACGCATAGGTTGCCGCCGCCGCGGACACGCCATATTGCGCGCCCTTCCCCTCCAGCAACGCGGCAACCGGTCCGTCCTGGCCCAGCCGCCCTCCGCCCAACGGCGACCAGGCCAGGACGGCGTGACCGCGCGTCATCGCCAGATCGAGCGTGCCATCCCAAAGCGGATCGGTGTGGAGCGGCGAGAGTTCAGGCTGCGTGCTCGCCAGCGGCACGGTGAGGAAGCTTTCGAGCGCCGCGACCTGCGCCGGCGTGAAATTGGACACTCCGACCGCCAGTGTCTTCCCGCTCGCGATCATCTTCTCCAGCGTCGCCGCCAGTTCCTGCGGATGCGCGAGCAAATCGGGTCGGTGGACTTGCCAGAGATCGACCTGGTCGACGCCCAGGCGCCGCAGCGACGCGTCGAGCGCGCGCTCGAGATAGCCCGGACTCGAATCATACGGCACGCCAGGGATGATCCCGCCCTTGGTCGCCACCACCATATGTGCGCGCAATTCGGGCGCTTCTGCGAGCACGCGGCCGAGCGCCGCCTCGGCATCGCCGAACCCGCTGGTCCCGTTGAACCCGTAGATATCGGCCGTGTCGAAGAGCGTTATACCGCTGTCGAGCGCTGCCTCGATCAGCGTTCGGGCGCCGGCGACGTCGTCACCGCGCAGCCGCCACATGCCCCAGGCGATCGGCGAGACCAGGATGCCGCTTCTACCAAGCAGGCGTGATTCAGCGGAAAGACGTTCGATCATGGCGGCGCTCTTGCCACGAGCGGGGGCGAGCCGAAATGGCTAAAGAATAACGTCGCCCTCGCCGCTGGCGAGAATGCGTCCCATCGCCTCGAACAGAGCGTCCATCGCCACCGGTTTGAACAACACCTCGTTGGCGCCCGCCGCGATGCAGCGTTCGCGCAGGTCGATGGCGGTGTCGGCGGTGACGACGATGATCGGCAGCTTGGCTTTGGCATCGGGACGCCCACGAATGCGTCGGATCGCGGTGATACCATCCATCCCGGGCATGCGCAGGTCGACCAGCGCCATGTCGAAATCGCGCTTGTCGATCAGTTCCAGACCGATCTCGGCGCTTTCCGCCTCGGTCATTGCCGCGCCCGCGACGTCGAGCATGTCGGCCACGACGCGACGGTTCATCGGATCGTCCTCGATGAAAAGCACATTCATCGTAGCGGACCAATCCGAACCGCGGCGTGGAGGGCATCAGAGATCATGGTCGATCCCCTATCTGCCTAAGCGGCCCGACTATCAACATCTTCATCTTTCGTTACCGAAACGATTGTTTGAACCAATGCGGCGCCGGCGATCGGCTTGGCGATCAGTTGATCTACGCCCGCCGCGGTTAACCGGTCGCGGTCGGCGGCATCCGGGTTAGTCCATAGCAACGACATCGGCGCACCGCCCAGGCGCGTGATCGCCGCCTCCACGTCGCCATCCATCGCCATCGTCGCTTCGTCGGTGAGGATCCGCTGGATTCGACCTTCTTCCAGCATCGCCGCGGCGTCGTCGATCGACCCAGCGACCTTCACCGACGGGAAGCGCGGGACGAACAACGTCTTGAGCATCGCCCGGCTAATCGGATTCTTGTCGAGGATGAGCAGAACCTTGCCATGATCGTCGGCAACCGCCGTAACCTGCTCCTCATCGACGCGAACCAGCGGGACCGCCACGGTAAAGGTCGATCCCTCGCCCACGACACTGGCCACGGTGACGTCGCCGCCCATCGCCCGCGCGATGTTGCGGCAGATCGCCAGGCCCAGGCCGGTACCACCGAACTGTCGTGTGGTGCCGGCGTCAGCCTGACGGAACGACTCGAAGATAAGTTCGAGCTTGTCGGGCGGGATACCGATCCCCGTATCGCGGATTTCGATGGTCACGTATTCGCCGTCGGCCCCATGAATCACCCCCGACCGGACGTGAATATATCCATTTTGGGTGAATTTCAGCGCATTGGAAAGCAGATTGAACGCGATTTGTCGCAAACGCGCCGGATCGCTTTCGATCCGGGGCGGCGCTTCGCTGACGTCGAGCTCGAAGCCAACCCCCTTCGCGGCAGCCTGATCCTGCCACATCCGTGATACGTCGCGCAGCATCGCCGCCAAGTCGACCGGCGCGCGCTCGATCGTCAGATTACCCGTCTCCATCTTGGCCACGTCGAGAATGTCGTCGACCAGCGCGCGCATCGATACGCCGGCGCCGTGCACCACCCCGATCCGGTCGCGCATCGCGGGGTCCAGCCGTCGATCGGCCAACATGACTTGGGTCATACCGAGAATACCGTTGAGCGGCGTGCGAATTTCGTGACTGGTAGTGGCCAGGAATTCGGTCTTGGCGGCCAGCGCCTTGCCCAGAGCAGCGTTGCTCGCTTCGAGATCGATATTGGCCGCGCGCACCTGGTTCCGGCTCTTGCGGATCGTGATCAAGCCGAAGCTCAACATGCCGAACACGACGACCGACACCATGGCGGTCGCGACGAATATCCAGAACTGCGCATCGGCGCGCCTCTTCGCCTCATCAGCCTGAAGCTTGGCGATCTGGAGTTCCTGATTGGCGAAGTCGAACTTCGCGCTCATCAGCGCAGTGTTGTTCGATCGCGCGGTCGTCGTCGTTTTTTCGTCGATCGCGCGAATCACCTCGAGCTCGTGCAGCGCCTGCGGCGTGTCGCCCAGCGCCTTGTAAATGTCATAGGCGGTGGTGTGCGCCTGCCAGAAAGCCACGGTATCGACCGCGCCGCCGGCCAAAGCAAAGGCGCGTTCGATCTTCGCACGCGCATCGGTCAGCTTACCCCGCTCGAACGCGGCCTTGGCGTCGAGCGCCCAGAGCTGGGCAGCATCATCGCGTGAGGAGCTGTCGGTCAGGCGGAAGCCCTGCGCGATCGTCGTTTCGGCATCATCGAGTCTGCCGCCCCACAATTCGTTTCGCGCCAGATTGCGCAACACCATCGCTTCGAGTGCCGGGTTCCGGCTCTGCCGCGCGAACTTGAGCGCTTTCTGAAATTCGACCTCAGCCTCGTCATAGCGTCTCAGCTCGCGCAGAGCGTCGCCGCGGTTACCGTGGATCGTGCTCAGCAATTGAGGATCGCTGCTGCCGACCGCGAGTGCCTTGTCGCTATTCTTGATCGCGCCGTCGAAATCGTTGGCATCGAGATAGATCCCGGCAATGCCGATCAATGCCTTGGCCTGGCCGGTCGTATCGCCGATCGCGCGATAGAGGTCATGCGCCGCTTGATAGTCGCGCAACGCGTTGGCGATATCGGCCTTGTCGGCATTCCAACTGCCCCGGGCGAGCAAGATATCGGCGTTGAGCTTGCTGCCCTTGGCCGCGCGCTCGGTAATGATCAGCGCTTGCGCCAACAATTGACCGGCGGCGGCAGGCTTGCCGCTGAAATTGGAGGCCACACCTTGAAGCCACAGAGCGGTGGCGATCTCGACGTCGCGATCCGGCTCGGCCATGCGCTGGGCGAGCTGACGTGCGGCGATCGCCTTCTCCACGGTCAGTTGTGGATTGACGCCCATCGTCGCCTTGACGTCTTCCAGCGCCTTGTCGACCTGTGCCTTGTCAACCGGCGCCGCGTCGCCTTGCGCCACGCATGGCACCGCGACGAGAATCGCAAACAACGTGCAAGCGCGTAGGATCCACCGATTCATGACGTAGCCAGAATGAACGTGCGACGTTAAAACCGCGCTAAGGTCGCCGCGGCCGATTAGGCGAGGCGGCGAAAAGCGGCGGCGCGGAAGCTGGCCCGCGCCGAATCTACCAGCGCGGCGTCCTTGTGGTCGCGCAAGAACTGACGAAACGCCTCGATCTCGACCGGCCGGCTGATAAGATAGCCCTGGATCATGTCGCATCCCATGACGCTGAGCAGCGCCAGCGCCGCGGGAGTCTCGACACCTTCGGCGGTGACTTCCATTTCCAGCGCATGGGCGAGGTCGATGGTCGATCGCACGATCAGCGGGTCGCGGTTGCTGCTGGTCAGCTGCAGGACGAACATCTTGTCGATCTTGAGTTCTCGCGCCGGCAATTCCTTGAGATAGGCAAGGCTCGAAAGACCGGCGCCGTAATCGTCGATCGCAATCGCGATACCGTGATCGGCGAAGATATTGAGGTTGGCGATCGCGCTGACCGGATCGCGAATTACCGAGGTCTCGGTGATCTCGAATCCGAGCGGGACGCCCGCTCTACTGACCATTTCGCACGCACGCTTCACGAACGAAGCGTTGCTCAGCAATTGGCCGGAGATATTGACGAAGATCGTGATCTCCTGGCCGTCGGCCCGGAGATAATGCTGGTCGGTGATGACCTGCTCGATCGTCCACAGCGTCAGCCGGTCGATATCTCGTGAGGTTTCGGCCAGCGGGATGAAGTCGCTCGGCAGGATCAGCCCGCGCGTCGGGTGACGCCAGCGCACCAGTGCCTCGGCGCTTGCGATCTCCTGGCGGCGGACATGCACTTTGGGTTGATATTGCAGGAACAGCTCGCCGCGATCGATCGCGCCCTTGAGCTCACGCTTCAATGCCAATTTGTCGACCATCGGGTCGATCTGCGACAGGTCACGCAACACCAATTGGTTCTCGTTGCGCGATTGAACCAACGCGTCTTCAGCTTCCTCGGCGAGGCGAATGTCGTCCAACGTGCCCGGGGGGCCGGCAGCGATGCCGATGGCAAGATCGATGTGATGCCGTTCGCCGTCGAGGTCGAAAGGCGCGGCCAGCGCTTCGGTCAGGCTGTCGGAGAAGTCTTGAAGTTCCGCAGTGTCGGCGACGCACGTGTCCACTTCAACCGTCCAGCGGCCGATCACAGTAGCCACCACACCAGGCATAGCGTTGGCGATTCGGTCGGCGATATCGAATGCGATGTCGTTCGACCGCGCGACACCGAGATGCCGGCGCAGAAATGACTGGTTGGTCATCTGCGCAAGTGCCTGAACGGCCCAGGGTTTCGTAGCGGACACCTGCGCGAACGGGGTCGCGGCACCGCGCATACGACTCCGCGATGTCGACGAAAGGCCGGCTTGGCCCACCGGCTCATCGACCGGGCTGTTCGGGGTGGGAACGCGCGCCATCACCGCCCTGATACCGCCAAGGGGCTGAAAGAACTCTTAAGCCCGGCAGCCCAAACCTCAGGGAAAACACGTAACTATCCGGAATCGCGATTGCTTTTAAGTTAAAAAACTATTAAGAAACTCGGGTGCCCGGGGTGGGCGCATTAGGAGTAAAGCAATGCTCGCGTTTCTTATCGCGCTCATCCACGGCGAAACCATTCGTCCCTGGTAAAGCGAATTTAGACGGCCCGCTTCTCACCGGTTAATTTGTTGATTCAACAAGTTGGCGGTGAAAGCGGGTCGCTCTGTATCTGGATGGTTGGGCCTCTAGCCGCACCAAAATGGCGACGGAAAGTCGCGCTAAATTAACCTTTTATTAACTTTTCCGAATCGGGCGCTAACCATTACCGCGCCGTTAAACGTCGCGCGAAAAAAATAGCCTCGATATCGCGTGACGCGCTGGTCAGCCGGCGCTGGATGCGCCTTCCGACCAACCGCCACCGATCGCCTTGAACAGGGCAACCGACAGCTGCCGCAGCTCCGCATCGCTATTCGCCAGGTTTTCCCTGGCGCGCAGGACATCCACCTGCGTATTGATGACGGTATCCTGCGCAACCAGCCCTGCCTGGTATCGCGCCTGATCCGCGGCGGCCGTTCGGTCGGCATCTGCCAGCGCCTGGCGTAACAGCGCGTTACGGCGGCGTTCGGCGTCGATCTTGCTCAACGGGTCCTCGACGTCGCGCAGCGCCTGCAGCACGGTCAGACGATAATCCTGATACGCTTGCTCACGCTGCTCCTTGCGGATCTTAACATTTGCCTTGCGCTTTCCCCAATCCAGCAGGGGAAAAGTCGCCTGTCCGGTGCCGGTCAGCTGCAGGCTATCGCCCGCGAAGAGACTGCCGAGCGAAGTCGAAATCAGTTGGGCCATGCCGGTCAGGCTGAACTTCGGGTAAAGATCGGCGACCGCGACGCCGATATCGGCGGTCGAGGCGGCCAGATTGCGTTCCGCGGCGCGAATGTCGGGGCGGCGGCGCAGCAGGTCGCTGGGCAATCCCGCCGGAATTTCCGGCGTAGGCACCAATGCTGGTAACGGCCCGGACAATTCCGCCATCAAGGCTTCCGGTGTTTGCCCAACCAGGACGCCGAGCGCGTGCTTGCGCACGTCGAGATCGGCCTTGAGCGGTTCCAGCCGCGCGCGTGTGGCGGTGATGTTGCCGTTCTGCCGGGTAACGTCGATCGACGGCGTCAACCCGACCTTGGAGATATTCGCGGCGATCTGCAGCGCCCTGCCCTGTCGTTCGATTTCGCTGTCGAGCACGGCGATCTGTTCCTGGTCGAGGCGAAGCGCGAAATAGGCGTCGGCGACTTCAGCCGCGAGCGTCACCGCGGCGTCGCGCTGGTTCCACTCTGCCGCCTCGGTCCGCGCCAGCGCAGCTTCGACGCCGCGGCGACCACCGCCGAACACGTCGAGTTCCCAACTCGCGTCGAAGCCGACCGCAAAGGTCTTGATGCTATCCCCGGGCAAGGCGACGCCCGAAGGCGGTCCGCTGTTGCCGCCGCCGGAAAAGGCCCGCGCCAAGGTCGCAAAGCCAGCATTCTTGCTGAATTTGACGTCGGTTGCGTTGGCGTCCGCGTTGACCACCGGCTTGTATTGCGCGCGCGCCTGGATCTCGCCCAGCCGCGCCTGGCGCACTCGGCTCGCGGCCGTCGCCATATCGGGATTGTCCTTGAGCGCGCGGTTGATCAAGTCGGTCAGCTTGGGGTCGTTGAACGCTTCCCACCAATGCGCCGGATCGATGGCCTGGCCGGGCGGAGGAGCGCCCTGCGGGCCGGCATAGGTCGCCGGCACCGCCAGATCCGGCTTGGTATAATTTGGACCGACGGTGCAGGCGGCAAGCGCCAGCATCGAGACGAGCGAGATCGATTTCTTCAACATCATCAATGTCCCATTCCCCCGCTCGCGCCCTTGCCCGAGTTCATGAAGATGACCACCGGCAGCAGGATCAGGATCAGCACCATCAGCGACCGGAACACGTCGAGGAAGCCGAGCATCGCCGCCTGCCGCTGAACTTGTTGATACAGGATCGCCTGGGGCAGCATGGTCGGATCCCCCAGCCCGGCGAACGCTCCCTTCGCCTTGGCCAGCCAGTCGGTATAATTGGGGTCGAGTGGGTTCAGTTTCTGGACCAATTCGGTCTGGTGACGCTGCATCGCGCCGGCGAGCATCGACTGTGCGGCGGAAATGCCGATCGACCCGCCCAGGTTACGCGCGACGTTGAGCAGGCTCGAGGCTTGCGCGGTCTTGTTGCGGGGCAGGCCCTGATAGGCGACCGCATTGATCGGCACGAACAGGAATGGCAGCGCCATCGCCTGATAGAGCCGCCCCATCGCGGCATCGGCAAAGGTGATGTCGGCGCTGAAATGCGACATGTTCCACAGCGCCGCGGCTTGCACCAACAAAGCCCCGCCGAGCAGAATCCTGGCATCGACCTTGCCGACCAGCCGGCCAGCGAAGGGCACGGCGACCAGGGTCGCGAGACCGCCGAGCGTCAGCGCCAACCCGGCATCGAACGAGCTGTAGCCCATCACTTGCTGCAACATTTGCGGGATCAGCTGGGTCGTGCCGAAGAGGATCAGTCCGGTGATGCCCATGATCAGCGTGGTGATCGCGAAGCTGCGGTTCTTGAACAATTTGAGGTCGACCACCGGGTCCTTATGGTTGAGCTCCCAAAAGATCAGCGCGATCAGCGACACCGCCGAGATCGTCGCCGTCGCGACGATCAGGCCGCTAGCGAACCAATCCTCGCGCTCGCCGCGGTCGAGCGTCAGTTCGAAAAAGCCGAGGCCCAGCGCGACCAGGATCACGCCGATATAGTCGATGCGAAGCCCGCCCTCGAGCCGCTTGGCGCGATCGTCCTTCACCTGTTTGGGCTCGTCGACGAACAAGTCGGCCAGGATCCATGCGCCGATGCCGATCGGCACGTTGATGAGGAATACCCAATGCCAGCTCGACGTCTCGGTGATCCACCCGCCGAGCGTCGGGCCGAGCACCGGTCCGACCACGACGACGATCGCGAAGGCCGCCATCGCCATGCCGCGCTGACGAGGCGGAAACGTGTCGACCAACATCGATTGCTCGACCGGCGCCAGTCCACCGCCGCCGATGCCCTGGAACACGCGTGCGATGACCAGAGTGGTTAGGTTGGGAGCGATCCCGCAGACGAACGAGGAGATCGTGAACAACGCGATCGAAATCAGGAAATAGCGTTTGCGCCCGATCGCGTCGGACAGCCAGCCCGAGATCGGGATGACGATCGCATTGGCGACCAGATAGCTGGTCAGCACCCAGGTCGCCTGATCGATGGTGATCGACAGGCCGCCGGCGATATGGTCGAGGCTGACATTGGCGATCGAGGTGTCGAGCACCTCCATGAAGGTCGGCAGCGAAATGATCGCGACGATCAACCAGGGGTTGAACCGCCCCGCCGCCGATCTTCCGTCATCCCAGCCGTCCTGGCTCGGCGCGGGCTTCGCCGCGCCGGTCGGTGCCGCGGCACTCGCCACCTCAGCGAACCTTGACCGACGGTGTCACCGACATACCGGGGCCGATCGGGTAATTGCGCGGATCGGGATTGCCGTTACCGACGAGGAAATTGATCCGCACCGGTACGCGCTGGACCACTTTCACATAATTGCCGGTCGCGTTCTGCGGCGGCAGGATGGCGAAGGCCTGGCCGGCGCCGCGCTGAATCGAATCGACCCTGCCCTTGAACTCGACATCGGGATAGGCGTCGACCTTGATCGACACCGGCTGGCCGATGCGCATATCCTTGAGCTGGGTTTCCTTGAAATTCGCGGTGATCCACATCGTGTCGGGCACGATTGCAAGCAGCTGGCTGCCCGGCGCGACGTACGATCCCTTGTTGACCTGGCGATTGACCACTTGGCCGGAGACGGGAGCGACGAGGCGTAAATTGCCGAGGGTGACATTGGCTTGAGCGACCTGAGCCCGCTTTGCGGCGATCACCGCGCCCGCCGCATCGACCGCCTTGCGGGCGACGGCGATCTGGGCGTCCGCGCTCGCGATCTGGCGCCGTGCGGCGTCGGCCTGCGCCCGCGTCGAGGCGGCGTTGGCGCGTGCCTGGTCGAGTTGGGTCGCGGCCACCGCCGAGCGATCGATCTTCGCCAGATTCTGATAGCGGGCGAGGTCCTGCGCCGCCTTGATCGCGGCAGCTAGAGGCGCCTGCGCTTCGGCCGCCGCCTGATTGCGCGTGGCGGTGGCGCTACTGACTTGCGCCAGGGCCTGTTGCTGCTGGGCAAGCGCCTGGTCCACCCCTGCCCGCGCCTCGGCAAGCTGCGCCTCGGGGCCCGTCGGCTTGATCACCGCGAGCAACTGGCCGGCATTGACGTGGCGGTTGTCGAGATCGGCGACATCGATCAATGTGCCCGCCACTTCAGGAGCGATCCGGACGATATGCGCGTCGACGAACGCGTCGTCGGTCGATTCGAACTGACGCGAGTGCAGGTAATAAAGCGTGCCGCCAATTGCCGCGACCGCCACGACCAGGATCAACACCCAGAAGAACGGCCGGCGATAGATTGGCGTGCCGTCCTTGGCTTTGGCGTCGCCCTTGGTCTCTCCATCGGCTTCGTGCTGGTCGGAGGCCGCCTGTGACTGGGTGTCGTCGCTCATCGCGTTTCCTTTGCTTCCGCCGTCAGGGCATCGAGAATGGCGTTGGTGTTGGCGTGGATACGGGCGCGGATGCGCTGTGCCAGCGCGTCGCCGATCGTTTCGATTTCGAACAGCCGAAGCGCCGAGGCGCGGGCCGAGCGCAGGACCAAAACCTGCCCGAACAGCATCAGGCCGGTGATCCGCGCGTCCTCGTCGTCCTCTATTCCGGTGGCGAGGCAGATGAACCGGATCAATTTCCGCATCATCTGTCCCATCGGCCCGTCGAACAACCGCGCGAACGCGGCCGTGGGCCGCATCTGTTCGCGGACGATGAACAAGCTCCAGCTCTCGGTCTGCTGCGCCATCATCTTGTCGAACAGCGCGTCCAGCATGCCGTGCACGGCCCGACGCGCGCCGACCGCGTCGCCATCGGCGACCTCAACGAGTAGAGCCGGAGACATGCCCTCCGCCATCTTGCTGGAGATATGGTCGGCGGCGGCAAGATAGAGTCCCTCCTTGCCGCCATAATGATAGGTGATCGAGGACATTGCGGTGCCGGCCGCAGCCGCGATCTCTCGGGTACTGGCACCTTCCAGGCCATGCTTTCCGAAAGCGTCTACCGCGATATCGAGGAGTCGCTGCTGGACCATGGACCGCGCAATTAGTTCGTTCGAACGAACAAGCAACCCTTAAATGAAAGGGAGAGCAAAAATCCGCTCTCCCCTCCCCGCGATCAGCCGATCGTCAGCTGACGAATTGCAACAGGATCCAATAGAGTCCGCCCGACAGGATCATTGCCGCCGGGAGCGTCAACACCCAGGCGAGCACCATGTTCCTTATGGTGCGAAATTGCAGCCCGGCGCGATTGGCGAGGCTGGCGCCGGCCACGCCCGACGTCAGGATGTGCGTGGTCGAGACCGGCACCGCCATCCTGTCGGCGAAAGCGATCGTCAAGCCGGCGACCAGTTCGGCGGCGGCACCCATGCCATAGGTCAGGTGGGTCTTGCCGATCCGTTCGCCTACCGTCTTCACGATGCGGCGCCAGCCCACCATCGTGCCGAGGCCGAGCGCGATCGCGACCGCCAGCTTCACCCAGATCGGGATGTAGCGCGTACCCTGCTCCAAATTCTTCTGATAGCCGTCGATTGCCTTGAGTTCGGCAGGTCGGAACCGCGTGCCCGCGTCCTTGGCCTTGGTAATCAGTTTCGACGTGTCGAGGACCAGGTACATGTCGTTGCGCAGGTTTCCGGTCGCCGCCGCGGGAATGTTGGAGATGGCGCCATATCCCCGGATCCGCTGGCTGATATCGGCCGACAGAGTCGTGATCGCGCCATAGACTCGCGCGTCGTTGGCCTTGCGCTGCTGAAGCGCGGCGACGAGCGTAGTGCGGGCATGATCGGTGTTTGGATCGATGGTGCCGGCACGCGTCGCGAACGGCGCGACCCCGGTTTTCGCGGTCTCGATGAACGCCGCCGTCGCGCTGGCCGGCATCGTTCGGTTGAGCGCATAAGCGGTCGGCGCGCAGCCGATCAGGATGAGCATGATCAGGCCCATCCCCTTTTGCCCATCGTTCGAGCCGTGGAAGAAGCTGACCAAGGTACAGGTGAAGACCAGCAGCGCGCGGATCGGCTTAGGCGGCGGCGCGTCTCCTACCGGTTCCTCGTAGAGGCTGGGTGTGCGGATCACCGCCTTCATCGCGAACAGCAGGAGGAACGCGCAAACGAAGCCGATCAGCGGGCTCCAGAACAGGCCCGAAAGCACGCCATAGGCCTGGCTCCAGTCGACGCCGGCGGTGCCGCCCTTGGAACCCGACGAAATGACCTGATTGGCGAGACCGACGCCCAGTACCGAACCGATCAGCGTATGGCTCGACGAATTGGGCAACCCGACATACCAGGTCGCCAGGTTCCACAACACCGCCGCCAACAGCAGCGCGAAGATCATCGCATAGCCGGCGCTGGACCCGACATGCAGGATCAGATCGACCGGCAACAGCGTGACGATCGTATAGGCGACCGCCCCCGACGAAAACAGCACGCCGAGAAAATTGAACGTGCCCGACCAGATCACGGCAAGCGGCGCGGGCATGGAATTGGTGTAGATGACGGTGGCGACCGCATTGGCGGTGTCGTGAAAGCCGTTCACGAACTCGAATCCCAGCGCGATCACCAACGCCACGATCAGGAAGGCGAAGACGTGCGTCGCCATCTGTTCGCCGACATGGTGGGTGTCGACCAGGATCGAATAGCCGGCATAGCCAAGCGCGCCGACAATCAACGCCACGAAAACGAATTTCGCAATCGGGTGGTTGGGCTGATCGAGTCGCGGGCCCCGTGAGATCGGGCCGGGCTCGGCCGCAAGAGGCACTTGGCTGGAATCAGCCGTCAAATCGGTAGCCATGCCGTCGCCCTGCACGGATCGTGTGACAAGCTTGTTACAACGCTGTCCCGCTACGGGGCGCGTATTGCCGATTTCTTGAGCCGCCCGGCGCTACTTCCTCAGCGGCGGCGCGACGCCGCGAGGCCGATCCAGCTCAACACGCCCGCCGCGGCGAGATACAGGCCGACCCAGCCGAGCCCCTTCGCCGACAATGCCTGTGCCGCGAACGGGGTCAGCGCGCCGCCGATCACGCCGCCGACATTGAAGGCGATCGATGCTCCGGTGTAGCGCACGCGCGCCGGAAACTGATCGGGCAGCCATGCGCCGACCGGCCCGTAAACGAACCCCATCACAAACAATGCCAAGGCCAGGAACAGGCCGGCCAACGCCAGCGGCCCGGCCATCAGCGGCGCGAGCGCTATTCCGGCGGCGACCGTCCCGGCGCATCCCCACATCAACACCTTGCGCGGGCTCGACCGATCGCTCCACCAACCGGCGATCGCGATGCCGGCGGCCATGAACAATATGGCGATGAGCTGGACGCCGAGAAATGCCTGTTTGGGATGCCCGAGCTTGGTCGTGCCGTATCCCAATGCGAAGGCGGTCGCGATGTAGAAGATCGCGAAGCATGCCACTACCGCGAGCGTCCCGCGCACGACCGCGCCGAAATGCTCGCGCGCCATTTCGCCCAAAGGAACGCTCGGCGGCGGCCCTTCCGCGAGCACGCGCTTGAACGCCGGCGTCTCACTTACCTTGAGCCGCACCCAAAGCCCCAGCCCGACCAGGATCGCGCTGGCCAGGAACGGCAGCCGCCATCCCCAGTCGCGAAACTGATCGGGCGTCAACGTCACGCCGAGAATGAGGAACAGGCCGTTCGCGGCAATGAACCCGATCGGCGCGCCCATTTGCGGCGCGGTGCCGAACCTGCCGCGCCATCCTTCCGGTGCATTCTCGACCGCCAGCAAAGCTGCTCCGCCCCACTCGCCGCCAAGTCCGAATCCCTGGCCGAAGCGCAGCACGCACAGCAATAACGGCGCCCACCAGCCTATCTGCTGATAGGTCGGCAGGAACGCGATCAGCAATGTCGACGCGCCCATCAGCATCAGGCTGGCGACCAGGGTCGATTTCCGCCCGATCCTGTCGCCGAAATGACCGAACACCGCGGCCCCGACCGGGCGCGCCACGAACGCCAATCCGAAACTGGCATAAGCCGACAGCAATTGCGCGGTGTCGGAGCTCGACGGGAAAAACAGCGGCCCGAGCACCAGAGCGGCGGCGGTCGCGTAGATATAGAAGTCGTAAAACTCGACCGAGGTGCCGACCAGGGCGGCGAGCAGGATGCGGCGATTGGCGATGATCGGGTGCATGCGCCCACTGCACGCAGCCTGCGACAATTTGCAACAATTGCGACATTGTACTGCGACAAAGAGCGCCTACCTAGGTGTTGCCGCGGAGAGTTCTTCCCCTTGCTTGCCGCGGCTTGTTCCGGCCGTCTCCCCTGTCGGCCGGTCCTCCCTGAACTACGGGGCGGTTCCACCTGCGGACCGCCCCCTTTTTTTGCCCTGGCGAACCGGCAATTGGAGTCGCGAGCGACTGATCGCGGCTTACAGAAAGTCGGCGAGCGTGAACGCGACCTCGCGCGATTGGCCGCTCCGCTCGATCGTCAATATGACCTTGCTGCCGACGGACTGGCTGATTTTCCTCAATACGTCTCCCCACTCGCCCGCGACGCGGTCGCCCGGCTGGATACCTGCTTTGGCCGCGGGGCTGCCATTGCCTACGGAGGCGACGGTGATGCGTGAGCCGTCGCGATCGAGCCAAAGCCCCGACGGACCATAACGGTAAGGCGGCGAGACCTGGCGACTAGGCTTGATCCACAATTTGCGGCCGTGGGAATCGATCGACATGTTGAACAGGCGAATGAACGAAAGGCCGACGATCCCGTCCAGGTTGCTACCCACATCGTTGCCAAGTAACGAGATCAGCGGGCTGCCCAGCCGTACGTCGCCCATCGTCATCTCGTTCACCCGCACAATCCGCGCGATCGGCCCGGCACCCCCGATCCCCTTGGGACGGTTCGGCGCGAAAGGCCGACCGTCCCACAATCCCAGCCGCCGCGCGGCCGACTGGTTGAGGGACAGCGTGTTGGGCGAGCCGGTATCCAGCGCGCACCGCACCGGGTGGCCGTTGACGAGGATCGTCGCGACGATCTTGCGCGATCCGCGGTCGGGCTGATCCGCGCGGGGGATTTCGGCATCGGCCGCGACATAGCCCGCGCGGTCGCCGCGGCCGTTGGGGTAAAGGCGCAGTTCGCCCGCGTCGAAATCGAGATCGGTATCGTGCGCGGTCAGAATTCCCGCGGCCAGCGCTCCATAAATGTCCTGCTCGTAGCCGAAACGGAACGAATCCTCGAGCACGACCGACGACTGCCGGATCCCGCCGCCGATGATGAAATCACGCGCAAGATAGATCGCGTACCGGTCGCCCTTGCCACCGATCCCGCGCGAGCCCTCATAGCCCTGCACTGGCAAGTTGAGCTTCTTGGCGAGATCGGGGCGGACGATGCTCACATAGGTACCGGTGTCGATCATGAAGATGAACGGCCCCTGCCCGTTCATACCCACCGCGATCAACACGCGATTGCCTTCGAGCGAGATACTCGCTTTCAGGACGCGCCGCTCCGCCGCCAGAGCGGGCAGCGATCCGACCATCATCCCGCCAGCCATTGCCGCGATCGCCGTGCGCCTGTCCAACTCGCTCATGCCCGATTCCCCCGCCTGCCAGCGCATCTTATCGGGCAAGCGAGCGCGGGAAAACCGTTCGCCGCAAATTCAATCGCTTGCGACACTTTGATACAAAGCTGACACGTCGCTGCGACAACTCGCGCTCACAGCGCCGCTCGCGGTAGGCCCCTTGCATACCGCGAGCGCCGGTTCATCCCCATGTGCCGGCTCTTCCCGAACTGCGGGGCGGTTCTCTCCTGGACCGCCCCGATTTTTCGCTCTCAATATTGGCCGTAGCGCCCGCGCACCGATGCCAGCAGCGCCGCCGGATCATAGCCGACGCCATCCTTGAACACCGTCTCGACATTCTCGATGTCGGCGATGTGCCGCGACGGATCGCCACGGACGAGCAGCAGATCGGCATGCTTGCCCGCTGCGATCGAGCCGATCCGATCGGCCAGCCCCAGATAGGCCGCACCGTTGAACGTACCGATGCGGATCGCCTCGATCGGCGAAAACCCTGCGTCGACCAGCAATTCGATTGCGCGCTGATCGCCGAATCCCGGCAAGACATGCCCGTCGCCGGTGGGATCGGGGCCGGCCAGCAACAGGCCGCCGGCGGCAACGAAGGCGCGTTCCATCGCAAGCTCGTTGGTCCACAAAGTCGCCAGTTCGGCCCGCGCAGCGACGCTGCGGCGACCGACCCGGGCGAACCCATAAAGATACGCCGCCCGCGCCTCCACGGTCAGCAGCTCCAATTGGCGCGGAGGCAGTATCTTGTAGGAAGGCGAAGCATCCTCGAATACCGGCAAGGTCGATGTCACCGCGACATGGTGGTCGACCAACAGCTTGATCAGCGCCGCTCCAGCCGCACTGCCGGGCGTCATCGCAGTCAAGGTCGGATCGCCGCCGCTATCCGGGCAGGTATCCGGCGTCTTGCCCGGATCGAGCTGCGTATTGACGAAGAAACCGTGCTCAAGATCGTCGATGCCGAGCGCGGCCGCCTCTGGATAGGTTACCGAACAGAGGTGTCCGGTGAGCTTCAGCCCGCGACGATGCGCCTCATCGATCGCCGCCTTGAGCTCGTCGCGGGTGACATTCATATACGCCTTGAACGAGGTCACGCCGTGATCCGCCCAAAACGCGACGACGCGGCGGGCATCGTCGGCATCCTTCAGCCGCTGCATCTGGATGAACGGGCTGCTCGCGCCTTCAAGATAGGGACCGGTCACGTCCATATGCGGACCGGGCAGGTCACCATGGTCGATCGCCCGCTTGATATTAGCGTCCGTTGCCGGCTCGACCGCGCCGGTCGTGCGCATCGTCGTCACGCCCGCCGCCAGATACATTCGGGGCGAGCTGAACGCCATTTCGGGGACCATGATCGGCGGTTCGGACTTGCCCTCGGACGTCAGATTGGGCCGCGCGGCATAATACATGTGGTCGTGCATCCCGACGATGCCCGGCATCACCGTCAGCCCGGTCGCATCGATCACGCGATACCCCGCCGGCACCGCGTCGCCGCCGGCGCCGACCCCTGCGACTTTGCCGCCATCGATCAGCACCAGGCGATCGTCGGCTGCGGGAGCGCCGGTGCCGTCTATTACTCGAACATGCGCGAGCGCGATCTGACCCGCGCCGTATTTGACGAACGGCGCGACCGCTTTACCAGGTGCTGCGGGCGGCGGCAGGATCGCTGCGGCCATATCGACCTTCGCCGGCGTCGCGGCAGCGCCCAGCAACAACGCCGTCAGCGGAATAAACCGTAGCATTATCCGATGCCTCCCCAGATCGTCGATGCGCCGAGGATGCGCCGTTCGGTCGCGGAGGGCAATCGCGGGACGCAGCCGGCCTTGCCGCCTCCAGACTGCGGCGCCATGCTTGCGGCGATGACCGATACGCCCTCCGTCAAGCGCCTCGCCGCCGCGGCCAGTGCCTGGCGCTCGGCGCCGGACGATGCCGCTGCGCGTACCCGGCTGGCGGTGCTGCTGTGGCGACGGCCCGATCTGGCCGACGCGTCCCACCTGCCGGCGATCGCGGCGATGATCCGCGACCCGCAGATCGACCCCGCGCAGTTCGAGCGCGCAGGCTGGGTCGCGCTCGGTCCGACGCCGCCCGATCCCGCCGATCCACAGACCGCCGCGCTCTGGCTCGAACGTCACGATCTTGCCATCGCGCTGATCGAGGAAACACAGGTCGCCGATGGCGTCGCCGAGCATTTGCTGAGCGCGGTGCGCCGCTGGCTGTTGCTCGAACGCAAGACTGGCGCTTTTCCTCGCCTTGCGGCGGCGCTGCTCCGGCAGGCGGCGATCAACGGCGGCGCCTGGCCGTTCGACGCGGAGGAGCGCGCTGCGCTTGCTGCCGCACCCGATTTTCTTGCCGCCTATTTGCCGGAACCGCCGGGCACGATGGAGGGGGAATTCGCCGCGCCGGTGACGCGCGCGGTGGCGGCGCAATATGGCCGCTGGCCCTATCCGGTCTGGCAGCGGGCGAATGCGGTCACCATGCGGTCGCTTGGCGACTCACTCCGCGCCTGCGGACCCGACGCGCCGATCCTGCCCGATCGGCCCAACATCCTGGTCGCCGGTTGCGGCACCGGGCGCGAGGCGTTGAGCATCGCCCGCATGGCGCCCGATGCGACGGTAACGGCGATCGAGCTCAGTGAGACCTCGCTCGCCGTCGCGCGGGAGCGCTGCGCCGGGCAAGCCAATTTGCGGTTGCTGCGGCACGATCTCCATGCTGTCGCCGAGCTCGGCCAGCGCTTCGACTATATCGCCTGCTCCGGCGTGCTGCATCATCTGCCCGATCCCGAGGCCGGCTGGGCGGCGCTGGTCGACGTGCTGGCGTCCGGCGGCGCGATGCAGGTCGCGATGTACAGCCGGATCGCGCGCTTGCAGGTCGCTGCGGCGCGGATGCGGCTGGGTATGCTGACGCAAGAACCGGTCAGCGACGATGTGATCCGCGAGGCGCGCCGGAAGCTGATCGCGGCACCGCTACCGAGCGTCACCGACTCGCGCGATTTCTTCAGCACCGCGGGCGTTCACGATCTGCTGTTCCACGTGCACGAGGATTGCTTCGATATACCCCGGATCGAGCGAGCGACCGATGCGCTGGGCCTCAAATTGCTCCGCTTCCAGCTGCCGACACCGGAGGACGCCAAGCAATATCGCGAGCTCGCGCCGCACGATCCGCTGCACCGCGACTTCGCGGCCTGGCACACTTATGAAATGCGCCACCCGTCGACCTTCGCGGGGATGTATCGGATGACGCTCGCCCGCGCGTCCTGACGGTTGCCCCGCCGGGCGCCGTTCCCTAAGTGTTCACGCGTGACCGACCCTGCCCCCGCCTCCCTTCCCGACGATCCGCCCTATCTGCGCGGCCTCAATCCGCCGCAGCGTGAAGCGGTGCTGACCACCGACGGCCCGGTGCTGGTGCTGGCCGGGGCGGGCACGGGCAAGACCGCGGCGCTGACCGCGCGGCTCGCGCATCTCCTCTGGACGCGCAAAGCCTATCCGTCCGAAATCCTCAGCGTGACCTTCACCAACCGCGCCGCCCGCGAGATGAAAGAGCGTGTCGGCCGGCTGGTCGGCGACGCGGTCGAGGGTATGCCGTGGCTCGGCACTTTCCACGCGATCGGCGCCAAGATGCTGCGCCGCCATGCCGAGCTGGTCGGGTTGCATCCCAATTTCACCATCCTCGACACCGACGACCAATTGCGCCTGCTCAAGCAGCTCATCCAGGCCGCCGACCTCGACGAGAAACGCTGGCCCGCGCGCCAACTCGCCGGGCTGATCGACGAGTGGAAAAACAAGGGGCTGACCCCGAAGGACGTCGATGCCGGCGAAGGCGAGCGCTACGCCAATGGCCGCGGCGCCCAGCTTTATGCCGAATATCAGGACCGGTTGCGCGCGCTCAACGCCTGCGACTTCGGCGACCTGCTGCTGCACATGCTGACCATCCTGAAGACCCATCGCGAGGTGCTGCAGCTTTACCAGCAGCGCTTCCGCTACATCATGGTCGACGAATATCAGGACACCAACAGCGTCCAATATCTCTGGCTCCGCCTGCTCGCTCAGGAGCGCAAGAACATCTGCTGCGTCGGCGACGACGATCAGTCGATCTATTCGTGGCGCGGCGCGCAGGTCGAAAATATCCTGAAGTTCGAGAAGGATTTTCCCGGCGCCAAGGTTATCCGGCTCGAACAGAATTACCGCTCCACGCCGCACATCCTGGCGGCCGCGTCGGGGGTGATCGCCAATAATTCGGGCCGGCTCGGCAAGACCCTGTGGACCGAGCATAACGAAGGCGAGAAGGTGAAAGTGCTCGGCGTCTGGGACGGGCCCGAGGAAGCCCGCCGCGTCGGCGACGAGATCGAAGCCGCGCAACAGATCCGCGGCGCCAGCCTGGACGACATCGCCATCCTGGTCCGCGCGCAGCACCAGACGCGCGAGTTCGAAGACCGCTTCATCTCGATCGGCATGCCGTACCGCATCGTCGGCGGCTTCCGCTTCTATGAGCGCCAGGAAATCCGCGACGCCCTCGCCTATCTCCGCGTCGTCGCCCAGCCCGCCGACGATCTGGCGTTCGAGCGTATCGTCAACACCCCCAAGCGCGGCCTGGGCGACAAGGCGCTGGCCAAGGTCCACCAGCTCGCCCGCGCCGAACAGGTCCCGCTGACGACCGCGGCGGCGCGCATCCTCGACACCGACGAACTCACCCCACAGGCGAGACGCGCGCTCGGCAATCTGGTGGGCGACGTCGCCCGCTGGCGTGGCATGCTCAACAATTCCTCCCCGAGCTCGCTCGGGGAGGGGGACCAGTTAGCGGAGCTAACTGGTGGAGGGGCCGTCCCCCATTCCGAACTCGCGAGAGTGATCCTCGACGAATCCGGCTACACCGCGATGTGGCAGAACGAGAAATCCGCCGAAGCCGCCGGCCGCCTCGAAAACCTCAGCGAACTCGTCCGCGCGATGGAGGAATATGAGACGCTCGGCGCATTCCTCGAACACGTCTCCCTCGTCATGGACAATGAGGCGCAGGCCGACGAGGCAAAGGTCACGATCATGACCATCCACGCCGCCAAGGGCCTGGAGTTCGACACCGTGTTCCTGGTCGGCTGGGAGGAAGGCCTGTTCCCCTCGCAACGCGCGCTCGACGAAGGCGGGCTGACGAGCCTCGAGGAGGAACGCCGCCTGGCCTACGTGGCGATCACCCGCGCCCGCCGCCGCGCGATCATCATCCACGCCGCCAACCGCCGCATCTACGGCCAATGGACGTCGAGCATCCCCAGCCGCTTCGTCGGCGAACTTCCGCAAGCGCATATCGACAGCGAAAGCAGCATGTCGGGCGGCGAAAGCCTGTGGCGCGCAAACTGGAGCGAACGGAGCGACCCGTTCGCCGATGTCGGGCGCGGGACCGGACGTGGGCCGGGCTGGCAGCGCGCGGCGGGCACGCTCAACGCGGCCAAACCGGGTGGGGAATGGCAGAGCCGGACGTTCACGCGCGAACCGGCGCGGGTGGTGGAGAGTCGCGCGAGTGCGGTAAGTTTGGGGAATAAAGGTCGCAGCGACCTGTCGGTCGGCATGCGCGTGTTCCACCAGAAGTTCGGTTACGGTGAGATCGCCGAGATTGAGGGGAATAAGCTGGAGATCGATTTCGAGCAGGCTGGGCGCAAGCGGGTGATGGATAGTTTTGTGACGGTGGGGTGAGAATGACAGCTCATTCGACCTCTTGGCCCGACAACATGACGGACGTGGGCGCCGTCACTCGCCTTGAAACTGTGTTACTTGAAGCTTGCGAGGGCAACCGCGAGGTGGATTTGGGCCGGCAATACAAGGCTCTTCGCTATCCGCTTATTCGTCGCGACGATCTACGAGATATCGTTCCAGAGTTCGTGCGCGCGCAACGTGACTTGTCGGCTTTCTGGACTTTCATTCGTGAACACGATCCAACTTGGAAAGCGCGGCGGCAATTCGTCCGCGAAAGCTTTAGACCACTCTTTGATAGGATCGAAGGGCGTTCAAAACCCCCTGCCGCTTCCACCGGCTGGACTGGCCGCCGATCAGCGACCCAGCAGGCTCGTATAGTCCAATCATTGGCGCCGGCGGCTTTGGAGGGTGTCGATGAGCTATTAGAAATACATGAGCGGGCTCTTCACAACGGAGGGCCGGTCGAGCCCGCCCAGCAAGAGGCAATCGATCGACTGAAAGAGCTACATTCCGCGATTGGGGAATTGATTCAAGCTGCAGAGAACAACCTAACGTTGGATGATCGTCTTAAAAAAGTTCGCGATCTCAAGAAGCGAACGTTTGTGTGGGCAAAAGAAGGATATCAGCTCACTGTGGCAAGCCTTCCGCTGACATCTAGCTCTACGTTTATCGCCGCGGGCGTAATGTTCCTCGTGAACGCGATGGTGAAGGATCTCGCAGCCGCAGCCACAATAGGTGCCGTGGCTTCATCTGCCCACGTCGTAGCAGCGAACAAGCGCCAGTAGGCCTTTCTCATCTTCTGGCTGCACCCAACCACCGATCCCCCATCCAAACCAGCAACGCCCAGGCCGTCCCGAAACACCAGCCCGCCAGGACGTCGCTCGGCCAATGCACGCCGAGATAGACCCGGCTCATCCCGATCAGCACCGCGAGCGCGCTGAAGAAGGCGACCACCGCCACGCTCCCTGCCCTGCCCCGCCAACTGCTGCGGTCGATCCCCTCCGCCAACATCAATGCGAGCGTCAGATAGACCGCCGACGAGATCATCGCGTGGCCGCTTGGGAAGCTGGCATTGGTCACCTGGACCAGATGCGGGACGAGCTCGGGGCGCGGGCGCGCGATCCAGTGTTTGAGCAGGCCGTCGATCACCGAACTGCCGATCAGCGACAGCGCGATGCCCGCCGCCTCCGGCCTTTTGCCCGCGCCGATCAGCCAGGCGATACCGGCCACGCCGAACAGCCACAGCAAGGTGTAACCGCCGAGCGCGCTGATATCGACCGCCGACTGCAACAGCCATGACGGGCCGATCGGGGTTTGCGGATGCCCCGGCACGCGGAGCGCGAGCAGCAGGCGAGTGTCGAACGAGAACCCCTCCCCTTCGATCAGCTCGTCGGCCAAGTGCACGCCGAACAGGAGCAGCGACACCGCGAACAGGACGAGCGCGGGCCAGGCCCAGCCGCCGCGTCGCGCGGGGGTGGTCACCTGTTCCATATCGTCCGCGTCGGCCATCTATCCTCCAACGCGCGAACCCTCGCATGGCTGCCAGGTCGGCGCCAGACATCTCCCTTCCCGTTTACGGGAGGGGTTGGGGGAGGGCATGTTGCGACGACCGCCGACCGACATGCCCTCCCAGCATCGCTGCGCGGTCGCGCCTCCAACTCCGATGGCGAATGTGAACCTGTCAGAGACGGGTCGTTCAGGAACCATAACGCCTGCGAACCGTAGCGTTAGGAACGGTCCATATCGGACCAGGAGAGGTTACATGAAAACGTTCCTGATAGCGGCTGGCCTGATGGCCACCATGCTGGGCGTTACGCCAGCGGTTGCAGCGCCCGCCGCGGGCAACGCGCCGGGGATCGAAGCACCGCAGTCGCACGGCGACTGGCGTGATAATCGGCGCGATGATCGCGGAATGGATCGGCGCGATGACCGCGGCGACCGCCGGATGGATCGTCGCGACGATCGCCGTGGCGATCATTGGAACAATGGCCGACGCGACGGTCGCCAGGATCGCTGGAACAACGGTCGCGGCAATCGCTGGGGCTGGAATGCGCGCCGTTGCCATAACGAGCGCCACCACGGCCGCTGGGTCCGCGTCTGCGGGCGCAACTGGCGCTGATCCGATAAACTGGAAAGGGGCGGCCGGTTGGTCGCCCCTTTTCATTTCACCACAAATTCTTGCCGTCGATCACCGTCACTGGCCAGCGATCTCGACCGCGTTGCGCGCGATCGTCTCGGATCAGCCCTCTACCGCCATCAGCGTCGAGCCGACGAAGCGCTCGTCCTCGGGCTCGTAGACCGAGCTGGTCACGAAATCGCGCTCGTCGAGCCGCAGGCCGACCAGGCCGTCGAGCTTGAACAGCCCGACCTTTTCCTCGCGCGGGCGCTGCCCGTCGCGCTCGATCGTCACCGCGGCGACATAGAGCGCGTCGTTCTTGGTGAACAAGGCATGCGGCGCCAGGATCACCGCCATGCGGTTATAGGTCGCCGCGACGCACTTCTTGCGAACGATCCCTTCCAGGATGACGGGGGCGCCGCCATTCGGGGCGGGATCGGTTTTCTCGGCGAGGTACATGACTCGGATATAGCGCATATGCTGCATTGCAGCAAGAATGTTGGGACGCGGCGGTTCGAAATGCAGCGTTTCCAGGCGATACGCCCGTAACGCCGGGTATTGCGCATAGGGATCGACAGAACGGCCACGGACAGCCGATGGCCAAGGTTTTTCCCACCGATCTTGCTGCAAAGCGCTCTATCGCAAAACTTTTTGTTACTGCGCGCCCTGGAGACCCTCATGAACCGCAACAGAGCGCTAGCGATTTCAACGGCCCTGATACTGGCCTGGGTCGGCGCACGATCGCTGGCGCAGGATACCTTTCTTCCTTCGACCGTCGAGGCAGCGCGAAAGGCCCTTGGCAAAGGCAACTACCTTAGGGCGATCGACAGCTTGAAAAGCGCGGCTGCCCCGGTTGAGGATAAGGCGGGGGACCCAATTGCGAAGCAGATCTGGGAGCAGTTCAGCCCGTTCATCACAAACGAGCTCGCGGCGGTCGACTACGATCCGACGGGCGCGGATGACATGCTGGGCGCCGGCTGGTCGGACAAGATTTCCCGCGCCTCGTCTCGCGATGCGATTGAAGAAATCGTGCGCCGGGCGAAGGCAACCAACATCGTCATTCTGAACGAGGCGCATACCAGCCCGCGCGACAGGGCGTTCGCCCTGGAGGTTGCCCGCGCGCTTCGGCCGCTCGGTTATTCGTTATTGGCCGTCGAAGCCCTCAGAAACTATCCGGTCGCTGGCGACCCTCTCTCTGGTGCCGATCGGCTCAAGCGGGATGGCTTCGCCCGTTTGAGCACGGGCGATTATACGCGCGACCCGGTTTTTGCCGGCTTCCTGCGAGGCGCGATGTCATTGGGTTACGACCCGGTCGCCTATGAGGAGACCAAGGAGCAGATGAGACCTGGCGAAGGCACCATCGAACGCGAAAAGGCACAGGCCCAGAATCTCTTCTCTAGTGTCTTCTCCAAAAGTCCCAAGGCGAAGACCTTGGTCTATGTCGGGTTGAGTCACGCCGCAGAAATGCCGGTAAATGGGACGGAGCGGATGGCCGGCATCCTAAAGCGCCTGACGAAGGTCGATCCGCTGACCATCGACCAGGCGACAGTCACCGACCTGACTCCCGGGGCGAGGCGGGCTTACGATCTGGCGTCCGCCAAGATCGGAAAGCGCTCGGGTATCCTCTTCGACGACCGCAAGCCGCTCGTGCTTGGGCTCTATGAAGGCGCTGTGGATCTGCAGGTGATCCATCCACGGCGGGCGTACCGGCGCGGTCGTCCGACCTGGTTGGCGGCGCTAGGCGGCCGACCGGTCCCAATCCCGAAGGGCCTATGGCCCACCGTCGGCCGCCGCCTCGTACAGGTCTTTTCCGCGAATGCCCCGCGCGATGCGGTACCGCTCGACCAAGTAGTTGTGACGGCAGGAAAGCCCGTCCCAGCCCTGTTCGCGCCTGCTGTGCCTCTTCGCTTTGAGACTCAATAATAAAAGGCCGCCCGGGCTGATCAGTCGTCGCGTTCCTCGATCGTCACGCGGTCGGGATAGAAAGCGAGATGACCGCGGATCTCGGCGACCGCGTCGTGCGGTTCTTCATAGGTCCAGATCGCATTCTCGCCACGATCGATACCCGGAATCGACAAATAGGACGCCTCGCCCTTGTACGGACACCAAGTGTGATGATCGCTCCGCTCGAGCGCCCCGAGATCGGCGTCCGCGCGCGGGACATATTGCACTGCGGGATAGCTCGCTTCCTTGAGCGTTAAGGCGCGGCGCGTGTCGGCGATCACCTTGCCACCGGCGCTGACGACGACGCGCTTCGGGTTGGGCGTCACGGTGATCGGATGGTCGGGGCCCGGGATCAATGTGCGGCGGGCAGTGGCGGTATCGGACATGACGATCCTCCTAGGGGGAGCCCGTCAAATGGGTCCGCCCCCTGCCCCACTCAATAGCCGCTCATCGAATAAGGCCGCGAGGCGATGCTGGTTCCCCAGGTCTTGTTGGGCGTCGCCGACATGGTGAAGCGGAGCGTGCCGCCGCGCATGATCTCGTCATGCCCGATCCACACGCGATCGAGGGGTTTGCCGTTGAGCGAGACTGCGCCGACATAGCGATTGGCCGGCGACATGCTGTCGGCAAGGACGGTGAAGCGTTTGCCATTGGGCAGGTTGAGCGTCGCGCGGTCGACGAACGGACGACCGATGACATATTGCCCACTGCCGGGTGCGACCGGGTAAAAGCCGAGCGAGGTGAACACCAGCCAGGCCGACATCTGGCCGAGATCGTCATTGCCCGCCAGGCCATCGGGGGTCGGCTTGTACTGGCTGTCGACGATCTGCTTGAGCCGCTCCTGCGTCCGCCACGGCGCGCCGGCATAGGCATAGAGATAGGCGACGTGGTGGCTCGGCTCGTTGCCATGGATATATTGGCCGATCAGCCCGGCAATGTCTTCGGCATGGCTGTAATCGACCTTCGAATTGTCGAAATCGAACATCGCGTCGAGCTTCTTGACCGTCGCCGCGTCGCCGCCGAGCAGCTTGATCAGCCCGCCCTGGTCGTGCGGCATGAACCACGAATATTGCCAGGCATTGCCCTCGGTATAATCCGATCCGTAGTTGATCGCGGTCGGATCGAACGGGGTGCGGTAGCTGCCGTCGCTCTTGCGCGCGCGCAGCCAGCCGGTCTGGATATCGAAGCTGTTGCGCCAATAAGCGGCGCGCTTCTCGAACGTCTCAGCGACGCCATTGCGCCCGAGCTTGCGCGCCATCCGTGCGATCGTCCAGTCGTCGAACGCATATTCGACCGTCTTCGATGCCGCCTCGGGCTCGCGGTCGATCGGCACGTAACCGAGCTTCATATAGTCGCCCAGGCCGCCATAAGGGGCATAGGTCGCGCTCGCGACCATCGCGTCGAGCGCCTTGTTGGCGTCGAATCCCTTGATGCCCTTCAAATAGGCGTCGGCGATGACCGGCACGGCGTGATAGCCGATCATGCACCACGTCTCCTGACCCTGGAACTGCCAGACGGGCAAGATGCCGTACGGGCTCTCGCTTTGGCTCGCGAGCAACGAGCGCACGACGTCGGTCGAGGTCTGTTGCGGCTGGATGATCGTCAGCAGCGGATGTTCGGCGCGGAACGTGTCCCACAGCGAAAAGGTCGATCGGAAGGTGAAGCCGTCCGCCTTGTGGACCTGATCGTCCGGTCCGCGATAACGGCCGTCGGCATCGCCGGCGATGCTCGGCGCCATCATCGCATGATAGAGCGCGGTATAGACCGATTTGCGGATGCCCGGCTCGGCCTGAATGTCGACCGCGCCGAGCGCCTTGGCCCAGGCCGTTTCCGTCCTGGCGCGGATCGCGTCGAACCCGCCCGGCTCGCTGTCGAGGTTGCGGATCGCGCCGTCCTCATCGACGCTGGAGATCGCCACCCTGACCTCGAGCGGCGCGTCGAGCCGGCCGAAATCGAGCCGCGCGACCAATGCCCTGCCCTTGATCTCGGCGATGTCGCTGCCGGTACGGCCGGGGCCCTTGAAGCCCTTATACGGGATATCGGTCTCGCGATTGACGAACTCATGCCCGGTGAGCGGCCGCGAGAAACGCATCGCGAAGAACAATTTGCGCCCGGGCGCCCAACCGCGCGTCTCGCGCCCGCCGGTCAGCGTGCCGTCGGCGCGGAGGCGGACCGACGACCAGGACACCTTGCCGGGATAATTGTACAGGCTGGAGCGCAGGTCGAGCACGAGGTGGGCGGGATTAACCCGCTCGAACGTATAGCGGTGGACGCCTATCCGTGTCCCGGCGGTCAGCTCGGCACGCACGCCGGCATCGGTCAAATTGACCGCATAATAGCCGGGCGACGCCACCTCGCCCTGATGGCTGAAGCGCGATCGGTAGCCGCTGCCCGGCTTGGCGGGATCGCCCGGTTCGAGCGGCACCGCGTCACCCGACACCGGCATGACCAGAAAGTCGCCCAAGTCGGAATGACCCGATCCCGAAAAATGCGTCTGGCTGAAACCCTGGATAGTCGGGTCGTCATAGCGATAGCCTGCAGCGTGGCCGTAACAGGTGCGGATCACGCACGTCGCGTCGGTGTCCGGCGATACCTGCATCATCCCGAACGGCGACACCGCGCCCGGGAACGTATGCCCTTCTCCCCCCGTCCCGATGAACGGATCGACCGCGGCGACGGCGCCCGACGGCGCGGCCTGGGCGATCGGGGAGAGGAGCAGCCCGCACATGGCGACCATGGCAGGAAGACGGCGGGGGAGGAGCATCGGCATGCTCAGCTTCAAGCACAGCGCGCGCCTCGCGCCAAGGTTGCCGGTGAAATCAGATCATTAGCACAAGCCCTCTCCCGTTTACGGGAGAGGGCAAGCGCATGCGACGTTTGCTCCCGACCAATAGCCATTTTGGGGTTGTCCTGACCCGATCCCCGGGAGCATGGACCGGCGCATGCCGCATCCGCTCGTCGCTCGCCTGAACCTCGCCCCGCATCCCGAGGGCGGGTGGTTCCGGGAGACGATGCGTACGTCCGATCCGCACGGCGGCCGCGATCTCGCCACGGCGATCCTGTTCCTGCTCGATTCCGGCGAACGCTCGCACTGGCACCGGGTCGACGCGGCCGAATTGTGGATCTGGAACGATGGCCAGCCGCTCACGTTGCTGATCCATGACGATGGCGAAACGCGCGACCACCACCTGGGCCCCGACAATCCGCAAGTGCTGGTTCCGGCCAATGCCTGGCAGGCGGCCGAGCCGCGCGACGGCTGGGCATTGGTCAGCTGCGTAGTGACGCCGGGCTTCGATTTCGCCGGGTTCGAGCTGGCGCCGCCCGGATGGAGCCCGGCATGAGCGAGCATATCGACCTCCACGACCCCGAAATAGAGCCCGCGCACAGCGATGGCGTCGCCCTGCCGCGGCGTTATCTCGCGATCGGCGCCCTATGCTGCGGGACCGCGCTGATCATCATCGACGGCGGCATCGCCAATGTCGCGCTGCCCTCGATCGCGCGCGACCTTAAGGTCGATTCGAGCTCAGTCGTCGCGATCGTCACCGTCTACCAATTGATGCTCGTCATGCTGCTCCTGCCCTTCGCCGGGCTCGGCGAACGGATCGGCCTGAAACGCATGTATCAGGTCGGGCAGCTGATCTTCACGGTCGCGACGTTGCTCTGCTTCTTCGCCAAGAGCCTGCCCTTCCTGCTCGTCGTCCGTGCAGCGCAGGCGATCGGCGCGGCGGGCGCGCTCAGCGTGTCATCGGCGCTGATCCGCTCGACCTATCCGTCGCAGCAATTGGGCCGTGGCTTGGGCATCAACTCGGTGATCGTGTCGAGCTCGGCGGCCGCCGCGCCGACGATCGGCGGGTTGGTGCTGGCCGTCGCGCCATGGCCCTGGGTATTCGCCTGCGCGATTCCGTTCGCTCTCCTCAGCTTGCTGCTTGGCCGCGCGCTGCCCGATCCGAAGCCGCGCCACGCCAATTTCGACCTGCTCGGCGCGGTGATGTGCGCGGCGATGTTCGGGCTGATCATTGGCGGCGCGGAAAGCGCGGTACACGGCGATAGCCCGATCGTGTCGGCGGCGATCGTCGCGACCGGCGCGCTGATCGGCTATTATTTCGTCCGGCGCGAACGCGGCGACGCCAATCCGATCCTGCCGCTCGATCTGCTCGACCGCCCGGTCATCGCGCTGTCAGTGATAGGCGCCTACACCGCGTTCATCGCGTCGATGACGTTGCTGTTGTCGACGCCGTTCCGCCTGACGCAGGAATTCGGCTTCAGCGCGGCAATGGTCGGCGCGGCGATCGCGCCCTGGCCGCTGACCAACATGATCGTGGCACCGATGGCCGGCTGGCTGTCGGATCGCATCCCTGCCGGGCTGCTCGGCGGCATTGGCATGTGCATCAGCATCACTGCATTGCTGCTGATCGCCTTCCTGCCTGCCCATCCCAGCTATTTCGACATCGCCTGGCGGATGGCCTTGTGCGGATCGGGGTTCGGTACCTTCATGCCTCCCAATGCGCGCCTGATCATCGGCAGCGCCCCACGCGAGCGCGCGGCAGCGGCGGGCGGGCTGATCTCGACCGTGCGTCTGACCGGGCAGACCACCGGAGCGACATTGGTAGCCCTCCTGCTGGCGCTGGGCGTCGGATCGGGCCGCGTCCCCCCGTTGGTGTCGGTCGGACTCGCCGCGGTCGCGGGGCTCTGCAGCATCGCGCGCCTACGCCCTTCGATCCGCAATCCTACGCGGACCGAAGTTCAGAGCGACGTGCCGACGCTCAAGACGACGCGCTGAAGACCTCACACTCCCACTCGAGTAGGCGGGTGAGGGGTCCCGGCGAACCATTGCGCAGACACGCAAAATCGGCATGACAGTGCAATGAGCGACACCCAGCGCAGCATCGTGATCCTTGGCGGCGGCACCGCCGGGTGGATGGCGGCCAATCTGATCGCGCACCATCTGGCACAGGCAGTCAAGATCACCGTGATCGAATCCCCGGAGATCGGGATCGTCGGCGTCGGCGAAGGTTCGACGCCACAATTGAAGGCCTTTTTCGACACGCTCGGCATCGCCGAAGCCGAATGGATGCCGCGCTGCAACGCGACGTATAAGACCGGGATCGGCTTTCGCGGCTGGTCCGAAGTGCCGGGGTTCGAGGGCTATTTCCACCCCTTCCCCACCGAACTCGACGGCTTCACCGCGCCAGCCTTTTTTATCAATGCCTATGCGCGGCGGCACAATGCCGATGTCTGGGCGCACCCCGATCGCTTCTTCCTGCCGGCGGCGCTCGCTGCCCGGCGACTGGCACCGCTCGTCCCTGAAAGCTTCCCGTTCGGGATTGGCTATGGCTATCATTTCGACGCGCATCTGGTCGGCGCTTTCCTGCGCGACCATGCGATCCGATTGGGCGTCCGCCACCTTCAGCATCGTGTCGTCGATGTCGCGGTTGCCGATGGCCAGGTCCGCCACCTCGTCGCCGAGGACGGTGTCATCATCGCCGGCGACTTCTTCGTCGACTGTAGCGGCTTCCGCTCGGTCATCGCGCAAGGAGCGCTGGGCGTCCCGTTTCTGCCGTTCGGCGCCAATTTGTACAACGACAGCGCAGTGGTGATGCCGACACCACGTGACGCATCCGGCACCAATTGCCAGACTCTCTCGACCGCGATGCGGCATGGCTGGGCTTGGGACATCCCGCTCACCAGCCGAACCGGTAACGGTTATGTCTACGCCAGCGATTATTGCTCGGCGGATGATGCGGAGACCGACTTGCGCGGGCATCTCGGACTGCTCGACTCACCCGTCGAGGCGCGCCACCTGAAGATGAAGGTTGGCCGCGTCGCCGAAAGTTGGGCGGGCAATTGTCTCGCGCTCGGCCTGGCGCAAGGGTTCATCGAACCGCTCGAGGCGACTGCGCTGCACATCGTGCAGGTGACGGTCGAAGGATTCCTCCACGCCTGGCGCGACAGCGATTTCACGCCCAGGCTTCGCGATGAGTTCAACCAGATGATCGCCGCGCGCTACGAAGGCATTCGCGATTATATCGTGTGCCATTATCGCATGAGCCGGCGCACCGACACGGACTATTGGCGCGACAACGCTACGAACCAGCATCTTTCGGACTCGCTCAAGGCGATCATCACCTGCTGGTTCACCGGCGGCGATCTCGAAAAGGAGATCACGCAGCAAGGCATCGCGGGCTATTACCCGCCACAGTCGTGGCATTGTCTGCTCGCCGGCTATGGGCAGTTTCCCGATCCGGCGTGGATCTCGTCGGACGTGCCGCGCCCGCCTACCGACATGGCAGCGATCGACGATTTCATCGCGAGATGCGCGCTGAATTTTTCGTCGCATGATGAGGCGCTGGCGGCGTTGGGCGTCGGCTAACGCCCCCGCTTAAGGGAGGGCGAAATCAGAAGCTGAGCAAAAAATCCGAACATCGCGTCCGACGCGGGAGTAAATCCCGCGTCGTCGGTCGGGTTGGTTTCACCAACCCGCCGACCGGACGGTCGCGTCGCTACGGCGACCGGCGAGCAGCGCTGCTGCTCGCCTCGCTCCGTCAGAACACCGACTTCGCTTCGGTCCCCATCATCGCGCCGCGCACCAGCGGGATCGGCGGGCCGCCATAGGACAGGAACTGATCGTGGAACTGCTTCCACGCCTTGCGGCCGCCGCGCGTAGCGGTCCAGTCGTCACGCAGCTTGCGGATCATCAGCTTGCCCAGCGTGTAGTTGAGGTACGCCGGATCATAGGTGCCGCGTGCCGCCTGCTGGTCCGAATTGCCTTCGTCCTGATAGCATTGCTCGCGGAACATCTTGAACGAATCCGCCTGGGTCATGCCGCGCGCATGCATGCTGATCGCCGACAGGAAGCGGCAATCGCGCAGCAAGGCGTTGGACAATTCGCCGATATGCGTCTCGGGGTCGCCATTCCCCAGCCCGGCATCCCACATCATTTCCTCGGCATAATGCGCCCAGCCCTCCGCATAAGCATAACCCACGAACAGCTGACCGAAGAGCGACGGTGAGCGATTGGCGTGGAGGAACTGGACGAAGTGCCCCGGCATCACTTCGTGGACCGAGGTGAATAGCAGGTCCATCTTGCCGGGCACGAAACCGAGCTGCTTGGCCTTGGGCCAGCTCGGGTCGGGCGGCGAGATGTAATAGACCGACGGGATGCCCTTATCGAACGGCCCGGGCGGATCGATATAGGCCGAATTCTGCCGATTATAGGGCGGGCTTTCCTCGACCAAAGCCTGTTCGGTGCCGGGGATCGAGACGATGTCGTGCGACACCACGAACTGGCGCAGCATCGGGATCTGGCGCCGCGCCTCGGCCACCGGATCGTTTCCGGCCGGCTTGTTCGCGGACATCTTGTCCATGCACGCCTGGATCGTCTTCTTCGGCGCGTATTTGGCGCAGGCTTGCTTTAGCGCTTCCTGGTTCTTGGCCAGGTCAACCTTGCCCGCGGCCTCAAGCTGGTCGAGCGGCGTGTCGACGCCCTCTGTCTCGGCGAGCATGCGCTGGAACTTCTCGGGTCCCAGGGCGAAATCCTTGGTCGCGGTCTTCTTCTGATTGCCAAGCCATTTGGCGAGGTCGCTGGTCACGATTGCGGCCGCTTCGGA
Organism: Sphingomonas pruni NBRC 15498; assembly: GCF_001598455.1. GTDB lineage: Bacteria > Pseudomonadota > Alphaproteobacteria > Sphingomonadales > Sphingomonadaceae > Sphingomonas > Sphingomonas pruni. The sequence continues at coordinate 62,853 of NZ_BCYZ01000007.1, forward strand.
CGCGTCCTTCAGATCCTTCTGCATCTTCTTGTCGTGGACGCTGGCGAACGCCTTGCGCGCGTCGCCGCGGTAATAATCGGCGAATCCGTTGAACGCGGCGACACCATATTTGATGAAGCTCTCCGGCATCGGCGTGCGCAAATTGGTACGGATATTCCACACCGCCGACGGCACCTGGCGGAAGAACTTGATCAGTGCCTCCATCCGGACCTTCGCCGGCGCGTAAGGCCGCGCGATATAGGTGTTGGGATCGAGGCCGTTGCCGACATAATAAGCCGGATTGGTGTGCGGCTGGTCGGCATCTTCCAGCCAGAACAGTTTCCCGCGCGCGACCTGGATCAGATAATCGCGCTCGAATCCGTCCTCCTTGGACAGCTTGGCCTTGTCGAACGCCTGGGCATCGGTGATCGCCTTGTGCAGGAAATCGGCCTGCGCCTTCAGTCCGGCCGGACTCCAATCGGGCATCACCCCGTCAAATTCATGCTTGCCCTGATAGACCGCGAAGGCCGGGTCGAGCTTGAACCAACCGTTGATGAAGCCGTCGCGGAACTGCGCCCATTGCGGCGACGGTGTGGTCGGCGCCGCTGCATTCGTGTTGGCGACGGCGGTTTCGTTGACATTGGTCGCGTTGACGTTGGTGGAGTTGGTGGACGAATGACACGACGCCAGCGCGATACAGGCGACCGCGCCCAGCAGCTTGAACTTCATTGGACTCTCCGAACCTTATAGGAGGGAGTGCTGCCAGATTGCGCGGCACGACGCCAGTGCGCTTGCTTCAGATCAACGCGCGGCCGCTTATTTGAGCGGGACGACAACCTCGTTGGGATTAACCACGTTGAGCTGCTTGCGGGTCAATTCGTCGGCCATGTCCGGATCGACCTTGTTCGGATCGAGCAACTGAACGCGATTGGCGAGCACCGTCTGCTTCTGCTTGAGCTCGGCAAGCTGCTGCTGCTTTTTGGCGAGCAGCCGCTGGTAATCGCCATAGGCTAGCGCGCCGTTGCTGCCGACAATCGCATAGGTACCGAAAAACGCCATGATCCCCAGCGCGAGCGCGGGAAAGGCGGCACGACGAAAAACGGAACCAAAGGTGGTGCGGCGACGGGACGACATCTTGGGTTCGTCTTGTCGCGCACCACGACTCGCGGATCAACCCCGTATTTACCATGTGCCGCCGAATCGAATCGGATTGGCGATGAACTGAATCGCGCGTGGCAGGAGTGTCACAAGCTAGCCGGCACCTCGGCCTTGTGCCGCGTTCGAGCGTTGGCTTGCCCCCAGCAAGCCAAGATCGTGTCCGGGGACATGATCTCGCTCGAACACCAACTGTCCACGACTCCAGCCGTTGTTGCGCGTTGGATGCCGCGTCGAGCCCGGCATGACGGTCGAGAGCTACTTCCCGCGGATCACACTCCGCCCGGCGAACACCGCGACGTCGCCCAATTCCTCTTCGATCCGGATCAGCTGGTTGTACTTGGCCAACCGGTCCGACCGCGCCAGGCTGCCGGTCTTGATCTGTCCGCAATTGGTCGCAACCGCGAGGTCGGCGATCGTCGCATCCTCGGTCTCGCCCGAGCGGTGCGACATCACCGCGGTGTACGAGTTGCGCTGCGCCATCGACACCGCTGCCAGCGTCTCGGTCAGCGTGCCGATCTGGTTGACCTTGACCAGGATCGAATTGGCGAGGCCGCGTTCGATCCCGTCGGCCAGGCGCTTGGGATTGGTCACGAACAGATCGTCGCCGACCAGCTGGACCTTGTCGCCGACCATATCGGTCAACGCCTTCCAGCCCTCGAAATCGTCCTCGGCCATGCCGTCCTCGATCGAGATGATCGGGTATCTGGCGACGAGATCGGCATAATAAGCCGCCATTTCGTGCGGAGTCAGCACCTTGCCCTCAGCCGAGATGTGGTACTTGCCGTCCTTGAAGAATTCGGTCGAGGCCGGATCGAGCGCCAGCATCACGTCGTCGCCGGGCTTGTACCCTGCCCCTTCGATCGCCCGCATGATGAAGTCGAGCGCGTCGGTGGTGTTGGCGATATCGGGCGCGAACCCGCCTTCGTCGCCGACCCCGGTCGACAAGCCCTTTTCATGGAGCATCTTCTTCAGCGTGTGGAAGATTTCCGAGCCCGTCCGCACCGCCTCGAACAGCGACGAAGCGCCGACCGGCATGATCATGAATTCCTGGAAATCGATCGGATTGTCGGCATGCTCGCCGCCATTGATGATGTTCATCATCGGCACCGGAAGGACATGCGCGTTGACCCCGCCGACATAGCGATAGAGCGGCAGACCGCGCGCATCGGCTGCGGCCTTGGCGGTCGCCAGGCTGACGCCCAGGATCGCGTTCGCGCCCAATCGCCCCTTGTTGGGCGTGCCGTCGAGCGCGATCATCGCGGCGTCGACCTCGGCCTGATCCTCGGCATCATAACCGAGCAGAGTATCGGCAATCTCTCCATTCACCGCGTCGACCGCTTTCTGGACGCCCTTGCCCGACCAACGGCTCTTGTCGCCATCGCGCAATTCGACCGCTTCGTGCGCGCCGGTCGAGGCGCCGGACGGCACCGCGGCACGACCGAACGACCCGTCCTCGAGCATCACTTCGACCTCGACCGTCGGATTGCCGCGGCTGTCGATGATCTGGCGGCCGTGAATGTCGATGATTGCGGTCATGGAACGGTCTTCCTAGATTGGGGTAACAGGAATTGACTTGGGGCGTCGCGGCGGCGCTCTAACGGCTTCGCGCGCGGGCGGCAAATCGCTTGTCTCGCAGGACGGAACCGGCAGGCGCCGCCTTGGTTGTCGATATGGAACACAGATTGTCGACCCCCGTCGACAGCGAACCAGTAAGGAAGAGTATCATGGCCGATACCGCATCGAACGAGACGCCGAACGGCACCGCGACTGGCTCCACCTCCGGTGGCACGACCAGCGAGAAGCCGAACGCGACCCAGGCGCTCAAGGACAATGTGATCAAGTTCGCCAATGACGCGGGCGAAAAGGCGAAAGGCTATGCCGAGGACGGCAAGAGCCGCGCCGGCACCGCGCTCGATGAATTGGCGAAGATGCTGCAGGACGCGGCCGGCACGGTCGATGAAAAGGTCGGCGAGCAATATGGCCAATATGCCCGATCCGCCGCCGACGCGGTCGCCAACTTCTCCGGCGCGCTCAAGGAAAAGCAGGTCGACGACATTATCGACGATGCCCGCGAATTCGTGAAGAAGAGCCCGGCGGTGGCGATCGGCACGGCGGCGGCGATCGGTTTCGTCCTGGCGCGGCTGGTCAAGGCAGGACTCGACGGTCAGGCCGACAAAGAGTCGGACAAGCCGTCGACCGACACCAAAGCCTGATCCGAGCCGCGCGTGGAGGGGGAGCCGCAGCCTGAGGAAAGCATCCCGTCGTTGGTCAGCCGACTGATCGACGATGGCGAGAATTTCGTCCGGGCGGAGATCAAACTCTATCGCGCGCGGCTTTTTGCTCGGTTGGATGAGGCCCGCAACGCGATCCTCCTGGCAATCGGCGCGCTGGTGCTGGCGCAAGCGGTATTGGTGGCGGCGCTGGTCGGGTTGCTGATGACCTTGAACTGGCTGGTCGGGCCCGGCTGGGCGACGTTGATCGTCGTCGGCGGCGGCGTGCTGGTTACCGTGATCATGGGCTGGGGCGCTTGGCTGCTGATCAAGAAGGCGACCGAGATCAAGGACAAGGACGACCGGCCGTGAGCCTGATCGACACCGAACTGGCCAAGGCGGAAAACAACTCAGTCGATGCGCGTCGTCAATTGGCCAAGACCGTCGTCGCGCTGCAATCGAGGCTCAAACCCAGTGCCCTCGCTCGCGACGCGGTGGAGGAGTTGAAAGAGGTCGGTGGCGAAATGGCGCGGTCGGGGATCGAGTCGGTGAAGCGCAATCCCCTGCCCACCGTCGGCATCGCCGCGCTGTTGACCGCATTTATCGCGCGCAAACCGCTCGCGCGGCTGCTCCGAAGGCAACCGACCGACGTATGAAGAGTTCGACCCCATATAAGAGGGACATGGATATGACCGAGACAGCAACCCCACAGAACGCAGAAACCAACCAGACCGGCCGCATGGAAAGCGCCCTGGCGACCGCCCGCGGTGCGACCAGCGACGCGCTGCATGAAACGCGCAAGGTGGCGGAACGCGCCGGCAAGGCGATCGAGTCCAATCCGCTGGCGGTGGTCGCCGGTGGCATTGCGATTGGGCTCGCGGCGGGTGCCCTGCTGCCCAAGACCAAGCGCGAGAGCGAGTTGCTCGGCCCGGTGGGCAAGCGCTTGACCGGCGTCGCGGCCGGCGCCGCCGAAGCCGCGCGCGATGCCGCCAAGGCGGAGCTCGGCTCGCTGCCGCTCAGCAAGGACGCCGCCAAGGCGCAGGTGTCGAAGCTGATCGATCAGGTCGCCAAGGCGGTATCGAGCGCCGGAGAAGCCGCGCTCAACAGCAGCCCTGTCGCGGCGACGGAGATCAAGCCGGCAAAGAAGTCCAAATAGGAGCTTCAATGCCGCGGTGCGCCTCGTTATGGGGTGGGGCATGAGCAAGCTCCACCTCGTATTCGGCGGCCGCGTCAAGGATCCGCGCACGCTCGATTTCGATCAGACGACCATCGAGGTCGTCGGTATCTATCCCGATTACGCTTCGGCCGAAAAGGCTTGGCGCGCCGCGGCACAGCGCACGGTCGACGATGCCGAGATGAAGTTCGTGGTGGTTCACCTCCATCGCTTGCTCGAGCCGGACCCCGAGTTGCAGAAGCCGCACGGCTGAAGGGCGACCGGCGAGGCCAATCCTCATCATCGTCATCCTGGCCTTGTGCCGGGATCCGCATAGACTCGCCGGCTGAACCACGCCTCTTGTCTGACGAGTGTCTCCCGGCAGACCCCGGCACAAGGCCGGGGTGACGATAGGGCATAACGGCTAAAGCAACCTTCAAGCCTTGCGATAGCGCCACAACAACAGCGGGCGGGCCAGGATCAGGCCGACGACGAACCCGCCGATATGCGCGCCGATCGCGACCGGCTGGCCCATCATCGTCGTGACCCCGATCAGCAGGTTGATGCCGGTCCAGGCCAAACCCAGCCATAAAGCATGGACCAAGCCGGCGGGCAGCGGCCCAACGCCTTGCGTGCGGCTCCCGCCGTAGAGCATCGCATAAGCCGCCACGAGCGCGGAGATCGCGCCGCTCGCGCCTATCATCGGCATGACCCCAGTCGGATCCTGCGCCCATTGTCCGGCCGCAGCGGCATAAGCCCCGATCACATAGAGCGCCGCAACGCTGACCGACCCGATCGCACGCTCGGCCTCGCGTCCGCAATAGACCAGCATCACCATGTTGAAGAAGAGATGGAGCCACCCGCCATGGAGCAAGGTGGCGCTGAGCGGAGTCAGCCAGACGGGCACGAGCCAGCCAGCATAATTGGCGATCGGCACGTCGGGCACGCGGCCGGGAATGAACCCGCCGGTCACTGCGGCGACATCGGGCGCGACGAACAGGATCGCGCAGACCGACACGACGACGGTCAGGATCGCGATCCCGTACGTCGCCGGCGCGTCGCGGAGATGCATCGGGGTTAGATGAACTCGATCTTGGAGACGACGTAATAGCGGTCGCCTGCCGGCACCGACACTTCGACCTCGTCATCGACCTTGCGACCGATCAACGCACGGCCGAGCGGCGAGTTGTACGAGATACGGCCGCTCTTGGCGTCCGCCTCGGTCTGACCGACAATCTGGTATTTGACCGGCTTGTCGTCGTCGTCGAGCAAGGTCACCGTCGCGCCGAACACGACCTTGTCGCCCGACAATTCCTTCGGGTCGATGATCTGCGCGCGGCTGAGCTTGTCCTCGATGTCGGCGATTGACGCCTCGATCTGGCCCTGACGCTCCTTGGCGGCGTGATATTCGGCGTTTTCCGACAAATCGCCGTGCGCGCGGGCCTCCTCGATCGCATCGACGATCTGGGGCCGCTCGTCTTTGAGACGGCGCAGATCCGCAGTGAGCTTTTCATAGCCCTCTTGCAGCATCGGCATCTTCTCAACAGTCGCCATAACCCCTGGTCCCTCGTTCCAAATATTCATCCCCAAGCGGCCCGTTCCCGAACCGCCCGCACCTGTTTCTCTTGTGAGGGGATCAATTGTGCGAGTGCGAATGATAGGATTGCAACGGCCGAACTTCAAGGGACCGTGTTGCAAGCGCGACGATCGCCTTTGCCGCTTCGACCGATGCCGATGCCGTGGTGAAGTGTGGAATCTTCTGCGCGACCGCTGCTTGGCGGATCGGCTGCGAGTCCTTCAGCGACTGCCAGCCCTCGGTCGTGTTGAAGATCATGTCGATCCCGCCGTCCTTGATCCGGTCGACGATGTGCGGGCGGCCCTGCGCCACCTTGTTGACGCGTTCGACCAGCACGCCGTGCTCGCTGAGATAATCCGCGGTGCCGCCGGTCGCGACGACGGTGAAGCCGAAGTCGGCGAGCGCGCGGGCGCCCGGCAGGATCACCGGCTTGTCGCTGTCCTTGACGCTGATGAACACCGTACCGCTCTCGGGCAGGATGGTTCCCGCGCCGAGCTCGGCCTTGCCGAACGCCGCGGTGAAATCCTGATCGATTCCCATGACTTCGCCGGTCGATTTCATTTCCGGTGACAGGACGGGATCGATCCCCTGGAAGCGGTTGAACGGGAACACCGCTTCCTTGACCGCAAAATAGCCGATGTCGCGATCGATCTTCGGCAGATTTGCCAGTTTCTCGCCCGCCATCACGCGGCTTGCGATCTTGGCGATCGGCGATCCGATCGCCTTGGCGACGAACGGCACCGTGCGACTGGCGCGCGGATTGACCTCGATCAGATAGACCTTGCCGTCCTTGACCGCGAACTGGATGTTCATCAGGCCGACGACGTTGAGCGCGCGCGCCAGCAAGTCGGTCTGGCGCTCGATCTCGGCGATGATGGCGTCGGGCAGGCTGTAGGGCGGGATCGAGCAGGCGCTGTCGCCCGAATGGACTCCCGCTTCCTCGATATGCTGGAGCACGCCCGCGACCACGACGTCGGTGCCGTCGCCGATCGCGTCGACATCGACCTCGATCGCGTCGCGCAGATATTGGTCGATCAGCACCGGCGAGTCGCCCGACACCTGCACCGCCGTCTGGATATAATCGTCGAGCTGCTGAGTGCCGTCGACGATCTCCATCGCGCGACCGCCCAGCACATAACTCGGACGCATGAGGACGGGGTAACCGATGCGTTCCGCCACCGCGACAGCCTCGTCACGGCTGCGTGCGATGCCGTTGGCGGGCTGGTGCAGCTTGAGCTTGTTGACCAGGGCGGCAAAGCGCTCGCGATCCTCGGCCAGGTCGATCGCGTCGGGGCTGGTGCCGAGGATCGGAATGCCGGCCTTTTCCAATGCGCGCGCCAGGTTGAGCGGGGTTTGCCCGCCGAACTGGACGATCACACCGACCAGTTCGCCCGCCTGCTGCTCGGTATAGAGGATCTCGAGCACATCCTCGGCGGTCAGCGGCTCGAAATAGAGCCGGTCCGACGTGTCGTAATCGGTCGACACCGTCTCAGGATTGCAATTGATCATGATCGTCTCGAACCCGGCGTGAGCCAGCGCGAAACAGGCGTGACAGCAGCAATAGTCGAACTCGATCCCCTGCCCGATCCGGTTCGGACCGCCGCCCAGAATGACGATCTTGCGCCGCGTCGACGGCTGGCTCTCATCCTCGGGCGCGCCGAAGCTGGGCGCCTCATAGGTCGAGTACATGTAAGGCGTCTTGGCGTCGAACTCGGCGGCGCAGGTGTCGATGCGCTTGAACACCGGGCGTACGCCGAGCTTGTGCCGCAGCGCGCGGACCTCGTCCTCGTTGACCCCGCCGGCCATCGCCTTGACCGCTTCGTGGATCAGCCCGCTGCGCGCCGGGAAACGATCACGCAGACCGACCGACTGCACGGCGAGATAGGCCAGACGCTTGTCGCTGAAACCCATCGACTTGAGGCGACGCATGCCGGGTGCGTCCTGCGGCAGGCCGTTGGCGATCACTTCGTTTTCGGCGGCGATGATCTCGGCAATGCGTTCGAGGAACCACGGATCGTATTTGGCGATCGCATGGACTTCGGCGACGGTGAAACCTTCGCGCAGCGCTTGCGCCGCGACCAGCAGCCGGTCGGGAGTCGCCACGGCCAACGCCGCTTCGATCTCGTCACGCGGCGCGCCGACCAGCCGGTCGACCGTGTTGAACCCCGACAGCCCCGTCTCCAGCCCGCGCAGCGCCTTCTGCATCGATTCATGGATGTTGCGACCGATCGCCATCACCTCGCCGACCGACTTCATCGCGGTCGAGAGCACCGCCTCGGCCCCCTTGAACTTCTCGAACGCGAAGCGCGGGATCTTGGTGACGACATAATCGATCGTCGGCTCGAAGCTCGCGGGCGTGGCACCGGTAATGTCGTTGGTGATCTCGTCGAGCGTGTAGCCGACCGCCAGCTTGGCCGCGACCTTGGCGATCGGGAAGCCGGTCGCCTTCGACGCCAGCGCCGATGAGCGCGACACGCGCGGGTTCATCTCGATGACGACGAGGCGGCCGTCCTTCGGATTGACTGCGAACTGAACGTTCGAACCACCTGTTTCCACGCCGATTTCACGCAGCGTCGCAATCGACGCGTTGCGCATGATCTGATATTCCTTGTCGGTCAGCGTCAGCGCGGGCGCGACGGTGATCGAGTCGCCGGTATGGACGCCCATCGGATCGACATTCTCGATCGAGCAGACGATGATGGCATTGTCCTTGCGGTCGCGAACGACCTCCATCTCATATTCTTTCCAGCCGAGCAGCGATTCCTCGATCAGCACCTCGGTGGTCGGGCTGGCGTCGAGCCCCTTGCGGACGATGTCGATGAACTCGTCCTTGTTATAGGCAACACCGCCGCCGGTCCCGCCCAGCGTGAAGCTCGGGCGGATGATCGCCGGCAGGCCGACTTTCTCCAGTCCTTCCAGCGCCTCGGCTTCCGAATGCGCGATCGCCGATCGCGCGCTTTCGAGGCCGATCTTGGTCATCGCATCCTTGAATTTCAGGCGGTCCTCGGCCTTGTCGATCGCTTCGGCATCGGCACCGATCATGATCACGCCGAATTTCTCGAGCGTGCCGTCCTGCGCGAGCGCCAAAGCGGTGTTGAGCGCGGTCTGCCCGCCCATCGTCGGCAGCACCGCGTCGGGGCGCTCCTTCTCGATGATCTTGGCGACGACGCCGGGGGTGATCGGCTCGATATAGGTCGCGTCGGCCAGCTCGGGATCGGTCATGATCGTCGCCGGGTTCGAATTGACCAGGACGATGCGATAGCCCTCTTCCTTGAGCGCCTTGATCGCTTGCGTGCCCGAATAATCGAACTCGCACGCCTGGCCGATGACGATCGGCCCGGCGCCGATGACGAGGATCGAGGAAATGTCAGTGCGTTTGGGCATTATCGGGTTACCAGCAAACCTTGTTTATGCAGATCATTGTAAATGCAGTCTTCCTTGCGAGCGTGATCCGGCACGGTGTCCGGAACATATGCCGCCCAGGCATCGCCTGCTTTGGTCGGCTTCAGATCTTCGACCCCACATCGCTTCGCGGCGTCGATGATCTGCTTTTCGTCGGCCCAATTATACTCGCTCCCCCAAAAACAGCCTGATAGGAGCAGCATTCCCACCACGGCGGGAATGCGTTTCACTTCAGCCCGTCCACAAACCGCTCGAACAGATAGAAACTGTCCTGCGGGCCGGGGCTCGCCTCCGGGTGGTATTGCACGCTGAACGCGGGGCGGTCGGTCAGCTCCAGCCCGGCATTCGAGCCGTCGAACAGCGACACGTGCGTCTCGCGGGCATTGGCCGGCAGGCTGTCGCGTTCGACCGCGAAGCCGTGGTTCATGCTGGTGATCTCGACCCGGCCATCGCTGAGGCGCTTGACCGGATGGTTGGCGCCGCGATGGCCCTGGAACATCTTGGTCGTTGACGCGCCGACCGCCAGCCCGAGCAATTGGTGGCCAAGGCAGATGCCGAACAGCGGGATGTTGGTTTCGAGCAGCTGCTGGATCACCGGCACGGCATATTCGCCGGTCGCGGCGGGATCGCCCGGGCCGTTCGACAGGAAGATGCCGTCGGGCTTCAGCGCCATGACCTGATCGAAGGTCGCGGTCGCGGGAACCACGCTGACCTTGGCGCCGGCCTTGACCAAATTGCGGAAGATGTTGCGCTTGGAGCCGTAGTCGATGGCGACGACGTGGGGGCGGTCATCCTCGCGCCCTTCAGCACCATAGCCGAAGCCTAGCCGCCAGACGCCGCCTTCCCAGCCGTAATCCATCTCGGTGGTGACCGCGATCGCCAGGTCCATGCCTTCGAGCCCCGGCCAGGCGCGCGCCATGTCGAGCAACAGCGGCACATCGAACTTGCCGTCGGCGGCGTGCGCGATGATACCGTTGGGGGCGCCGCCGGTGCGAATCCGCTTGGTCAGCGCGCGCGTGTCGATGCCCGCCAGGCCGACCCGCGCATGGCGCTTCATCCAGTCGTCGAGCCGCTCGACCGAGCGGAAGTTGCTGGGCGCGGTCACGTCCTCGCGCACGATCATGCCGAGCGCATGCGGCATGTCGGCCTCCACGTCGTCGGGATTGGCGCCGACATTGCCGATATGCGGGAAGGTGAAGGTGATGATCTGACCGGCGAAGCTCGGATCGGTCATGATCTCTTGATAGCCGGTCATCGCGGTGTGGAAGCAGACCTCACCAACGGCTTGACCCTCGGCCCCGAATCCCCTGCCCCATAACACGTCGCCCGATGCTAGAACGAGGCATCCGGTCGCCCCAGCGGGCACGTCGAAAGGCTTGGCGTCGGCCATTGCGGGCGGGCACTCCGATTGGTTTGGGCAGCGATGTCGCTAAGACCCGGCAGCTAGACCCCTACCCCCCTCGCGTCAACCGGCTGCCGTCGCTATGTGGGCCTGATGATAAGAGATGACATCAAGAACGCGCTGATCACCGCCATGAAAGGCGGAGACAAGCAGGGAACCGCCGCGATCCGCCTGATCCAGAGCGCGATCAAGAACCGCGACATCGAGGAGCGCACCAAATCTCAGCCGACCGAGGACGATGTGCTGGTCACCGAAGTGCTGCAGAAAATGGTCAAGCAGCGCCGCGAATCGATCGAGATGTACGTGAAGGGCGGCCGCCAGGAGCTTGCCGATGTCGAGCAAGGCGAGATCGATGTGATCGAGCGGTTCTTGCCGGCGCAGATGAGCGAGGCGGAGACCAGCGCGGCGATCGAGGCGATCAAGGCCGAGCTGGGTGCCAGCGGCATGAAGGACATGGGCCGCGTGATGGCGGAACTGAAGGCCCGGCATGCGCAGAATCTCGATATGTCCAAGGCGAGCGGACTGGTGAAGGCGGCGTTGAGCTAGCAATCAATCTGGAAGGCAGATCGCGAACGATTCCCTGGCTCGTCATCCCCGCGGAATCCCTGCCGTCACCCCAGCGAAAGCTGGGGTCTCTGGCGGTGACTCGATGCGGCTTGAGATCCCAGCTTTCGCTGGGATGACGAGTTTTGGAAATGAATCGCTTTAAGAACAGGGCTTATTGGGGTTACTCGACCTAACCATCCCGAGCCCTTTTTCCGGAAAGTGGCGGAGTGACCCTAACCGAGTCTTCACGCCGGACCGCACGCAGGCCTCGCACTTCAGCCGCTTCCATCGCCCCCCATCGTACCAACCTCCCGCTCCGTCAGGATGCGGTCGATCAGTCCCCATTGCATCGCTTCCTCCGCGGTCATGAAGCGGTCGCGATCCATCGCGCGCTCGAACTCCTCAACGGTCCGCCCGCAATGCTCGGCATAGAGCCGGATCATGCGCCGCTTGGTGCGAAGGATTTCCTCGGCGTGGATCAGCATGTCCGACGCCTGCCCCTGGAAGCCGCCCGACGGCTGGTGGATGAGGATGCTGGCGTTGGGCAAGGCCGCGCGTTCGCCGGCTGCGCCCGCCATCAGCAGGAACGAGCCCATCGATCGCGCCGTCCCCATGCAGAGCGTGTGAACCGGTGCGCGGATATATTGCATGGTGTCGTACATCGCGAGGCCGCTGGTCACGACGCCGCCAGGCGAATTGACGTAAAGCTGGATCGGTTTGCGGGGATTTTCGGCCTCCAGGAACAGCAATTGGGCACAGACCAGCGCGGCCACGGCGTCGTTCACTTCTCCATTCAGGAAGATGATTCGCTCGCGCAGCAGGCGCGAATAGATATCGAAAGAGCGTTCGCCCCGGCTGGATTGCTCGATAACCATGGGGACGAGTTGCATCGCTTCGCGCATCGGCGAACTCCTATGTGCTGAAATTTCTGCGGTGATTCGCGGCGTCAGGCGGCGAGCATCATCCACGGGCCGTTATTGTTCGCCGCCCGCACCGTCCGCGGAACCAACCGCTTGTCTGTCAGGCCGTGAACCACTCTCAGGATCGCGCCGCCGTCCGCGCCGGGCCTGACCTGGAAGGTAACCACGCTTTCGAGGAACGGCGGTTCGCTGTCGCGAATCGCGTAGCGGATCTCCTCGCCCGGTGCCGAAAAGACCGGATCGGCATCGGCCAGATCCCCCGCAGGTAGCCATTTGTCGCGAAAGCCAGGGACGCTGATCGCGCGCCAGACCTTTTCCGGCGGGGCATCGAGCTCATATTCGAACACCAGATCCGCAGCCTGCTTTTCGGTCTCGGTATCGCTCATGGCTCCATGTCCTTCAGCAAGATCTTCAACGCATCGATCCGCGCGGGCCAGTAAGCGCGGTACTTGGTCAACCATGTGGCGATGAGCGCCAGCCCCTCCGGGTCGACCTCGTAGTTCACGAAACGCCCCTGCCGCTCTTCGCGGACGAGCCGTGCGGAGCGCAGCACGGCGAGGTGCTGCGACATTGCCGGCTGGCTGATCTTCATGCCGTCCCGCAAGGCGCTGGCATTCATGCTCCCGCTCGCCAGTTTCTCGAAGATCGCGCGGCGGGTCGGGTCGGCCAGAGCCTTGAACAGCTCATTCTCCATCATGCCAACAGATAAGCGCATACTTATCTGATTCGCAATGCCGAAATGGAGATTTCGCTGCGGTTGCCAAACCCCGCGGCCATGCGGCAATAGCGTGATATAATGCGCGGGTGAGTCTCACCCCCGCCTTTCTCGACGAACTCCGCGCACGGACCTTGCTGTCCGCGCTGATCGGCAAGACGGTCAAGCTGACCAAGGCGGGTCGCGAGTATAAGGGCTGCTGTCCGTTCCATAACGAGAAGACGCCGAGCTTTTACGTCAACGACGACAAGAGCTTCTATCACTGCTTCGGCTGCTCGGCACATGGCGACGCGATCCGCTGGATGACCGATCAGCAGGGTCTGCCGTTCATCGACGCGGTCAAGGAGCTCGCCCAGGCCGCCGGGATGGAAATGCCCGCGCAGGACCGCCAGTCGGTCGAACGCGCCGAGCGGGCCAAGGGCCTGCATGATCTGATGGCCGATGCCGCACAATTCTTCACCGATCAGCTGAACGGTATCGCCGGCGCCGAAGCGCGCGCGCTGCTGGAGCGGCGCGGCATCAAGGCGGAGACCGCGCGCACCTTCGGCATGGGGTATTCGCCGGATTCGCGCGGCAAGCTGCGCGAGGCGCTCAAAAGCTACGGCGATCCCGCGCTGATCGAAGCGGGCATGCTGATCAAGGTCGACGACAAGGATCCGTACGACCGCTTCCGCGGACGGCTGATGATCCCGATCCGCGACGCGCGCGGGCGCGTGATCGCGTTCGGCGGGCGCGTGATCGACGCCAAAGGAAATAGGGGGGGCGAGCCCAAATATCTCAACTCCCCCGACACGCCGCTCTTCGACAAGGGCCGTACGCTCTACAATCTCGATCGCGCGGCCCCCGCCAGCCGTAAATCCGGCCGCGTCATCGTGGTCGAAGGCTATATGGACGTGATCGCGCTCGCCCAGGCCGGGTTCGGCGAAGCGGTGGCGCCGCTCGGCACTGCCTTGACTGAGCATCAGCTCGAGCGGCTGTGGCGGTTGTCGGACGTGCCGATCCTGTGTTTCGACGGCGATGCGGCGGGACAGAAAGCCGCGATCCGCGCGGCATTGCGCGCGCTGCCCGGTCTCGCGCCGGGACGCAGCCTGCGTTTCGTGACCTTGCCCGAGGGACAGGATCCCGACGATCTTGTCCGCGCCCGCGGTCCTTCCGCGTTCGACGCATTGCTCGAAAAGCCTGAATCGCTGGTCGATCGGTTATGGGCGCACGAATACGCCGCCGAGCCGCTCGACACACCCGAGCAACGCGCGGGGCTCAAGCGCCGGTTGATGACCCATGCCGAGGCGATCGCCGATCCCGACGTGCGCCACGAATATCAGGCCGAATTCCGCCGCCGCATCGACGATCTATTCGCGCGCCCGCAGCGCGATTTCACGCCGCGCCAATTCACCCCGCGCCGGCCGGGCACCAAATGGGTGCCTCCCCTGCCGCCGGCTACGTCCCAGGCCAAGGCGGTGCGCGCCGCCGGGATCGACCGGCTACTCGCCAAGGCGGTACTTGCCGGACTGATCCGCCATCCTGCGGAAATCGCACGGCATATGGAAGTACTCGGTAGCCTCAAACTGGCCGACGGCGCGCTGGGGCGATTGTTCGAGGCCGTGGTCGATCTGGCGCTCGAGGACCGGGCGCTTGATAGCCAGCGCCTGATCACCATATTGGGCTCATCAGGACTTGGTCAGATAACAACCGATCTGCTGAGAGCCGATGCCACACCCTATTCCTTTACCCAGGATGGTGCAGAGCCCGAGCGGGCCAGCGCCGACCTGGACGAGGCGATAGCGATCATGGTGGCGCGGCCCGAAGTCGATGCGGCGCTGGCGCAGGCGACATCCGAACTGGAAATGTCCGCGTCGGATGAAGCTTTCCAACGGCAAATGGAACTGTTGCGCGAGCAACGAGCTTTGGAACTGCGGCTTGCAAATCTGATACAAGCGAACAATGACGCGTAAAATTACGCACAGCGCGTAAAACCGAGGGCAATTGATGGTGAAGACGACTATGGCGGAAGCGGCAGAACCGGCTGAGACGGGCGACGCTCCGCTGATCGATCTCAACGATGCGGATATCAAGAAGCTGGTCGCTCGCGCCAAGAAGCGCGGGTACATCACCGTCGATCAGCTCAACGAGATGCTGCCGCAGGACCAGATGTCGTCCGAGCAGATCGAGGACGTGATGTCCGCGCTCAACGAAATGGGCGTCAACGTCGTCGAGAATGAGGAAGGCGGCGAGGACGGCGAGGATCAGAAGGAAGAGGACGAGGATATCGACCCGGTCGATTCGTCCGAGGAAAACGCCCCCGCGCTCGAAACCAAGAAGAAGGAAACGATCGACCGCACCGACGATCCGGTGCGCATGTATTTGCGTGAGATGGGCGCGGTCGAATTGCTCAGCCGCGAAGGCGAAATCGCCATCGCCAAGCGGATCGAGGCCGGCCGCGACACGATGATTCTGGGCCTGTGCGAATCGCCGATCACCTTCAACGCGATCATCGACTGGTCGACCGCGCTCAACGAAGGCACGATGCAGTTGCGCGAGATCCTCGATCTCGACGCGATGCTGTCCAAGGGTCCGTCGGCCGAGCAGGTCGAGGGCGCCGAGGACGACGATTCGGGCGAGATCAGCGAGAAGACCGCCGGCACCAGCTTCAAGGAAGAGGAAGAGGTCGAGGAGGTCCAGTCGGCCGACGAGGACGAGGACGACATGACCGAGCGTCGTGCGCCACGCATCTCGGACGACGAGGAAGAGGACAACACGCTCAGCCTCGCGCAGATGGAAGAGCAGCTCAAGCCGATGGCGCTCGAGCGGTTCGCCAACATCACGTCGATCTACAAGAAATTCTCCAAGATGCAGGGGCAGCGCCTCGACGCGATGGGCGCCGGTGGCGAATTGTCTGCGGCGGAAGAGCGCAAATATCAGAAGCTGCGCGAAGATCTGACCGCCGAGGTCGAGAGCGTGCAGTTCCACCAGGCGAAGATCGAATATCTCGTCGACCAGCTGTACAGCTTCAACCGGCGCCTGACCGCGCTGGGCGGGCAGATGCTGCGCCTGGCCGAGCGTCACAAAGTAAGCCGCGCCGACTTCCTCAACCGCTATCAGGGTCACGAGCTCGACGATTCGTGGCTGGCGACGGTCGGCGGCCTCGACAAGAAGTGGACCGCTTTCGCCGCCAACGAGGCCGGATCGGTCGACCGTATCCGCGGTGAGATCAGCGAGATCTCGCAACAGACCGGCATGGCGCTCCCCGAATTCCGCCGCATCGTCAACATGGTGCAGAAGGGCGAGCGCGAGGCGCGCATTGCCAAGAAGGAGATGGTCGAGGCTAACTTGCGCCTCGTGATCTCGATCGCCAAGAAATACACCAATCGCGGTCTGCAGTTCCTGGACCTCATCCAGGAAGGCAATATCGGCCTGATGAAGGCGGTCGATAAGTTCGAATATCGCCGCGGTTACAAATTCTCGACCTATGCGACCTGGTGGATTCGTCAGGCGATCACGCGTTCGATCGCCGATCAGGCGCGGACCATCCGCATCCCGGTCCATATGATCGAGACGATCAACAAGTTGGTGCGGACCAGCCGCCAGTTCCTGCACGAGCAAGGCCGCGAGCCCACGCCCGAGGAAATGGCCGAGCGCCTGTCGATGCCGCTCGAAAAGGTCCGTAAGGTGATGAAGATCGCCAAGGAGCCGATCTCCCTCGAAACGCCGATCGGCGACGAGGAGGATTCGCACCTGGGCGATTTCATCGAGGACAAGAATGCGGTGATCCCGGTCGACGCCGCGATCCAGGCCAACCTGAAGGAAACGGTGACCCGCGTGCTGGCATCGCTCACCCCGCGCGAGGAACGCGTGCTGCGCATGCGCTTCGGCATCGGGATGAACACCGACCACACGCTGGAGGAAGTCGGCCAGCAGTTCTCGGTCACCCGCGAGCGTATCCGCCAGATCGAGGCGAAGGCGCTGAGGAAGCTCAAGCATCCGAGCCGGTCGCGGAAGATGCGCAGCTTCCTCGACCAGTAATCTCAATCGCCGAACGAAAAGAGGCCGCGACGGGAAACCGCCGCGGCCTTTTTTTCCCCTCTCCAGCTCGCGGGAAAGGGCTCTACCTATTTCAACGGCAGGAACAGTTCCGCGACCGCGTCATGGACCGGCGCATCCGGGGGAAAGGCAAGATATCGCCGACAATAGATCGGGAAATCGCGCACTTCCTCGCCGCTCGCCGGTAGCCAGTCACGATAGAGAAAGAGCGCGGCGGGCTCCAAATTGTTGGTGGCGCCAACCACGC
Organism: Sphingomonas pruni NBRC 15498; assembly: GCF_001598455.1. Classification (GTDB taxonomy): domain Bacteria; phylum Pseudomonadota; class Alphaproteobacteria; order Sphingomonadales; family Sphingomonadaceae; genus Sphingomonas; species Sphingomonas pruni. The sequence goes on from NZ_BCYZ01000007.1 coordinate 80,199, forward strand.
GGAGCACCGCGCAGCGTCCGCCGGGGATGACGCCGGCTGTCATCCCCTCTTCGTTCGGCGCGATCGGCTGGTCGGTTCCGACGCACAGGTCCATGGCATAATCGGCCGCGACCGCGGGCGTTCGCTCGGATCGGAAGACGTTGATCGTCGGGCTGGTCGCGGGCGACAGACCGGCGGCCTTGCGCCAGGCGATGAACCGCTGGATCGTATTGCCCAGCGTCGCCCGGTCGCCCCGATGCTCCATGATCGCCACCGGCATCGGCGGCACGTCGCGGATCGTCACGGCGTCATGGGTAAAGGTATTCTGCATCAGCTTGCTCCTCGCAATGTCGAGAGGCCCGAAGGCCGCAAGCCACGGCTCCCAATCGGGAGATTTCCGGAACGATGACGGCGACTGCCCGAACCGTTGCCGAAAGGCGCGGGCAAAGGCATCGGGCGGGTCGTAACCGGCGTCCATCGCGATGTCCGTGACGCTGTCCGCGCCGCACTGAGCGAGCTGATGCGACGCCCGCTTCATCCGGGCGAGTTGGACATAGCGGTGCAGGGACAGTTCGAACGTCGCCATGAACTGCCGGTGGAAATGGAATTTCGAAAAAGCCGCGACGCGGCTCACAGTTTCCAGATCGAGATCGCCGTCGAGATGCTGGTCGATATAGTCCAGCACCCGCTGCATCCGGTCCTGATAGTTTCGAAGCGCCGCCTTCATCGTACTCCTCCGTGGCGGCGCCAGTTAGTCGGTCATGGCGACGGCTTGCTCGACCGATCTTGCGGTTTGGATGGATCGATCGCCGAGGCGCAACGAGCCCACATTGTCGCGATCGCGCCCGCTTTCAGAATGCCACGTATGGTCCACCAACGCCCCCGGCCGGTCGGCCCTCGATCGCAGTGAACACCGTCCGACCAAAGAAGAACGGAACACCGAAGTCGAAGCTGTTGGCGAACGGCAATGGCGGTTTGACGAGCGTAGGGTTGACGCCGAGCCCGGGCGCGACGGTCGATGATCCGGAGACGTTCAGCGGGCTGTACAGCTCGAACGCCCCACTGGCCGTCACGCCATTGGTCGCCGTCAGCAAAGGCGAAAGCGGCGTCGCCATCGGCGGGCAATAAAAGGCGATCAAGCTGGCATCGGTGCAGGGATTGAGGCTGGTATCGATGAAATAATAGTCGTTGCTGCCGCTATCGAGGAAGCTCTGCGTCAACTGCTTGCCGTTATAGGTCGCGGCGAGCGTCCCCGGCCCCAGCCTGCTCGTCGAGGTGGTCAACGGCAGTACATTGGCAGCGCTCAAGCTGTTATCGGCTTGCGTGCCGATGCCGAACGTGACGGTGCCGGTCAGCGATGTCGCCCCGGACTGCGCGACCGCCGGCAGCGAGACGATCGTTCCGTTATTGTCGGTAGCGAAGGCCGCGACCGGATTGGGCAATTGCTGGAACGGCGCGGTGACGTTGGCGGCGCGGGCGATGATGCTGCTGCAGCCGCTGCTCGGGCAATCATAATAGATCGCACCCGACGAGCCGCCATTGACCGTGCAATAACTGCCGCAATCGGTGGTCGTCGTACCGACGCCGATAATCCCGTTGGCGCCGAAATCCTGCACCGTCGTGATAGCGGTGCCGCCGCCTGAGGAGCAGCCGGATGGTATGCTGGCGAAGGTACCGCCGTCTCCGATCGCCTGGAAAGGCATGTTGGCGACCTTCTCCCCCGCGATCGAGAAGTCTGCCGTACGCACCGACCCGAACGCATAGGAATTCACGTACTGATAGCATTCGCCGACCGGATTGCTCGATGCGTCGGTCTCGGTCGGCAGCGCCGCGAGCAGGCCGGCGTTGAGCACGGGCTTGATAATACGCAGGCCGACCGAGCCGGTATCAAGGATGACATGGTCGATCGTCTGGCAATTGATGGTCGAACCCGGCGCGCAGATTGTGACCGACACATAAGGCTCGTTGAACGCTGTATAGGCCCCGGCGCCGGTATTGAGCGCGGCCGGGCCCGCATCGAGCGTGACCATCGCCGTGTTTGCCGTCGGAGTCGGTGTTGGCGCAGGGGTCGGCGTTGGCGTCGGCGAGGGGGTTGGAGTCGGCGCCGGCGCCACGGCGATCGGGCCCGAGGATCCGGTCCCGCCGCCGCCACACGCGGCGAGCGCCAATGCGATCATCATCCCGCCGAGATGCTTGCAGACCTTCATGGTTGCTCCGCAAGATCGCCGGGCGAAAATCCGACGGGCGCCAGCGAAGGGATGAACGCCACCCCGTGGAACCACCCCATATGGCCGCCGGCCTGGATCTGGAGGTCGGGCTGCGCGACTTGCGGCGGCCGGCGCAGCGAGTGCATCTGTCGCGCTGTCGCTATGCTATTTGCCTGAAACGTCGAGAAATAGGATCCGAGCAGCGTCTTGAGGTCGGGCTTACCCGGCCCCGACCAAGTTACCGCGAAAACCACTCCCGCGGCGTTTGTGAACTCCCGTACCGAACCACCGTTTGGGCGCATGAGCTCGTGGCGCGTGTAGCGACCCATCGCGACCGAGTTCATGCTGACCGCAATTCGCCCGCGATCGACGGCTACGCTGGAAACCGAGCCCCCGAGCTTGGCCGACGCGGCGGTGGAGAAACACAGGCAGCATGCCGCGAGGCCAAGTGCACCAGCGCGATGGATCAGAGACACGGGCGAGCAACCCTCCAAACGCTACGCGGTTTCGAACTCGCCGCGACGGATCGGCAGCCTATTCCTCGACGGAGGCAAGTCAACGCCTGTTCGGAAGGCGGCGATCGGCGACGCCACGCGAACGTCTTCCGCCTCTGCCTGCCTATTTCTTCGTGTCGCTGTACACCGCGACGCTCGGCGCGACGGGATCTAGCAGGACCCAGAGGGCAATACCCGTGGCAACGGCCAGCAATGCCGCTACCACCATCAGTGCCCGTCGCGGTTCGGGCATCAGCGGCAAGAGCAAAACCGCGCTGATCGCCAGCGGAATCGCGGCCGCCATCGGCATGCCGGGACCGACCGCCTGCATCAGGAAAAAGCCGAGCCCCATCATATAGCCGACGCCCAGCATCGCGGCGACGATGGTCGTGGCAATGCCAACGCCCCTCCCCGCAAAGCGATCGATCGCCAGCGCCGCGCCGCCGAGCATCACCGGCACAACGAACGGATAGGAGGCGGTTGGCGCCACTGCCTGCATGATTGCGCCCAGCACCAGCAACGGGACCGCGGCACCGGCAATGCTGCCCACGCGCGACGGCAGCCAATGGCGGATCATCAGAAAGGCGGCGAGGCAGACGAGAAGCGCCTGAACCTGAAGCCGGGGAATCGCCGCGAGCCGATCGTAATAATTGACCTTGCCCCACGCGCCCGAAATCCCGTTGACGATGTAGAGCCCTGCCATCGCGACAAGGATCAGCGCGAGCAGCATGGCCGCTCCCTTCGCAACCTCTCCGACCGTCGCCCGCCGCCACGCCGCAGCGCCGTAACCGACCGCGCCGATCGCCAGGAACACCCAGCCCAGCGCCGCCGGATAGCTGATGAAGACCAGCCCGTAAGCGTCGAAAAAGGTGCGATCGGCCGCCCTGCCCGGCAGCGCCGGCGCGTCAGCCAGCGCAAGCGTCAAATCGAGCGTCTGACGCCCCATGTCCTGTAACGCGCCCTGGTCGAGCGCATCGGGAGTCGCCAACGGCGAATGGTAGAGCCCCGAGCGGCCGATGAACGCGAAATTGAATCCGGGATAGCCACTTTGCTTGGCCACCGTCAGGTCGGTGGAATTGGGCAGCTTCTTGTAGATGAACACGCTGAGGGAGGTGGAGACCGGCCGGCGCACGGCCCGGCCGAACAGGTCCATCATCGCGCCATTGTCGCTGCCGGTCTCGAACATCGTCGCCCGCCCGCCACCGCCGCGCGTCTCCAGATTGACGATCACGCCGACATGTCCGCGGCGAGGGTCACCAGCGAAGAATGATTTGGCGCCCTCCAGCCCCAGTTCCTCGCCATCGGTGAACAGGACCATCACATCTCGCCGTGGTTGGCCGCCTGCCCTGATCGCGCGGATCGTCTCGAGCACCGATGCCACGCCCGCGCCGTCATCGGCCGCGGCGGGCGATCCCCAGACGCTGTCGTGATGCGCCATCAGCAGGACGGCCGGTTGTGCGCGATCGTGCCCGGGCAGGATCGCGACGATATTGGTGAGCGGCGGCGCCGGCTCGACCGCCCCGCGCCAACCATCGAGGCGTTTTTTGGCCGGTGGGCTCATCGTGCCGGTAGCCGTGGCGACTTCCATCTCCATGCTTTTGAGACGGGAGATCAGATAATCGCGCACCTGCGCGTCCCCGGCGCTGCCGGTCGGGTGCGGCGCGCGGCCGATCACGCGGACGTCCGCCATCGCCCGAGTCGCCGAGAAAGCCGTGGCGGGAGCATCGGCCGCCGCCGGACCCGGCGGCGTCGTCGCCACGATCGCCAGGATTACCGCACCGGCCAGCGCGATCAGCGCTCCCCACCATCTCGTCATGGTGTTCCTCCCCCCGTCTCACGCCAGTTGCTACAGGCGATAGGCGGGACCGGCAAGGACGCGCGCCCAGAAGGCGCTGCGGCGAAACGCCCGATTTATGTGTCGGTTGCGACATACTTAAGTCCGCATAAACCGCGTCTTTACGTGGTTCGGTATATCCCTTTGTCCCAGAGTGCGCGGAGTCACATTGGACATTGGGGAACCATGTCAGTCGAAACACTATCATTTGATCGCCGCGGTGGCGGATGGAGCGTGCTCGCCACGCTCGCCGACGCCGATGGCAGCGCACGCCACCCGTTCATCCGCGCCATGTGCGCTCCGGGTGCTCCGACGCGCGACCTCGCTGATGCGATCCACCTGCTGTGCGCCTTGCACGGGCGCCATCCGGGCGTGATCGATCATGCGGTCGGCCATGGGCACAGCCAGACGGCCCAGCCGTGGCTGGAAGCCGCGTCCGAAGCGTTCGCCGACGAACGCGCCTTGCTCGCACGTCTGACCGCCGCGGCGGGACCGATCCCCTCCACCCCCGGCCAGGCCGAATCGGAAGCCGCCGTCAATGCGCAACGCCACGCGCTGGACATGCTGGCACAGTCCGATCGCGTCGGGTGCGCGGTCGGCGCCTCGATTGCCTTGGTCCTCGACTGGCACGCGGTGCGCGCGCTGATGGGAGCCGCCGCCGATCGCGCCGGCTTCGCCCCGCTGCCGTCGAACCTGCCGATCGATGCGGAGACGCAGACGATCGCGGTGACATTGGCGGCCGAGGCGCCGGTCGAGCGCGCGATGAGCTTTGGCGCGCAACAGCTGCTCGCCCAGCATCGCGCGCTGTGGGACCTGGCCGAAGCGCGCAAGAGCGCCCGCGACCGCAGCTGAGGGTGCCGCAATAGGGGTCGTGAGTCCCCAAGCTTGCGTTTCCGAGCACACCCGCCTTAAGCAAACCCGAGTTTCGAAAAATTTCGGGGACAGCAATGATTCGCTTCGAAGGCACCCAGAGCTATGTCGCGACCGAGGACCTGAAGGTCGCGGTCAACGCCGCGGTGACTCTGCGCCGTCCATTGCTGGTCAAGGGCGAGCCGGGCACCGGCAAGACGGTGCTCGCCTATGAGATCGCCAAGGCGGTCAACGCGCCGTTGATCGAGTGGAACGTCAAGTCGACGACCAAGGCGCAGCAGGGCCTGTATGAGTATGACGCGGTCGCCCGGCTGCGCGACGGCCAGCTCGGTGACGAGCGCGTCCACGACATTTCGAACTACATCCGCAAGGGCAAATTGTGGGAGGCGTTCACCGCGCCCCAGGTCCCCGTGCTGCTGATCGACGAGATCGACAAGGCTGATATCGAATTCCCCAACGACCTGCTCCAGGAACTCGATCGCATGGAATTCCATGTCTACGAGACCAAGGAGACGGTGCGCGCAGCCGAGCGTCCAATCGTCGTCATCACCTCGAACAACGAGAAGGAACTGCCCGACGCATTCCTGCGCCGGTGCTTTTTCCACTATATCAAATTCCCCGACCGCGACACGATGCAGGCGATCGTCGACGTCCACTTCCCCGGCATCCAGAAGATCCTGGTGTCGAAGGCGATGGACATTTTCTACGACGTTCGCGACGTGCCCGGCCTCAAGAAGAAGCCATCGACCAGCGAATTGCTCGACTGGCTGAAGCTGCTGCTACATGAGGACATGCCGCTCGACGTGCTGCAGAATCGCGACCCGACCAAAGCGATCCCGCCGCTCCACGGCGCACTGCTCAAGAACGAGCAGGACGTAATGCTGTTCGAACGGCTGGCCTTCATGGCCAAGCGCCAGCAAGGCGGCGGTCCGCGCTGATTTCTCGCGCGTAGCCGCCAAGCCAGCCGGGACATCTTGACGGCCGGCGGCAAATCGCGCCGATACGACTGGTGATCGAGCCTCCCCAACTGCGCGGTGCCACCCGTTTCGCCCGCGTTCGTGCTCGGCTCGAGGCGGCGCAGCCGACCAGCGGGTGGAAGTCGTGGGTCTACGAATTCCTGCTGTTCGGGTTCAAGCAAGGCTGGGCCTGCCTGTTCGGTGCGCTGATGCTTGCGCTGCTGCTCGGCGCGCACCTTTTCTATCCCGATGACGCGCCGCTCGCTCGCAACGATTTCGTGACGCTGGCGGCGATCGCGATTCAAATCGGCATGCTCGCCTTCCGGCTGGAGAATTGGGAAGAGGCACGGGTGATCCTGGCGTTCCACGTCACCGGAACGATCATGGAGCAGTTCAAAACCCAGGCTGGCTCGTGGAATTATCCGGCGGGCGGCGTGCTCCATATCGGGCTGGTCCCGTTATACTCGGGATTCATGTACGCCGCGGTGGGCAGCTATATTGCACGCATCTGGCGCATCTTCGGAATCCATTTCGATCACTGGCCATCGAGGCGCGCGCTGATCGCGCTCGCCGTCGCGATCTATATCAATTTCTTCTCCCACCACTGGCTTCCTGACATCCGCTGGCTGCTGTTCGCAGTGATCGTGTTGATGTTCTGGCGCTCGCGCTTCTATTTCACGCCGTTCCGCCGCGAACGCTGGATGCCAGTGCTGCTCGGTTTCTTCCTGGTCGCCCTGTTCATCTGGTTCGCCGAGAACATCAGCACCTTCGCCCATGCCTGGTCGTATCCCAATCAGCGCCATGGTTGGGCGATGGTCAGTCCGGCCAAGCTCGGCTCCTGGTATCTGCTGATGATCATCTCGGTCGTGATGGTGTCGCTGATCCATCATAACGCAGACGAAACAAATATACGGTCACCGGCGGATTAACCCCGTCCGCCAACCATCCGGTCAGGCAACCGTCCCTATGGCGGTCCGGCATGAGGAGATACCCCCCCCATCTCCGCGTGCCGGCGGCTGCTCTTGCCCTGTTGGCGGGCGTAGCCGCCCCAGCGCGCGCCGGAACATTGCTCGACTATGTCGGGCAGTGCGTGCCGTTCGCACGAGCGGCATCCGGCATCCAGATCTACGGCGATGCCTGGACCTGGTGGGGTCAAGCCGAGGGTCGATATCGCCGCGGCCAGACCCCGCGCGCTGGCGCGGTGGTTGTCTTTCGTAAGACGGCGCGGCTGCCGCTAGGCCACGTCGCGGTGATCAGCCGCGTGGTCGACAACCGGGTGGCGATGGTCACCCACGCCAATTGGTCGCGGATGAATGGCGAGCGCGGCCATGCCGAACAGGACGTCACGCTGACCGACGTCAGCCCCGACAACGACTGGAGCGAAGTGCGCGTATGGTATCGCGATGCCGAGGGGTTGGGATCGACCAGCTTTCCGCTCTACGGTTTCATCTATCCCGTCTTGACCGACGGTGAGAAAGTGAAAGCGGCGCCGGAATTGACCGGCCGCGATCCCGATTATGTCGGTGCGCTGATCGACGCCTATCGCTGAAACCTGGTCGTCGCCGCTGGGCTATTGAGTACCGCACTCGGGGTGCGTAAGACCATACCCATGTTTCTGAACTTCCTCGACGAGCTTCGCGCCGCCGGCATTCCGGCAAGCATGAAGGAGCACCTCATCCTGCTCGAAGCGCTCGACAGGGACGTGATCGATCGCACGCCGGAGGATTTCTATTATCTCAGCCGCGCAGTCTATGTGAAGGACGAAGGCCTGCTCGACCGCTTCGATCAGGTCTTTGCCAAGGTCTTCAAGGGCATCGCCACGACCTATGGCACCCAGCCTGCGGAAATCCCCGCCGACTGGCTGAAGGCGATCGCCGAGAAATATCTCTCGCCCGAGGAGATGGAGCAGATCAAGTCGCTCGGCTCGTGGGACGAGATCATGGAAACGCTCAAGAAGCGCCTGGAGGAACAGGAAAAGCGCCATCAGGGCGGCAACAAATGGATCGGCACCGGCGGCACCAGCCCCTATGGCAATTCGGGCTACAATCCGGAAGGCGTGCGGATCGGCGGCGAATCGAAGCACGGGCGCGCGATCAAGGTGTGGGACCAGCGCGAGTTCAAGAATCTCGACAGCACGCGCGAGCTGGGCACCCGTAACATCAAGATCGCGCTCCGCCGCCTGCGCCGCTTCGCTCGCGAGGGATCGGCCGACGAACTCGATCTCGACGCGACGATCGAGGGCACCGCGCGGCAGGGCTGGCTCGACATCCATATGCGGCCTGAGCGGCACAATGCCGTCAAATTGCTGCTGTTCCTCGACGTCGGCGGATCGATGGATCCGTGGGTCAAGCTCTGCGAGGAATTGTTCTCGGCGGCGACGTCCGAGTTCAAGAACATGGAGTTCTTCTACTTCCACAATTGCCCCTATGAAGGCGTGTGGAAGGACAATCGCCGCCGCTTCACCGAGCGCACGCCGACCTGGGACGTGCTGCACAAATTCGGTCACGATTATAAGCTCGTGATCGTCGGCGACGGATCGATGAGCCCCTACGAGATCACGCACCCTGGCGGCTCGGTCGAACATTTCAACGAGGAATCGGGCGCGGTGTGGCTGCACCGGCTGAACACCACATATCCCGCCGCGGTCTGGCTCAACCCGATCAAGGAGGAGCAATGGGGGTATTCGCAATCGATCAAGATCGTCCGCGAACTGATGAACGACCGCATGTACCCGCTGACACTCGCGGGACTCGATGATGCGATGCGCGAGCTGACGCGCAAGAGGTAAGACTGAAGTCTAGAACAAGTCGAGCGTTAGCACGCCTCGAGCTGCGTGAGTTTTTCCTGAAACTTCTCGGCGAGCTCCAGCCTGCGGGCGCGCGCTTCTGCGGTCACCGCATTCTTCGCGGCGATGCGCTCCTGCGCGACCCGGCGCGCATAAAAACGAATATCTGATTCCATTGGTGCGATCCCGATCCCCGCGATTCGGTTATCCACAGACCATGTCACGCTAATGACGCGATGCACCCGTTTTGGGATCAAAGGGGAGCGACTCGCGATAGAATGCGGTTTTGAGGGCGTTTTCGGCCTATCCGATGGTCAATAGAGCAGGTGTGGGCGCCGCGCTTCGGCCCAGACTGCCTCATCGGGAACGGTGAGCGAATCGAGATCGCCCGGCAGCGCCGCCGCATCGTCGACCCATTCGCGCAGATCGGGACCGCCGTTGATGACGTCGATCGCCAGTTTGTCGAAGACATATTCATACGCGAAATCGCGCCAGAGATCGTAATCGCCGTACAGCGTACGGATCGCCTTGAATGCCAGCGCTTGCACCCGCCACGGGCGGAACGCGTCGTGATCGTACGCGGCACCCTCTGCGTGGATGAACACGCCGCTGCACAACCGACCGACATGCTTGTGAAAAGTCGGCTGAAACCAGATGTCGCGCAGCGTGCAGCCTTCGAGCCATTGCGGCGCGAATCGTCGCATCTCCGCGATCAAGGCGCGGGCGTCGATATCGGGCGCACCGAACAGTTCGAGCGGGCGTGTGGTCCCCCGCCCCTCGCTCAAATTCGTGCCTTCGAGCATCACCGTCCCTGCATAAGCGCGGGCCATATTGACGTTGGCGGCATTGGGGCTGGGATTGATCCAGGGCCGCTCGGGGGGCCAACCGAAACCGGGCGCGGCATCGGGTTGCCAGCCCTCCATCGCGATTACGCGATAGTCCACATCGAGCTTGTAATTGTCGATGAACCAATGCCCCATCTCGCCCAGGGTCATGCCGTGCCGCATCGGCATCGGCCCCGCCCCGACGAAGCTTTCCCAGCCGGGCCGCAGGGTCAGTCCCTCGATCGGGCGGCCCGCGGGATTGGGGCGATCGAGCACCCAGACCGATTTGCCATGCGTCGCCGCTGCTTCGAGCACGTAGAGCAAGGTCGTGACGAACGTGTAGATGCGGCAGCCGACATCCTGAAGGTCGATCAGAATCGTATCGAACGTGCCCATCGACTGGCCAGTTGGCCGACGTACCTCGCCGTATAAACTGAACACCGGCATGCCGTAGGTCGGATCGGTGAAGTCGGGCGACTCCATCATATTGTCCTGCAGGTCGCCGCGCACGCCGTGCTGCGGGCCAAACACCGCCGAGACGTTGAGCCCCGTTGCGACCAGCGCGTCGAGCGAATGCGTCAGGTCCGCGGTGACCGAAGCGGGGTGCGCAAGCAAGGCGACACGCTTGCCCTCGAGCGGTTTGCAAAGGTCAGGCTCAGCGAGGAGCCGGTCGATACCGAATTTCACGATGCAACGCCCCTTACTCTACGCCTTCCCGGCGAAGGCCGGGGCCCAGCCTCGGCCCGATCGTAACTGGGCCCCGGCCTTCGCCGGGGAAGCGTAAGGGGTCAAGCCCGATCAGGCGCAGCCAAGTGCGCGAGGAAGCAATTCGCGTTGTGGAAGTCAGGTGGGCCGTCAGGATGTTGGAGCGCCCAATAGGATTTGGTTCCATCGGTAGCTTCGATGACCACTGTCAGGCCGAGAAGCCAGTCGGCATCGGCGATGTCGTTCAGCTCAACGTCCGCGGCCAGCGTCGGCGATTGCCAGGACAAGTGGGGAACCGCCGCGGCGTTCCGCATGCCCGCGCGATGGCCGGTGAACTGATAGGACGCCCACCGACCCGACGGCGAGAGATTGATTTCGACGTAACCCACCTGCCCCGCGGGCTGGACGAAGGCCTCGAAACAGGTGTGCATCCACAGCTCATCGGTCCGCGCCGGCGGCCTCGGCTCGGGCCACAGTACGCGATCGAGCGCGCCATCTACTGTGTAGCGCAGCGACAGGATCGCGCCGTTTCGAGCGATTTCGACTCCAATCGCCGTTACAGCGAGACTTGGAAAAGCAGGATGCGGGACCAGCCGCTCACGCATCCCCGGCGAAGGCCGGGGCCCAGTTGCGACGTCAATCATGGCAGCGCGATCCGATCAAACAAATCTTCCCACTCCGGGTTCATGCCCTCGATCTCGCGCAGCTTCCAGGCGCGTTGCCATTCCTTCATCTGCCGCTCGCGGAGCCGAGCGGCCGCGAGTTCTGAATGTTCCTCGTACCAAACTAGGATCTTGCAGCCATATCGTTTGGTGAAGCCGTCGATCACACCGTTGCGATGTTCGTAGGCGCGGCGAACGAGGTCGTCCGTCGATCCCATATAGATCGTGCCGTTCCGCCCACTCGCCATGATGTAAACATAGGACGGCATTTCCATCGCAAGGTTCCCGACGCTGGGCCCCGGCCTCCGCCGGGGAGGCGTATTTGTTGCTGCTCTAGTAAAATTAGCGGATGTCGCCTATGTGCGCGGCCTTCCAATGGCTACTATTCTCCCCTCCCCGCCCCGCGTGGGCATGGTCTCGCTCGGCTGTCCCAAGAACCTGGTCGACAGCGAGCGCATCCTGACCAAGCTGCGCAGCGACGGCTATCAGATTTCGCCGGACTATGCCGGCGCGGACGTCGTATTGGTCAATACGTGCGGCTTCCTCGATTCCGCCAAGGAGGAAAGCCTGGAAGCGATCGGGGAGGCGATTGCCGAGAATGGCCGCGTCATCGTCACCGGCTGCATGGGCAAGGAAGCCGAGGTCATCCGCACCCGCTTCCCCGACGTACTCGCGATCACCGGCGCGCACGAATATGAGCAGGTCGTGGGCGCGGTGCACGACGCGGCGCCGATGCCGCCCAACGCCTTTCTCAACCTTGTGCCCGAAAGCGGACTCAAGCTCACCCCGCGCCATTACAGCTATCTGAAAATCTCCGAGGGCTGCAACCATCGCTGCGCCTTCTGCATCATCCCGTCACTGCGCGGCGACCTGGTCAGCCGGCGTCCCGATGCGATCCTGCGTGAGGCTGAAAAGCTGGTCGAAGCGGGGACCAAGGAACTGCTGGTCATCAGCCAGGACACCTCTGCTTACGGTGTCGACATCAAGCACCATCCGCGCATGTGGCACGGCCAGGAAGTCCGCGCCCACATGACCGACCTGGCGCGCGAGCTCGGCAAGATCGCGCCCTGGGTGCGGCTGCACTATGTCTATCCTTACCCGCATGTCGATCAGGTCATCCCGCTGATGGCCGAGGGGTTGGTGCTGCCCTATCTCGACATTCCGTTCCAGCATGCCAGCCGCAACGTGCTCAAGCTGATGCGCCGCCCGGCAAATGAGGCGAAAGTGCTCGAGCGGATCAAGTCGTGGCGCGCGATCGCCCCCGACATCGCGATCCGCTCGACCTTCGTGGTCGGCTTCCCTGGCGAGACCGACGAAGATTTCGAGTATCTGCTCGATTGGCTCGACGAGGCTCAGCTCGATCGCGTCGGCGCGTTCCGCTTCGAGCCGGTCGAGGGCGCCGCGGCGAACGCCCTGCCCAATCCGGTGCCCGAAGAGGTCAAGGAAGAGCGCTACGCCCGGATCATGGAAAAGACCGCGGCGATCAGCGCGGCCAAGCTCGCCGCCAAGGTCGGTCGCACTCTGCCGGTGATCATCGACGCGGTCGATGAGGATGGCGGTGCCACTGGCCGCAGCCAAGCCGACGCACCCGAGATCGACGGTGAGGTGTTCCTGCGCGATGCCGGACATCTCGCGGTCGGCGATATCACCCCGGTACTGATCGAGGACGCCGATGAGCACGATTTGTACGGCGTGCCGGCCTGATTTGTCGGGTATGTCGGGCTGATCTGTCCCGATCTCGGACAGGGCTATTGCCAGATGCCGCGCGCCACCTAACAGAGTGGCGTCATGAAGATATCGGCTATCCTGTTCGGGCTGATAGTGGCGCTGATCGCGCCCGCGGCGTCGGCGCAAGTCGTGTCCGCGCCGTTGCAGAAGATCGTCACGCCGGTCGATCCGATGACGATGGGCACCGACGATTTCGCCCGGCTGGCAAATCCCGCGATCTGGGACGGGCTGTCGGTCAACCGCATCGAGTTCCGCGAGGATCGCGCGTTCTGGCGGCTCTATCGCATCGTCAATCTGCGCCATCCTGACGGCCCGTTGTGGTTCGTTCCGCACGACAACGAGAATGCCGCATTCCAGGCGGCGGTGTTCGCGGTGCGATCCTATGGCGGCGTCGTTATCGCGATCGAGGAAGCGCGCTCGGTCGACGGGCCCGACAGCCGAATGAATCCCGATGTTGCTTATGGCCGCGCAATCGACCCGAACCGCAATTTCCGCGACGATACGCCCAATTACGCTGCCACCGTCCTGGCGGACCTGGGCGCTCCGCCGCGGCTGATCGTCGCGCTCCACACCAACGAGCCCGGGTACAGCGCTTCGGAATCGACCTGCACGCCGCCCGACGCGGGCTATACCGGCAAGGGCGAGATTTCTGTCCTGTTGTGCAGCGACCTCTATTCGCCGCGGCCATCGATCAGCGCCGCCTGGCCGTTCGACGATACCGACAGCGTCGCCATCGTCTCCTATCTTGGCGACCGTAGCCCATCGAGCGGCTTCTGCGCGCGGCCGCTGTCCGATGCCGACATGAACATCATGTTCGAGCATGTCGTACAGAGCGACGGATCGCTGTCCAACTACGCTTTGTTCCGCGGCCTGCCCTATGTGAATCTGGAGACCCAGGATCGTGGCACCGATCCGATCGGACTTGGTGATGCGCGATCGCGGCTGCTCGCAATGATCGGCACGGTGATGAGGCGTTGCGCGCCGGTCCAAGGCATCGCGCTACGGCTACCAGCTCCGCCGGTCCGCACGCAGCCTTCCGCCAAGCGCAAGAAGCATCATTAAGCGAGCAATTCGCGGATCGTTGCTGCCTCGGGCAAGGCTAACGCTCCCCCGATGCCGCAAAGATACAGCGTATTCGGAGCCCGTCCCGCGTTTGCGGGCTCAAGCCCGGCGGCAAGGCAGGCGTCGAGCGGAGCGATCGTCGCCCCCCGTCCGGCGCGGACGCTGATCAGGGCTTCTTCCAGTTCGCTGCAATGGTCGTGACGGATCAGTGACCCGGGCTGGCAGCCGAACACGCGGTCGAACCAATGACCGAACACATAATCATATTCGTCATAAGTGACGAAGCGTAGCCGCTCGATCGCATCGAGACTGCTGACATCACCGACAGCGCCCACCAGCACGGCTTCTTCGCCGGCAAGCTCGACCGATTCGACCGGTACCGCGGTCACCGCGCGATACGTGACGGCCAGGTCGATCTCCCCTGCCAGCAACGCCGCAAGCAGATCGTCGTGCGATCCGGTGCGAAACAGGATCGGCCGCTCACCCGGCATGGTTGCGAACAGACGCGGCGCGAGCCGGTAGCGGCCGAAGCCGGTCACCGCACCGATCCTGAGCGGCGTGACGAACCCTTCGTCGCGATTGAGATAGACTCGCACCCGGTCGATCTCGTCGAGCGCGCGGCCGATCGTATCGAACAGCACCCGTCCTTGCGGCGTCAGCCGAAGCGAGCGGCCCGATCGCTCCATCAGCGTCACCCCGACATCGCGCTCGAACCGGCGGAGATCGGCATGGACCGCCGGTGCCGACTTGCCGATAGCGCGTGCCGCCGCGGCGATCCCGCCGGCGCGCGCAACCGCGTGGAATATCGCCGCCCGTCGCAGATCCGCACCCTCGAACATTCCGCTTTACCTAACGATTATCTCCTATCTTTCGAATTACGGAATTATCGATGCGAGTCTAGATTGCGAGCGAAGGAGAAATCCGATGCTTGTCCGAACGTTGCTCGCCTGTCTGCCGATCGCCATCCCCGCCGTCGCGGCCGCGCAATCGGGCGGCACTGCGCATCTCTATGCATACACGGTGAAGGACCGGGCGGCGTTCGAAGCCGGCTATCGTCAACATCTGCGCTGGCATGCGGCGCATGCAGATAGGCTCGCCTGGTTTGCGTGGGACGTGACGCACGGCGATCGCGCGGGCGTCTTTGTCGATGGCACGTTCGGGACGACACCCGACGGTCTCGCGGGCCGCCCCGATCCCAAGGGCGACGTTGCCGACTTCCGGGCCAATGCCGGCCCCTATGTTTCCGCGACCGGCGATGAAGGTTGGGAATTGTGGCGCGAAGCGAGCCGCGTGACGCCGCTCGAACAGCGGCGACCGTTGGCCTATGCGCACGTCTATATGATTGCGGCGGAGGATAAGGCCGCCTTCGAGGCCGCGGTTGCCGCTCAACAGCTGCAAGGCGCGACCTGGTATCGCAGCCTCGATGGCGCGCCAGGACGCTATCTGCTGATGCTCCCGGCACGGTCGCGCGGCGCTCCGCCGCCTTTGTCGCTGAGCGGCGGCCCGGTGCGCACGCTCCGCGCCGAAACCTGGCAGTACGTGCCGCGCCTCGCGCTCATGCCTGGCGCGCCGCTGCTCCCCTGATTGCGCGCGGCGAATGGCGGCTTATAGCGAGCGGGCCACTCATTCGGAGCGACCCGTCGATGCGCTTTCTGCCGCTTGCCCTGCTTCTCGTTGCCACGCCCGCCATCGCGCAGGACCTCGCCCCAGCCGACACCACCAAGGTCGATGCGATCGTCACCGACACCTTGGCGCGCAACGGCGTGCCCTCGGCGTCGATCGCGATCGTGCGCGGCGGACGGATCGTCTATGCCAAGGCCTATGGCAAGCAATCGGAGACGGTCGCGACGCCGCGCAGCGAGGCGCCGTACCAGATCGCCTCGATCTCCAAGCAATTCACTGCCGCCGCGATCCTGATGCTGGAGGATGAGGGCAAGATCAGCCTCGACGATACTGTCGCCAAATGGGTGCCCGGCATCACCGACGGCGACAAGATCACTATCCGCCAGCTGCTCAGCCACACGTCGGGCCTGCAGGATTACTGGCCGCAGGATTACAGCTTCGCGGCGATGGAAAAGCCGGTCACGCCGCAGCAGATCGTCGACCGCTGGGCGAAGAAGCCGCTCGATTTCGCGCCGGGCACGCAATGGCAATATTCGAATACCGGCTATGTCGTCGCCGGGATGATCGTCGAAAAGGCGGCAGGCAAGCCGCTCCTCGCCTATCTGCAGGACAAGGTGTTCAAACCGTTGGGCATGAAGGTGATCGACCAGGATCTGGCGGTCGGCAAAGGCTTTCCGCAAGGCTATCACCGCTATGCGCTCGGCCCCGTTCGGGTAGAAAAGCCGGCGGCACGCGGTTGGCTCTTTGCCGCGGGCGAACTCGCCATGTCGGCAAGCGATCTCGCCAAATGGGATATCGCGCGACTGAACCGCAGCGTGATGCCGGCGGATGACTGGCAGACGCAGGAAACGCCGGTCCTGCTAACCAGCGGCAAGTCGACCAATTACGGCCTGGGGGTCTTCACGGGCACCGCCAAGGGGCATCGTTACGTCGAACATACCGGCGAGGCGGTCGGCTTTCTGTCCGAGAATATCGTCTATCCCGATGACAAGGCGGCCGTCGTGGTGCTGGTCAATTCGGACTTTTCCGACGCCTTTACCGGCATTGCGAGCCAGATTTCCGAGCTGATACTGCCGCCGGCCAGCGGACCTGCGGCCGCCGGCGACGCCGAGACGGCGAAGACCGCGCAGGCGCGCGCGATCTTCGACCAATTGCGCACGGGCAAACTCGATCGGGCAACGATGACCGAGGATGCCAATTACTATTTCGACGCCACCGCGATCGGCGATTACCGCGACAGCCTGGGCAAGCTCGGTGACCCGACGTCATTCACGCTGGCGCGGCCCGCGCGGCTGCGCGGCGGCTTCGTCAACCGCAATTACAGCGTCACTTACCCGAACGGTACCAAGCTGTCGGTGGTGACCTATGCCGAGCCCGAGGGGGCCGGACGCTACGAACAGTTCATCGTGATGCCGGCCGATTGAGCCGCGTTTCTCCGATCGACCCGCTTACCAACGAGACACTCGCATGACCGACTTTGCCGCCCTCCTCCAACCAGACCGCGGCCAGTCCGCGCGCACGATCGAGGTCGTCCATCCCGACGGATTTGCCGACTGGCTGGCCGCGCAACCGCCGCGCGTGCGTGCGATGGTCGCCGCCGCCCGCGTGACGGGCAAGGCGGGCAACAAGGCGATCCTGCCCGGCGAGGGCGTCGAGGACTGGTCGGTGCTGCACCTCTGTGACGAGGATGCCAACTCGCCATGGCGGATCGCATCCCAGCCCGATTTCCTGCCGGAGGGAACCTATCGACTGAAGGGCGGCGATGTCGGACCCGCCGGCCTCGGCTGGCTGCTCGCGCAGCATCGTTTCGATAAATATACCAAGCCTGACAAGGACAGTGCGCCACGCGTCCTGTTGAGCAGCGATCCTGCCGCGATCGACGAGACAGTCAGGCTGGCGCAGGCGACCGCTCTGGTTCGCGACCTGGTCAATCTCGGCTCGTCCGACATGGGACCTGCCGAGCTCGAGGCCGAGGCGGCGAAGCTGGCCAAGACATTCGACGCCACGCTGACGGTCACGCGCGGCGATGCGCTAGCGACGGGCTATCCGATGATCGACGCCGTCGGACGCGCCGCCGCCAAGCACCGCGCGCCGCGGTTGATCGAGATCGAATGGGGCAATCCCAAACATCCGCGCGTTGCGGTGCTCGGCAAGGGCGTCTGCTTCGATTCGGGCGGTCTCGATATCAAGCCAGCGAGCGGCATGCGCCTGATGAAGAAGGACATGGGTGGTGCCGCCCACGCGCTGGCGCTGGCCAATTTGATCATGGGAGCGCGGCTGCCCATCCGCCTGCACGTGCTGATCCCGGCGGTCGAGAATGCGATTTCGGCCGATGCCTTCCGCCCCGGCGACGTGCTGAAGACGCGCAAAGGATTGACCGTCGAGAACACCAACACCGATGCCGAGGGGCGGCTGGTGCTCGGCGATGCGCTGACCAAGGCGGGTGAAGCGAAGCCCGAGCTGGTGATCGACTATGCCACGCTGACCGGCGCGGCCCGCGTCGCGCTCGGCCCCGATCTGCCCGCAACCTTTATCAGCGACGACGCGCTGGCGTCCGACCTGATCGGGGCCGGCACCGCGGTCCACGACCCGTTGTGGCGGCTGCCGCTATGGGACGGTTATGACGAATATCTCAAATCCGACATCGCCGACCTGATCAACGCGCCCGACAATGGCTATGCCGGCGCGGTCACCGCTGCCCTGTTCCTGCGCCGCTTCGCGCCCGAGGGCGTGCCCTGGGCGCACCTCGACACCTTCGCGTGGCGGCCGACCGCCAAGCCGGGACGTCCCAAGGGCGGCGATGCTCTGGGCGTGCGCGCCGCCTGGGCGATGCTGAAGAAGCGCTACGCAAGCTAAGCTGAGCCATGCGCCTCCCCAGCGAAGGTCGGGGAGGCGTTAATAGAAAACCGGTCAAGCCGACCGACCGCCGCCGCGCACCATGCCGAGGATGTCGTCGAGCGGATTGCCGTCGTGATTGGCGTCGAGCATCGACGCCAGCCCGCCGAGGCTGCCGAAGATGCCGCCGGTCGGCGCGGCAGGTGCCGCCGGGGCGGCGGGCGCGGCGCTCGCGCCGCTGCCGGCAATCATCGAGGTGAGCACGCTCGCGGCGATGCCGCCGAGCATGCCGCCGCCCATCTTTTTCGCTACCTGTTGCGCGACCAGCCCGGCGACGATCGGCAGCATCGCCTTCAGGACCGTGTCGCTGATCCCGGTTTGCGCCGAGGCGGCCGTGGCGACCGAGCGGCTGACATCCTTCGACCCGAAAATCTGGCCGAGCACGGCATTGCCGGCATCGGTGTCGGTGGCGGGGGAAGTGGTCGTGGCAGCAATACCGGCGACCGATCCAAGGCCGCCGCCCTGTTCGACCTTCTTCAATCCGCCAAGCACGGCCGGTAGCAGGGCGCCGACCGCGGCATTGGCCTGATCTGGCGTCAGCCCGAATTGCTGCGCGAGCGCACCGACATCGACTTGCGGTGCTGCCCCGGCGTCACCGCCGGTCGCCTGCTGTAGAAGCTGTCCCAGGATATCCATGACTGCGACTCCTTGAACGCGAACCGCCCGCGATCAGGCGGCGGTCGAGCGTACCGCGTCGATCAGGACGAAGGCAATGCGCGCGAGGTGATCCGACCTGTTTTCCCACCCATGCGGCGTTCCCCGCTGGATCAGGATGTCGCCCGCGTGCAGAACCGTCTCGTCGCGGTCCATCACCGCGACGATCTCGCCCTGCAGCACGATCGCGTAATCGACCGTGTCGGTAGTGTGCATGCTCGCCGAGCGCGTGCTGCCCTCGTGGTGATCGGCATCGGGATAGAGCGCGGCGAACACCGCCTTGACCATCGCCGCGCGCTGTTCGGGCGTCGCGTCGCCGATCGGCGGGAAGTCGATCACACGGAGCACCGTGCCGCGATTTGGCGGCAGCACGCCGCGATGCTCGGCAATGTCGTCGGGCGCGTCGATCGCGCTCGGTGCCGCATGCGTGAGCCACATATTGGTGCTGCGATAGGTCGAACCCGGCAGGACGAACTCGGCTGGGCTGGGTCCGTCCTGGACGATGTAAGACTGGCCGTCCGCATCGATCGCGGTAACGACGCGGTGTGGCGCCGGCAGAGGTCCGTCGGTCATGCCGACAGCGCCTTGGCCGCCTGGATGATCGGGACGAATTTGTCCGCGGTCAGGCTGGCGCCGCCGACCAGCGCGCCGTCGACATTCTCGAGCGCCAGGATTTCCGCGGCGTTGGCGGGGTTGGCCGATCCGCCGTAGAGAATGCGCATGTCGGATGCGCCGTCGCCGATCATTTGCTGCAGCTTGGCACGTATGATCGCGTGAATCGCCGCGATCTCGTCCATCGTCGGGGTCCGACCGGTGCCGATCGCCCAGCACGGCTCATAGGCAACCGTCAGCCAGTCGCCATGCGCATCGTCGGGCAAGGATTCCTCGGTCTGCGCCCGCACGATATGCGCCGCGCGGCCGGCATCGCGCTCTTGCTGCGTTTCGCCGACGCAGAGGATGACCTTCAAGCCATGGCGATGCGCTGTCGCCGCCTTGAGATAAACGTCATGGCTGGTTTCGTGCTGATCGCTGCGGCGTTCGGAATGGCCGACGATGGTGAAAGCGGCGCCCGCTTCCCTGACCATGCCAGCCGAAACGCAGCCGGTATGTGCGCCATCGTCGTCCTGATGCACGTCCTCCGCGCCGATCGCCAGATTCGGCGCGCGGGCATGAGCCGGCGCGATCAGCGTCGCCGGCACCGCGACCGCGACGTCGATCCCCGGCGCCGCGGCGGCGGCGGCCGCGATGCCGTCGAGTTCGGCCAGTGCCGCAAGGCTGCCGTTCATCTTCCAATTGCCTGCGATCAGCTTGCGCCGTGTCATGTGTCCTCCCGTTTTATGTATCCCCCGATAACGCCCACAAGAGCGTGCGCAAGCGTCGTGCTCGATGCTCGGCACAGCGTTGCCAGGCATGATCTCAGGGCATTGCCGGTTATGAGCACACGTCCTAAAGCGTCCGCTCGTTTTTCAGGACCAACGATCGGGCCCCATGCTCACTTTCTTTCGCAAGATCATCTTTTCGCGCATCGGCGCGCTCGTCACGCTGGTCGTCGTCGGCCTGATCGGCGTAGCATTCGGGCTGGGCGACGTCACGGGCCTGAGGTCCAACTCGCTAGGCGGACAGAGCGCCGCGACCGCGGCGACCGTCGGCAGCGACACCGTTTCGGTGACCGATCTGCGCAATACCACCGACGGCATGCTCAACATGTATCGCAACCAGGCGCCGCAGCTCACCATGGCCGAATTCATCAGCCGTGGCGGACTCGACGGTCCGTTCGAAAGCCGCCTGACCTCGATGGCGATGGAACAGTTCGGCCACAGCCAGGGCATCCGCGTCGGCAAGTCGTTGATCGACAACCAGATCGCGAACATTCCCGGCGTTCGAGGGCTGGACGGCAAGTTCGACAAGGACAATTACAACCGCCTGCTGGCGATGCTGAAGTCCAACGACCAGCAATTTCACGAGCAAATGGGCCGCGACCTGATGACCCAGTTGATGCTCGGCCCGATCGCGGCCAATGCGACGGACAAGTTCAAGGGTCCGGCAGGCGTAGCGACGTTCTACGCATCGATGCTGCTCGAAAAGCGCAACGGCACCGTCGCCTTTGTCGACACCAAGAAGATGCCGGCGGGCGCGCCGGTCACCGATGCCGAGGCGCAAGCTTATTACACCCGCAACGCGCCGCGCTACACGATCCCCGAACGCCGCTCGGCCCGCTACGCGCTGATCACGCTCGACGAACTCAAGAAGCGCGCCACGCCGACCGACGACGAGATCGCCAAGGCTTATCAAGCGCAGAAGGCGAAGTTCGACGCGGGTGAAAACCGCTCGCTCAAGCAGGTCGTGTTGCAGGACCAGAAAGCCGCCACCGATCTCGCGGCGAAGGTCCGCGCCGGCACGGCGATCGAAGCCGCCGCCAAGGCGCTGGGCCTCGAGGCAGCGGCGATCAACGACGTCAACAAGACGGCTTATGCCGGCCAGGCGACGCCCGCCTTGGCCGATCAGGTGTTCGGCGCCGCGCAAGGTGCGGTGATCGGCCCGGTCAAGACGCCGCTCGGCTGGGTGGTCGCGCATCTCGACAAGATCACCAAGGTCGCGGGCAAGACGCTCGACCAGGCCAAGCCCGATCTGGTCAAGGAACTCACCGACCAGAAACTGGCGACCATTGCGCAGGCCCTGCGCGATCAGATCGAGGATGCGATCACCAATCGCCAGACGCTCGACCAGATCGCGGCCAAGCTCAGCCTGACCGTCCAGACGACGGCGCCGCTGACCGCCAACGGCACCGATCCGACGGCTGCGACTCCGGTCAAGCCCGATCTCAACCAAGCGGCGCTCTACCAACTCGCCTTCCAGTCGGAGACCGATGACGATCCTCAGCTGGTGCCCTATGGCCAGGACGGCAGCTTTGCGGTCGCGAAGCTCGACAAGGTGATCCCGGCGGCGGCACGGCCGTTCACAACGATTGCCGACCAGGTGAAGAAGGACGTGGTCGTCGACCGCCAGGTCAAGGCCGCGCGCGATGTCGCCAACGCGATCACCGGCAAGGTCAACAAGGGCGTCCCGCTCGCCCAGGCGATGGCCGATTCGGGCATCAAGCTCGATGCGACCAAGCCGATATCGGCCAATCGCGCGCAACTTTTCGCGTCCAAGCAGCCGCCCGCCCCGCTCGTCCTGCTCTTCAGCAAGCCCAAGGGCAGCGCGTCGCTGGTGGAGGCGCCTTATAAGGGCGGATGGTTCGTCATCGTCGTCGACTCGGTCGAAAAGGGCAACGCGGCCGGCAATGCGCAATTGGTCGACAAGATGCGCGGCGATCTGGGCGCGAGCCTGGGCGACGAATATCGCCAGCAATTCGCCCGCGCGGTACGCGACAAGATCGGCGTGAAGAAGAACGACGCCGCGATCGCCGCATTGCGCCGCGACCTGCTCGGTCAGGGCAGCGACGGCAGCGACCAGCAGCAATAAAGCGATGGTCGAAGGAGCCGACGCTGCGCTGACCGCACTCGCGGCCGGGCGCCCCGCGCTCGTCTGGCGGCGCCAGGTCGCGGATACCGAGACGCCGGTCGCCGCCGCACTGAAACTGATCGAGCCCGAGCGGGGCGACTTCCTGCTTGAGTCGGTCGAAGGCGGCGCGGTGCGCGGGCGTCACAGCCTGTTGGGGCTCGCGCCCGATCTGGTGTTCCGCGCGGACGGCGAGCGGGCGGCGATCAATCGCCATTGGCTGACCGATCGCACCGCGTTCGAGCCTTGCGCCGAACCGACGCTGGCCGCGTTCCGCTCGCTCGTCGCCTCGTGCCGGATGGACGACGTTCCGCCCGAACTGCCGCGCGCATTGGCCTGCCTGGTCGGCTATTTCGGCTATGAGACGGTCGGACTGGTCGAGGACCTGCCCCGGCCCGCGGATCCCGGGCTTGGCCTGCCGGACATGATCTTCGTGCGGCCGACAACAGTGTTGATCTTCGATCGGCTGGCCGATCAATTGTTCCTGGTGGCGCCACTCTGGCCCGATAGTGGCATCTCCCCCGAGGCGGCGCTTGCGCTTGCCGAGGAACGGATCGACGGCGTCGCCGCCAAGCTGGCGAGCGCCCCGATCCCGGCGGCGCCGCGCAGCGACCCGAGCGACATCGCGCTGACCCCGGTCCTGCCGGACGGCGCGTATCGCGAGATGGTGCTGAGAGCGAAGGACTATATCGCTGCCGGCGATATCTTTCAGGTCGTCCTGGCGCAGCGTTTCACCGCACCTTTCGCCCTGCCGCCGATCGAACTCTATCGCGCGCTTCGCCGCGTAAACCCCTCGCCATTCCTCTATTTCCTCGACTTGCCCGACTTCGCGCTGTCGGGATCCAGTCCCGAGATCCTGGTGCGCGTGCGCGACGGCGAGGTAACGATCCGCCCGATCGCCGGCACGCGCCCGCGTGGCAAATCGGCGACCGAGGACGAGGAGAATCGCCGCTCGCTGCTCGCCGATCCCAAGGAACGCGCCGAGCATCTGATGCTGCTCGACCTCGGCCGCAACGATGCCGGGCGCGTCGCCGCGCCCGGTACAGTCAAGGTGACCGACAGCTATACGATCGAGATGTACAGCCATGTGATGCACATCGTCTCGAACGTGGTCGCCGAACTCGATGGCAACAAGGACGCGGTCGACGCTCTCTTCGCAGGGTTTCCGGCCGGGACGGTTTCAGGCGCGCCGAAGGTTCGCGCTTGCCAGGTCATCGCCGAGTTGGAGCCCGAAGCACGCGGCGCCTATGCCGGCGGGGTCGGCTATTTCTCCCCGGACGGATCGATGGATTCGTGCATCGTGCTGAGGACGGCAGTGGTCAAGGACGGCGTCATGCATGTCCAAGCCGGTGCCGGGATCGTCGCCGACAGCGACCCGGTCTACGAACAGCGTGAGTGCGAGGCCAAAGCGGGCGCGCTGCTCGCCGCAGCCCGCGAGGCGATCGCCCGGGCGGGCGACGCCCGCTTCGGGCAATAGCTTTACTGGTCGTCCGACTGACCGTTGGCCTTGGCGCGGCGCTCAGCCGCCCAGGCCCGCGCCGCCGAGCGCGCGCAGCCGGTCTGGCCACCCGATCCCACTGGTGAGCAAGTATCGGGAAGGCCCGCAGCCTCTCGGCTGGTCTGTTCGTCGGCAGCGACGCGATTGACCCAGCTTTGCCGTGCGGGCGGGATCGGGCCGGCGCCGCGCAATGCCTTCGGGATGCGATAGGGATCGTCCACGGTCGTGCACACGACGATTTCGTCGCCAGTGGATGGCGGGCATTTCTGATCGGGCTCGACGATCACGGACCGGATTCGCTTGACGGGCTGGCCGGTATCGGCCTGCTTATCGGTCTTATCCTGTGCCATCGCACCGACGGGGACGGTCAGTAGAGCCAAAGCGGCAAACGCAGTACGAATCATCGATGCGACCTTTCCTTGGGCACTTGAACGCGCCCTAGATAGGATCGATCCCGTATCATTCCAGCGCTGGGCAGGCCGAAACACGGCAAAACGAGGGCGTGACGACGATTGTCGCGGTGCAGCGAAAGCGCTAGCGGGGCGGCAATGATTTTGGTGATCGACAATTACGACAGCTTCACCTGGAACCTGGTCCATTATCTGATGGAGCTCGGGCAGGACGTGCAGGTCGTGCGAAACGACGCGCTGACCGCGCGCGACGCCCTGGCGAGCAATGCCGAGGCGTTCCTGATCTCGCCCGGCCCCTGCACTCCCAACGAAGCCGGAGTCAGCCTGGACCTGGTCGCCGCCGCTGCCGAGGCGGGGCGGCCGCTGCTTGGCGTGTGCCTGGGGCACCAGTCGATCGGCCAGCATTTCGGCGGCCATGTCGTGCGCGGCGGGCTGATGCACGGCAAGACGTCCGCGATCACGCATGACGCGACCGGCGTGTTCAAGGGCGTCCCCTCGCCATTCCAGGCGACCCGCTACCATTCGCTGGTGGTCGAGGATGTCCCCGCCGAGTTGATCGTCAATGCCCGCGCCGAGGATGGCTTCGTAATGGGCTTCCGTCACGCGAGCCTGCCGATCCATGGCGTGCAATTCCATCCCGAAAGCATCGCTACCGAGCACGGGCATCAATTGCTCGCCAATTTCCTCGAGCTTGCCGGTCTGAAGGCGAAGGCGCTGGCGTGATGGTGGGACACCATTCTCCCCTCCCGTTTACGGGAGGGGTCGGGGGAGGGTCTGTTATCCAGGCCGACCTTGGAACACGCCCTCCCCTAGCCCCTCCCACAAGCGGGAGGGGAATATGACGACCTTGGCCCCCCTCCCCGATCCCTCGACTCCCCTGTCACGCGAATCGGCGGCACAGGCATTCGCTGACATCCTCGACGCCAAGACCTCCGAAGAGGCGATCGCTGAATTCCTGATCGCGCTGACCGATCGTGGGGAGACCAGCATCGAGATCGCCGAGGCGGCCCGCGCCTTGCGCGATCGACTGATCCCGATCGACGCGCCTGCCAATGCGATCGATGTCTGCGGCACCGGCGGCGATGGCCATCACACGCTCAACGTCTCGACCGCGGTGAGTCTGGTGGTCGCGGCGAGCGGCATCCCCGTCGCCAAGCACGGAAATCGAGCGGCAAGCTCGAAGGCAGGCGCCGCCGATACGCTGGAGGCGCTGGGGCTCGACATGGAACGCGCCGGCGCGCTCGCCCAGGCGACGCTCAACGATCTCGGCATCTGCTTTCTGTTCGCCGCCAACCATCATCCGGCAATGAAGCGCATCACGCCGATCCGCCGCCGCATCGGTCGCCGCACGATCTTCAACCTGATGGGTCCGCTCGCCAATCCGGCGCATGTCACGCGCCAGCTGATCGGCATCGCGCGGCCCGATTACACCACAACCTATGCCGAGGCGCTCGAGCAGCTCGGCACCGAAGCGGCGCTCGTCGTGTCGGGCGAGGAAGGGCTCGACGAGGTATCCGGCGCGGGCCCGACCGTCGCCGTCAGCGTCGGCCGACTGTCGCTGCCGGGGCACATCACGCCTGAAGATGCCGGGCTGCCGCGGCATCCTATCGCCGCGATCCATGGCGGCGACCCTGCGTATAACGCCGCGGCACTGCGCCGATTGTTGCAGGGCGAGCATGGCGCCTATCGCGATGCCGTGCTGATCAACGCCGCCGCGGCGTTGGTCGTCGCGGGCGCCGCCGACACGCTCGCAGAAGGTGCCGAGGAAGCCGCCGAGACGCTCGACAAGGGCCTCGCCAATGCGCTGCTCGATTGCTGGATCGCTTATAAATGACCAATATCCTCGACCGTATTCTCGAAACCAAGCGTGCCGAAGTCGCCGCGAAGAAGGCCACGACGTCGCTCGCCAGCCTGGAAGCGATGATCAGCCGGCGCGACACGCCGCGCGGGTTCAGAAAGGCGCTCGACAAGAAGGCGAAGGCCGGCCCGGCACTGATTGCCGAGGTCAAGAAAGCTAGCCCCTCCAAAGGCGTGATCCGCGAAAATTTCGATCCGTCGGCGCACGCGCTCGCGTACCTCAAGGGCGGGGCCACCTGCCTGTCAGTGCTGACCGACGAACGATATTTCCAGGGGGACGATTCCTATCTCGCGCTGATCCACCAGACCGTGCCACTGCCCCTGCTACGCAAGGATTTCATGATAGATCCGTGGCAAGCGCACGAAAGCCGCGCGCTCGGCGCCGATGCGATCTTGATCATCGTCGCGGCGCTCGACGACGCGCGCATGGCCGAGATCGAGGCGGCGGCGACCGATTGCGGGCTCGACGTCCTGGTCGAAGTCCATGACGAGAAGGAACTCGACCGCGCGCTCAAGCTCAAGTCGCGGCTGATCGGGGTCAACAATCGCGATCTGCGCGATTTCACGGTCAGCTTCGATCGGACGTACGAGTTGGTCGGCCAGGCACCGAAGGATTGCACGTTCGTCGCCGAAAGCGGCCTGTCCTCGCGCGCCGATCTCGACGCGATGCGCGCCCATGGGGTGAACTGCTTCCTGGTCGGCGAGAGCCTGATGCGCGCGGAAAATATTGCTGCGGCGACAAGGGAGTTGCTGGGGGCCTAATCTCCCCTCCCGCTTGCGGGAGGGGTCGGGGGAGGGCATGTCTCGATGATGCCTGAGGTTGACACCCCCTCCCCTAGCCCCTCCCGCAAGCGGGAAGGGAATCTGACTCACCTCGACGATGCCGGCGCAGCACGGATGGTCGACGTGTCCGGCAAGCTGGAAACCGAGCGCCGCGCGATCGCGACCGGACGCATATCGATGTTGCGCGAAGCCGCGGCCGCGATCGGTGCCGGCGACGTTCCGAAAGGCGACGTCCTCGCCGCCGCGCGCATCGCCGGCATCATGGCGGCGAAGCGCACCGGCGAGCTGATCCCGCTGTGCCATCCGTTGCCGATCACCAGCGCCGCGATCGATCTGAATGTCGAGGAAGACGGCGTGACCGCGACCGCGACGATCACCACCACCGGCCGCACCGGGGTCGAGATGGAGGCCATGACGGCGGTCTCGGTCGCGCTGCTGACGATCTACGATATGGCCAAAGCGATCGACAAAAGCATGGTGATCGGCGCGGTCCGCTTGCTGTCGAAGACCGGCGGCAAGTCGGGCGACTGGACAGCGCCCTGATCCTTTGATCAGCTTGGCGCGGCACAGCGCTGGCGGTGGAGCGATGCGCTGTGGCATGGCGTAAACGATGAACCCGCTACTCTCCGTCGCCGATGCCCAGGCCCGTTTGTTCGCGCTGGCGCCGTGCGTCGCCAGCGAGCGCGTGCCACTCGCCGCGGCAGCGGGGCGCTGGACCGCCGAACCAGTGATCGCCCTGCGCGCCCAGCCCGGCGCCGACCTGTCGTCGATGGATGGCTATGCGATCCGGTTCGACGACTTGCCAGGACCCTGGCGCGTGATCGGCGAGAGTGCCGCGGGACGTGCCTTTGGCGGCTCGATCGGGCGCGGAGAGGCGGTGCGGATCTTCACCGGCGCGGCCATGCCCGCGGGCGCCGACAGCGTGCTCGTCCAGGAGGAGGCCGACCACGATGGCGATACTTTAACCCTTGCCGGCGAGGGACCGCCACGTCGCGGTGCGAGCGTGCGGCGCAGGGGACTAGATTTTGACCAAGACACGGAGCTGATCGCGGCCGGCACTCGCCTCACCCCCGCCGCGATCGCGCTCGCGGCCACCGGCGGGCATGGGGCGCTCAAGGTCAACCGTCGCTTGCGCATCGTCGTCCTGGCAACCGGCGATGAGCTTGTCGCGCCCGGCACGGCGAGCGACGATCCGTTGGCGCTTCCTGAGGGCAATAGCGCGATGCTGGCGGCGATGCTCGCCGACCTGCCCGTCGATGTAACCGTGGCCGGGATCGTTCCCGATCAACTCGACGCGTTGGTCGCCGCGTTCTCCGGCGCCAGCGCCGATATCGTCGTCACCACGGGTGGGGCATCGGTCGGCGATCACGACCTCGTCCGCCCCGCGCTCGAGGCGGCGGGCGGAGCCGTGGATTTCTGGCGCATCGCAGTCCGGCCGGGAAAACCGATGCTCGCGGGTCGCCTGACGAACGCCATGGTGCTGGGCCTGCCGGGCAATCCGGTATCGGCCTTCGTCACCGCCACTCTGTTCCTGCGTCCGCTGATCGCGGCGATGGCCGGCGCAGCCGATCCGTTGCCGCACCCGCTCCGCGCGGAGCTCGCCGAACCCCTTCCCGCCAACGACCACCGCCAGGATTATCTGCGTGGAACGTTCGTCGACGGCCGGGTCTCGGCTGCCGCCATGCAGGACAGTTCGATGCTCGCGACGCTGGCGCGCGCGATGTGTCTGATCGTCCGGCCGCCACACGCACCGCCCGCCGCCATCGGCGATACAGTGGACATCCTGCCGCTCGCTTGACTTGGTCCGTAACGTTCCGTAAAAGTTCCGCGTCTGTTCTGGACGGAGGAACGTCGATGCTCACCAAGAAGCAGCATGAGCTGATCTGCTTCATCAACGATCGCTTGAACGAAACCGGCGTGTCGCCGTCGTTCGAGGAGATGAAGGAGGCGCTCGACCTCAAGTCGAAGTCTGGCGTGCATCGCCTGATCTCGGCGCTCGAGGAGCGGCAGTTCCTGCGGCGCCTGCCCAACCGGGCGCGCGCGCTCGAGGTGTTGAAGATGCCGGAGCGTGCCGACAGCAAGCGTCCGGCTGCGGCTCAGCCCAAACCGAACAATTTCCGCCCCGCCCCAGAACCCGCCAATGACGTGATCGAGATTCCGCTGCACGGCCGGATCGCGGCCGGTGTGCCGATCGAGGCGTTCGAGGGATCGTCGATGCTCCCCGTCCCCGCCGCCCTGCTTGGCAGCGGCGAGCATTATGCGCTGGAAGTCGCCGGTGACTCGATGGTCGAGGCCGGCATCCTCGACGGCGATTACGCGCTGATCCGCCGCACCGACGTGGCGCGCGACGGTGAGATCGTCGTCGCGCTGATCGAGGACAGCGAGGCGACGCTCAAATATTTCCGCCGCGAAGGCGCTATGGTGCGGCTTGATCCGGCCAATCGCTCCTACGACCCGCAGCGTTATGCGCCTCAGCAGGTGCGAATCCAGGGCCGCCTGGCCGGCCTGTTGCGCCGCTACGACTGATTGTCGACCGACGATTGATCCAGGGGTGACGATCACCGGGCTGACGGACAGTGACGATCCGCCCGCTGGCCAGGCTGATCGCCATTCCGCCGGTGCGGCGCAGGAACGGCGCATCGAGCTTTAGCCATGTCGGCCGGCACGCTGACGGCAATCGCCGGTCGCTGACGACGATGTCCGCCGCGCGGCACGCGGCGATCAACTGGTCGGACGGCAATTGGTACAGGCTGCGTGTCGCCAGCACGCGGAATGTCCGTCCTCCCGATTGCACCAGAGCGAGGCATGCGTCCGGCGTGCACGTGGCGAAGGGCTGATCGGACAGCAGCAGCGCTTCCCCATCCACGCCCGCATTCTGGGTCATTGTGTCGCGGGTGTAATCCCCGGCCTTGTCGCGCAGGATCGCGACCCCGCCATCCGGCGTCCGTACCGCGAGATGCTGGCCGTCGCCCGAGATCAGCAGATCAGGTGCCGGGATCGTCAGCGCCCAGACCGCGCCCATCGCCATCGGCGCAAGTCCGGCAAAACGCACCCGTGAGCGCCACAGCATCAGCCACAGCAATCCCAGGATCATCAGCCCGAACGCGCCTGCCGGCATGCCGGGCAGCATCGCCACCGACCCAGGCGCTTTGGCCGCGGTGCGCGCGATCCAAAGCAACAGGTCGAGCGCGTGCGCGGTCACCCACCAGAAGGGTGCGCCCAGGCCGATCGCGTCACCGGCAAGCGCCAGCGCCTCGGCCGGCATGATGACGAACGTCGTCAGCGGGATGGCGATGATATTGGCGACGACGCCGTACATGCCCTCCTTATGGAAATGATAGAGCGCGATAGGCGCCAGCGCGGCTTCCACGACCAGACCTGTAAGCAGTAACGATCCGACTTCGCGGGCGACGCGGCGGCGCCAGGCCTCGTCTCGTTTCTCGAACAATCGCTTGATCCGCGGCTGCTCGTGGAAAGCGATCAGCGATCCGACTGCGGCGAAGCTGAGCTGGAAGCTCGGCCCGGCGAGCGCCTCGGGCCAGATCAGCAGAACGATGAAGGCGCCGGCCGCGACCAGCCGCAAGGTTATCGCCTCGCGTCCCATCGCCAGCGCCGCCAAGACCAACAACGCCGCGATGCACGACCGCGCCGTCGGCACCTGGCTCCCCGTGAGCAACGTGTATCCGATCGCGGCGATCGCACCCGCGCCGGCAGCGACCACCGGAATCCGGACCCGCAATGCCAACCACGGCCATAAGGCGAGCAGGCGCGTGACCGCCCAGATCGTCGCGACGACCACTGCGGTGATATGCAATCCGCTTACCGATAACAGATGCGCAAGGCCCGAGCGTCGCATCGCGTCCGCATCGTCCAGCGAAATCGCGCCTTCGTCGCCCGCGGCAAGCGCGGCGGCGATCCCGCCAGCGCTGCCTTCCACCTTACTCTGGATATGCGCCGCCAATGCCGCGCGCAGGCCGTTCGACTCCTTACCAGCTGCGATCACCTTCACCGGCGCGTTCCCCTTGCCGGTCGCGCCTAGCCCGGCGAACCACGCGACTTGCCGAAAGTCGTAAGCGCCGGGCACCGTTGCTTCGTCGGGCGGCATCAGTCGTGTCTGCAGCTTGATGATCGCGCCCGGTCCAAGCCCGACCGGCACGTCCGTGTTGGCGATATTCACCCGCACGTGCGGCGGCAGCTGGAGCGGCGGCCGCGGCCGATCGTCGCATCGCCGCCCTCCGGCGCCATGAGGCGCGCCGCGTTCCTTGCTGCAATTCGGACGTTTCGGACTGGCGACTGCCTGCGCCGAGATCGGCGTTAAGCTCACCCGAACGAGCTCGCGCGCCGGCAGCGGCTCGATATTCTCAACCCGCGCGGCCAGCATGACGATCGCGGGTCGCGCTAGGACCGGTTGCGCGACATAGCTGGCGCGCCACCACGCCAGCCCGACACCCATGGCCGCCAGCGCGGCGGCGAGCGCCACCGCACGACTGGCCCGCCCGCCTTGCCCGATCGCGACCGCCGCCAACGCGACGCCGGCCAGCGCGAGCATGGCGGCGGTCCATTGCACCGGATCATCGAGCACGAACCACAAGGCGATACCGCCGCCCAACGCGACCGGCAGCCACAAAGGGAGTTGATCGCGCTCCCCCTCCAACCCATGTTCGAGTGCAAGGCGTGCACGCGTACATCGTGCCGCCAGCGTTTGAAGCGGCCGGAACCGCGTGCTAGGGCGCGCGGCGGCGACGGTCGCCATCAGTCATCCAGCCTGGGAGCATGCGCGGTTGAGCGCCAGTTCTGACTCCGGGGCGCCCACAGCCGGCGCACCCGTCACCAACGTCGTCACCCGGTTCGCGCCTTCGCCAACCGGCTTTCTGCATATTGGCGGCGCGCGCACCGCGTTGTTCAATCTGCTGTTCGCGCGACACCACGGGGGCAAATTCCTCCTGCGCATCGAGGATACCGATCGCGCGCGATCGACACAGCCCGCAATTGACGCCATTTTGGCGGGGATGCGCTGGCTCGACCTAGAATGGGACGGGCCCGAAATCTATCAATTCTCGCGCGCCGCCCGTCATGCGGAAGTCGCGCACCAAATGGTGGAAAAGGGCGCAGCGTATCGCTGCTACCTGACCCAGGAAGAGCTCGCCCAGATGCGCGCCGAGGCGGAAGCGGCGAAGAAGCCGCTCCGGATCCGCTCGCCCTGGCGCGACCGCGTACCCAATGATCCGCAAGCCCCGCACGTCATTCGCCTGAAGGCGCCAAATGAGGGTGCGACGACTATCCAAGATCGCGTCCAGGGCGAGGTCACCGTCCAGAACAGCGAAATCGACGATCTCGTCCTGCTGCGATCGGACGGTACGCCTACCTATATGCTGGCCGTCGTCGTCGACGACCACGACATGGGCGTGACGCACGTCATCCGCGGGGACGATCACCTCAACAACGCGTTCCGTCAGTTGCCGATCTATCGTGCGATGGGTTGGCCGGACCCCATCTACGCCCATATCCCGCTGATCCATGGTCCCGATGGCGCGAAGCTTTCCAAGCGCCACGGCGCTTTGGGCGTTGACGCCTATCGCGACGAGATGGGGTTGTTGCCAGAAGCGGTCGACAATTACCTGCTGCGTCTGGGCTGGGGACATGGCGATGACGAGATCATCAGCCGCGCCCAGGCGATAGAATGGTTCGATCTCGACGGCGTCGGAAAATCACCAAGTCGGTTCGATTTGAAGAAACTGGAGAACCTGAACGGTCATTATATCCGCGAAGCGGACGATGCCCGTCTGGCCGATCTCGTCGCCGCGCGAATCCCGCTCGACCTGACCCCGCCGCAGCTCGACCTGTTGCGCCGCACCATGCCGTTCCTCAAGCCGCGCGCCGCCAATCTGATCGAATTGGCCGAGGGCAGCATGTTCCTTTTCCACGCCCGGCCGTTGCCGATGCACGCAGATGCAGCAATGTTGCTCCAGGGTGACGCACCTGAGCTGCTCAAGCGCGTTCACACGGCGCTTGACGCCGTCGCCGACTGGGATACGGAGGCGCTCGAAAACGCGGTTCGGCAAGTCGCCGAAGACGCCGGGGTCAAGCTCGGCCAGGTCGCGCAGCCGCTCCGTGCGGCGCTGACCGGCAGGCGCACCTCCCCTGGCATTTTCGACGTGCTCGCCGTCCTCGGCCGCGAAGAAAGCCTGGGCCGCATATCCGACCGGATGGCGGCCTGAACATCGAAGGAACCTGATATGGCCGACACGAACACCCTCAAGTTCGGGGATCACGACTATCCGGTGATGTCCGGCTCGGTCGGCCCGCAGGTAGTCGATATCCGCAAGCTGTACAGCGAAACGGGTATGTTCACTTACGATCCGGGTTTCACCTCGACGGCGAGCTGCGAATCGGCGCTGACCTATATCGACGGCGATGAGGGCGTTCTGCTTCACCGCGGCTATCCGATCGGCCAGCTCGCCGAGCAATCGAGCTTCATGGAAGTGAGCTATCTGCTGTTGAACGGCGAATTGCCGTCCAAGGGCGAGCTCGACGAATTCACCCACACGATCACCCGCCACACGATGCTGCACGAGCAGCTGGCGACCTTCTATCGCGGCTTCCGTCGCGACGCGCACCCGATGGCGATCATGTGCGGCGTGGTCGGCGCGCTGTCGGCTTTCTATCACGATTCGACCGACATCAACGATCCGCGCCAGCGGATGATCGCCTCGCACCGGCTGATCGCCAAGATGCCGACGATCGCGGCGATGGCGTATAAGTACAGCGTCGGACAGCCGTTCCTCTATCCGGACAATTCGCTGAGTTACACCGGCAATTTCCTGCGCATGACGTTCGGCGTGCCGGCCGAGCCCTATCACGTGAACCCGATCGTCGAGCGCGCGCTCGACCGCATCTTCATCCTCCACGCCGATCACGAGCAGAATGCGTCGACCTCGACCGTCCGCCTCGCCGGATCGTCGGGCGCCAACCCGTTCGCGTGCATCGCGGCGGGCATCGCCTGCCTGTGGGGCCCGGCGCATGGCGGCGCCAACGAAGCCGCGCTGAACATGTTGCGTGAGATCGGAACGCCCGATCGCATCCCGGAATTCATCGCCCGTGCGAAGGACAAGAACGACCCGTTCCGCCTGATGGGCTTCGGTCACCGCGTCTACAAGAATTACGATCCGCGCGCGACGGTGATGCAAAAGACCGTGCGCGAGGTGTTCGATGCGCTGAAGGTCAACGATCCGGTGTTCGAGGTCGCGCTGCAGCTCGAGCACATGGCGCTCAACGATCCCTATTTCATCGAAAAGAAACTGTTCCCGAACGTCGATTTCTATTCGGGGGTGATCCTGTCGGCGATCGGTTTCCCGACGACGATGTTCACCGCGTTGTTCGCGCTCGCCCGCACCGTCGGCTGGGTCGCGCAATGGAACGAGATGATCAGCGATCCGGCGCAGAAGATCGGCCGCCCGCGCCAGCTCTACACCGGCCCGACGCAGCGCGATTACGTCGAGATCGGCAAGCGCTGATGCGCTTGCTACTCCAGATCGTCGGTGCGCTTTGCATCGCGATGGGGTTGTTATGGGTGGGCCAGGGCCTCGGCCTGGTCCACTGGCCGGCATCGAGTTTCATGCTCGACATGCGCATCTGGGCGCTCTGGGGCGCGTTGCTGGCTGCGGGCGGTATCGTGCTGGTGTGGATCGGGCGGCGCTAGCGTCGCGACTATTCCGATCTGCGGCGCGTGTGGCTGGCCGATAGAAGTTCTCGCACAAAGCCACGAAGGCGCGAAGATTCGGTTCGCGCAGAGGCGCAGAGAGCGTTGAGATTATGCACGCTACGGCGCGCTTTCGCCTTAGGGAAATTGATGGCTGCCGACGCAGCCGGGCGACACACCTCTGCGTCCGCTGCGCCTCTGCGCGAAATCGCTTTTCTTTGTGTCTTCGTGGCTTCGTGCGAGCCAAATCTTACGTTAGAGCGCGATAA
>NZ_BCYZ01000008.1 GCF_001598455.1 Sphingomonas pruni NBRC 15498
GCTCGGCAAGATCCTGCCCGGCTGCGTGATCTTCTCGGACGAATTGAACCATGCCTCGATGATCGCGGGGATCCGCAATTCAGGCTGCGAGAAGCGCGTGTTCCGGCACAACGACCTTGCCCATCTCGAGGAATTGCTGGCCGCCGAGGATCCCAACGCGCCCAAATTGATCGCGTTCGAGAGCGTCTATTCGATGGAGGGCGACATCGCCCCGATCGGTGCGATCTGCGACCTGGCGGACAAGTACAACGCGCTGACCTATCTCGACGAAGTCCACGCCGTCGGCATGTACGGCCCGCGCGGTGGCGGCATTTCGGAGCGTGACGAGGTCGCCGACCGCATCACGATCATCGAAGGCACGCTCGGCAAGGCATTCGGCGTGATGGGCGGCTATGTCGCCGCCGACCAGACGATCATCGACGTGATCCGCTCCTACGCGCCGGGGTTCATCTTCACCACCTCGCTGTCGCCGGTACTGGTCGCGGGCGTGCTGGCGTCGGTCCGCCACCTCAAGCAATCGAGCGTCGAGCGCGAGGGCCAGCAGGCGTCGGCCGCGATGCTCAAGGCGATGATGACCGAAGCAGGCTTGCCCGTGCTCCCCGGCGATACGCATATCGTGCCGCTGATGGTCGGCGATCCGGTCAACGCGAAGCGGATCAGCGACATCCTGCTCGCCGAATATGGCGTCTACGTCCAGCCGATCAATTACCCGACCGTCCCCCGCGGCACCGAACGCCTGCGCTTCACCCCCGGGCCAACGCATGACGAAGCAATGATGCGCGAGCTGACCGAGGCATTGGTCGAAATCTGGGATCGGCTGGAACTTCGGCCCGCTGCTTGACCTTCAATCTGAAAGGAACGTGCTATGACCACTGTTCAAATCGCGACCGACCATGTCGACATCGTCTCCGCCAAGGATTTCGAGACAACCGTCGAGCACCTCGCGGCAGCCCTGGGCAAGGCGAGCACCGGCGAACTGATGGAACGGCTCGCCAACAGTCAAAGCTGGGAAGACTATGCGGAACAGTGCGCCTCGCTCGCTGGCAGCAGCGGCCTCATCGAAGTCGGGCATCTCAACTGGGGGGAGGTGCTCTCGCTGTCGGGTGTGGCGATGAAGGCGCGGTGCTTCATCGTCGGCAACCCGCTGACGGCGCAAAAGCTGCTGTCGGCGGGCGGCGCGAAGGTCGGGCTTTACTTGCCCGCGAAAATCCTGGTGTTCGAAGCGAACGACGGAAAGGCGCATGTCGCGTACGACACCTTCGGCTCGCTTATGAAACCGTTCGGCCTCGACGCACTTGATCGCGTCGCCTCAGCCATCGACGCTGTTCTCGAACGGCTGGCGTTTGCGGCCGCCAACTGAAGGGCCAAGCAGGCGGTACGCCGACGTGCGGACTCAATCGGCTGTCCAGAGCGAGAACGGGACATCCGAACGAGATGCTCGTTACAGCCGCACCGCCAGAAATCGGCGTGGCGTTCGCTATGAATTCCAAACGCGATGTTCGTCCGGCCGCGCCTTGGCGAAGCGGCGAGGAGGTTGGCCGAAGACGCGCTTGAAAGCCGCACCGAACGCGCTCTCCGATTCATATCCGACCGACGCGGCGACTCCCGCGATCGATTTCCGCCCGGTGCGCAACTCGTCTGCGGCAAGCAGCATGCGCCACCGCGTCAAATATTCCATGACAGGCTCGCCCAGCAGGTCACGGAAGCGGATTGCGAAGCTCGTTCGCGACATTCCGGCGGTGCCGGCCAGTCCCTCCAACGTCCAGCGTCGGGCAGGCTTGGCGTGCATGGCCGTCATCGCCGCGCAAATCCTCGGGTCGCTCAACGCATATAGCCAGCCCTGCGCGCCTTCCGGTCCATCCACGAGATGGAGGCGGAGCGCTTCGATCAGCAACGCCTGGATCAGATGCCGGGCGAGAAGTTCGCCACCTGGCCGTGGCGAGCGCAGCTCGCTCATCAGTCTGGCGATCGGCGCGATCAGCTCGCCGTCCGTGGCGCCGGCCCGGATATGGACGAAGGGAGGTAGGAGACTGAGCAAAATACCGGCATGGTTGCTCTCGATCTCGAAAAAACCGCCCATCCCAGTGACCTCGCCGCCGCCATTGAGAACCGCGGTTTCGCCCGGAGCGAGGGATGGAAAGAAGACGAAGCCATTGACGGCCGGTACTGTCGGATCGCTATAGAGCCTGAACTTCTCCCGGCCCGCCAGAAGTGCAAGATCGCCGGCACCGAGCATGATCGACGGCGCGCCGTCGACTTCGAGCCAGCACGATCCCGATTGGAGCGCATAGCATTTGATCCCTGCGGCCGAGGGAAAGTCGATCGCCCAGCCGCCGGCGGCATCCAGCCCACGCAGGCCATAGGCGCTGGGCCGCAGCATACCGAGAATGTCGGACATCGGGTCCACTGACGAATCCTGAACGATGGCGATAGAAATGTGGCCGTAACAGCATGTTCTGTACGGCAACTCCAACATATTTGCGAGGAACGAGACGAACCGAACCCGACAGCCGAGGATGAACGTGACGCACAACAGCGCTCTTTGGATCACGAGAAAGCGCGGCCCCTTCGCCGTCGATTCGGCACCAATGCCGGAACCCCGCACAGGCGAGATCGTGGTCCAGACCCGTGCGATCGCCGTAAATCCGTTCGAGCGACTGATCCAAACCGTCGGCGACCTCATCACGCCCTGGATTCGCTATCCGGCGATTGTCGGTACCGACGTGGCCGGAGAAGTGGTTGCTCTCGGATCTGGGGTGACACGTTTTGCCATCGGGGACCGCGTCATTGGCTTCGCTGCCGGCGCAGAGAAAGGGCATCGGTCCGCCGAGGGGGCGTTCCAGTCCTACGTCGTTTTGCTCGAGCACATGACCAGTCCGGTCCCCGCATCGATACCGCTCGAGGCCGCCTCGGCCCTGCCCCTGGCGATCTGCACGGCGGCAGCCGGCCTGTTCGAGAGCGACAAGCTCGCAATGAGCCCGCCTTCAGAAACGCCCGCGCGAAAGAACGAAACCTTGCTGGTCTGGGGCGGCTCGACCAGCGTCGGCTGCAACGCCATCCAGCTCGCGGTGGCCGCGGGTTACGACGTCGTCGCCACCGCCTCACCCGCCAATCACGCCTATCTGAAAAAGCTCGGAGCGCGCGCCGTCATCGACCGATGCGATCCTTACGCAACTGCCTCGGTGATCGGTGCCATGCGGGGCCGGCGGACCTGTGGTGCCATAGCGATCGGTTCCGGCTCCGCGCGCGCTTGCATCGACGCGTTGGCGGCCGCGAGCGACGGTCGCCGGTTCGTCGCCCTGGCAACGCCGCCAGTATCGTTCGACGATGTCCCCGCCGGCGCCGGCCGTTGGCGCAAGCTGGTTCCCGTCCTGGCTCGGATCGTGTTGGACAATCTCGGTCTGATGCTGCGCGCCCGCCAGAGGGGCGTTCGCACCAAATTCATATGGGGCGGCTCGCCGGTCGGAAATGACATCGGACCGATGATATTCGAACACTATCTTCCCGCCGCGCTGGCCACGGGCCGCTATATTCCGGCACCTGACGTCGAGGTGGCCGGTGATGGGCTGACGGCCATTCCTGGCGCCCTCGAACGCCAGCGCCGCGGCGTCTCCTGCCTGAAGCTTGTGGTTCGCATTTGATGCTTGGACGATCTCGCGGGTGAGCTTGGCA
The DNA here is from genome assembly GCF_001598455.1 of Sphingomonas pruni NBRC 15498. Lineage (GTDB taxonomy): Bacteria > Pseudomonadota > Alphaproteobacteria > Sphingomonadales > Sphingomonadaceae > Sphingomonas > Sphingomonas pruni. Next base: position 3,673 of record NZ_BCYZ01000008.1, read on the forward strand.
GTCCGCTACGATTGTTCAAGCAAACGAATTACATGCGGCCTGGGCCCAACGTCGTCTGCGCTTGGAGTAAGACCACCGACTTGTTAGATTTGCGCTATGTCTGTCGTGGAGATGATCGAAACAAGCGCCGTCGCCGCCGTCATCAGCGATCCGCGCCTGCCCGACAATCCGATCATCGCCTGCAACGCGCCGTTCATGCTGCTGACCGGCTATGATCGCGAAGAGATTCTCGGCCGGAACTGCCGCTTCCTGCGCGGTCCCGAGACAGAGCCTGGGATCAGCGAAACGCTGAGGCAAGCCATCGGCAACCGCCAGCCGGTGATGGTCGAAATCCTCAATTACCGGAAGGACGGCTCGCCCTTCCGTTGCAGCAATTCGGCTTGCGCGCGGCGCGCCAGCTATTGCCCTCCCGGATGATCAGTCGGCACGAAAGCCACGACACGCGCCGGCGCGGCGCTGCATCGCGCGAGCTTGATCGGGAAGAACGCCACCCGGAAACCTGTTGCAGGCAATTCGCCCAGGTTTACGAGTTGCTGGACGATGAAGGCCTCCCGCTGCGTGATCGCCTTGTGTCCATCCCACAGCGTCGTCTTGTCACCGCCGCTGCGGAACCGAGCGCTCATCACGGGAAACGGCAAATCCCAACCGACCGCATCGGTCCCAAGTATCGTCGCACCAAGGCTGGTTAGGTGGAGCGTCCCCTCGCGCGACATCCCCGGTTGATTGAAGAACTCGGGGTCGTCCATCGTGTAGCGCTCCTGCCCGGTTCGGACGAGCACGGCATCTCCTCGCTCGATGGGCCTCCCGACGGCGTCGATCGCCCGGTCGAGCATCTCAATCGTGATCGGCTCCCCTCCGCGCGCCCATTCCCGAACGTCCAGCACCATCGCGGGGCGGAACAATTCGTCGAGCGTGATGTCGGTAATCGTGCGAGCGGGTGCCCCTCCGCTGCGCGTGCCGCTGTGCAACGGAGCGTCGACATGCGTGCCGCAATGCGACGAAAGGTCGTTGAGCCGTTCAGCACCCCAGCCCTCGCCGTCGGGTAAATCGTCGTGAGAGCATCCAAGGCTGGCGCAGAACTCGTTCTTGCCACCCTCTTCGGCTGGATTGAGGTAGTCGATGCGGGGCGCGATCACTCCCGCGACATGGGCAAGCGCCGGAGGCAGTTTGTCGCGATTGGCTGGATCGAGGGTAGCGGTCAGGTCGACGAGGCGCATCATTGGATCTCCTTGGGATTGGCCAAGTGGCGCGCATCGAGCGTCGCCCGCAGTTCGGCTTTCAGAATCTTGCCGTAGCTGCTCTTGGGCAGCTCCTCGACGAAGCGGTATTCGCGCGGCCGCTTGTAGCGAGCGATCGACGCTAGGCAGAACTTCTCCAGCTCTGCCGCGGTAGCGGGGGTTCGCAACACGACGAAGGCAACGGGGACTTCACCCCACTCGCGATCTGGGCAACCAACGACTGCCGCCTCCCGGACGGCCGGATGACGCAGTAGCGTTTCCTCGATCTCGCGCGGATAGATGTTAGAGCCGCCGGAAATCACCATGTCCTTCGCCCGGTCGACAAGCGTGAGAAGACCGGTCGAGCCGACGCGGCCGATATCACCCGTGCGGAGCCAACCATCCTGGAACGCCTTGTCGGTCGCCGACTGATCGTTCCAGTAGCCGGCCATCACCACGCGCCCGCGAACCTGGACTTCGCCTGCCTCACCCACCGGGAGCGCCTGCCCCGACTCGTCGGCGATCCGCAGCTCGACGCCGGTGCGCGGAATGCCGACGCTCCCGAGCAATTCCTCCCGGTCATGTTCGCCAGAGTCCGCGAGCAGTTCCGACGGGATGTGAGCAATGGTACAGGGCGCCTCTCCCTGGCCATATCCGCCCCACAGCCGCATCGCACCCAAGGCAGCGATCGCGCGCTTGAGATCCTGCGCATACATCGGCGCACCGCCGAACATGATCTTCGCGACGCGCCCTCGCGATGCCTCACCGAGGAAGTCAGGGTCGGCCAACCGGTTGAGCAAGGTTGGCACGGCGAACAGCGAAGAGCGTCGATGGAGGAGCAGTGCTCGTCGCACGGCGGGAGCGTCGAGCGCGCCGGTCGGCATCACGACCTGAGGCAGCCCCTGCTGGAGGAACGCCAGTCCCAGCAGCCCGCCGGCGTGCGATAGCGGAGCGGTGTGGAGCATCGCCTCGTCGACCGCGCAACCGCTGTCGGCGAGGAAACTGTCGATCATCGCCTGAAGGTTGTGGTGTGTGAGCGTCGCGCCCTTGGCACGCCCGGTGGTGCCGCTCGTATAGAAAAGCCAGGCGCCAGCGCCCATTGGCAGCTCGACCGCCGGATTGGCGTCCTCGCCGGCCGACGCCCGCCTATAGGTATCGCTATCGACATCCAGGATGTCTCGAGACGAGACCGCTGCGATTCCCTGCGCCAGCTCTGGCGTGGCGATACACAGGCGGGCCCCACAGTTTGCCATGAGGGCTTCCGCTTCGGCCGGCAACAGCCGGGAATTCATCGGCGCAACGATCAGCCCGGCCTGCCATGCGCCAAGCAGGATCTCGAAAAAGGAATCGTGGTTGCTCATCGCCAGCGCCACGCGCTCGCCGGGATATATCCCGCGAGCGCGAAATTGATACGCGAGCGACCGGGCACGGCGTGCAAGGGTCGCGAAATCCATTGCTGTGCCGTCCGCGGACATCACGGCTGTCGCGCGCGGTGTCCGCGCTGCGACCCGCTCCGCCAAGAGTCCTAGATTCATGATCACCCCGCCCGACCGAGTATCAGAACTGACGCCACTGCTTCCTCGCAGCCGAGGAACCCGCCGCCATTCTCCACGAGGCCGAAAGACGCGTTCTCAACCTGGCGATCGCCGGCGCGCCCACGGAGCTGGTTCGCGACCTCGTGGACCTGCGCGAGACCCGTTGCGCCGATCGGATGGCCGTTACACTCCAGGCCGCCCGACACGTTGACGGGAATGCGTCCTCCTATCGTGGTCTCGCCCCGCAACGTGGCTGCCCCGCCCTCACCCTCGGGCACGAGCCCGAGCGCCTCGATCTGGATGATCTCGCCGGCGGCAGTGGCGTCGTGCACCTCAGCGACGCCCATGTCGCGCGGGCCAAGACCGGCCAGTTCGTAAGCGAGTGACGAGAGACGTCGAGTGATGGGGGCAGCGGCGGCGGCTTCCGCCGATAGTGACCCGGACCCGAGCACCCCGGCCAGCACCCGCACAGGATGCGCGTCGGGAAATCTCGATAAAGCGTCTCGGTTGCAGACGATGGCGGCGGCGGCGCCGTTCCCGATCGGGGCGCACATCGGAAGCGTGAGAGGCCACACGACCTCGCGCGCGGCGAGAACTTGCTCGACGCTCATTGGCTGGCGCCGTTGAGCGTCAGGGTTCGAACCGGCATGCGTCAGGTTCTTCGAAGCGACTGCGGCGAAGGCCTCCCTGGTGGTGCCGAACCTGGACATGTGTTCGCTCGCGAGCTTCGCGTATATGTCCATGAAGACCGACCGCCGCTGCGATGCGTCGCCGTAGGGCAGCGGCGTCTCCACGTCCGTCGCCCCGGAGAAGAAGGCCTTTTCAGCAGCGGGGTTGCCGGTCGAAAGCCTTTCCGACCCGACAGCCAGCACCACGTCGGCATCGCCGGCCCTCAGTGTCGTCAAGGCCTGCAGTAACGCAGTGGTCGCGCTCGCGCAGGCATTCTCGACGTTGATAACCGGGATCTGCTCGAAGCCGAAGTCGCGCAACGCGATCTGCCCGCGGATCATATGCTGACCGCCGAGCGCGCCCTGTCCGGCGTTCGAAAAGAATGCCGCGGCTATGTCACTCTTGCCGACGCCCGCGTCTGAAAGCGCCATACCGATGGCGATCGCGGCCAGTTGCTTTACGCTCGACGCGGGATCTGAAGTGAACGGCGTTCGACCGTTGCCGATGATGAAAAGGTCGTCAGGCGACATGCTGAGATTCTCGTCGGGGAAGTGAAAGAAAAAGTCCGGCAGCCGGCAGGTAACCAAGGGCCGCCCAGGCGAGCGCGTGTCGCAACCCGGCGGCGGGTCCCAACGCATCCGCTAAAATGCCTACGACCCACGGGCCGCCACCCGCCCCGAGCGTGTTGATCAATAGCAGGACGACCGCCGAGGCGGTCGCGCGGCGGCCGGGCACGGCCTGTCTCTGAGCTTCCGACATGACGGGCGCGAGCAACAGGCTGTGAGAGAACGCCATCGCGCACGACAACCATACAAACGCTTGTCGGCCCTCGGTCAGGCAAGCAGCGACCAGCAGCGCTGCCGTACAGATGCTGATGATCGCGCAGAGTCGCGGCAACGGCACGCGCCTGGAACGGTCGGCGACAATTCCCGCCAGGCCACCCCCAAGAATTCCAAGCATGTTGCCGGCACCAAGAGCCGCACCAAGGGCGGTGGCACCGCCCTGCCCGTGGATGCGCAGTCCCAAGGGTGGTAGCCAGGCCAAAGCGGCGAAGCCGCCGAACGCCGCGAAGCCCATCGCGGTTGCGAGCATCAACAGCGATCGGCCGGAACTGCCCGGCACATCGTGCGGCGAAATCAAAGGCGTGATCGCCCGGGCGGGGGCCTCTCGCGGCACGGCCAGCCAGATGACGATGGCCAGGATAAGGCCCGGCGCGCCGATGGCCGCGAGCGCCGTTCGCCAACCGAGCGCGTTCGCCAGCACGCCTCCCAGCGCAAGGCCGAGGGCAAGGCCGATGCCCGAGCCCGTCGAGTAGATAGCCATCCCCACCGGGGTCCATCGGCCCTTGAACGTGTCGGCCAGGATCGAATGGGCGGGCGGCGTACCACCCGCTTCGCCAACCCCGACACCGACGCGCGTGGCGGCAAGGGAACCGAAGCCGATGGCGCGGCTCGCCGCCATCGTCATGACGCTCCAAAGGGCGAGCGACAAGGAGATCACCTGGACGCGGCCCCAACGGTCCGCCAACGCGGCCATCGGAACGCCGAGCGCCGCGTAGACCAGCGAAAAGGCAAAGCCGAGCAGCAGGCCGATCTGAGCGTCGCTCAGGGCCAGGTCTCGCTTGACCGGCTCCACCATCGCGACCAGAGCGAAGCGATCCATGAAGTTGAAGGCGTAAGCGAGCGTGAGCAAGCCGAGGGTCGCGAACGCGCGCGGTCCCGGCATCCGGTCAGAATTTGAAGCGGAGATCGACGCCATACGTCCGCCCCCGGTTGATGCTACCGATGAACACCAGGTCGTTAGCCAGCGGCACGACCGCCCCTACGTAGCGATCGTCGGTGAGGTTCTTGCCCCAGACCTCGATCGTCGCACCCTTGATCCCAGCGGGCGAGAAGCCGATCCTGGCCTCGAGATTCTCATAGCCTGGGTTGCTGTTAAGAAGGTCGTTCTGCGCGCGGTAATATTCGCGGCTTTGCCAGGAATAGCCGGCGTGCAGGCTCAACTGTCCCGCGCGACCTAGCACCGTATCGTAGTCGGCCGATGCGCGGAGCGACCAGCGGGGGGCCTGGTTGAGGCGGTTGCCGCTAAAATCGAGAGCACCCAGCGTGTAGCGGTCGTAGCGGGCGTTGAGATAGGCGCCGGTGAAGCCCAGCGTCAGGCCGGGCGCTGCACGACCGAGAACCTCGAGTTCCACCCCGTCGATCGTCGCTTTGGCTGCGTTCTGGATGGTGATCTGGCCGATCCCCGCAGCGAACCGGACCTGCAGGTCGTCATAATTCATGTGGAAGACGGAGAGGTTGAGACGTGCCCGCCGGTCGAGAAAGTCGGTCTTGATCCCGACCTCGTAGGAAACGACCTTTTCCGGATTGAAGGCGGGAGAACCGGCTTGGGTGGCGTTAAAGCCGCCGCTCTTGAAGCCCTGGGCAACGGTAATATAGCCGAGGACGCCGGTTGTAGGCCTGATGTTGAGCGTGAGATCGCCCGTCAGATTGCCCCAGCTTTTCGACAGGTTCTCTACGGTGTTCGATGGCACAGGCGACGTCGCGACGATCGCGCGTCGCATCTGCTTTCGCTCATAGCTGTAGCGCAAGCCGCCTTCGAGCTCGAACAGGTCGCTCAGCTTCCACTCGAGGTGCGAGAAGCCGGCGAACGAGGTCGAGGTGTTTCTCGCGGAAGTGCTGCTGGACAAGATGTTGGCGCTTTGCGCGAGGAAATTCACCCGGAAGCCGAAATCGCTTTTCTCATCATACGCAAAGGCGCCAACCATCCATTTGAATGCGCCGGCGTCACCCGCGAGCCTCAACTCCTCGCTATAAGCGTCCGACCGCACGGACTGAAAAGACGCGCTGTCGCGCAGGATTGCGAGGGGAGCGGGAATGCGGCCAAGAGCGACCGCAGTAAGGAACGTGGCTGCATCGGTAGCGTCGGCGTCGTAGCGGACGTTGAAACCGAGATGTCGGTAGCCGCTCACGGAGGTCAATTTGACGGTGTCCGAAAGCTTCTGACCGATCGTCAGCCCGACACCGCCGACGTCTCGATGCAACCTGCGGTCGGGCAAGTCGAGCGAGACCGTGTCCGGATTTCCGTAGGAGCCGCCGTTCACGGTGAGATTCTTGAGCACGGTATCCGCGGCCGTGCGACCGTAGTCGGCGGTCAGATCGATGGTCGGACCGCCGGCCGCCGCAGCGTCGTAGCGCGCGACCAGCCGCAGCAGCCCTTCCTCGCTGGCCCGCTCACGCCTCCCGGTCAATGTGTTGGTGAGATCCCCGCCGAAGGTGGAGTAGCTGAACGAAAGTCGAGCACTCAGGCGAGGCGCGAGACCGCCTTCGACTGCCCCGCGGGCATGGTAGTAGCCGAAATTACCGGCGCCCGCCTCAATCGTGCCGCCGAATTGGGCGCTCGGCTTCCTTGTAATGATGCTGATCGCACCTGCAGTGGAGTTGCGGCCGTAGAGTGTGCCCTGCGGACCCTTCAGCACTTCGATTCGCTCGATGTCCACCAGCGAGAAGAACTGGCCCTGCGGCCGCCCGAGATAGACTCCGTCCAGATAGACGGCCACCGGTTCGTCCTGACCGATGCCGCCGTCCTGGCCGGCAATACCCCGGATCGAGATGATCGAGTTCGCGGTCAACCTCGGTTCGCCGATCGAGACATTCGGGACGAGTCCCTTGAGACCCGATACGTCCGTGATGCCGAGCTTCGTGACTGCGTCGCCGCCGAAGGCAGTGATCGCCCCGGATGTGTCCTGCAGGTTGGTCTCGCGCTTCTTGGCGACGACGACGATGTCGGCCAGTTGATCGTTGGAGTTCGACGCGGTCGTGTCCTGTGGCGGCGGTGTGGTGCCAGCGCCGGGCGCGGACTGCGCTGAAGCCGGGGCTCCGGCGAACATGGCCGCACCGATCGATGCCGTAACGATAACGCTCTTCATTCTTCCCTCCCTAAATCGCGACGCCCTCTGCGGGGTCTTCAGCGCGTGATCGTGTTGCGGAGCGAGCCGATGCCGGTGGCCCGTAGTTCGACGGACTGTCCGGGCTGGAGGCGCCTCCCCTGCTCGGTCGCCGAGCCGTAGGCGCACGTCCCGGAGCCGATTACCTCGCCCGCCACGAGCGGTGAGATACGGCTGAACTGACTGAGCGCTTCGAACACACCGTGATGCATGTTGCGGGTCGAGCCTGCCGACCATTGCTCCCCGTCGACCCAGGCGCTGAGCTCGAGGTCGTGGGGGTCACCGATCTCGTCAGCCGTTACGATGCAGGGGCCGAGGCTGGTCGCGAAGTCCTTGCCCATACAGGGTCCCGCGCCGGATTTGGCGACATCGATCTGGAGATCGCGCGCGGACCAATCGTTCATGAGGGTGTATCCGAAGACGCATCCCTCTGCCTGTTCGGGAGTCAGGTCATAGCCGGGACGCCCGACGACGACGCCGATCTCCAACTCGTAATCCAGGACCTCGGACTCGCTCGGCCATGCCAAGGGAGCGTCCGGCCCGATTACAGCGTGATGATTGCCATTGTAGTAGCAGCAGCGACGATAGACGACCTCCGGTAGCTTGAACTGGTCGGTCTCTAGGAGCGTCAATGCGGCAGCCTCGGGGTCGGCAGCGCCCCTCGCCGCTAATTTCGCGAGTTCGCGCCTGATGATCTCGAGATGCTCGATGAACATCCCGGCATCCCGAAGCCGGGCGGGTACGGGCAGCGGTGAGAGGAGCTGAATGCAATCGAGTGCGATGGCATGCGCGGGAGTCGCCGTTTCAATTAGGGCGCGCATGGCGCACAGCGCCGAGGGCCCTTCTTCGATGATCCTGAGCATCGATGCATACCGACTGCCGTCGCCGCCGCCCGCACGGTCAGCTGCAGCGAGGTCGAGAAGCATGGCGTCAGCAATCTCGACGCCAGTGCGCACGCTGCCTTCAGACTGAAAACTGTAGAGCCTCATCGCCCCTCCCAAAACCCTTATTCTGAGTCGTCACTCAGTTGAGTGAACACTCAGTGTCATGTTGCGGAGTATGGGTCAAGATGCGATGCAGCGAGGATGAAGGTGATCGCTCAGCAAGATTCGAGAGCTACGAAAGCGTCGGACGGCGCCGCGCCTCGCCGAACCCGCGGCGTCTCGAAAAATCCAGAGGAGGCCCGCCGCAGGATTCTGGAGGCCGCTATCCGGCTATTCGGGCGTCAAGGTTTCAAGGCGACGTCGACCGAGCACATCGCAGAAGCGGCAGGCTACAGTCAGGCAACCGTGTTCTTTCATTTCCAGACGAAGAGCGGGCTGCTCAAGGCGTGCCTCGATGAGGCTCTTGAGAAGGCTAAGGTCTTGGTCCCGACTGGTGGCCACGTCGGCACCTTGGCCTTGGTGGAGAAGCTGGATAACGTCTTCGACGACAATCCGACCGCGGAATTCTTCGCGCGCATGATGTTGGAGCAGAGCAGTAACGACGTCGTGCGTCCCATCTACGCGGACTTCCACGCGCACATTCGCGATATGATCCGCGACGAGATCGTTGAGGAGCTCGGCGTAGCCGTCGAGATGGCCAATCATACTGCGGCAACCATACTCAGCATGATGATCGGAGTGCACGCCGAGTATAGAGTCGAGCATGTAAGGTTCGATCGCTCGGACTATCGGACCATGCTTATGACGGTAACGCGGCTCACGTTGGAGGCACTGCGACGGCCTTAGGGGGCTGTAGAAAACGCGATTCCGTTGAGAAGACTTGCGAGCCGGTTTCCCCTGCGAGGGCCGCCAGAGCGATGGCTCCGGCAGATGGCTCAGGCGGGCCGTGCGACAACTGCAGCCGTCGGGTTCGTTGATAGCAGGTCGCGAAAGCTGCCGCTCCTGCTCAAGCCACCGCCACCAGGTTCGGGGAGGCTCGCAGGCGGGCTATGTCGCGAGCCGGCGGTTCGCCAAACTGGCGGCGATACTCACGACTGAATTGTGAGGGGCTCTCGTATCCGACGCTCAGCGCCGCGGAGGCGACGTCAAGGCCATTGACGAGCATGAGGCTGCGAGCATCCTGGAGTCTAAGCTGCTTCTGGAACGCCAGTGGCGTCATGGCCGTGACCGAGCGGAAGTGCGCATGGAAGCTCGAAGGGCTCATCCCGACTTCGTCGGCGAGACGATCGATATTCAGCCGTCCGCGGAAATTCCTCCCGATCAGGGCAATCGCGCGGGCGATCTGCGCGAGCGGGCCCTGCCCGGCGGTGACTTGGCGCATCCTGGCGCCATCCGCGCCGGCGAGGAGACGGTAAAGGATTTCCTGCTCTGCGAGCGGCCCGAGTATGGGTTGCGCGACCGGGTCGTCGAGCAAGCGAAGCAGGCGGAGCGTCGCGTCCAGCAGGCCGTCGCTGGCGTCCGACACCGTCTTGCCAATCGGCGGGGCCGCAATGCCGGGAGCGGGTGGAACGCGCAACGCCAACTCTCCGAGCATCACCGGATCGAAGTCGAGGTAGAGACAAAGATAGGGGTGGTCGGGCCTCGCTTCGACCACATGACCGACCGCCGGCAGCTCGTAGGTGACGATCCCGTACCGACCCGGCGCGTATCTAAAGACGTGATCGCCAAGCATGATGTCCTTTCGCCCTTGGACGACGAGGCAGAGTTGCGGCCGATAAACATTCGGCATCGGCATCGTGACCGTGGAGGATCGAGCAAGCGTCACGCGTTCCATCATCGTGGCATGAAAGCCATCATTGGGCGTGTGTCGGTCGATAATAGAAACAATTTCAGACAGAAACTGCATGGTGCGACATTGGCATGTGCACAATTCGGCCGCCACCATTTTCCGCTCCATTTGCGGGATTGGGCAGAAATTTCAGCGGATCGGGCTACCGCTTAATCGGCGCTCAGTTCCAGAGAGGAATGCCCTCGCGAGTTAAAGGAAAGCGAGCGGTAAAGATATCTGGAGCGCATTTGATGATGGATTTTCTCACGACGCCGACGGTCGCACTGGGTACCTGGGCTTGGGGTGATAGCGGCAAGGCCGGGGAAGGCTATTTCGGCAGCGGCTTTGGGCAGGCGGGCCTCGATCTAATCGCCGACAGGGCGTTCGCGGCAGGCTTGAACCTGTGGGATACGGCGGCCGTATACGGCATGGGTCGTGCCGAAACTATCTTGGGACGGGTCTTGAGCCGTTTCCCGCGCAGCGACTATCGACTCTCCACGAAGTTCACGCCTCAGGCAGCGGGCCCCGGCGACAATCCCGTCGCCGACATGCTGGACCAAAGCCTGGCCCGGCTTGGTCTCGCATTCATCGACCTGTACTGGATCCATAATCCGCTGGACGTCGCCCGATGGACACCGCTCGTCGTCCCGCTGCTCGAAAGCGGGAAGGTCAAGCATGTTGGTCTCTCGAACCATGATCTGAGTGAAATCGAACAGGCTACCCGGATTCTCGGAAGAGCCGGTTTCACTGTCGACGCCATCCAGGGCCATTACAGCCTCCTCCACCGCGGCAGCGAGCGCGCCGGCATTTTGGACTATTGCCGCGATCAGGAGATTCCCTTCCTCGCCTATATGGTACTCGAGCAGGGTGCGCTGAGCGGTAAATACAGCCCCGAGGCGCCTCTTCCTGAGGGTACCGAGCGTGCCAAGATCTATAATGGCATGCTGCCCCAACTGAAGGCCCTGACCGACCGGCTTGCCTCGATGGGCGAGGAGCGCGGCGTCGCCGCTTCCGAAGTCGCGATCGCCTGGGCAATCTCGAAGGGTACGACGCCGATTATCGGCGTTACGCACCCCGCTCAGGTCGACGGGTTCGTGCGAGCCGCCAAGGTCGGACTGAGCGGTGACGAAATCGCAGAGCTGGAAGTCTTGGCTGGCGCCGCTGGCGTGAATACGCGGGGCTGGTGGGAGAAGGAGATGGAGCCCGAGCTGTAGGCCGTCGTGCTGAGGCAACTGACGACCCTGCCAACCGCAAATTGGCAACGTCAGCGACGCACTTCCCCACCTGACATTCTAGAGCAGTCGCGCCTTGTCTGGAAACTCGCCTTCCGACATCCGACAGCCCGAGAACGACAATTGCTCGGCGTCGATTGGAGGAATGAACACCTTCTCCTTGCCCGCGTCGAGAGGGTCCGCTGCTCAGGCAAGGGCGGGAACTTCCGTCGGTATGTCGCACCATCGGACGTCGCTGTATCGAGGTAGTCAGGTGGCTGGGATAGCGAAGCTTATCGCAGCTGGCTGTCTTTGCTGCCACGGCGATTGATGCCGCTGAACGCGACGTGGTGCCGATCACGTTGAGACTGGCACGCGATGCACGTGCGCACACCCGGAAGCGCAAGCCGGCGCTTCTCGGGTATCTCCTCCCCGCAGGCCTCGCATTCTTCGAGGCCTTCGCCGCTCGGCAAGCGCAAACGGGCGTGTGCGAGAGCATCGGCGATGCTGTCTTCTATTTGGTCTTGAACGGCGCTGTCGGGCGCCCATCCGCTCGCCATGCGGGCCTCATCTAGTTGAAGTATACGGGAGATATAGGAATTGGGAAGGAAATTGCCATGACCGCGCCGCCCAGGCTGCCGCCATCAGCAGTGCCGAGTTCGAACCGCGTTAGCCGTCGCTCCCAGGAGCCTGACGCGGGCATCGTCCCCGAGATCGCAAATTGTGCCTTCACCCCCCGATGTCGCGAGCGGTCGCAATCAAATATTGCATCGAGCAATTTTGTGGTTGCAAGAACACGATAAATTGCAGTGAGCACGGCCCTAAGAGGATGGTGAATGTCGGATTTGTCTTCAGAGATCGAACGTCGGGCTACACAATGGATGGAAGCGTGGATTGCACTGGATCGTGCGACCCTCGAGGATTGCCTGGCAGATGATTTTGCATTGATCGCCTCTGCCTGGCCGCAACGGAGGATGGAAAGGGCGGCGTGGCTGGCAACGGTAGACCAATATCGTTGCTCGGCCTTCACCTATGCCCAAGTCCAGGTGCGTGGGCTGACGGCGGACATCGCGGTCATGTCTTCGATCGCTACGCAGCAGGCCCAGCTCGAAGGCCTCGATCGTTCTGGTTCATTCTGGCTTTCAGACGTTTGGCGAAAGGAGCCGGACGGGGCGTGGCGCGTGTGTGCGAGGTACAGCTCACTTCCGGAGGGAGCGAATGCTTCCGCGTCGACCCTCGATCGACTAAATCAAGATCGCTGATCGCATAGCCGAGGACAGAACCAGTGTGCCCGCTATGCGCCCTCAATCGAATCCCTGACGCTGCCCTCGGAAATTCTGGAGGCTAGTCCAGTCAGCGATCATCTGCGCGGTCATCCCACGCCCTGGCCAGACGAAGCTGACGAACGATGGCGTTGAATCCGGCGGTACATCCCTGCGCTCGACCAATCGCGTTTTCGCCCGACGCGGCGTCCCAGAACATTTCGAGCGGCCAGCGCTCGGGACAATGATGGAGCAGACAGCGCAGCGCCAGCCGTACCTCGACCGTGTCGACCTTGCTGGTCGTCGATCGTGTCATGGCCGCGCGCAGCACACGAATGGCGAGGTCGATGATCACGCGCTGATGGCGCGGGAGCTGTGTCGGCATCAGTGGAAATCGTGGCTGCGGATCGGGATTACATCCTCGGGATCGGCACCGCCGGCGAAGGGCGGATGATAGTGTGCGGCCGGGCGCGGCACCCAGCCTGGTTCACCGCGATCGGGCGACCCGCCATGCGTTGCGCCATCGCCTCGTCCGGTGCGATGCGGAAATTCCATCGACCCGATCTGGCGGAGCAGCGGCGTCAGATCCTCGATCCGGTCGACGATGACGTGGATGACCTCGCCTTCTTTCTGGAGGCGCCCTTTGAGGCTCACCATCGACGACGACATCACGACGCGCCGGTACTTTTCGAACCGGTCCGGCCAGATGATGCCCTGCGCGACCCCGCTTTCGTCCTCGATGGTGATGAACAGCACGCCCTTGGCGCTGCCGGGCTTCTGCCGGACCAGGATCACACCGGCGACCTCGACATGCCGCCCGTCGCGGATCGACCGAAGATCGCCGCAGGGCCGGATACCGCGCCGCGTGAGGTCATCGCGCAGGAAGGACACCGGATGGCCGCGCAGCGACAGCTGCAGCGTTCGATAGTCCTCGACCACTTCGCGCCCGTCGGTCAGCGGACGCAGCGCGACCAGCGGCTCGAGGCCTTCGGGACTGAATTGGGCCTCGCGGGTATCGGCCGCCGCAAATAGCGGCAGCGGCGCCTCGCCCAGCCCCCGCACTTTCCACAATCCCTGGCGCCGATCCTGGCCGAGTCCGTGAAAGGCATCGGCTTCGGCCAGCCGCTCGATCGCGGCGCGCGGGATCCCGGCGCGGCGCCAGACTTCCTCGACCGACGCATAGGGCACATCGCCGCGCGCCGAGACGATCGCGGCGCCGTGGATATTGGCAAGGCCGCGCACCTGCCGAAACCCGAGCCGGACGGCGAGATGACGCCCCTCGCCCCGCTCCAGCGTGCAATCCCAGCGGCTGGCGTTCACGCAGACCGGCCGAACCTCGACGCCGTGCGCCTGGGCATCCTGGACGATCTGCGCGGGTGCGTAGAACCCCATCGGCTGCGCGTTGAGGAGGGCTGCGCAAAACACGTCGGGGTGATGATGCTTCATCCACGAGCTCGCATAGGCGATCTTGGCGAACGAGGCGGCGTGGCTCTCGGGAAAGCCATAGCTCCCAAACCCTTCGATCTGCTTGAACGTGCGCTCGGCAAAATCCTGTGGATAGCCGCGCGATACCATACCGCCGACCAGCTTGTCGTAGAAATGCCCGACGCCACCGGTCAGCTTGAACGTCGACATCGCGCGCCGAAGCTGATCGGCCTCTGCGGGCATGAAGCCCGCGCCGACGATCGCGACCTTCATCACCTGCTCTTGGAACAGTGGCACGCCCAAGGTCTTCTCCAGCACCGCGCGCAGTTCGGGCTTGGGATATTCGGGCCGTTCCTTGCCTTCACGCCGCCTAAGATAGGGGTGCACCATGTCGCCCTGGATCGGTCCGGGCCGGACTATCGCGACCTCGATCACCAGGTCATAGAACTGTTTGGGCTTCATGCGCGGCAGCATGGACATCTGCGCGCGGCTCTCGATCTGGAACACGCCGAGCGTATCGGCTTGCTGGATCATCTTATAGACTTCGGGATCGTCGTCCTGCAGATCGGCCATGGCGATCCGGATGCCCTTATCCTGCTCGAGCAGAGCAAAAGCACGGTTCATGCAACCGAGCATGCCGAGACCCAGTACGTCGACCTTCATAAACTTCAGGGCGTCGATATCGTCCTTGTCCCATTCAATCACCTGACGGTCGACCATCGCCGCTGGCTCGATCGGTACGAGGTAGTCGAGCCGGTCGTGCGTCAACACGAATCCGCCGGGATGCTGTGACAGGTGCCGGGGCGTACCGATTAATTTACTCGCAAGATCAAGCGCCAAGCGAAGACGTCTGTCGCCGAGATTGAGGTTGAGTTCCTTTGCCTGCTTTTCACCGACCCCCTCTGCTGACCAGCCCCAGACCAGACCAGACAGCGACGCGGTCAAATCCTCGGGCAAGCCCATCGCCTTGCCGACTTCGCGGATCGCGCCGCGCGCGCGATAGCGGGTCACGACCGCCGTCAGCGCCGAATGATCGCGGCCGTAGGTCTCGTAAATCCACTGGATGATCTCCTCGCGGCGCTCATGCTCGAAATCGACGTCGATATCAGGCGGCTCGGGCCGTTCGCCCGACACGAAGCGTTCGAACAGCAATTCGTGGCGGATGGGATCGATCGAGGTAATACCGAGCACGAAGCACACGCAGCTATTGGCTGCCGATCCTCGTCCCTGGCACAAAATGCCGCGCCGCCGTGCTTCCTGCACGATCGCGTTCACGGTCAGGAAGTAGGGCGCGTAAGCTAGCTTACCGATCAGCGCGAGTTCGTGCGCGATCTGTTTCGCGTGCGCCTCGGGCACGCCGTCGGGAAACATGCGCTCGGCAGCCTCGTGCGAGAGGCGCTCCAGCGCCTGCTGCGCGGTCAGGCCGTCGAGCACGCGTTCGTGCGGATATTGATAGCTCAGCTCGCCAAGGTCGAAGGAGCAGGTCGCGGCGATATCGGCCGTTGCCTGGATCGCGTCCGGGAACGCCGCGAAGCGGCGTTCCATCTCGTCGGGCGACTTCAGGTGCCGATCGCCGTGACGCTCGCGCCGGAAGCCAAGCCGGTCGATCGTCGTGCCCTCGCGGATCGCGGTCACGACGTCCTGCAGCAAGCGCGCTTCGGGCGCATGATAGAGCACGTCGCCCGTGACGACCGCGCGAACACCGGCCGCCCGCGCCGCGTCTGCAAGACAATGTACACGCACCATGTCGTCGGGCCGCCGCCGCAAGGTGAGCGCGCAATAGCCGCGCGCGCCGAACACATCGCGCAGCTCGGCGAGGTCGCGCGCCACGCGTGCAGCCGGCATATCCGGGAGCAGGATCGCGATCAGCCCCTGCGCCCAATCTGCGACATCCGACCAGCGCAGATCGCAGCCGCCCTTTCCCGCCCGCGCCTTGCCCACCGTCAGCAGTCGGGTCATCCGCGACCAGGCGGCGCGATCGGTGGGATAGAGCAGCAACTGGCGGCCGTCGTCGAGTACGACCCGCGACCCGGGGATCAACCGGACCTTGGTCGCCTTCTGTCCTTCCCAGGCACGCACCATTCCGGCGACGGTGCCGAGATCGGTGATGCCGAGCGCGGTGTGTCCGAGCAACGCCGCCGCCGCGAAGAGCTCTTCCGGCGCGGATACGCCGCGCAAAAACGAGAAGTGGCTGGTGACCTGGAGCTCGACATAGCTAGCCACGGCCGGACCATCCCCGCCAAGCGAACTGGCGCCTGGACCCGACCCCGACTAGTTTGTGCCTGAGGGGGGATAAGTCATGCCGGCGTGCGCAACGACTTCTGGCGGCTCGCCGATCGTGTCCCTCGCCTTCTGGCTCGACCTTCGCGGCTATGGCGGGATGCTCAACAAGGCCGGTTTTGATCCTACCTGCCCCGAAGCCAAGGCGGCGCTCGACCGACTCTATGAGTTCCAGGCGATCGTGGCCGCGCATAGCCGCACGACCTTTCCGACGCTCGTCATCAATGACGGCGCAGTTGCCTATCGCGACATCGGCCTTCTCCGCAAAGACCGCGCATGGCTGTTCATCGAGCGGTGCTGGAATCTCTACCAGGAGACGTCGGCAGCGGACCGCAAGCTCAAGGGTGACGGGCTGCGCGGCGTCCTCGCTGTCGGGATGCGCGCGAAGGGCAGCAATCGCGGTATCGTGCGACAGAATGAGGAAATCGCCGCGATCATAGACGACCTGGCCGCTGACAAGATCACCGCTACAGAAGCCAAGACAGCGGCGTGGCGCGTCCGGCGTGTCAATGACATCGTGCCCCAATTGCAGGCAAATTTCGCCTTTTCGCGCGCCTATACTGCGGAGCAGAGCGCCATCGACGACGCGCGCAAGCTGATCGAGTCGCGGTTCTACCTCGACACGCGCGTGTTCAAGGATGGCATTCCCGACTGGATGACCGTCGGCCAGCCGATCCATTGGATGCCCAAGCCACACTGGCTGTCGAGCCTCGCCACGACGTTCGTCGAGGTGCAGGGCATCGAGGTATCGGCAGCCGGTCGGGAACAGGCGATAGGGACGGGCCGCGAGATGCTGGTGTCGATGCGCAAGGTCTAGCACGAGGCCGGTCATCCGAACCCCCCGTGCATCCACCAGCCGAGATCACCGGTTTCCGGTTCAACACCGTCGCCGCGCCGGAACACCCAGAAGCGCCGGCCTTTGCTGTCCTCGACGCGGTAATAGTCGCGGACAGCCCAGACCTCGCCGTCGCGCACCCACCATTCTCCGTGGATCCGCTCGGGTCCGTCACCGGCAACGACATCGTGCATTTCGCCCCGCCACACAAAGCGACGCGGCGGATGATCGGGGAGCAGCGCCACCACGCTCGCCAACGGCTCAGGACGAGCGAGCAGTCGCGCCGGGCGCTTCCAAGCCGGCCAGCCGATCGGCTTGCTCAATGCCGGCACCTGCGTGACCGCCCGCTCGGGCACGTCACTCTCGACCGATGACGCCTTGAACAGGGCGCGATGACCGATCCGCCCGGCCAACTGGTCGACGAGCGGCGCGAGATCGTTCGCCATCTCCCCTCCGGCGAGCGCAGGCCCGAGCATCTCGGCACCGAGCGGCTCGACATGGCTGGCGACAAGTCGTCCGGCCTCGATCCCCATGCCCGGCTCGATGGTCTCGAGCCGAAGGTGTAGAAGCTGCGACAGGTGGCGTGGATCGCGGCTGGCACGCGCCAGCCCGATGGCGAGCACGTGCTCGGTGCCATCGATGCGCAAGAGGATCAGCGAGACCTGCCTGGCCCCCAGCCCGCGCGCGCGCAGCGTGGCGGCAAGATCGTCAGCCAGATCGGTCATGACCCGTCCGATCGCCTCAGGCGTACCTATCGGCTCCAGCAGGCGACGCTCGGCGGTCGGTGCTTCGAACGGCACGACGCCTTCGATCGGCTCGGCCATACGCCCGATCGCCTGATCCAGCCGCTCGATCGCGGCGCGCCCGAGGCGGCGCGCGAGCGGCCCACGCGGCATAGGCAGCAGATCGGCGATACGATCCAGCCCGAACCGTTGCGCGGCCACCAGAGCCGATGGATCGAGCCGCAACGCGGCGACCGGCAAGGGCGCGATCGCTTCGATCGTGCCGCCCGGCGGCACGATCGTGATCGCAGCATGCCCATAGCGCGCGAGCGCATGCGCGGCACCCGGCGTGTCGCCAATCGCGATCCGTGCGGTGAGCCCGAGCCGCGCGCAGAAACGCTGCAAGCGATCACAGAACCGCCGCTCGCCACCGAACAGATGCGTGGTCCCGGTCAGGTCGAAAAACAGACCGTCGGGTGCGGAAACGCACGCGGTAGGCGTCCAATGGCGGACAGCATGCAAGGCAAGGCGCTCGAGCGCCGCACGGTCCGCGGTGCAATCCGCCGGCCGCAAGTCGAGGTCGGCAACGAGGGCGCGCGCATGGGTGACCGGCATGCCGGGCGCGACCCCAATGGCAATCGCGTCGGCATTGGCGGCATAGATGACGTGGCGCTGGCCCTGCTGGATGCCGAGCGCAAACGGGCGCGAGGCAGCGAACATGGGCGCGATCGGCCGAGAAGCCGCTCGGACCCCATCATCGCCACGCAACGTCCGGAACGGATGGCCCGCTGCCTCCGACCGCCGACCGAGCTCGCGCGCGGGCGGTCGGCGATGCGTCGCATCGCCATCCTGCGCCCAGCGAGCACCGGGCCGCCATCCACCGCCCCGCGGCGCCGAACACGCCCCGGGATCGTCGTCTACCGGCAGCGCCCGCGCGCGCGCCTCAGGCAGCGCGAGCTTGATCTCCTGCCCCAACCGCTCGATCGGCAGATGGGGCAGGAAGACCGAGGCGACCCTGCGCATCGCAGCCCTCCACGACCAGACTGAAAGGATTTCCATTGCGCTGACGAACGAGTTCGACGAACCAGCGCGAACGACCGACCCCGGCAATGCCGAGCGGTGCCGACGACGCGCAACCGATCCGCCACCGCGTCGTCGCGGCAGAGGGTTCACCCAACGGACACGCGCCGAGCTTCTTCCGACGCCGCAGAAGCAAGGCTGGCGTCTTGCCGTCGGCGGCGGCCAGCTGAAGCCGCCGCGACGCGGTCATATCGACGCGACGCGTTTCGCCGACGACGGCCGACAGCCCGCCATGGCGAAGCGCATCCTCCATCACCGCAAGCAATTCGCGCTCATCGCGCGCCTGGGCAAATACCAGTCGATCAGGCGAGAGCCCGGCTTGTTCAAGACCCGGGGCGTAAAGATCGAACCGCGTAAGTGCCCACAACACCGGCGCCAGCGGCGCTGCGCGCGCCGCGATCCCGGCGAGAAACAACGTCGTCGCGGCATCCTCGGCAAGGCTTGGCGCCGCAGCGGCGACCTCATGCAATCCGCCGACTGCCAGCCCCTTGTCAGCCAGCCGGTGGTCGATCGCCTCGACGCCGAACGCCACTACACCACCGACGCGCGCCGGCGCGTCGAGCGCGGCGATACGCCGTCGGAGATCGGCGATAGGATCGAGGCAGGCAGCGGTTTCCATCAGGACTCATAGAATCATATGTTCCTATTATGTTCCGCCTCGATCGATCATTCGTCAAGCGACCACCGATGTTTCTTCCACAGCTTCGCGGTCATCATGCCAATCCCCAATGCCGTCGGTGCTTGCGCAGATACGAGATTTGCCGCCTCGATGGTTGCCTGCGGAGCGACCGGGGCAATCCGAATAGTTCACGATCGCTCTTCGGCACGAGGCGTGACACGAGCATTTTTCCGTCATCGTCGAACGAAATGAGGCCGCGATCGAACAAGGCGTCGAGTTCCGCCGTCAACAGCAATCCGTTATTTGCATCAAGACGTTCGCGATCGTTGCTCTGTTTCCATGCGAGAATATGGGATGCCATCAGCACCGGCCCCAGTGCGCTCCCCGACACAGCGCAGGCATCGTTCCACAGCCGCTCGACATCGCGCCGGAATCGACCCTGCCCGAGGCGCGCTTCGACCAATTGAAGCCTAGTTGTCGGTTTCAGATCCTTCCGCTTGGCAAGCGTCGACAGATCTCCGGCTACAGCTTCTTCATCGCTTGTCTCAATTTCAGCGCGTACTCTCTGCCACTGCGGGGTCCGCTGCGCCGCCGGCACCGAGTCGAGCATCATGAGGGCCTGTCGCTCGTCCAGAACGGTGTAGCTGTCGAACATGGTGAGCAACTTTTGAGTCCCGCGCAGCCGTTGCGAATCGAGCGGCGCCGGCGTTTGGAGCCAAAAGAACGTCTCGGCCGGGCATCGCCAGTTGGGAATCCAGTTCAGATCACCCCGCCATACCTTGTCGAATGCTGCTCGATTGGCGTGAAGCGTCCGAACGCGCGGTACCGCCCAAACGTCATCGCCGAGCCGCTTTAAGTCGAGCTGATCCACCAGGCGGCGTCGCTGCGGTTCATCGTTCTTGAGCCAAGTGGCATTGGCCGCGACACCGACCAACTCCTGCACATTGTCGTGCGACGCGTACATGAACACAACAATCCGGCCCGCTTCATCCTCGACCGGCGCATTCCCGACGCCCTCGGTATGGAAAACGCGGTGCTCAGCGCCGTCTTCGACAAAACGCATGCCGGGCGCGTTATTCCACTCTTCGTGACCGAAGCCGTTGGCCTTGGGGAAGCCGGAATGCACCTTGACGCCTGATGGCCGGACATAGCCGTCGCGATTCCAGATGATCGGCTTTGCCAATAGCAGCGCCATTCAGTCCGTCCTCTCCAGGGCGATAGAGTAGGACTTATGCAATCTGACAGAGCATCTACGCAAATCGATCAACGGCAAGCGAGCGAAACGTAATCGACCAGCGCGGTCGCTCCATCTCGACGATGCTGTGCTCCCACTCGTGCCGGACCTCGCCCGCAAGGTGGTAGATCGACCGCGGTTCGAGCGGCGCCGACACACGTTCGAAACCGCTCCTCTTACGCCGGCGCAGCCGGAGCGTCGCCGGCTCGCCGAGCGAGATCCCCACAACATCCTCATAGACCGGGCGATCGCGGTGCCAGCCAATCCCGGCACCGGGATCGTATCGGATCACCAGCGCCTGCACCAAGGCATCCGGTGCAAGCCGGGCGAATGACGCTGCGCGCTCGCGCACGTCCAGCAGCCAGTCCGGAAGCGGATCGGCCGGCTCCATCCGGCCGCGCTCGAAGTCGTAGCGCGATCCGAACGAGGCCGTCAGGCGCTTACCGAGCCACCCCTGAAACTTGAATGAATCGAGGGCACTCGTGTCGATATGTGCGATCAGCGCCTGCTCCTCACCTCGCGATATGATGTCGGGCGCGCTTGCAAAGCCGGGGACCAGGGGCGACCCGAACAGGTCGCCGACTATCGCGTTCACCAGGGCAACTCCGCCACGAACTCGACCAGCTCACCGAAGCTGGCGTCGTCGAACCCGAACCCGTGATCGGTCTCGATCAATTGGGCCAGCGCCGCCGCGTCCATCAAATGCTCGGCATCGAGCTGGTGCTCCGGATCGTGAGCGGCCTGCCACCGCTCGAGCGCCGCACGACGAACCGACGCTGCCGACCCTTCCGGGCAGGCGGCGAAATCGGCGACCGTCACCGGCACCGCATTGATCGCGGCCAAATTACAACCGGCAGGCGCAAGCGCCTCCATCATTGACATCACCGTTCCTCGATTGTCAGAGCGCCAATTCTGCCTGCGGCGCAGGCTCGCCCTCCCACAGTTCGGCCTTGAAGGTGTGTTCGGGAAGCGCCATCAGAATTTCGATTTCGGGCACTTTGTAATCAAGCCAGTCCATTTGGCGGCCGCGCGGGATGACCACCATCTGCCGCTCGGCATAGGGCCGCACATCTTCGTTCGCCTCGACCGTCAGCGCCGCATAGGCGCTCTGCCAGCGCGGCGTCGCCGGACGCCAAATGCCGGCCAGATAGAAATGCTCGCCATCGATCCTGGTGAAGCGAAAGCGCTGACCCTTACGGATGTGAAAGAACTCCGAGGCGGGCACCAGGCAGCGATTTCGGTCGAACGTGCGCCCCTCGGCACGAATGACTTCGAACGGCCGCTCCTCGGGCCAGGCCGGTTCCAGCCCCCAAATCAGATTGACCATTTCCAGCGCGCGATCGCGTCCATAGCGCACGACCGCACCTGGGGCGCCAATCCGATCAGCGTGGGTCGTCTTGTTCGTCATCGCTCGACCTTCCCGGCAGCACCGCCACCGACTACGTTCAACCTCAACGCATGCGACGTCGTCCAGTCGCCACGACTCGAATGGTAAGAACATAGCAGGAACGCGCCGCCACTACAAAGGCGCCAAAGGGATCGCCGGAATGTGCAACGACTATCGCCTGAATGTCGATCTCGACACGATCGCCGGCGACTTCAGCGATCTCAAGATCAAGATCGACTTCCCCGACGGCGTGCCCAATGTCGAAGCGCGCGATGATATCAAGATCACCGATGTCGCGCCGATCGTCCGCAGCGGTTCGGCGCCGGGTATCGCACAACTGGTACAGCGACGATGGTCGTGGCCGGGCCCGACCGGCAAACCCGTCTATAACTTCCGCTCCGAAGGCCGGACATTCGGCGACAATCGGTGCCTCATCATCGCCGACGGCTTCTACGAGTTTACCGAGCCGGAAGCGGTCGAGGGTGCGCCCAGGAAGAAGCTCAAGGACAAGTGGCTCTTCACCCTCAAGGACCACGACTGGTTCTGCATTGCCGGCATCTGGCGCACAGACCCCAAGGTCGGCGAGGCCTTCACGATGCTGACGACGGAACCCGGCCCCGATGTCGCCCCCTATCACGACCGCCAGATCGTGGTGCTCCCCCGAAGCGATTGGGCCCGATGGCTCGATCCGACGACGCCTGCCGCGGACGTGCTTCATTCCCTCCCGCAAGGGAGCCTGGACGTCGTCCGTGTGCGTTGAGGGCGGATGGAGCATCCCGTCACGCCCGATCGCCGATACTTCGTCGTGCGAGGCCGATTGTGGCGGCGCGCCAATCCGCACCTGAGCGAGCGCGAGCGCAGCCGGCTCGTCTCGGCCTTGATGACGGCGCGCCGCGATGTCGCTGCGGCCAAGCGGGACAACGACCCCGATGCCGAGCATGACGCGCGAGCGCGCGTCGATGCGGCAAAGCGCGCGTTGGGCGAACGCGGACCCGTCTGGTGGGACGATGGAGCGCCGGACCTCAATCGCCACCTCGTCCGCAACACGAGCTATGCCGGATGGTACGCCGGACTAGCGTGAAACGCTTAAACCGGCCGGCGACCGGTTGCGAAACCGAGTCGGCCTCGACCCGCCGAAACGCCCGCCGTGACCTGCCGAGGCGCAGACCGAAGCGACAAAAAGCCCACGCAATCGACCCCACCGGTCGCACGGATGGGGTCAAGGCGTGGGCCCTATCTATTTCATACGTGTTTCATACGATGGACCACGCTTCGAGCTAAGTGCTTGAAAACGTGGTGGGCGCGACAGGGATTGAACCTGTGACCCCACCCGTGTGAAGGGTGTGCTCTACCGCTGAGCTACGCGCCCGATCGCGAACCAATCCCGGCATCGCAAAAGGAATGGGGCGACGTTTGGCGCCGCCCCGTTGTCATCGCCTTAAGACGATCACCGCGATCTTGTCCAGCCCCCGAAAGGGCGGGCAGCAATCAGTTGACCGAATCCTTCAGACCCTTGCCGGCCTTGAACTTGGGCTGGGTCGACGCCTTGATCGTCATCGGCTCGCCGGTGCGCGGATTGCGGCCGGTCGAGGCCTTGCGCTTCGAAACCGAGAAAGTGCCGAAACCGACCAGGCGAACCTCGTCGCCCTTCTTGAGCGCGCCGCCGATCACGTCGAATACGGCTTCCACGGCCTTGCTGGCATCGCCTTTGCTGAGGCCTGCCGTGTCGGCAACGGCGCTGATCAGCTCCTGCTTGTTCATCGTCCTCGAAACCCCCGTTTAGAGTGCGTTACGCGTTTGCTACTGGAATAAGACTCGCGGCCCGAGGCCGGGCGCGCAGTAACGCCGCTCGGGGGGAACGAGTCAAAACAAATCCGCCGCAAAGCCGACCGTAACGATCGAATTTGCGGCGGATGGTTTCGTCGCGTCCCGTTTCAGCACGGGTTGAACGATTGCGGGTCGGCTGCGCCGCCCCGACCAACCCTAGTGCGGCAGCTCGCTTGCCGGGGCGATGTTCGCCGGCGGTTGCGCCGCCAGCTCGTCGGCCTCGGTCCAGTCGATCGCTTCGAGCGGCTCGGTCAGCGCGAGCCGCAGCACTTCGTCGACATGCTCGACCGGAATGATCTTCAGCCCCTGGCGGATATTGGCCGGGATCTCGACGAGATCCTTTTCATTATCCTTGGGGATCAGCACCGTCTCGATACCCCCACGAAGGGCGGCGAGCAGCTTTTCCTTGAGGCCGCCGATCGGTAGCACGCGGCCGCGCAGGGTGACCTCGCCGGTCATCGCAACTTCCCGCCGCACCGGCACGCCGGTCATCGTAGAGACGATCGAGGTGACAAGGCCGATGCCCGCCGACGGACCGTCCTTGGGCACCGCGCCCTCGGGCAGGTGGACGTGGATGTCCTTGCGCGCGAACAGGCTCGGCTTGATGCCATAGGACGGCGCCCGCGCCTGGACGAAGCTCATCGCTGCCTGGACGCTTTCCTTCATCACGTCGCCGAGCTTGCCGGTCGTCTTGACCATGCCCTTGCCCGGCACCGTGACGCTTTCGATCGTCAGCAACTCGCCGCCGACCTCGGTCCAGGCAAGCCCGGTGACCGCGCCGATCTGATGCTCCTTTTCCGACAGGCCGTGGCGATATTTCAGGACGCCGGCATATTCGTGGAGATTGTCGGGCGTAATCGTCACGCTCTCGACCTTGCCCTCGAGGATCTGGCGCAGCGCCTTTCTGATCAGCTTGGCGATCTCACGCTCGAGCGTACGGACGCCGGCTTCGCGCGTATAGTGCTGGATCAGCGCGCGCAGACCTTCGCTGGTTAGCGTGAACTCGCCATCCTTCAGCCCATGCGCCTCGACCTGCTTGGCGATGAGATGCCGCTCGGCGATCTCGACCTTCTCGTCCTCGGTATATCCCTCGAGACGGATGATCTCCATGCGGTCGAGCAACGGCTGCGGCAAGTTCAACGAGTTGGCGGTGGTCACGAACATCACGTCCGAGAGGTCGATGTCGATCTCGAGATAATGGTCGTTGAACTTGTTGTTCTGCTCCGGATCGAGCACCTCGAGCAGCGCCGAGGCGGGATCGCCACGGAAGTCCTGGCCGAGCTTGTCGATCTCGTCGAGCAGGAACAGCGGATTGCTTGTCCCAGCCTTTTTCAGGTTCGAGACGATCTTGCCCGGCAGCGAGCCGATATAGGTGCGGCGATGGCCACGGATCTCGGCCTCGTCGCGCACGCCGCCCAAAGACTGGCGGATGAACTCGCGCCCGGTCGCTTTGGCAATCGACTTGCCGAGCGAGGTCTTGCCGACGCCGGGAGGCCCGACGAGGCACAGGATCGGCCCCTTCAGCTTGTTGGTGCGCGCCTGGACCGCGAGATATTCGACGATCCGGTCCTTGACCTTCTCGAGCGCATAATGGTCCTCGTCGAGCACGGCCTGGGCCGCAGCAATGTCCTTCTTGAGCTTGGACTTCTTGCCCCAGGGCAGGCCGAGCAGGACGTCGAGATAATTGCGCACGACGGTGGCTTCGGCTGACATCGGCGCCATCGTCTTCAATTTCTTCAGCTCGGCGGTCGCCTTGGTGCGCGCCTCCTTGCTGAGCTTGAGCGTGGCGATCTTCTGGGTCAGCTCGGCGATCTCGTCGCCATCGCCCTCGTCCGCCTCATTGCCCAGCTCGCGCTGAATCGCCTTCAGCTGCTCGTTGAGATAATATTCCCGCTGGGTCTTCTCCATCTGGCGCTTGACCCGCGACTTGATCTTCTTCTCGACCTGCAACACGCCGAGTTCGCCTTCCATGAAGGCATAGACCATTTCGAGCCGCTTCGACTGGTCGAGCTCGACCAGCAACGCCTGCTTCTCGGCGACCTTGATCGCGATATTGCCGGCAATCGAATCCGCCAGCCGCGACGGCTCCTCGATCTCGCTCAGCTGCACCGCGGTCTCCGCCGGCAGCTTGCGATTAAGCTTCGAATAGGATTCGAACTGCTCGACCACCGAGCGCATCAGCGCCTGGATCTCGACGCCCTTCACGGGCTCTTCCTCGATCCGCTCGATCTCGGCGGTGAGATGGTCGCCGGCGCCCGACAAGGTCTTCAATGTGGCGCGCGCCTTGCCCTCGACCAGCACGCGGACAGTGCCGTCGGGGAGCTTCAGCAGCTGCAGGATCGTCGCGACGACGCCCATGTCGTACAGGTCGTCGCGCTGGGGGTCGTCCTGCGCGGGGTCGAGCTGTGCGACCAGGAAAATCTCCTTGTCGGCGGCCATCGCGCTTTCCAGCGCGGCAACCGACTTGTCGCGGCCGACGAACAGCGGCACGATCATATGGGGAAACACCACGATGTCGCGCAGCGGCAATACGGGGAAGGATTGGGTAGTCATGGATACTCCGGGGGCGCCCAACCGGGGCGCTTTTGTCTTTCTATATGGGAAGCGTGAGCGTTCCATCAATCTCCCAGGCCTTTTCGCACCCGGATTGGTGGGGATAAGCCTGATCGCCGCTGCCACCGCCGGCGCGGCCAGCCTGCCCAAGAAAGGTGAGCCCCCGCTGACCGCGCAGACCCAGCGATCGGGTGGGCCGGTCGATCCCGACCAGGCGAAAATGCGGTTCGACAGCGCCGATCTGTCGTTCGAGGTGCTGCCGGAAACCGAGCAACTCAAGGCGGTTGCGGTGGAAAGCTTCACGCCCAAGGCGCCGGCCGACAAATTGGTGATCGATCTCGACAAGAACCTCGGACCGAGCGCGATCGCGATCGACGGGAAAAAGCTGCCGGCGAGCGCATGGTCGAATCCCGAGGGCCGGCTGACGATCAACCTCCCGCGCACTTATTCGGCGGGCGAACGGATCACTGCGACGATCGTTTACGGCGGCGTGCCGCACGTCGCGGTCAATGCGCCTTGGGACGACGGCGTGGTCTGGTCGAAGACCAGGGACGGCCGCCTGTGGTTCGCTACCACGAGCGAAGGCTATGGCTGCGACATATTGTGGCCCTGCTTCGACTTCCCCGAGGGGGAGCCGGGCAAGGTGGCGCTGCACATCACCGTCCCGAAAGGGCTGAAGGCCCCTTCCAACGGTGTGTTCAAGGGGATCGACACCGGGGCCGACGGACGCGAGACGTGGAACTGGGAAATCAAGCATCCCAACACCTATGCGATCGCGCTCAACGTGGCGCCCTACGAAGTGATTTCGGGCGAGTATAAGAGCCGCTTCGGCAACACCATTCCGATGTTCTACTGGTACCTGCCCGGCGAAGAGGAACAGGCGAAGAAGCTGTTTGCCGAATTCGCCCCCACGCTCGATTTCTTCGAAAGCAATATCGGCCCCTACCCGTTCGGCGACGAGAAGGTCGGGGTGGTCGAGACGCCGCATCTCGGCATGGAGCACCAGACGATCAATGCTTACGGCAACGCCTACAAAAAGGCGCCCGAAGGGTTCGACTGGCTGTTCCAGCACGAATTCAGTCATGAATGGTTCGGCAACCAGGTGACTGCGGCCAATTGGGACGATTACTGGATCCACGAAGGCTATGGCGAGTATATGCAGCCCGCTTACGGCCTGTGGCGCGAAGGCTATGCCCGCTACGCGACGATGATGGACGATCAGCGCAACAAGATCGTCGACGCGGTGCCGATCACACGCGGCCGCTGGATCACCGAGGAAGAGGTATACGAGCCGAGCAAGGGCGGCCCCGGCGGGGATATCTATTACAAGGGGGCGTGGATGCTCCACACCCTGCGCTGGCTGATCGGCGACAAGCAATTCTGGGACGTGACGCGGCTCGAAGTCTATGGCCGCCCCGATCCCAAGCCGGGCAATTTCACGCCACGCTTCGGCTCGACCCGCGACTATGAGGACAATGTCCGGAAAGTCACCGGCAAGAACCTGGACTGGTTCTTCGACGTCTATCTGCGCAAGGCCGATCTGCCCGAGCTGGTCGAGGCGCGGAGCGGCGACAAGCTCAACCTGTTCTGGCTGACACCCGACAAGCTCCCCTTCCCGATGCCGATCGAAGTCCTGGTCGATGATCGGCTGATGAAGGTCGACATGCCGGACGGCACCGCGACGATTGACGTGCCCGCGGGCGCGCATGTGGTGGTCGACCCCTATGCGCGCGTGCTAAAACGATCGCGCGCGGTCGAGGATTATCAGGCAGGCTTGCGCAAACGCCAATAAGTGTATTGCGCATATAACACGCTTCCGGCATAGTGCGTGCGATGCAGCACGCTTTCCCGAACGACGCCGTCGCCCTGCCCGGTATCGCCGCGATCATGGTCGGCTTCCTGGCCTTTTTCGTCGCATTGATGGCGGCGCGGCATCGCGCCGGAAAAGCTGGCGCCGCCCCCGTGTCGCAGCGCGCCTCGATCACCTGGCTGTGGATCGTGGTTCAGGGGATCGGCATCGGCATTTCGGGATTCGGCCCGGTGCGGGTCGAGCTCGACCCATTATCCGCCATGGCGATTACCGAGGCCGTGATCGTATTGGCCCTGATGCTCGGCGCGGTGTGGCTGTTCGATGCCTCGTCCTATGCGATGGGCAAGAATTGGGCATTGGTCGCGCGGACTCGCGCCGATCACACATTGGTCCAGTCGGGGCCTTTCGCGGTCGTCCGCAACCCGATCTATGTCGCCCTATTCGGCTTCATGATCGCGATGGCGATCGCGTTCGGCCACACGCGCAACCTGATCGTCGCCATACCAATCTATGCCCTCGGCACCTGGATGCGAGTCAGTCATGAAGAGCGTTTGCTCAGGACGCAGTTCGGCGCGGCTTATGACGACTATGCGGCGCGCGTGAAAAGGTTCGTGCCGGGAGTTTGTTAACCGCGGCGTCAATCTGTCATCCCCGCGCAAGCGGGGATGACAGCAGGATGCGCGATACGCCTTATGGCTTCGGATTGAGCATCGACCAGAATTTGGGGCCGCCCTTGGGGACATGCCATTCGTCGATCACTTCGAAGCCGAGCGACTGGTACAGGCTGACATTGCGCGGGGTCGCGGTTTCGAGGAACGCCGGCACGCCGTCCTCGCGCGCCTTGGCGAGCCCCTGACGGATCGATGCGGAGCCCAGGCCCTTGCCCTGGTGCGCGGGATCGACTCCGGCAATGTGCAGATACCAATAGGTCCCCGAAGGATGATGCGCGTCGATCGCATCGCCCACGCGCATCGCACGCGCCAGCGACGACCCGAACGCGCCGATCAACGGGAACAATTGCTTGAGCATCTCGAGCTTGCCGATCTCGGCCTGTCCCGGCCGTCGCCACAGGGTCGCCGCTTCGCCGCTCCCGGTGACGAGCGGCATGCCGCCCGCATCCTCGTCGAAGATCAACCGGAACATGCGCGGCAGCCGCTTCACGCGATCGGCGCGGTCGGGAAAGATGTATGAGGTCGCCGGGTCTTCGGCGAAGGCGCGCGCGAGCGTCACGGCGACGGCGTCACGATCCGCCCTGGTCGCGACTCGGATCATGCTGCCTTGCACCCTTCGGGCTTGAACACCCGCTTGGTCGACGCTGGATAGCATGCGAGCATCGCCGCCGGACGGATCGGCCGGGCCGCGAAGTTACCGCCGCAATTGGGACACGCGCCACCGAGCTCGCCATCGACACAATCCGCGCAGAAAGTGCATTCGAACGTGCAGATGCGTGCGTCAAGGCTGTCGGGCGCCAAGTCGCGGCCGCAGCACTCGCAATTCGGTCTCAGTTCGAGCATCGCCCCCCCTCCAACGAAAACGGGCGCCGGTCGAAACGATCGGCGCCCGTATCGTATATCACCATCGGAAATCTGGATCAGGCGGCGTCGCCGGCCTTTTCCTTTTCCTTCTTGGCATAGACGCGGATCGGATCCTTGCGGCCCTCGACCACGTCCTTGTCGATCATCACTTCGTCGACGCCGTCCATGCCCGGCAGGTCGAACATCGTGTCGAGCAAAATGCCCTCCAGGATCGAGCGCAGCCCGCGCGCGCCGGTCTTGCGGTCGATCGCCTTGCGCGCCACGGTCGACAACGCATCGTCGGTGAAGCCCAGCTTCACGTCCTCCATGTCGAACAGCTTCTGATACTGTTTGACCAGCGCGTTCTTGGGCTCGGACAGGATCTTGACCAGCGCCGGCTCGTCGAGATCTTCCAGCGTCGCGATCACCGGCAGACGGCCGACGAATTCGGGGATCAGGCCGAACTTGAGCAGATCCTCAGGCTCGACCGATTTCAGCACTTCGCCGGTGCGGCGCTCGTCGGGCGCGGCGACATGCGCGCCGAACCCGATCGACTTGCCCTGCAAGCGGTCGCCGATGATCTTTTCCAGCCCCGAGAACGCGCCGCCGCAGATGAACAGGATGTTGGTCGTGTCGACCTGCAGGAATTCCTGCTGTGGATGCTTGCGGCCGCCCTGCGGCGGAACGCTCGCCGTCGTGCCTTCCATCAACTTGAGCAACGCCTGCTGCACGCCCTCGCCCGACACATCGCGGGTGATCGAAGGATTCTCGGCCTTACGGCTGATCTTGTCGATCTCGTCGATATAGACGATGCCGCGCTGCGCCCGCTCGACATTATAGTCGGACGCCTGGAGCAGCTTGAGGATGATGTTTTCGACATCCTCGCCGACATAGCCGGCCTCGGTCAGCGTCGTCGCATCGGCCATGGTGAACGGCACGTCGAGGATGCGCGCCAGCGTCTGCGCGAGCAGCGTCTTGCCGCAGCCGGTCGGGCCGACCAGCAGGATGTTCGACTTGGCGAGCTCGACATCGGCACCCTTGGCACCGTGGTTGAGCCGCTTGTAATGATTATGCACCGCGACCGAAAGCACGCGCTTGGCCTGCTTCTGGCCGATCACATAATCGTCGAGCACGTCGCAGATTTCCTGCGGTGTCGGGACGCCGCCGTCCTTCTTGGAGACCAATGCCGACTTCGTTTCCTCGCGGATGATGTCGTTGCAGAGCTCCACGCACTCGTCGCAGATAAACACGGTCGGGCCGGCGATGAGCTTCCTCACTTCGTGCTGCGATTTCCCGCAGAACGAGCAATAAAGCGTACTCTTCGAATCGCCGCCATCTAACTTTGGCATTCAATCACCTCGTCACGCGCGGATACGGGCGCGTACCGTTTGAGGGCGAGCATGTTAGCGCGCCGCCGTAAACCCACAATAAAAAACACACCGCCTTAACCGCGTTATCGCGATCGCGGGACGAATCGCCGCATTTCGTCGACCACGTCCTTGGCATCTTTCAGTCCCGAACTAGTCGCTTCGCGGACCAATTTGACCGCATCGATTACCTGGCCCCCGGCCAGCAACCGTTCGACCTCCACCCGTGTTTCGCTGGATAATTCCAGCTTTTGCCCGGCTCGGACCGCCACTGGCTGCACGCGCGACCGTGGCGGCGCGATCAAATCGTCCGATCGACCCCTCGGCCGCAACGCCATCCCCAGCAAGACCAGAAAGACCAGTCCCGCCAGAATCAGCAGAGGCAGCGGAACGAACATTCCCCCGCCCCTGCCGCAACCTCAAGCCGCCTGCGCCTGGTCGTCGGCCGGCGCCGGGCGCTTGTCGAACACTTCGTCGACTAACCCGAATGCCTTGGCTTCCTCGGCCTCGAGGAAATTGTCGCGGTCCATCGAACGCTCGATCACGTCGATCGGCTGACCGGTATATTTCGCATACAGGTCATTCATCCGCTGGCGGATGCGCAGGATTTCCTTGGCCTGGATCTCGATGTCCGAGGCCATGCCCTGCGCGCCGCCCGACGGCTGGTGGATCATGATCCGCGCGTTGGTCAGCGCGACCCGCATGCCGGGCTCGCCCGCCGCGAGCAGGAAGCTGCCCATCGACGCCGCCTGGCCGATGCACACCGTGCCGACGCGTGGACGGATATATTGCATCGTGTCGTGGATCGCCATGCCCGCCGTGACGACGCCGCCCGGCGAGTTGATGTACATGTAGATGTCCTTCTTCGGATTCTCCGATTCCAGGAACAACAACTGCGCCGTGATCAGCGAGGCCATATGGTCCTCGACCGGGCCGACCAGGAAGATGATCCGCTCACGCAGCAGCCGCGAATAGATGTCGAAGCTGCGCTCACCGCGGTTCGACTGTTCGATGACGATCGGCACGAGGCCGCCGGTGACGGGATCGACGCGAAAGCCCGGAGGAGCGAACTGGCCGGTTTCGAACGGATTATGCATGTTAAGTCTCTCGGGTCCTTATGCCTTGCTTGCGCCCTACATCGGCGCTCGTCCGGCGGGGCGCAAGGGGGCGCGATGGTGAACGACGACACAGCGCGATTTTCGGCGTCTTGCATCGCCATCGCGGTGGGCGCACGTCTCTTGTAAAAGAAGGAGGCGATGCGATGAGCACCATTCTAGTCACGGGCGGGTCGGGTTTCGTCGGCGGGCACGTCATCCTGCAGTTGCTCGCCGCGGGACATGACGTTCGAACGACCGTGCGGTCGCTGGCCAAGGAGCAAAAGGTTCGCGACACGCTTGCGCAGGCCGGGGCGAAAAATCTCGACCGGCTGAGCTTCGTCGCGGCCGACCTCAACCAGAATGAAGGTTGGGCTCAGGCAGTCACGGGTTGCGATTATGTCCAGCACGTCGCCTCCCCCTTCCCGCTCGCCCAGCCCAAGGATGAGAATGACCTGATCCGCCCGGCGGTCGACGGCACGCTCCGGGTCCTGCGCGCCGCGCGCGACGCGGGGGTCAAGCGCCTCGTCCTGACCTCGTCGTTCGCGGCGATCGGCTATGGCCATGGCGACCAGGCCGCCCCGTATACCGAGGCGGACTGGACGAACGTCGATGGCCCGGCGGTCCAGCCCTATATGAAATCCAAGACGCTGGCCGAGCGCGCGGCGTGGGATTTCATCGAGCGCGAAGGGAACGGCCTCGAACTCGCGGTGGTCAACCCGGTCGGCATTTTCGGCCCGGTGCTCAACGAGGATCTGTCGACTTCGATCGAGATCATCAAGCGCATGCTCGAAGGCGGATTGCCCGGGGCGCCGCGGCTCTATTTCGGCGTGGTCGATGTGCGCGACGTCGCGGGGATGCAGATCAAGGCGATGACCGCGCCAGAGGCGAAAGGCGAACGCTTCCTCGCCGTCGCGGGCGATCCGGTGTCGATCTACGACATGTCGGTGATCCTGCAACAGGGGATGGGCGAGACGGCGGCGAAGGCCAAGCTGCGCAAGGTTCCCGACTGGCTGATGCGGATAATGGCGCTGTTCAATCCGCTCGCGCGCGAGGCGAGTCCGCGCCTCGGCATCCGCGCGGCGGCGAGCAACGCCAAGGCGCGAGAGGTGCTGGGCTGGCAATTCCGGTCCAACGAGGAAGCGATCTTGGCGTCGGGCGAAAGCCTGATCCGGTTGGGGATCGTGCGATGAACGATAACGCGCCATGGCATGCGCATATCTATTACGATGCGTCGGAACGCGCCGCCGCCGAAGCGCTGCGCGGGACCTTCGCCGACATGATGGTCGACGTCGTCGCGCCGATCCTGTTCATCGGCCGGATGACTGACGGTCCGGTCGGCCCCCATCCGATCGCGCAGTTCGAGATCCATTTCTCGGCCAGCGCTGGCACCATGGTGTCGCGCGCGATCGAAACGACCGGGTTACGCGCCCTGGTCCATCCGCTGACCGACGACGATGTCGCCGATCATACCACGCTCGCGCACTGGATCGGCCAGCCGCTCGATCTCGACATCAGCGTGCTCGATCCGCCGGGGCACAACCAGGGTGTCGCGCGGTTCGGGGTCAGCGATTTTTGACGGTCTATAATCCTCCCCCGCCAGGGGGAGGTGGCGCCGAAGGCGACGGAGGGGGCGGACGGCGCTACCTCTCGAATTGGCCCCTGCGCTCAAGCGCGATTGAGACGATCTGCCGAACCACGCCATCAAGGTTGATCAACACTTCCGTGGCAGGATAGCGCAGCACCATCAAACCCTGCGATGCTAGCCAAGCGTCGCGAACAGCATCGCGTTCGGGACGATCTCCACACGCATGCGCCTCGCCGTCGACTTCGATCGCGAGCTTCGCGCGCGCACAATAAAAATCGAGTACATAATCGTCGACAGCGTGTTGCTTGCGGAAGTGCAATTTCGCTTCGTTCTTCCTTAGCGCGAGCCACAACCCTATTTCGGGCGGCGTCATTTCCTTGCGTAAGCGCTTGGCGTTTCGCTTCCCGTATTCGGAACCACCGAGCCGCATGGCGTCCTCCCCCTCCGCCGCCTTCGGCGGCACCTCCCCCTGGCGGGGGAGGATTTTACGGGTACCGCTCGCCGGGCGCTGGATGACCCAAATACGCGAGCCGCCTGACCTCGCGCCGACCTCGCACCACCGTGTCGAGGATCAGCCCGGCGAAGAAGCACAACGCCGCCAGGATGATCAGTCCGGTCGCCATGATCGCTGTCGGAAGGCGCGGCACAAGGTGCGTATGGTAATAAGTGATCGCCAGCGGAATGCCGAGCGCCAGCGCCAACAGCGCGAGCAGTCCGCCGATCGCGCCGAAGAACAGTAATGGCCGCTCGATTCGGTACAGCGTCACGATCGTGTTGAGGATGCGGAAGCCGTCCGAATAGGTCGACAGTTTCGACGCCGATCCCTCGGGCCGCGCAAAATAGCGCGTCTCGACCTCGCCCACCGGCATTCGCAGTTCGAGCGCGTGGACGCTGATCTCGGTCTCGATCTCGAACCCACCCGAAAGCACCGGGAAACTCTTCACGAACCGCCGCGAGAAAACGCGGTAACCCGATAGAATATCGGTGAAACTCCGTCCGAATAATTGAGCGAGCATGCCGGTCAACAGCTTGTTGCCCATGACATGCCCGCGGCGATATGCGGCATCCTGCTGCGTCACCCGGCTGCCGACCACCATGTCGAGCTGCTCGTCGATCAACCGCCGGACGAGCTGCGGCGCGGCCTCGGCATCATAGGTCGCATCACCATCGGCCATCACATAGACGTCCGCATCGATATCGGCGAACATGCGGCGGACGACATTGCCCTTGCCCTGCATCCGCTCGGATCGCACCACCGCGCCGGCCGCGCGCGCGACCTCGACTGTGCGGTCCTTCGAATTGTTGTCGTAAACGTAGATCGTCGCGCTCGGCAGCGCGGCGCGGAACCCCGCGACGGTCTGCGCGATCGCGGCTTCCTCGTTATAGCAGGGTAGCAGGACTGCGATACGTGGTTCTGTCATTCGCGCCCCCAAACCTTCTCCCCTTGTGGGAGAAGGATACGGAGACTTGCGAGCTCGCTCGCTAGTCGCAGTTGGATGAGGGGAAGCGAAGCGCAGCTTCGCGCGGTCGCAAGGGCGACCGCCTACCCCTCACCCAGCTCCGACTAGGGCCGCGCAAGGGCGCGACCCAAGTCTGCGCAACCCTCTCCCACAAGGGGAGAGGGATAACAATGTCACTTCTTCGCCGGCGCCTTCTTTGCGGCCGGCTTCTTGGCGGGAGCTTCCTCGGCGGCTTCCGCCTTGGCGGCCGGAGCCTTCTTGGTCGCGGCCTTCTTGACCGGCTCTTCGGCCTTCAGCTCGTCTGCGGGCGCCTCGACCTTTTCGTCCGACTTTGACGGCGCCTTCTTCGTCGCCGCCTTCTTCACCGGCTCCTCGGCCTTGGCTGCATCAGCCTTATCGGCCTTATCCGCCTTGGCAGCCGGCGCCTTCTTGGCGGTGGCCTTCTTCGCCTTGGGCTTGTGATTGTCGTGGTCGTGATGGTGCGTACCGGTCGCGAAACCGTCTTCCGACTCGATCGCTGCCTCGAGCTCGGCGCGAGTCACTTCGCGCTCGGTGATGTCCGCGGTCGAGAACAGGAAGTCGACGACCTTGTCCTCATAGAGCGGCGCGCGCAACTGGGCGGCGGCCATCGGCTCGTTGCGGATATATTCGACGAAGCGCTGCTGGTCCTGCGGCGCATATTGCGCGGCCGCCTGGCTGATCAGCCGGCTCATTTCCTGGTTGGTGACCTCGATGCCATTGGCCTGACCGATCTCGGACAGTAGCAGGCCAAGACGCACGCGACGCTCGGCGATCGCCTGATAATCCTCACGCTCGGCTTCCATCTCGGCCAGCGCCGCCTCGGGATCAGGCTCATGCGTCGCTTCGTGCTTGAGCTGTTCCCAGATCTGGTCGAACTCGGCGGCGACCATCGACGGCGGCACCGGGAAATCGTGGCCGGCAGCAAGCTGGTCGAGCAGCTTGCGCTTCATATGGGTGCGGGTCAGGCCGTTGAGTTCCTGCTCGATCTGGCCCTTGAGCAGGCCCTTGAGCTGCTCGAGATCGTTGAGGCCGAGCGACTTGGCCAGGCTGTCGTCGATCTTGGTCTCGCCGGCTGTCTTCACCGACTTGACGGTGAGGTCGAACGTCGCCGGCTGGCCCTTCAGCTCCTCGGCGGGATAATCGTCGGGGAAGGTCACCTTGATGGTCTTCTCGTCGCCCGCCTTCACGCCGACGACCTGATCCTCGAAACCGGGGATCAGACGGCCCGAGCCGATTTCGACCGCCATGTCGGTGCCGGTACCGCCTTCGAACGCGACGCCATCCTTGTCCTTGCCGACGAAGTCGAGCGTGACGAGGTCGCCGGTCTTGGCCTTGTAGCCGTCCTTGGTGTCTTCCCAATTCTTCTGCTGCGCGGCGAACTTCTCGAGCTGCGCCTGGACTTCGTCCTCGCCGGCCGGAACCGTCAGGCGGTCGAGCTTGAGCTTGTCGATCGCCGGCGTCGGCACGTCGGGGAGGATTTCGAGCTCGATCTTGAGCTCGGCGTCCTTGCCCTTCTCATAGTCATTCTCGAGCTTGACCGAGGGCTGCATCGCCGGACGCAGCTTTTCCTTGCCGATCAGGGTCTGGATGCCTTCCTGAATAGCGGCATTGAGCGCGTCCTGGGTCAGCGCCTCGCCGTGCATCTTGCGAACCAGATTGGCGGGTACCTTGCCCGGACGGAAGCCGGGCATGCGGACCTGCGGGGCCACGCGCTTCACCTCGGCGTCGACCTTGGCGTCGATCTCCTTGGCGGTGATCGTCAGCGTGTAGGCGCGCTTGAGCCCTTCGTTCAACGTCTCGACAGTCTGCATTTCAGGCCTTCTTCTTTTCCGGAAATCTTGTTGGTGGCCAACCCCGCCCAAAAGCGCGGGGACTGGTGCGGGCGAAGGGACTCGAACCCCCACATCTTGCGATACTGGAACCTAAATCCAGCGCGTCTACCAGTTCCGCCACGCCCGCGAGAGGACCGCCGGTCGGCGGCGTCTATAGCAACTGCCGGGCTGGGAGCAACCCGCTTGGCAACCTGTGGGAGCATAAAGGCGTTGATGGGTTGAGAGGAAACCCAACATGGCCACTAATCCCCCGCCCGAAACACCGCCGCCCAGCCAACCGCCTGAACCGAGTCAGCCGGCCCAACCGACCCCCGCTCCGCCCGAGATCGCGCCACCGATGCCGGACATCGACGTGCCCTCCCCCGGCGAACAGCCGACCGGCCCAGCCAACCCGCAAGGATGATCCCGATGACTAATAGAGACCCCCGTACCGACGCCAGCGGCGAACAAGAGCGCAACACACGCAAGGGCGACCCGCCCAGCGACCTCCAGCAGGAAGTCGAAGCGCGCAAGGATGCGGTCGAACGCGGCGAAGGCGGACCCGAGCCCGACAACATGACCGCGCCCGGCCTGTTCTCCGGTAATGCCGGCACCGGCGGCGAGACCAAAAACCAGGACGACGACGCGCAATAACGCCTCCGGATTTAAGCCGGCGCCATTTACTTTGAACTGGCGCCGCCACCACGACGTGACGGCGCCCTACTCAAAATATCGCGGATGTCGTCATTTTGCCGGAGTAGAAGCGGCCTTGTCGACCGCAGCGATATCCGGCCACCGATTGCTCGACGTTCCCGCCGGAATATTCGGATCGCTTACCGCCGCGGCGGCCTCAGCGGACTCGTGCCCCATAGGCGACAGGCCCGACATCCGGTTAACCATCCATCCGCCGCTATTGTCGAACCGCGTCTCGATCAACTGAGCCTTGGTTCGCTTGTTGGCCGAGATTGCTG
Organism: Sphingomonas pruni NBRC 15498; assembly: GCF_001598455.1. Taxonomy (GTDB): domain Bacteria; phylum Pseudomonadota; class Alphaproteobacteria; order Sphingomonadales; family Sphingomonadaceae; genus Sphingomonas; species Sphingomonas pruni. The sequence goes on from NZ_BCYZ01000008.1 coordinate 41,823, forward strand.
CCGGGAGCGGATTGGCATCGTCGGCGGGAGCAACGAACATCAGGTCAGCCATCGTATAGGGATGTTTGGACAGGTCGGCGGAAGCCTCTTGTCCACGAAACTGTTCGAACGGCTGGATAGCAGCTGGGCTTTCGGGGAGTACGGTGACGATCGTACCGATGTCGGTCATCTCGCCGGGTTTCACCGTGAAGCGATAGCTCCCCATGCAGAAACAGGTCGATTCGGTTCCGACGATCGCCCATTCGCCGGGCGTCACCGGCACGAGATAAACGGAGCCGTCGGTGCCGGAGACCTTCTCCGAGCCTAACGGCTTGCGCCCGCCGACGACGACGCGCCAGCCCTCCCCTTTGGGCACTGGATTGGCGTCTTTCTTGGATGGTGTGCGCAAACGGCTGGTGGCCGGATCGATGCGTTGCAGGATGACGTTGGGCGCCGTTCCCTTGGCGTCGAACGTCGGGCCGACGCGAACCAAAACGAACCCCATATCAGGCGTGATGGCCGGGGGTCCCTTGTCTTTGGCAGCGGCGGGCATGGCGATGAGGGTGGCGACAAGCGCCGCGAGCATTGGAAGAATACGGATCATCGCGGCAGCTTCTCGGTGGTGGGCACAGGCCCGGTCATGAAGGCGATCATGCGATCGACAGCGTTATCGCTGCGCATGACCGTGTTCCACTGCGCTTCCGGCAGGGCGTAGCGCGAATAGCCGTGGAGCGCCATGCAGTTGCGCATCGACGAGTCACGCCGCCGGCGCTGCTCGACACTCATCGCGATCGCATCGGCAATCCCGGCCAGCAGGCCGCCACCCATGGCCACGGCATAGCGCGTGCCTCTGGGCGCCGGGCCGGCACGACCGGCGAGCGCCATGCAATAGTTCAGGTCGTTGCGAATTACGTCGGCCGGCTGGCCGTCTCCGTAAAACATGAAAAATTTGGTGGTGTCATCGTCGTCCTTGTCCTTCGCGGATGCGACGGTCGGACTGCACAGCACCGCCGCGGCAACCGCCGCGGCGCAGAATTTTCGGATCATGCGACCTCCCCCTTGAACCGCGCGCCGAATCGGCGACGGCAAACAAAAGGCTATCGCTGGTTTTGGCCGCAGCCAAGTCGGATCGGCGGCCAACAGCGTGCGGCTGCTGGGTTATTTCACACGCCGCGCGCCGAGAACGCGCACCGGCGCCGCAGGGACCTCTCCCTTGAACGACCCGCGCACGGTTGCATTGGGGTCAATCGGCGCGTCGAAGATCTTCAGCACAACGTCCATGCCGTCAACCACCCGCCCGAACGCGGCATAGCCGAGATTGGTCTTGAGCGCGTCGTCGGGCTTGGTCGGGTCGGCATCGAACGACGGCTGGTCGCCGACGCTGATGGTGAAGTCTCCGCGCGCCGAGCCCGGCGCCAGCCGCGCGGTCGACAGCGTTCCGTTGAGATGCTTCAGGCCGGTGATCGTGGTCGGCTCGTGCTTGATCGGCGGCAATGTCCGCTTGGGATCGCCGTTGGTCCCGAACTGCACGAAGCCAAATTTGTCGGCGACCTTGCAGGTCCGGTAGAAGGTGATGCCGTCGAGCTTCTTCTGGTCGACATAATGCAGGAAATTGGCGGCGGTGACCGGCGCCTTGGCCGTCTCGACCTCGACCGTGAAACTGCCGGCCGTCGTGTCGATCTTCACGCGTGGCAAAGCGGGCACGGGCGTCGGCGCGACGGCAGGCGCCGGCGCGGGCTGCGGCGCAGGTGCGGGACTCGTCTGGGCTAGTACCGGCGTCGCCAACAGGCCCAGCGTCATGGGAATCAGTCGCCGCATCGTTCTCGCTCCTTTTGAGAGTCAGCCTATTTCGCCGGGCAGACGGCGGCAACTGCCCTCAGCGGCAAGCTCCTACGGCTCAAAACGGCGCCGTCTCTCAGGACAGCGCCTTCTTGAGCAATTCATTGACCACACCGGGATTGGCCTTGCCGCCCATCGCCTTCATCGTCTGGCCGACGAAGAAACCGAACAGGGCTTCCTTGCCGCCGCGATACTGCTCCAGCTGGTTCGGATTCTTCGCCAGCACATCGGCGATCACCGCCTCGATCGCGCCGGTATCGCTGGTCTGCTTCAGTCCGCGCTCCTCGACGATCTTGCCGGGGGCATCGCCGGTTTCGAGCATCACCTCGAACACCTGCTTGGCAAGGCTGCCGGACAAGGTGCCATTGTCGACCAGCGCCAGCAATTCAGCCGCCTGACCCGGCGTCACCGGCGATTCGGTGATGTCCTTGCCCAGCCGGTTGAGCGCGCCGAACAATTCGGACGATACCCAGTTCGCCGCCGCGACGGGCTTGGCGCTTTCGTCGAGCAAGGCGTCGAACCAGCGCGCGGTCTCGACCTCGGCGGTCAGCACGGCGGCCTGATAAGGCGTGATGCCCTGCGCTTCGTACCGCGCGCGCTTGGCGTCCGGCAGTTCCGGGAGGCTGTCGCGGCATGCCTCCAGGAACGCATCGTCGAGCTCGAGCGGCAGCAGGTCGGGATCGGGGAAATAGCGGTAATCGTGCGCGTCTTCCTTCGACCGCATCGACCGCGTCGTGCCGGTGTCGGGATTGAACAGCCGCGTTTCCTGGACGATCTGGCCGCCCGATTCGAGCACGTCGACCTGGCGCGACGCCTCATGCTCGATCGCCTGCATGACAAAGCGGATCGAGTTGACGTTCTTGGTCTCGGTCCGCGTACCGAAATCGTCACCGGGCTTGCGGACCGACACGTTGACGTCGGCGCGCATCGAGCCCTGGTCCATATTGCCGTCGCACGATCCGACATAGCGCAGGATCGAGCGCAATTTGGTCAGATAGGCCCCCGCCTCGGCCGGCGAGCGCATGTCGGGCTTGCTGACGATCTCCATCAACGCGACGCCCGAGCGATTGAGATCGACATAGGACCGCGTCGGATGCTGGTCGTGCATCAGCTTGCCGGCATCCTGCTCGACATGGATGCGCTCGACGCCGATCTTCTTGGTCGCCTCCGCCTCGCCTTCCAGCTCGATCTCGATCGCACCCTCCCCGACCAGCGGATGGTAGAGCTGGCTGATCTGATAGCCCTGCGGCAAATCGGCGTAGAAGTAATTCTTGCGGTCGAACCGCGACCATTTGTTGATCTTGGCATCGATGGCCATGCCGGTGCGCACCGCCTGGCGGATGCATTCACGGTTGGGCACAGGCAGCATGCCGGGCATCGCCGCGTCGACCAGCGACACTTGTGTGTTGGGCTCGGCACCAAACGCCGTCGCCGCACCGGAGAACAATTTGGCCTGCGAGGTGACCTGGGCGTGCACCTCGAGCCCGATGATCACTTCCCAGTCGCCGGTGGCGCCATGGATGCGGTAGGTCGAAGGAGCGGCAGTGCTGAGCGGTTCGGTCATGCCGGCGCAGATAGACGTTTGGGTCACCACGCATCAAGCCCGACTCCGTCATCCCAGCGAAAGCTGGGATCTCGAGCGATGGCGCAATGCGGCATGATGCCCCATCTTTCGCTGGGGCGACGGGCTATTGGGCAGCCGCTTCCTGATCGAACAGCGAGAAGCCGCGCGGCAGGCGGCGCGGGCGCGGCCGTCCCTGGATCTGCCCATCGATCGCGGCGATCGCGGCGATCAGGTCGACCGGCCGATAGGGCTTGGCGAGACAGCCGCGGGCGAAAGCTCGGCCGCCTTCCGGGCATTCGCCGGTGACGAAGACGACCGCGACTCCCCGGGCATGAGCTACCCGGGCGACATCGATGCCGCTGCCATCCGCCAGGGTGATATCGACAAGAACGAGGTGCACGTCCGCACCCGAACCGAGCACCGCGACGGCGTCGGCGACACGATCGACCGTGGCCACGACTTCGAACCCCTGTTCGATCAGCGAATGTTCGTTTTCGAATGCGATCAGCGGCTCGTCCTCGCAGACGAGGAGGCGGGTGATGACTCTTTTTGCGTGTCCGAACACCATGATCGTTCAACCCAGTCGCGCGCAGATCGTTTCGTCTGCGCGTCGTTACGTGTGCGTGGCTTAACGCCCGGCAACGGGTCCGGTGTAAATTTTCCCCCGTTCCCCTGCCAATCGGTATATTGGCGCGCCAATGCCTCCCTCCAAGACTCCCGACGATCAACGGATCGCAAAAATGTTGGCGCGCGCCGGAATCGCCTCGCGCCGCGAAGTCGAACGCATGATTTCCGAAGGCCGGATCGCGATCGACGGCGTCGTCGTCGAGACGCCGGCGACTTTGCTGACCTCGCTCGCCGGCGTCACCGTCGACGGCAATCCGGTGCGCGAGGCGGAAGCCGCGCGGCTGTTCCTCTACCACAAGCCCAAGGGCCTGCTGGTCACCGAACGCGATCCGGCGGGGCGCCCGACGATCTATGATCGCTTGCCCAAAGGGTTGCCGCGGCTGGTCCCGGTCGGCCGGCTCGACCTCGCCACCGAAGGGCTGTTGCTGCTGACCACCGATGGCGGGCTCAAGCGCCAGCTCGAACTGCCGGCGACCGGCGTCGAGCGCGTCTACCGTGCCCGCGCTTATGGCAATGTGACCCAGGTCCAACTCGAGGAGTTGATCCATGGCGTCGAGATCGAGGGCGTCCGGTATGGATCGATCGATGCCAATATGGAGCGTCGCACCGGCGCAAATTTCTGGATCGAGCTCAAGCTGACCGAAGGCAAGAACCGCGAAGTGCGGCGCGTGCTCGAATATCTCGGCCTGGAAGTCAGCCGCCTGCTTCGCACGCGCTATGGCCCGTTCGTGCTCGGCGACCTGCCGGTCGGGGCGATCGGCGAAGTGCGCGCGCACGATATCGATTCGTTCCGCAAGGATCCGACGAGGCTCGATCTGCCGCAACCGGCGCGCAAGCAAACCGCCGCGCTTTCGAACCCGACGCCTTCAGCCGCGCCACGCCCCGCTCCGCCAAGCCGGCAAGGAAATCCCCGAGCCCGTACCGAACCAGAGCGGCCACGCTGGCAGGCTGCGGCGCCTCGCACCGCCGCTCGCCCGGTCTCTTCGGAGACGCACCAGCGACCGTCGCAAGACGGCCCGCGTCGTTCGGACCATGCCCGCGATGCGACCGACCGAGTGCCGTTCAAGGAACGTGGCGCACGCAATTCCTCGTCCGACGACGTGCCGCGCTCGGCAGCGGGCAAGCGCCCGCCCAAACCCAAAGCCGGCCCGCGCCAGCGCGCCGACGGAACGCTGGCGACACGCTCGACCGGCGCGCGCAGCGATCGCTCCCGCAATTTTCGCAACGACCGCGGGGATCGTGATGCGGCCGAACGGCCAGAGCGTCCCGCTCGCCCTTCCGGTGGGACTTCCTCACGTGGTCCTGCCCGTCCTTCAGGCCCGGCGCGTCCCTCTGGGGCGTCGGATTCGCGCGGCCCTTCCCGCCCGCGTGGCGGACCGCGCCCGCCGCGAAAGCCGCGATAGATGCGGATCATTGCCGGACAGTGGCGCGGCCGCCCGCTTGTCGCACCCAAAGGTGACGCGACTCGCCCGACCGCGGATCGCACGCGCGAAGCCTTGTTCTCGATGCTGACGAGCCGGCTCGGCAGTTTCGAGGACTTGGCCGTCGCCGATCTGTTCGCCGGCTCGGGCGCGTTGGGGCTCGAAGCTTTGTCGCGCGGTGCAGCATCCTGCCTGTTCGTCGAGCAGGACAAGGCCGCGCTGGACGCGCTGCGCGCCAACATCGCCAAGCTCGGCGCCAAGGCCGACATCCGCGCACAATCGGTCCTGGCGCTCGGTCCGGCGCGCGCGCCGCTCGATCTGATCCTGATGGACCCGCCGTACGACACTGGCGCCGGCATCGTGGCGCTCGACAAGTTTGCCCGGCTGGGCTGGATCGGCCCAGCGAGTTGGGTGAGTATCGAAACCGCGAAGAACGAAAAGGTCGAGCTCGCCGGGTTCGAAGTCGATGCCGACAAGATCTATGGCAAGGCCCGTGTGACGTTGCTCAGGCAAATATGATCGTCGCCCCGGCGCAGGTCAGATCATCACCCCCGGCGAAAATAATCCGTCATCCCAGCGCAAGCTGGGATCTCAAGCGATATCGCGATACGGCCTGAGACCCCAGCTTTCGCTGGGGTGACGGCCACTTCCAACGGCTCTTTTCTAAGCCGCCTTCTTCGCCGGCTTCGGCATCGGATTGGAGAATTTCATCTCGTCGTCGACCGACCCGAATTTCAGCGCCATCAGGTCGCGGACGTAATTCTGGTGGACTCGCCACGGCTTGCGGTCGCCCTGGCGCGGGAATTTGTCGATCGAGCGCTGGACATAGCCCGAGGTGAAATCGAGGAACGGCTCCTCCCCCACTGGTGCGGAAGGCTGCGGCGTCGCCTGGCGCAGGCCGCGCTTGCGCATCGTGTTGAGCACCCGGCAGACATAGGCGCAGGTCAGGTCCGCCTTCAGCGTCCAGGACGCATTGGTATAGCCGAACGAGGAGGCCATGTTCGGGATGCCCGAATACATCATGCCCTTGTAATTGATCGTCCGCGACAGATCCTTGACCTCGCCGTCGACCGAGAATTGGACGTCGCTCAGCAATTGCAGCTCCAGCCCCGTCGCGGTCACGACGACGTCGGCCGGAAGCGTCTTGCCGGACTTGAGCAGGAGTCCTTCGGGCACGAACCGCTCGATCGTATCGGTCACGACATCGGCCTTGCCCTCGCGGATCGCGCGGAACAGGTCCCCGTCGGGCACCAGGCAGAGGCGCTGATCCCAGGGATTGTAGCGCGGGGTGAAATGCGTCTCGATGTCCTGACCGGGCAGTTCGGCGCGGACCATGTCGATGATCCGCTCCTTTGCTTTGGCCGGATGCTTCCGCGCCTGATTGAAGAAGAACAGCCCGAACAACACGTTGCGCCAGCGCACCAGACTATAGGCCAGCTTGCCCGGCAGCTTGGCGCGCAGCCAGTTGGCCAATTTATCCTCGGCCGGCCGCGCGACGATATAGGTCGGCGACCGCTGCAGCATGGTGACGCTCTCGGCTGTGTCGGACATTGCGGGGACCAACGTGACCGCGGTCGCGCCCGAGCCGATCACCACCACCTTCTTGCCCGAATAATCGAGGTCCTGCGGCCAGAATTGCGGGTGGACGATGCGCCCCTTGAAGTCCTCCGCGCCGGCAAAGTCGGGCGAATGGCCCTTGGCGTAATTGTAATAGCCCGAGCACATGAAGAGGAAATTGCAGGTCAGCGTGACCGGGCCGTCGGCGGTGTCGGCCTCCACCGTCCAGCGCGCGTCTTCGGTCGACCACGACGCCTTCTTGACGTGGTGGTTATAGCGGATGTGCTTGTCGATGCCGTATTCGGCCGCGGTTTCCTTGAGATATTTCAGGATCGCCGGCCCGTCGGCGATCGCCTTCGCCTCGGTCCACGGCTTGAACGCATAGCCCAGCGTGTACATGTCCGAATCCGACCGGATGCCGGGATAGCGGAACAGGTCCCACGTCCCGCCCATCTGCGGCCGCCCTTCCAGGATCGCATAGCTGCGGTCGGGACTCTGCGACTGCAGATAATAGCCTGCGCCGATTCCCGAAATGCCCGCGCCCACGACCAGGACGTCGAAATGCTCCATATGCTTTACCTCTCCGCCATACCGGATATTCGATTTTGCGCGGGTTGCAAAGAGGCTTGTTGACATAGGTGTCAGTTAGCTGGGCGAAGGTGGTTAATACTCCTCAGTCACCCCGGCCTTGTGCCGGGGTCCACTCCTCCACAGCCAAGCTGAGGCGTTGTTGCACGGTGGATGCCGGGACAAGCCCGGCATGACGGGCGGGGAAGCGGTCAGAAATCCTTCTGATACTTGATGCTCGCGCCCGATCCGGTGAACGATCCGGTCTGCGACAGGATGCTGAGGCTGCGGGTCAGCGCGATCTCCAGCTGGGTTGCGGTGAAGCCCTTCGCGTCGGTGATGATCTCCACATAGATATTGTCGGTGATGTACTTGCCCGCCGCCAGAGCGGTGCCGCGGCCCGATGCCTGGTCGGCGCTCAGAATGCGCAACCGGTCGATCCCCGCCGCGCTGCGCAGCTTGCCGAGCGGGTTGAGTCCCCCGCCCCCGCCGCGCAGCGAGTTGAGCGCGGCGGCGAGCTGGATCGCCTCGGTCGCCGACAGATTCTGCGGGCTCGATCCGAACAGCAACCGGCTCAGCACTTCGTCCTGCGGCAGTGCCGGCGACGAGGTGAAGGCGACTTGCGGCCGCTGTCCGGTACCGGTGATGTTGATGATTGCGTTGATGCCGTTGGTGTTGGTCGAGGCCGAGATATCGATCGTCGGGTCCGACAGCGCGCCTCCGTTGAAGCGGACCGTGCCGCGATCGATGTCGAAGCGCTTGCCCGCGAAATTGTATGTGCCACGCACGATCGTCGCATTGCCCGATACGATCGGCGTGGTCGACGTGCCGCTGACCCGCATGAACATCCGCCATTCGGACTCGAGGCCCATGCCGGTGACAAAGATCTGGTCGTCGGCGCGGATGCGGATATCGAGCGCATAGCTGCTCGGCGGCTTGGGCGCGATGTGCGGGCGAGGCGGATCGCTCTTGCGGCGGATACCCTTCAGTTCCTCGACCTCGGCCTGCCCCTGATAGACGACCTCGTAGCGCGCATTGGGGATCCTCAAGTCGCCCTTGATCAGCCCGCCCTGCGGGCCGTTGGTCACCGCAAGCGTACCCGTCGCCGTCGCGCCGAGCGAATCGCCGCTGGCCAAAGTCGCATTGTTGAGCTTGGCGTTGAGGTTCATCGGGAAATTCTGCTCGGCGGACAGTCCGACCCAACCGCTCGCCTCGACCGTGCCGTCGCCGGCCTTGGCGTTCAATTGGCTGATCTCGAGCCGGTCGTTGGTGAATCGCCCGGCGAGCTTCATCTGGGTCAGCTTGGTGCCGTAATTCGAATTGATATAGGTCAGATTGTCGCCGCGCACGATGCCGTTGAGCTGCGGCGCGCCCAGCCGGCCGGAGAAATCCGCCGCGACGACGACGCCGCCCGCGACCTGCTGGCCCGCCAGACCGGAGAGCGAGAACAGCACGTCAGACGGGCCATTGTAGCGGATGCCGCCCGACAGCGGCGCGGCATAGAGCCGATCCATCCAACTCGCGCCGCCGCCCAAAGGCGCCAACCGTGCCTGCAGCCTGCCGACCGTGGTCGCCCCACGCTTGACCAGCGCGCGCGCGTCCGCGCCGGCCTCGGTCAGCCGGCCGACCACCTGGATGTCGACAGGCTCGGAGACGATCACCGCGTTCGACCGGGTAAAGTTGGCGATCGCCAGGCGCGTATCGATGCTCGGCACCGCCACGCCCGCCGGCTGGACATAGTCGATGCTGCCGGTGGCACTGCCATCGATATTAAGATTCGGCACCAGCGCGTTGGCCACCGACAAATCGAGCTTGTCGAGCCGCGCCTGCAGCGACATCCCCTTGCCATAGGTGCCGGCGATCCGCGCGCTGCCCTTGTCGAAATCGACTTGCGTCGGAAGCAGGCGATATTCGCCGTTCAGCGGCTCAATCTGCGCCGCGTGCGGCGTACGAAAGCCGATACCATTGGCCTTGCCGGACACTGCGACCAGCCACAATTTCGGCTGCAGCCGGGCGTTGATACCCATGCTGAACGGCACGCCCGACGATCCCGCCAGCACCGCCTGTGCTGTGCCGCTGCCGTTCGAATAATTAATCTTGGCGCGCGCCGCCTGGAACACGGTGGCGCCGTAGCGCATGTTGCCGATCTGAATATCGGCCAGCACGCGCGGCGCGTTCGGGTAGAGGACGACGCTGGCGCTGACGATCGCGCGGCCGATGGTGAAATCCTGATTGCCCGGGATCGTGGCATTATAGGCGCGCGCGGCGATGTCGGCGCGCTGCACCTTGCCCTCCGCGCCCAGCGTCGCCGTGCCGTTGATCCCCGATCCCGCGAATTGCAGCTTGCCGGCAAACGGTCCCGCCGCGGTCTGTTGCAGCGCGCCGGTCAGGTTCATGCCCGCGAACGTGCTGCCCTGATTGACCTGGATTGCCAGCGTCTTGCCGCTGCGCACCAATATGTTGGCGCCGAACGGGCCGTAATTGGTCGTGCCCTTGGCGACGATGGCATAGCCCTCACCCTTGCCGCGGATAGTTGCCTCAAGCCCGGCGAGACCGACGCCGACACCCGGTCGCGGCGCATGGATCACGATCACCGGCGCGGCTGCGGTTCCGGTCACTCGCGCGTTGATCGGGCCGTAATCCTTCGAATTCGCGTCCCCGATGAACGCAATCTGGCCGTCGGGGCGATAGCTGCCCGAACCGCGATAGATGCTGAGCCGCGGCGCGGCGAGCTTGACGTTGGAGAAAGTGAAGACCCCGTCCGTGCCATAGCCGATATCGCTGGTGACGATCGCCTGGCCGCCGAGGAAACTTTCCGCACCTGAATTGAATATCTTGCGCGTCCGAGCCGCAATCCGTCCAGTGATGCCGAAACCGCCCTTGGGCATCGACACGAGCTTGGCGTCGGTCGTCAGGTCAACGATACCGATTCCGTCGATCGTGTAATCGTTGACCCGCCCCTTCAGCGCGCCGGTATAATGTCCGCTCGGCAGGTCGGCGACGACGATCGCGGTCGCGTCGATCTTGTCGGATTTCAGCTTCAGATTGTCTGACAGCAGCTTGCCGTTCGAATAAGCGAAGTCGCCCACCGCGCTGACGTTGATCAGCAACATGCCGGCCGCGGCATTCAACCCGGTGACGCGACGCGCCCGCGCATTGACCGGGATCAGCACATGCCTGGCGTCGACCGTCGCCTTGCCCGACGCGGTCAGCCCTTCCAGGCCTGTGCCGCTGAAAGCGATCGCGGCGGCGCTGAGATTGTAGCCGATCGTCGGGGTCGCGAACGGCCCGTCGAGCGTCCAATGGGTCATAACGTCGCGGCCCGACAGATTTGGCAGCATCGCGCCGGGCGTCAGCAGGCGCGCGTCGATCACGAAATTGCCGAACTTATTCTCGCCGAGATCGAGCAGTCCGCTCGCCGCCACCGCCAGCGCGTCGGACTTGAGCATCATCCGCGTCGTCGCCTTGCGCTTCTCCAGGGTCGAGACGATGTCGACATTCAGGCCGGGCGCGGTGAGGCGCTCGACCGGTCCTTTCAGGTATAGGCCGGGATGAGTCACGCCCTTTATCGTGAACGTGCCGTTCTGCGCGCCGAGATCGAGATTGGCGAGCGACTGCCCGCCGAGCGCTGCGACGCCCTTCCCTTTCCACGATTTCCAGTCGCCGGCGCCACCGATGCGAATCGCCATCGGCGCCTTGATCCCGGTCATGCTCGCGGCGACGCCATCGGCGGGCGCGTCGAACTTGACCCGGATGCCGAGCTTGTTTGCGTCGGGCTGCGCGTCGAGCACCAGCCGCAATCTGTCGCCGCCGGCAATCCCAGGCCCACGTACCGCGTCGGCATTTGCGATCAGTTGCGCGCGCCGGTCGGCGATATGCGCGATGCCGTCGAGCCGGATGATATGCTGCTGTCCGGTCACCGGCGCCTTGAGCAGCAGCCGGTCGACCTTCAGGCTGCCGATATCGATATCTATATCGGGCAGGATCGGCGTGTTGGGCGCGCTGGGCAGCAACGAGGGCGATCGGTGCATCACCACAGTCGGCGCGGCCATCGAATTGACGTCGATATGGTTCCACAGGAACTGGAACGGGTTCCAGTCGATCGTCGCCGTCGGTGCGGTCAGGAAGATGCCCTGGGGATCGCTGACCCGAAGGTCGAGCAATTCCATCTTGCCGTAGATCGAGCCGCGAATCCGCCCGACCTTGATGTTGAGGCCGGTCTCAGTCTTGTAGCTTTCCAGCCGCGAGACAATGAAGCGATGTCCGGGCGCGGTATCGAGCCCGAAATAGACGATCGCTAACAGCGCGATGATCGCCACACAAACGAAAACGACGCCGCGCGCCAGCTGCAGCCACCATGGCCGCTTGACCAAGACGACCTGGGTCTCGGGCGTGTCCCCCGCGGGCGTCTCTTCGACCATCAGAATGCCTGACCGATCGAGATGTAGAGCGCGATGCGCGAGTCACCCTTGCGCTTGTTGAGCGGCGTCGCGACGTCGATGCGGATCGGGCCGAAATTGGTGTAGAAGCGCCCGCCGATGCCCGCCCCGAATTTCCAGTCGGTGAATTTGGGCATCGAGCTTTCATAGGAATTGCCGGCGTCGACGAACGGCACGATGCCGAAATTGCCGAACCGATAGCGTGCCTCCAGCGCGAATTCGTTGACGCTGCGCCCACCGACCGGGTCGCCATTGGGATCGAACGGCCCCAGCCGCTGATAGCCATAGCCGCGTACCGATCCACCGCCGCCGCCATAATAACGGCGCGATGGCGCCAGGTCGTCGCGCGCGATGCCCAGGATCGATCCGACCCGGCCGCGCCCGGCGATGACGATGCTGCTGGTGATCGGATAATAGACGCTCGCGTCGATCTGCGTGCGGGCATAGGGGCGGATCGGCCCGCGTACCGACGTTTCCGGACTCAGCGTCAATTTCAGGCGATAGCCCTTGGTCGGATTGAGCAGGTCGTCCGACGTATCCCATTGGATATTGAGCGGCAGCGCGGCGATGAAATAGGTCCCGCGTTCGCGCTTGCCGCGGTTGAAGTCGTAGACGCTCTCGTTGGTCCCGGTCAGTTCGAAGCCGTAGGCATAAGTGATCCGCTTCTGCCAGATCGGTGTCGAATCGTACGATACGCGGCCGTACAGCGACAGCGTCGCCGCATCGAAGGCATCGTAATTGTTGTGCCCCGCGCTCAGCCCGAACGCGAGCGTGCGGTCGCGCTGCTTCCAGTTCGAGCGACGGAAAGTGACAGTACCGCTCTGTTCCTGCGTCCCGGCGACGGCGCCGACGACGAACGCGCCTTCGGGGGGAAAGGCGTTGCGCGCGGTGAACGTGCCTTCCACCTTGATCCCCTCACCCGTGCTGTAGCCACCGGTCGCCGCGATCGAACGCGTCCGCCCGACTCGCTGCGTCACCGCCAGGTCGACGATACGGGTGCCGTCGGCCGCATCCTTGCCGGTATCGACCGGCTCGACCGTCACCGTGGAGAACAGCCCCGTCGCGACCAACGCCTTGCGAAGATCGTCGACCTTGTCGGTATTGTAGAGCTCGCCTTCCTCAAACCGCCGCAGGATGCGGATGTGATCGGGTCCGAACGCAAGACGGCCGCTCGTGCTGACATTGCCGAAGCTCGATCGCGGTCCGGTATCGACCGGCAAGGTATAGTCGCCGGTGAAGGCATTCTCGTCTAGCAGGATGTCGCGCGTTCCAAGCCGCACGAAGGGGTAGCCATGGCGCCCCATCTCCAGCGTGACATTGGCCTCGGCCCCCTGGACGCGGACAGTGTCGATCCGCTCACCGACCTTGAGCGGCAGGTTGCTGGTGATCAGGTCGCCCGGCACCACCGGCTGTGAATCGACGTTGACCGATGAGAAAGTATATTGCTTGCCGGGCACCGCGTTCACCACCACGCGGACGCGGCCAGGCTGATTGGGGATGCTCTCGACCGAGGACAAAGCCGTCGCATCGTAATAGCCGCGCGAGTGCATCAGCCTGACCGCCAATGCCTCGTCCTCGCGTCCGCGCGCCGCCACCATCGCCGCATTGGCCGCCTTGCCGCCGCCCTTCTTCAACGACGAGAAGGTCTTGAAGTCGCCGTCGAGGCCGAGGTCGCCGAGACCGTTGACGACGGTGTCGTAGCGTATCTCCGCACTTTTCCCGTTTGGTATGTCAGCGACTTCGGTCACCGGCGTCGTATTGTAGCTGTCGAGCGTCGGAAGAGGTGCTGCGAGTTCGGGCGCGGGCTCGGGCGCCGGCGGGAGCGTGCCGGGCGGCACGTCGGGTGCGGGCGTGGCCGGCGGCGTGACGCTGGGCGGCGCCTTGTCCGCGGTCTGCGGGGTGAACGGTGCTTCCTGCGGGATCGGCTCCAGCGGGGCGTTGATGTCGCTCGACAAAGGCGGCAGCGATTTATCGAACTGATCGTCCGGCACGATCGGCTTGTCGCCGAGCGGATCGCTGGTCGGCGTCGGCACCGGCTTGGGCTCGCCCGATTGCTTCGCCTGATCCTGGCTCGATGGATCGGTTCGCGCGCCGTCGGTGCGGGCCGAGGGAGGCACCTGTTGCGCGACCAGCGCGCCTGGAACAACTGCGCATGCCGCGATAGCCAGACAACAATGCGATACAAGACGCGACACGACGGCCCCTTTTTGGGGGTCGTCCTTCGCCCCCGTTGCGCGTGCCAACGCGCCGCAGCCCAATCGGTTCACGCTCAAAACGCTCCAACGCCCTCGGGAGCGACTTCGCTGGCGGCTGCCTCGATGCGATCGAGCATTGCCGACAGGGCAACACGTTCAGCTGGATCGAGCTGTTCGAGAATCTTGGCTTCGAGCTCGAGCGCCTTGGGCGCCACCTGATCATAGAGCGTGCGGCCGGTCGCGGTCAGCGCGAGCAGGTGCGACCTCTTGTCGTTCTCATTGGGCGTGCGCGCGACCAGTCCGCGCTCGACCAAAGCCTGCGCGGCGCGGCTCACCGTCACTTTGTCCATCCGCGTCGCCACACCCAATGCCTGCTGGGTGATTCCCGGCCCTTCGGCAATAACCGCGATCAGGCGCCACTCGGGAATTTTCAGCCCGAACAGCCGATCATAAGCGGTGGCGATCGCCGCCGACACGCGGTTGGACACGACCGATAGCCGGTAGGGCAGGAACAGATCGAGCTTCAAATCGGCCATTTCCGGCCACTTTGCGGTGCATTGCCGCGCGAAACAAGCGTTGCGTGACATGCGTTGGCAGCGGTGGACGCGACCGCACAAACGTTATATAGTTTCACCTGAAACGACTTTTCCCCCTGGAGCATGTTCCAATGACCGACGCGCACGACAATCCGATGGGCCTGGACGGGTTCGAATTCGTCGAATTCACCTCGCCCGACCCGGAGAAGATGGCCGATCTGTTCGAGAAAATGGGCTTCACCCATGTCGGCACGCACAAGTCGAAGAACGTGCGCCGCTATGCCCAGGGCGACATCAATTTCCTGCTCAACATGGACGATGCCGGCCAGGTCGCGGGCTTCCGCAACGCCCATGGCCCGAGCGCCAACGCGATGGCGTTCCGTGTCGCAGACGGCGAGAAGGCGCGCGACCTCGCGCTCGAGCGCGGCGCGACCGAGGTGAAAGGCGAGCACGGCCCCGGCGAACTCGACATTCCGGCGATCGAGGGAATTGGCGGCGCCAACCTCTATCTCGTCGACAAGAAGTCGAAGATCTACGAGACCGATTTCGTGCCGACCGGCAAAAGCGAGAACGACAATAGCGTCGGCCTGCACACGCTCGATCACCTGACCCATAATCTCAACCGCGGTCGGATGGATTATTGGGCGGATTATTACGAGCGCATCTTCAACTTCCGCCAGATCCGCTATTTCGACATCGAGGGCCAGGCGACCGGCCTGTTCTCCAAGGCGATGACCGCGCCCGACGACAAGATCCGCATTCCCTTGAACGAAAGCCAGGACGAGCATTCGCAGATCGAGGAATTCATCAAGGATTATAAGGGCGAAGGCATCCAGCACCTGGCGCTGGCGACCGACGACATCTTCTCGACGATCGACCAGCTGCGCGCCAACGGCATCCGCTTCCAGACCGCGCCCGACACCTATTTCGACATGATCGACAAGCGCCTGCCGGGCCATGGCCATAGCGTCGAGGAAATGCGCAAGCGCCACATCCTGATCGACGGCGCGCCGGAAACCGGCGGCGGCCTGCTGCTGCAGATCTTCACCGAGAATATGGTCGGCCCGATCTTCTTCGAGATCATCCAGCGCAAGGGCAATGACGGTTTCGGCGAAGGCAATTTCAAGGCGCTGTTCGAGAGCATCGAACTCGACCAGATCCGCCGCGGCGTCGTGCCGGTGAAGGCGGAGGCGTGACTCCTTCTCCCGCTGGGAGAAGGATAGCGAAGCTTGGCGGCGCAGCCGCCTAGCGCAGCTTGGATGAGGGTGACTGCGCGCGACCCTCACCCTTCCGCCCGCTTTGCGGGCTCCCTCCCTCTCCCAATGGGAGAGGGAGTCTGAGGCGAGGCACGATGACGAATTACATGACCGGCTTCGGCAACCATTTCGCGACGGAGGCGATCCCCGGTGCCCTCCCCATCGGCCGCAACTCGCCGCAAAAGCCTGCCTTCGGCCTTTATGCCGAACAGCTCAGCGGCACCGCCTTCACCGCGCCGCGCCACGAGAACCACCGTACATGGCTCTACCGCCTGCGTCCCTCGGCCGCGCACCCGGCCTTCACCCGCTACCAGGGCGCGAAGCGCTTCGCTCCCGGTCTCAGCAAATCTCCCCTGGCCCCCAACCGCTTGCGCTGGCGCCCGCTCGACGAGGCGCAGGACGCCGATTGGCTCGACAGCCTGACGACGATGGTCGTCGCCGGCGATGGACCGCGCACCCAGGCGGGCGTGGCGATGCATCTCTACCACGCCACCCGCGACATGACCGACCGCGCTTTCGCGTCGGCCGACGGCGAGTTGCTGATCCTGCCCGAGCAGGGGGCACTCCTTCTACTAACCGAAATGGGCCGGATCGATCTCGCTCCCGGCCAGGTCGCGGTGATCCCCCGCGGCGTCCGTTTCCGTGTCGAGCTACCCGGCGGCCCTGCCCGCGGCTATGTCGCCGAAAATCACGGCCAACCGTTCCGCCTGCCCGAGCTTGGCCCGATCGGCTCGAACGGCCTCGCGAATTCCCGCGATTTCGAAACGCCGGTCGCCTGGTTCGAGGATTGCGAGGGCGACTTCACTTTGATCCAGAAATTCGAGGCAGCGCTCTGGCAGACCGAACTCGGCCGCAGCCCGCTCGATGTCGTCGCCTGGCACGGCAATTACGCGCCCTACCGCTACGATCTCAAGCATTTCAATACAATAGGCACCATCAGCTTCGACCATCCCGATCCGTCGATCTTCACCGTGCTGACCTCGCCCAGCGACGTGCCGGGCACCGCCAATGCGGACTTCGTCATCTTCCCGCCGCGCTGGATGGTCGCCGAGGATACGTTCCGCCCGCCCTGGTTCCACCGCAACGTGATGAGCGAATGCATGGGCCTGCTCTACGGCGCCTATGACGCCAAGGCCGAGGGATTCCGGCCCGGTGCGATGTCGCTCCACAACATGATGTCCGGCCACGGCCTCGACCTTGCGTCGTGGAAAGGCGCGAGCGAGGCCGAGCTCAAACCACACAAGATCGACGGGACGATGGCCTTCATGATCGAGAGCCGCTGGGTGTTCCACTGCACCGACTACGCCCTGGAAACGAGCGCACTCGACGAGGATTACGACCAGGTCTGGTCGGGCTTCCCCAAGGCGGAATTACCCTAAGGTTCGTCAGCCCGGCAACACCGCCATCGCCCGCCAGCTTATCGCGATCAGCGCGGCGGCGAGGACCAGCACGCCGATCATCATGGCGATGCTGCGCCGGCCGGTGACGATCATCCACAAGCCGTAGGCGATCGAGCCCAGGCCGAACACGATTACGGCGGCGAACACGGTGAAGATCGTCTCTGCTTGCTCCGCGGTGCCGGTAAAGGTTGTGCCGCCCGTCGTGGCGCCAGGATGCGCCATCGAGGGCGCGAGGAGGGACCAGAGATAGCTCATGAATCCGGCGAGGAAGACGCCGCATACCAGCAACACCCAACCGGCGATCCGCACCGTTCGCGGCGTCCGCATCTTGCCGCCGCAGGTCGGACAAGTGCCAACACTCCCCTCGACCTGGTTACGACATGACGGCGCGAGGCAGGTGCTGACTGCGGGCATCGACATTCTCCCCTCGTTCTCGACCATTACGACCGGGTCGAATGACGATTGCACGACGATGCGCGGAGTCAATCCGCGACCGGCAGGAGGCGATCAGCGTTTCTTGCCGCTAGCGTTCGCCGCCGCCGCCTCGCGGACCAGTGCCTTGAATGCTTCCGCGTCGATCCTGTCGCCCTCGTGAAAGTCGATCGCGCGCCGGACATTTCCGTCCAGGCTCGAGTTGAACAATCCCTTGGGATCGTCGAGCGCCGCGCCCTTGGCGAATGTCGTCTTGACGGCGTTCTTGTAGGTTTCGCCGGTACAGACGATCTTGCCGTTGGCGTACCAGGTCGGCACCCCGCGCCATTTCCACTCCTCGACGACATCGGGCTCCGCTTCGTGGATCAAGGCACGGATTTTGGCCAGCGTGGCCCCGCGCCAGTCGTCCAGCGACGCGACCCGATCGTCGATCAATTCGGACGGCGATTTGGCGCCCGCTTCGGCCGTGGTCATCGTTCTTCCTTTCGATCCTCAGGCGACGTCGCTTGCGCGCGACGGGGTGCGGCTCTTCGCCAGATAAGGCAGCGCGAACATGTAGAGACCGGTTAACATCAACAGGATCAAGGGGAAAAGCGCCGTCAGCCCAACCCATGTCGCCTGCCGGCCGATCACGAGCATGATGGTGTTGAAGATCACCGCCGCCGTGAAGACGATCGACGTCCAGCGGTGAAATTGCCGGAGACCCGAATTCCCGTTCATCTCTTCCTCCCTTTAAGGATCCGAAAGCGCGCCGATCAGTCGATCCGCGCCACCACCTCGTCCAGGTTGGCGAGGAATTTCTGCCAGCCGAACTTGGCGCCGGCGAAGGCCTGCTGCTGATCGGGCCGGAAACCGGCCTGCTCCATCCGCACATGGGTGCCGGCGGCCGACGGCGTCAGCGTCCAGGTGACGACGCTCTCCAGCCCCATCGCGTCCCAGCTATAGGCGAGCGCCCGCTGCGGCTCGATCTCGAGGACCCTGCAATCAACCGATCCCCAATCGCCGGTCAGCGTGAAGCGATGATCGAGCGCCGGCACGAAATCGTTCTTCATCAGCCATTCCGCGATCAGGTGCGGCTGGGTCAGCGCGCGCCAGATCTTGTCCGGCGCGTGCGCGAAGTCGCGCTCGATCACCACGGAACGCGTTTCGGTCGAGGTCGTCGTCATTGGTCCATCCTCTTGAGCAAATCATCGAGATCGTCGAACCGGCTTCCCCAGAATTCGGTCATCTGGCTGGTCCAGTCGACCAGTGGTGCAAGCGCCTGGCGCCGCGCGGTGTAATGGGTTTGCCGCCCCTCATGCCGATCGAGCACCAGGCCGGCTTTTTTCAGCACACCGAGATGCTTGGACACCGCCGGCTGCGAGACGCCCGCCATCGCCGTCAGCCCGCCCACCGTCTGCTCGCCGCCCCGGCACAGCCGCTCGAAAATCCCACGACGCGTGGGGTCCGCCAGGGCGCTGAAAATGACGTCGTGTGGTGTAGGCATGAAACGTATAACTCACGGGCTATGGATTTGACCCATAACCGCGTAGTTATGTATCAGTCAAGCCGTGCCGTTCAACCGGTCGCGCGCCCGCAACAACGTGCCCACGATGCACGCAGCGAACAGCGCGCCCTCAGCTCCGCCCATCACGAGCTGGGCGGCAAGACCGAAGTCGCGGTCGCCCGCCAGCGCGCCGAGTGGACCAAGCCGCAGGCGGGAGCCGGGAAAGGTTCGCGCCAGCAAATCCAGGCTGCCGACCATCAGTCGTCCACCCAATAGCGGCACTAGTACGCCCCCCGCCGCGCCGGCCAGACCGGCGATGGCGATCCTGCGCCGCATGGAGGTCGACCGTCGCCGGCCGGCCAGCCACGCGCCAAGGCCCACCGCGCCGCCGAGCAACAATCCCTCAGGCGCGCCGGCGATGCCTCCCGGCGAACGACCGAGCAGCAAGCTGAACGCATCGAGGCCAAGCAATTTGACGATTCCGCCGATCGCCATGCCGCCGAGTGCGCCGCCAAGGATGGCCAACCAACTGCGCCGGGCGAAACCGGCCGCGGCGATCCCGAAGCTCACGCCCGCGCCGCCGACCAGCGCCACGACGACGGTCAGCCACAGCAACACGAACAGCACCGACGCCCCGCCCCCGGACTCCGGCGGCTGCGCCGCGGCGACGAATCCGTAGAACAGCCCGCCGATTGCGCCGGCAATACCCGCCCCGATCGTTCCAGCGCCGCCGAGCAACACGAAATCGCGCCACGCATAGGGCGGAGTTGCCGGCATCCCGGGTGCCGCGACCGGTTCGATACTTGCCTGTTCCACCCACTCCACCGGCGCGACGAAGCGATAGCCGTGTTTGGGAATCGTCTCGATGAAGCGCGGATTGCTCGCATCGTCGCCGAGTTGCCGGCGCAGCGTCTTGACGCATTGGGTCAAGGCTTCGTCGGTGATCGGCACGCCGTGCCAAACGTCCCCCAGAAAGCGATCCTTGGTGACGAGCTTGCCGCTCTCCCGCAGCAACAGGGCGAGCGCATCGAAATAGCGCGCGTTGAGCTCGACCGTGGCGCCATCGCGCGACAGCCGGCGCTCGTCCGGGTCGAGCTCGAAACGGTCGAAGCGAAAGCTGCCGGACGCCATTTTTCAGCGAAACCTCAGGAGTTGCTCATGCCGCTCACCGGCGGCTCCGCCAGGATGACGCTCTATTCAAGCATGGAGACGACAGGATGGCAAAGGCGATCGAGCGCAGAGGCGGAGCGAACCCCTGGAGGATCGCGGGTTGGAGTTTCGCCGCTTTGCTCCTGCTCTTGCCGCTCGTGGCGATGCACTTCACGGCGGAAGTGAACTGGACGCCCTTCGACTTCGCGGTTGCGGCAGTGATGATCGGCGCCGTCGGCACCGCGTTCGAGGTGACGGTCAGGGCAACGCGCAACAACGCCTATCGCGGCGCGCTGGCGATCGCCCTGGCCGCCGCGTTCCTGCTCCTCTGGATCAATGGCGCGGTCGGCATCGTCGGCGATGAGGAGAACCCGCTCAACCTGCTCTATTTCGGCGTTATCGCCATAGCGTTCGGCGGCATGGCCTGGGCCCGCTTCCGGGCAAAGGGTGCGGCGCGCGCAATGACGGTGGCGGCCATCGCCAATGCATTGGTCGGCGTGGTTGCGGCCGTGGCGGGCCGCAACGAACCGCCCGGCATCGTCGGGCTAATCGTGCTGAACGGCTTTTTCGTCCTGCTGTTTCTGGGTGCAGCGTGGTTGTTCGGCATCGCGGCGGCAAGCGGGGGCACGCCGACCGAGCCCCACCCGAGCGCCGAGGCCACGTGATGCGATGCGCCGCACATCTTGTTGTGAGGCCGACGGGCCTTCGTTGGCCGGTGGATTTTGTCGGCGCTACGGATCTAACGGCATTGCAGGGCGCTACCCCGAAGGGCAACCGTGTAAAGCGGCCAGTCAGGAACGACCCACTTGCAGACATCCTCAGCGAGTGAGACGAAGGCATGATGCCGCTTCCGCTAAATCTGTCTCGGATCGCTCAAGTCTTCGCTGTGGCACTTGGGTCAGCCGCACTTACGATCCTTGTTGATCGTTGGCAGGTCCGAACGCCTTTGAACTTCATCTGGATTGTTGGCGTCCCAATTTTGGTCGGCGCTGCACTTAATACCGGAAACGTCCGCCGGATCGCTATGGTGCTGTTATTGCCCGGTGTTTCGTTACTCGTCCTCATGATCACCGGGCAACTTTTCGGCAGTTACACCTAAAATCGGCGAACGACCATTCCCACACGCCCCGCGACAGGTTTGCGGCTTCAATCTTCAATGAGTTTCATCAACCGCCGCTCGATCGGCGCGAGCACCGGGCCGAGCTCATGCCCCCGCTTCACTACCTGGCCGTGCTCGGCGATCAGCGCCCACATGCCCTGGCGGTTGCGCAGATCGGGGCGTTTCTCGATCCTGAATTCGGGACGCTCGGCGGCGCGGCGGAAGGCAGCAAACACCGCCGCCGCCTGCCCGAGCTCGATCGCATAGTCGCGCCAATGCCCGGCGGCGACCATGCGGCCGTAGAGGTCGAGAATCCGGTTGAGTTCGAGCCGCTCGAAACCGATCTGGCTCGGTTGACGCCCCTGCAAAGGAAACGGAGTGACCGTTCCCATCAGGCGCGGTCACGCTCCGGCGTTTCATGCTCGGCGAGCAACGCATCGAGGCGCTTGCGCAATGTCTCGATCTCGCAGCGGAGCAACTCGACCTTTTGCGTCTGCGGGTCGAACATCTCGCTGCACGGCGTGCCATAGGCGAGGAACGGCTTTTCGCCCTTCCCTTCGACCATGGTCGGCCGCGCCGGAATACCGACCATAACCGCGCCTTCCGGCACGTCCTTGGTCACCACCGCATTGGCGCCGACACGCGCCCCGGTCGCGACGGTGATCGGACCCAGGATCTGCGCGCCCGAGCCGATGATGACGTTGTCCTCGAGCGTCGGATGGCGCTTGCCGGCAACGCCGTCGGCCGGGTTGGTTCCGCCGAGCGTGACGCACTGATAGATCGTGACATTGTCGCCGATCACCGCGGTCTCGCCGATCACGGTGAAGCCATGATCGATGAAGAAAAATTTGCCGATCGTGGCGCCTGGGTGGATATCGATCGCGGTGAAGAAGCGCGCGATATGGTTCACCCAGCGCGCCAGGAAAAACAGCCGCGCCTTGTACAGAGCGTGCGCGATACGGTGATAGCCGAGCGCCCAAACGCCCGGATAAAGCAGGATTTCCAAGTTCGACCGTGGCGCTGGGTCGCGCGCCCGAATCGAGTCGAGATAAGCCCTGAGGCCAGCAAGCATGGGCGCGTCCCCTTCGCCGGTTTCAGCATATCTAGGACGCCATGCCGGCGATTTCCATAACCGGCCCGCCGCAACTTCCCCGGACAAAAGCCCATCTTTGTTGTGGGAATTAGGTGCGTACGTCATGCAACGGACCGGATCGCAGGGAGTTTGCGGTGATAATGGTCGATGTTTCGCTGGCCTCGATCGAGGCGATTCTGCCCTTCATCGCGATCGGGTTCGCCGCACAATTGGTCGATGGCGCGTTGGGCATGGCGTTCGGGCTGATCAACTCGACGCTGCTGATCAGCGTGATGGGCCTGCCGCCGCGCGTCGCCTCGGCCAGCGTCCATGCGGTCGAGACCTTCACCACCGCCGCGTCGGGCATCAGCCATGTCCTGCACCGCAACGTGAACTGGCGGCTGTTCGCGCGGCTGGTGATCCCCGGGATGATCGGCGGCGTGCTCGGCGCCTATGTGCTGTCGTCGATCGACGCCTCGGTCGCGCGCCCGTTCGTCATGGCCTATCTGAGCGCGATCGGCCTTTATCTGCTGTTTCGCGCCTGGCGTGGCCGCGTCGAACCGCGGACGCCCAAGGTGATCGAACCGCTGGGGCTTGTCGGCGGCTTTCTCGACGCGGCGGGCGGCGGCGGCTGGGGGCCGGTGGTGACGAGCAACCTGCTGGTGCAGGGCGCCAGCCCACGCGAGACGATCGGCACGGTAAACACCGCCGAATTCTTCCTGACCGCGACGATCTCGGCGACGTTCATCTTCACCTTGGGCTTCGCCGCTTTCACCCTGCAGACGCTCGGCATCTTGATCGGCGGGCTGCTCGCGGCGCCGCTGGGCGGCTGGCTCGCCAAGAAGGTGCCGGCACGCCCGCTGATGGCGATGGTCGGCGTGCTACTGACCCTGACCAGCGCGTTCTCAATCTATCAGGCGTTGAGCAAATAGAATCCGTCAGGCGACCGCGGCGTGCACCGTCGCGACTGCCTTCATCACCGCCGCCCAACGCACCGCGTCCTGGATCGCCTGCGCCGTCACGCCGGCTTTCTTGAGCACATTCTCATGTGCGTCGATGCACAGGCCGCAGCCGTTCATCGCGCTGATCGCCAGGCTGAACAGCTCGAAATCGTCCTTTTCGATTCCAGGCGCGCCGATCACGTTCATGCGCAGCTTGGCCGGCATGTTGGCATATTCCTTGTTCCCGGCGAGATGCGTGAAGCGGTAATAGACGTTGTTCATCGCCATCACCGCCGCCGCCGCGCGTGCCGCGTTGGCGGCTTCGGGCGACAGCTTGTCCGCGACTTCCGCTTCGGCCGCCTCGACCAGCGGCTTATGGCCGGAGGCATGTGCGCAGGCCAGGAGCAGGCCGTATTTGCGCTGGTCGCCGAGCGACGTCTCGTTGAGCAGCGAACCGACATTGAGCCGGATGTCCTTGGCGAAATCGGGCAGCGACTGGGCGAAATCCTTGAGCGACATGCGATAGGCTCCTCGCGGCGATGATCGCCGGCGTTGGGATAAGGCCCCGGCCGAAGCCGGGGCGAAAGTTCGGAAAATAGGTGGCGCGGGGCCGAGGGGGGGAAAGACCCCGCGCCGGGGGATACGGCCCCTGATTCAAAGGCCGCACCTGTTAGACGAAGTCGTTACGCGGCAACCTTGAGGACATCGTCGCCCTTGTTCCAATTGCACGGGCAAAGCTCGTCGGTCTGCAGAGCGTCGAGCACGCGCAGCGTCTCCTGCGGGTTGCGGCCAACGTTGAGGCCGTTGACCTGCACCGCCTGGATCACACCGTCGGGATCGACGGTGAAGGTGGCGCGATAGGCGACGTTCTCGTCCGCATCGAGAATGCCGAGCGCGGCGGCGAGCTTGCCGCCATTGTCGGCAATCCACGGGAAGTCGGCGGCGGCCAGATCCGGATCCGACTTGCGCCAGGCCAGATGGACATGGCTGGTGTCGGTCGAGGCGCCGATCAGCACCGCGTCGCGATCCTCGAAATCGCCCTTCAGCCCGGCATAACCGACGATCTCGGTCGGGCAGACGAAGGTGAAGTCCTTGGGCCAGTAGAATACGATCTTCCACTTGCCCGGCGCATGGGTGGTGACATCGATCGTCTCGCCGGCGGGCAAGGCGTCGATGCCCTGCTGGACGGGAACGGTGATGGCGGGGAACTTGTCTCCGACGGTCAACATGATCTTGGGCCTCCTGCCAAAGGAATTGGGGTCGGCCTTCTTGGACATCCTCTCGGGATCGGCGGGCCTTCGGGCCTCTTCCGTCACGGTCGCATATAGGCTGGCCTTTGAACGATCCAATAGGTTATTTACGCGACCTTGATCGATTGAGGCGATGAATGAGCACTACCTACCTCCCCACCTTGAAGCAGCTGCAATATCTGGTCGCGCTGAAGGACCATGGCCATTTCGGCCGCGCGGCCGAAGCCTGTTTCGTCACCCAGTCGACCATGTCGGCGGGGATTCGCGAGCTCGAGACGCTGATCGGCGTGACCCTGGTCGAGCGGACGCGACGCGTCGTGCGGTTCACGCCGCTTGGCGACCGCATCGCCGACAAGGCACGGCGGGTAATTCGCGAGGCGGAGGAACTGGGCGACATGGCGCGCGCCGCCGGGCGGCCGTTGTCGGGGGAAATGCGGATGAGCGTCATCCCGACGATCGCGCCATTCATGCTGCCGCACATCCTGCCGGCGCTGCGTCGCGATTATCCCGATCTCAAACTGTTCCTGCGCGAGGAGACCACGGGCGCGGCGTGCGAAGGCCTGCACAACGGCCGCACCGACTGCGTGCTGCTGGCACTGCCTTATGCCTGTGGCGAAGTGACCGCGGCGCCGCTGTTCGACGACCGCCTGTTCGTCGCCTTTCCCGATGCCGAGCTGCCCAATCCCCCCGCAGTGATCGCGGCGGCCGATATCGACGAGGAC
Source organism: Sphingomonas pruni NBRC 15498 (assembly GCF_001598455.1). GTDB lineage: Bacteria > Pseudomonadota > Alphaproteobacteria > Sphingomonadales > Sphingomonadaceae > Sphingomonas > Sphingomonas pruni. The sequence continues at coordinate 67,354 of NZ_BCYZ01000008.1, forward strand.
CGCTTGCTGCTGCTCGAGGACGGACATTGCCTGAAGGACCATGCCCTCGCCGCCTGCAACCGGCCCGAACTTGGCGCGCATGCGATGATGCTGGGCACGTCGCTCCACACCATCGTGCAGATGGTCGACAATGGCCTGGGTGTGACGATGCTGCCCGAAATGGCAGTGCAGGCGGGCATATTGGACAATACCGAGATCTCGGCGCGGCCGCTCGCGGGGGATCACGCCACGCGCACCATCGCGTTGGTGTGGCGGCGCGCATCGCCGCGCGAACGCGATTTCCGGCTGCTGGCCGACATCCTCAAGGCGGCGGCCTGATGCTTTTCCGCGTCGGGCGAAAGGAAACCAACCGACCATTCAAGCGTATCCTGAAGGACACCCGGGACGGGTGCACCTATGAAAGGATGCTCTTAGAATGAAGCTGTTACGTATCCCGGCACTTGCTCTCGCGCCGGTCCTTGCCCTTCCCGCCTTCGCGCAGACCACGCCCGCCGCTCCGCCGGCCGGACCCGCCCCACAGACCGCCGCTCCTGCCCCCGCCGCTGCGGCCGCTCCCAATCCGTCGGTCGGCGGCGTGGCGATGGACGCCGGCAAGACGATCGTCGCCAACGCCTCCGCCGCGCCCAACCTCTCGACGCTGGTCAAGGCGATTACCGCCGCGGATCTGACCGCCACCTTGTCGGGTCCCCGACCGTACACCGTGTTCGCGCCGACCAATGACGCCTTCACGCGACTGCCGCCGGATACGCTCGCGCAGTTGATGAAACCCGAGAACAAGGCGCTGCTGGCCAAGGTGCTGACCTATCACGTCGTCCCTGGCACGATCGATTTCGCGCAGTTGAAGGCGCAGATCGCAGCCGGCAACGGCACCGCCACGCTGACCACCGTCGCCGGCCAGCCGCTCAAGGTGACGATCACCGGCAACAACGTCGTCACGCTGACCAGCGTCAACGGCAATGTCAGCTATCTGGAGACGCCCGACGTCCACCAGTCGAACGGCATCGTCCACGTCGTCAACGGCGTGCTGTTGCCGAAGTTGAACTGATCTCGGCGACGAGCGACTTTCAACCAATCCCCTCCCGCCAGGGACGGGGCCATCGCACCTGACCGGGGTGGTGGTAAGGCTCTCGTCGTTGCCTTCCGTCACCCCGGACTTGTTCCGGGGTCCAACGGGCGGCAGCGGAAAAGCCGGAGGTTCTAAGGATTCCGGTGCGGTTGGTTGGATGCCGGCACAAGGCCGGCATGACGGAGAAGGAACGTCCTTAACTTATCTTTAAAAGCCGCAGTTATGACCGCTTCCAGCGGTCGGCGGCGTCGCGATCGCTTTCGCGTTCGCCGACCCAGCGCGCGTCCTGGCCGCGTGTCTCTCGCTTCCAGAACGGCGCGTCGGTCTTGAGCCGATCGATCAGAAAAGCGCAGGCCTCCAACGCCTCGGCGCGATGCGCAGCAACCGTGCCGACAAAGACAATGCGCTCGCCTGGCGCCATCGCGCCGACGCGGTGGATCACGGTCGCCGCCGCCAGCGACCAGCGTCGAGCCGCTTCCGCCGCCAGGTCGCTCAGCGCCTTTTCGGTAGCAACCGGATAATGTTCGAGGAACAGTTCCTCGACCCCGCCATCGTCGCGCACCAGTCCGGTGAACGTCGCCACCGCGCCGCCGCAGGCGCGTTCGAGCGCGTCCAATTCGGCCGCGATATCGATCGCCGCCTCGGTGACGAGCACGCGGATCATCCTCCGGTCACCGGCGGGAAGATCGCGACTTCGCGCGCCCCAGCGATCGACGCATCGAGCGGCACGAACAGCTGGTCGACCGCGGCCCTGAGCCTGGTCTTGTCCCCAAGCGCCTCGGCATAGCCCCCGCCCCGCATCGCGAGCCAGTCGATCAGTCCGGCGACGTTGGCGACCTCGGCCGGCGGCGTCGCGCGTTCATGGCCGATTCCGATGCTTTCGCGCACCCAGGCGAAATAGAGCAGGTCGATCATCAGTCCATGTGCTTCAGGCCGACGCGCAGATAGTCCCACCCGGTGACCATGGTGAGCGCGGCGGCGCCCCACAAAGCGACCAGTCCGATGCTGTGGACGATCGGCCAAGCCGGGAGCGCACCCGCCAGGATCATCGCGCCGAGCGCGACGAGCTGGAGCGTCGTCTTCCATTTGGCGAGTTGCGACACCGGGACCGACACCTGCAGCCCGCCGAGGAACTCGCGCAATCCCGACACCATGATCTCGCGCACCAGGATGATGATCGCCGCGATTACGTGCCAGCCGCCGATGTCGCGCGTCGCGACCAGCATCAGGATGACGGCGGCGACCATGATCTTGTCGGCGATCGGGTCGAGGAAGATGCCGAGCTTCGACACCGTGCCCTGGGCACGGGCGAGATAGCCGTCGAGATAATCGGTCAGCGCGATCAGCGCGTAGAGGACGAAGGCGAACGCATAGCCGAGCTCCCAGCCCGGCCACCACAAGAAGGCGACGAGCAAGGGCACGCCGAGGATGCGCGACAGGGTCAGGATGTTGGGCAGCGTCCACATGATCGCACTTCCTAAGGCGTCTACCCGTAACCGGCAACGCCGGCAAAAAGTGCCCCGCGCCAAACCACATTCACCAATTGAGCGATTGTCGCTGGCTATGCCGCTCGGCTAAGGGACCGACTTCTTTCGCCACGACGGGGCCCCAAACTCGTAATGCATAGTGCGCTCGGCTTGTTGAAGGAGCGCCGGTTCCTGCCGCTGTTCGTCACGCAGTTCCTCGGTGCCTTCAACGACAATCTGTTCAAACAGGCGATGGTCATCGTCGTGGTTTATCAGATCTATAACAACCCACAGTACGAACAGAGCTTCACCGCGCTGGCCACCGCGATCAGCATCATACCCTTCTTTCTGCTGTCCGCGCTGGCCGGTCAGCTCGCCGACGCCAACGACAAGAGCAAGATCATCCGCATCGTCAAGACCGCGGAAATCGTCATCATGGCGGTCGGCGGCGCCGGGCTGCTGCTCGCCAAAGCGGGCTATACCACGATCGGCATGGCATCGATGCTGACCGCGGTGCTGGCGCTCGGCATCCATTCGACCTTTTTCGGTCCGATCAAATACGCGATCCTGCCGCAGCATCTCGACGAGGATGAGGTGCTGGGCGGCACCGGGCTGGTCGAATCGGCGACCTATCTGGCGATCCTGCTCGGCACCGTGCTCGCCGGCTTCATGAAGGTGGAGCATGCCGTCATCGGGACATTGGTGGTCGCAGGGATCGGCTGGTTCGCCGGGCGGCGGGTCCCCCCTGCCCCGCGCGTCGGCCCCGAGCTGAAGATCAATTACAACCCCTTCACCGCCTCGTGGCGGCTGATCAGCGGGACGATGCACATCCCTCGGCTGTTCCTGGCGATCTGCGCGATCAGCTTCTTCTGGACGATGGGCGCGGTGCTGATCATCATCTTCACGCCGCTGGCCAAGAACGTGCTGACCGCGGACAAGCACGTCGCCACCTTGCTGACCGCTCTATTCTCGATCGGCATCGCGATCGGATCGGTCGCGATCAACTCGCTGCTCAAGGGCCACACCTCGGCCAAATACGGCCCCGCCTCGGTGCTGATCATGGGCGCGTTCGTCGTCCTGTTCTCGATCCTGTGCAAGACGTGGCCGCCCGCGGTCGGCCATTATTACGGCTGGCTGGAATTCATCGCGATGCCGCGCGCGCTGCTGGTGATCGGCGCCCTGATGGGGATCGCGGTCTTCGGCGGGATGTTCGTCGTGCCGCTCTACGCCTTCCTGACGACGACGGTGACCAAGGACGAGACGTCGCGGACGGTCGCCGCCAACAATGTCGTCAATTCGGGTTCGATGGCGATCGGCGCGGCGATGGTCACCGCGCTGTCGCATGCCGGGGTGACCCCGACCAACATGCTGTTCGTCGTCGCTGCCATGTGTCCGATATCGGCGTGGCTCGCGCAGAAACTGCACAAGGCCTGCGACTAGCGGACAGCCTTCCGCTCGGCGGAGCGGGTCAGAGAATGAGCGTGTAGATGCAGATGAAGAAGGCGGTGAAGCTCATCACAAAGAGCCTCAGGTCGCCATCTTCACTCCTTCGCGGCAACGCATCGTCAAGCCCGAGCCGGCGGCGGAAAGGGTGGCTGGCCCCCCGTGGGGCGAATTCGAGATACCCTGGCATAGCCAGTAGTTAACGCGCTGTTTACGATTTCGACCATCGTTAACATTGGTTAATTTCCGTCCCCGAATGGGACGGTTGCAGCGGCATCGGGTAGCGGTGCCGGACGTGCTTTCATCAGATCATGCGCCTGCCGATCATCACCCCTTTCCATGGCCTCGACGATCCGTAGATGATCGTCGACAGCGCATTCTGCGCCCTAGCTCGCCGGCTCCCCTTGGCCCGAACCCGTCACCCGTATCGAAGGACAATCGCATGACCGAGATCAAACGCTGGCACCCGACCGCGCGCATGAACCAGATGGTGGCGTTTAACGGCCTGATCTTCACCGCCGGCCAGGTCGCCGAGGAGAATGCCGGCGAGAGCGTGGCGGACCAGACCGCCGAGATCCTGCGCACGATCGACAGCCTGCTCGCCGAGGCCGGCAGCGACAAGAGCCGCATCCTGAGCGCGACCATCTATCTGGCCGACATCGCCGGCTTCGCCGAGATGAATACGGTGTGGGACGCCTGGGTCGCGCCCGACGCCAAACCGGCACGCGCGACGGTAGAGGCGCGGCTGGCCGGGCCGGAATATGCGGTGGAGATCAGTGTGATCGCGGCGGGGTGAGCCGGGGCTTGGCCAGCAAGTTGTCAATGTTGCTCAGCGCGATCGTGCAGTGCTTTTGGGGTCGACCACCTTGTCGCGTTCGTAAGCAAGCACGCCCGGGATGGGAAAAAGCCTGTCGATGACGACACCGAATGAGTTCGGCATTTTGTCCATCGCGTGAAGGACGGCTGGCTCCACGGGCAACCCTTGCAGCCGCCCGGCTGGCCGCAGAGGAGTCGCGGGCGGGATCAGGACGAACGGCAGGATACCGGCGGGATTGGCTGGCGGTGCGGGCACGTCCCAGTCATCGGGCATCCGGATGCGGCCGAGATCGGTCACCTTGCCGGCGGCCGCCTCAAACTTGACGGTCCCCATACAAAAGCAGGTATCCATGTCGCCTGGACCCTCCTGCCACATATGGCCGTACAGAACGTAGGTGCCCGGCTTGACCGCGATCAGATAGACATATTGCCCGTCTTGCTTGTCGAATATCTTGCCGATCTGCGTGTTGACGGAGAACCGGGCTTCAAGCGGGTCGAATTCGAAATCGTTGCCCTTGGGCTTTTTCTTCTTGTAGTCGTCGAACGCTGCTCTGCGGTCCTGATCATATTGGGCGATCTCCTCGTTCGACGGAAGGCGCTCGAACCGGAATTCGCTTTTCTGAAGGATGCGAAAGGCGATGTATGCCTTGGTCGGATCGATGGTGACGGGACCGTTGCCGGTGACATGTTCGGCATAATCGACCGCGACTGCCGACTTGCAGATGAGCGGCAGAAGCAGAAGGGCAAGAGCCGCTTGCAATAAGCGCATCACTTCAGCTCCGTCTTGAGGGGGCGCGGGCCAGAAGCGATCTTCGCTTGCTGCATCAGCATCTTCTGGCGGTCGGCTTCGGCCGGTGCCGTGGCCGCGTCATCGAAATTGAAGGATTGCCAGATCGCCTGCGGCAAGCCGTAGCGCTGATAGCCTTTATAGCCCATGCACACGCGCATGTTCGTGCGCCGCGCCTTGCGCCTTTCAGGCACGCCGAACATCTTGTCGGCCCAGCGCGCGCCGATCGCTTCGAAAACGGGGCCAATAGGCGAGTTCTTGACCAGTGGATCGTCTGGATCGGGCTTGATGCGGTATGCCAGGCCCCTGGCATATCCGTCGCACTCCTGGAGGTCCGACAACGCTTCGGCGAAAGTCGTGCCATCGCGGTGATAGTAGAAATATTTGTCATAGGCCTTCACCATCTCGGGCTGCTCATCGAAGGCGAGCGAGGGCACGGCCACTGTGTCGGCGCTGATCGCCGGTGTGGGGGGAGCGGATTGAGCCCGGCTGGCATGTCCGGTGATGGTCAGCAACACAACAGCGGCAATCCGCCCCTGCGTCCCAAATCGCGTCACAATTTTCCCCCGCCCCAACGCAGTATCTCTGGAGCATAGGAGCGCGATATGATGATTTCACCCAAAATTTCGACGTTACGGTGATGGGTGCAATACGGCCAAATTTGAGTTTAGGGATTTATACACCCGTCACCGTAATTTCGAACTGTGATAACTGGTGGAAAGTGGGCATTGGCTGCACGGAATCTAGACCTGCCCTGAGGACGGCTGCACGATCGGAAGTGGAGCAGAACCACCCAATGATGTTACGCGTTCTAGCCCGTATTCTCGCTTTGTGCGTCGCTGCGTCTTTGGCGCTGGTCGGCTCGTGTCACTGGCAACGGGCAGCCGAACAAGAGGGATTTCGCCGGTCCCTACCACCAGAATATCGAGACGGGCAATTTATCAAGTATGATGTCTGCGACCGTCTTTCTGGCGGTGTAAGCTACATTTTTAAGCTCTCACAAGACGCCTCAGATCGCCTTCGAAACAAAGAGAAGGATGGTAATCTTGCGTCACTCGGGCAAAAAGCGAAGTGGAACTACGATGGTATGACGGGTCTGATGTGTTTACGAGATGTCAGTGACTACAGACTGGTAGAATATTTTAACAATTCCAATGCCTACGGACGAAAGATTGGAAGCAGGCATGTTGATTATTTCATCCCCAGCGAAGGTATTGTCGTTGGCGGCAGCGACCCACGTTGAACCGTTGTCACGCCGCTATTATGGCGAATTGCGACATTGAATTTTTCCGGGATCGTCTGGAATTCGGGGCGCCAGTTCCAAGGCACGAGTTCGCCCCAGCGCGCGGCAGTATTACGGTGACATGTGTTGCGGCGACAGGTACAAAAACATCGAATTAGTGTTTAGGGATTTATGCACCCGTTACGGTAATTGAGAGTTATCTAGCACGATGCTTGCTGTTCTGGGCTCCTGCTTTCGCAGGAGCCCGATTCAGATTGAATGGGGCACACCCTAGCCCCGCCCCGCTCTCGTCCGCGCGGTCATTCGCCCGTCCCGCGCGTCGCGCCGCTGGCAGGACCTTTCGGAAAGCCGGCGGCGAGATGATCGATCAGCGCGCGTACGGCCGGCGGCAGGCCGCGGCGGGTTGTGAAGACCAGATGCACGATCCCCTGAACGCCGCGCCATTCGGGTAACACGCGGACCAGGCGCCCCGCCTTCAGCGCTTCGTTACAGACATGATCGGGCAGGATTGCGACCCCCAGCCCGTCGATCGCCGCATTGCGCACCGCCGCCATGTCCTCACACCCCAGGCGCGGCTCGATGCGCAGCAGGTGCGTTCGCCCGGCTTCGGACTCCAGATGCCATTCGAGATCGTCGGCCGTATCGTTGGTCGCGAGCGCGGGGATTTGGGCGAGGTGCTCGATCGTCTCTATCCGGTTGGCGAGGTGCGGACTGCCGACCAGGATGCGGGTCGATCTGCCCAGCGAGCGCATCGTCAGCGCCGCGTCGCTGGTCAGGCTGACGCGGACGCGGAGCGCGAGATCGACGCGCTCCGCAATCAGATCGACCGGGCGATCGGTCGCCACCAGTTGAAGCCGGACCTTCGGATAGCGCAGCAGGAAGGACGAGATCAGCCCGGAGATCGGCTCGATCATGCCGGTAGGGCAGCTGAAGCGGATGCGGCCGTGCGGCTCGGCCTGGGCCTGCATCACCAATGCCTCCGCCTGCTCGGCCTCGGCCAGGATCGCGCGGCAACGCTCGTAAAATGCCTGGCCGGTATCGGTGACGCGGAAACGCCGGCTCGACCGCTCTATCAGGCGCAGGCCAAGCCGCTGCTCGAGCCCGGCGACGCGGCGGCTGAGTTTCGACTTGGGCTCGCGCAGCGCCCTCCCCGCCGCGGCGAAGCCGCCATGCGCGACCACTTCCGCGAAATAGGCATAATCGTTGAGATCGATCCGCATCATCGTTCCTCCAATGGAACGCTAAGTGCCATATTCGCCGACTACACGCACCATCGTTCACGCCGCATCTAAAGCGGGCAGCGGCGCTGTGCCGCAGAGAGAAGGAAACGGACGATGGCAAACAGATTTCAGGACAAGGTGGTGGTGGTGACCGGCGGCACGAGCGGCATCGGCCTGGCGACGGCAAAGGCGTTCGCGGCCGAGGGGGCGTCGGTGTTCGTCACCGGGCGCCGGCAGGATGCGCTGGACGCGGCGGTGAAAGCGATCGGCGGCCGGGTGACCGGTGTGCGCGGCGACATGGCGCAGCTGGCCGATATCGACCGCCTGTATGACGCGGTCCAGCAGCAGCACGCGCAGATCGACGTGGTGTTCGCCAATGCCGGCGGCGGCGAGATGGCGCCGCTGGGCGCGATCTCCGAGGAGCATTACGAGAAGACCTTTGCCACCAATGTGAAGGGCGTGCTGTTCACGGTGCAGAAGGCGTTGCCGCTGTTGAAGGACGGGGCGTCGGTGGTCCTGACCAGCTCGACCACCAGCATTTCGGGCACGCCGGCGTTCAGCGTCTATTCGGCGACCAAGGCGGCGATCCGCAACTTCGCCCGCAACTGGATCCTCGACCTCAAGGACCGGCGCATCCGGGTGAACGCGGTGAGCCCGGGCGTCACCGACACGGCCGGGCTGAACGAGCTGTTCGGTGGCGGCGAGCAGGCCGAGGGGACGAAGGACTATCTGGCGAGCCTGATCCCCGCCGGCCGCGTCGGCCAGCCCGAGGAGATCGCCAAGGCGGTGCTGTTCCTCGCCTCCGACGATGCCAGTTTCGTCAACGGCGTCGAGCTGTTCGTCGATGGCGGCCAGGCACAGATCTGACGAAGGGATTCCCCCGGGGCGCGGCTCCGGGGGAGTCTAAAGACGGAGGGAACGATGATAGCGAACGCTGAATCCGCGGACCGCGTCCGCGAGCTGTTGCTGCGCAATCTCCAGGAGGTGTTCGGCGAACGCGATGGCGAGCGCCGCCGCGCCGCGATCGACGAGCTCTGGGCGGAGGACGGCGTACTCTATGCGCCGACCGGGCCGATCACCGGCCATGCCGCGATCGCCGAGTTCGCAGGCGTGCTGCGCGCGACGCATCCCGACTTCGCTTATGTGCCGGGCAGACCGCAGGTGCTGCACGATGCCGGGCGGCTCGGCTGGGGATCGGGGCCGCGCGGCGCGGCGCCGGCCTATACCGGCTGGGACGTCATCTTGGTCCGCGACGGCCTGATCGCCGCGCTTTATGTCTTCCTCGACGAAGGGTCGGCGGAAGCACAGCGCATGCGCGACACGCGCCATAGGTAGCGGGATCGGCGCCGCCGCCTGCCCGGCACGGTTTCTTCAGTCGACGAGATGCAAATAGCGCCCGTCGAATCCGCCCACCGCTTTCAGCCTGTCCAAGTCTGGAATCACCACCAGCCCGCCGGTGAGACGCTCGATACATCCCTCTGCCCGCAATGCCTTCAGCGTGCGATTGACATGCACCGGCGTCAGGCCGGTGGCATCGGCGATATGGTCCTGCGTGAGCGGCAGGGGCACGCGCGCGAGATCATAACCCTGCGCATCCAGGCGTACGGCAATTTCCGAAAACAGGTGCGCGATGCGCGCGCGCGCGTCGCGACGCCCGACATTGAGCGTCCACTCGCGAAAAATCGACGAATCCACCAATAGCGATCGGATCACCGTCTCGGCGATGGCCGGCCGCCGCGCCATCAATTGGCGAAGGTCCGATTGATAGACGCGCGCGACAACGGTTTCGCGAATGGTCTGCAGGCTGTCATCGGCGACCGGCAGATAGAGGCGGTCGAAGTCGATCGGGTCGCCCGGCACATAAATCGCCATGATCTGGCGATCACCGCTTTCGGTCAGGCGAAAGCGGTGCACATAGCCCGACACGAGGATCATGCAGCTAGTCGTGGGGTCTCCTTCACGAACGGGCTGGGAATTCGGCAATTGTTTCGATAGTTTAAACGGCAAGGCCTTGAACAATTCGGCATCGCCATCGGACAGCGGAGAATGCAACCGAAGGCGCCGGACGCACGTTTCCAGCGGAGATGTATCGCAAGCTCGTTCGGTCTTCGTCATGCGTTCGGCCTAATGACGCTAGTTGTCGCGACCACGCTTTAGATTAGATAGTTCTCAACTATCATAGATCAGCATGCGCCGGAAATGATGGGGCGCCTATTCGGAAAGGTACGTGGTGAGGTACTATTTCCACCTACGCGATGGCGTCGAACGCCTGCTCGACCCGCAAGGCGCGGACGTCGACGACCCGGCGCAGCTGGCGCGCATGGCATTGAAGGAAGCGCGGGCCGTGGTCGCGCAGGAAGCGCTGGAGGGGGAGATCAACCTGCGGCAACGGATCGAGATCGAGGACGAAGGCGGCAACCTGATCCACTCGTTGAGTTTCGCGGATGCCGTTCGAATAGTGCCGGACCAGGATCGATAGTTTCAACGGCTGCAATAGCCGTCGATGCCGATCGGGCGTTGCCGATTTCAGCGCGACGCCGCGGCCGAACGAGGGGGAGGCCCGGCCGCGACCAATGAGCGATGACCCGGAAACGGTGCCGCCGCATTAGCTTGAATTAGAAATGACCCATCCAGCATAGGTTAGACCTGGGCGAGCAGGATGCCCGCCGACTTATGCGCGAGTTACCACCATCACGGCGCCCTCCGAACCGTAAACGCTGCTCAAATCCTTGATCGCGCCAACCGCGTGGACGGTGCTTCCGTCGTTACGCAGGAATTCGGTTTCGAAGCGTCGCGTGCCGCCGTGCGACAGCACATCCTCGATGATTTCCCTGAGCGCGACCCGCCGGCCGATCGGGACGAGGTCGACGACGGAAATATTGTCGAACCGTTCGCGCGGGAGTTGGAGCAAGTCGCTCATCGCCCGATCGACCTCCGCGATGCGGCCGCGGACGTTGATCCAGATATGGCCGATCCCGCCATGCGCCAGCATGGCCTCGATCAGCGCTTTCTTGGTGTCGGCCATGCGAAACGCCTTGGCCTCCTCGGTGACGTCGCGCGCCAGGATCGCGATCCCATGATTGACGCGAAACGTTTCGACCCGATGCCATGTATCCATACCGAACAAGCCAGGCAGTTCGAACGAGCATGGCTCGCCGGTCCGCGCGGTGCGATTGTAATAGCCCTGGAACATGGTTTCGCGCAGCGTGGGCACTGCCTCGAACAGGCCGCATCCAGGCAGCGAGTTGCTCGCCTTGTGCGCCATCGCATGGGCCGTGCGATTGGCCATCACGATCGTGCCCGATTCGTCGACGACGACCAGCATCAAGGGCAGCCAGTCGGCAAGCTCCTCATCGGAGACGGCCGCATCCTGATCCCCACCCTGTGTCGCGGCGACGAAGTCGTTGTAATCGGCAATCGGAAGAAGTGCGTGGGTTTCGCGGCCGTGATGGGTAACGAAGACGGTCCTGCCCGTCTGACTCAAATGACCAAATTGACGCGGAAATTCGGACGCTCTGACGAAAATCCGCTCCACCTGCTTCCCCTTCGGTCACGCGAGCCCAGCCCACTGACCGCGTCGCACCCTGGTTTGAACGCCCGGAACACGCGGTGAACTCTCGCGGCGACCTTGCGCCCATCGTTGCGATAGCGAAATAACATGTGTTTGGAATCAAATGGCGAAACGCGAATTGGCGTTAGGACCGCCCACCGCTGTCGGCGGATGCGATTGGCCGGCCATCGATCTCTGTGTTCGGGCGCGATATCGACTGTCGGCATATCCACCGACGCTCTGATCGATCGCAGCTTATCTTGCCGCAATCAGGGCGCGGCGCGAGACGGCGCTCGACCGCGCGGCACATCCAGCGATTTGGGGTTGGTGGAGCCGAGGGGGATCGAACCCCTGACCTCTGCAATGCCATTGCAGCGCTCTCCCAGCTGAGCTACGGCCCCACACATTCCGGGAAGGAAGGCGCCCCTAACCGGACGGCGCCCCTTTGACAAGCGGGGGTTAGCCCGCTTGCCTTAAAAAAAATGCGTCGATCAGTTTTCGTCTTCGTTGCCGCCGGTCTCGACACCGAGATCGTCGTCGCCGCCAAGATCGACTTCATCGTCGGCCGAAGGCTCGCCTTCGTCCTCGATGCCGATCTCCAGATCGTCACCCTCGAGGTCCGAATCGTCCTTTTCGGGCTTCTCGGCCTTGATGACCTCGAACGGCAGCGGCTGCTTCGATTTCAGGATCGGCTCGGGTGCCCAGGCGGTGTTGCAATTGATGCAGGTCACCGGGTCGTCCTTGCCTAGATCGTAAAAGCGCGTTGCGCATTTCGGACACGTACGCTTCGTGCCCCATTCCGGCTTGACCATGCCGATTTGTACCTTTCGATTTATGTAAATTTCGGGGATCGACCCCTAAAGTGGCGCGCGCCTTGCCATAGCGCAAGGTGGCTGTCAAAGCCCGCGACCGATGTCGCACGCCCCCGCCAGATCCCTGCAAATCGAATCGTCCGCCCGCCTGTCGGGCCGCGTCACCGTTCCCGGGGACAAGTCGATCAGCCACCGCTCGCTGATGCTGTCGAGCCTGGCGGTTGGCGAGAGCCGAATCGAAGGATTGCTCGAAGGCGAGGACGTGCTGGCGACGGCGGCAGCGATGCGGGCGATGGGGGCAACCATTGAGCGCAGCGAAGACGGGATCTGGCGCGTCTGGGGCGTGGGAGTCGGCGGACTGCTCCAGCCGGCAGGCGCGCTCGACATGGGCAATTCGGGAACGTCGACGCGGCTGCTTGCCGGGTTGGTCGCCAGCCATGCGATCACCGCGACGTTCGTCGGCGACGCCTCGCTCAGCAAGCGGCCGATGGGCCGGGTGATCGATCCGCTGTCGCTGATGGGAGCGGAGTTCACCTCCAGCCCCGGGGGCCGTCTGCCGATGATGGTGCGCGGCATCTGTCCGGCGGTGCCGATCGAATACACGCTTCCGGTCGCTTCGGCCCAGGTCAAGTCGGCGGTGCTGCTGGCAGGACTCAACACGCCGGGGATCACGCGGGTGATCGAGCCGGTGCCGACGCGCGACCACAGCGAGCGGATGCTGGCCGGGTTCGGCGCCAATCTGACGGTCGAGGCAAGCAATCGCGGGCGCGTCATCTCGGTCCATGGCGAGGCCGAATTGAAGCCACAGCAGATCGTCGTGCCGGGCGATCCCAGCTCGGCGGCGTTCTGGGCGGTGGCGGCATCGATCGTGCCGGGCAGCGAAGTGACGATCGCCAATGTCGGGCTGAACCCGACGCGCGCGGGCATCTTCACCGCGCTGCGCATGATGGGCGCCGATATCACCGAGATCGATCCGCGTATCGTCGGCGGCGAACCGGTCGCCGACCTGGTCGTGCGCCACGCCCCGCTGAAGGCAATCGACGTGCCGCCCGATCTCGCGCCGAGCATGATCGACGAATATCCCGTCCTGTTCGTCGCCGCGGCACTGGCCGAGGGGCGCACCGTCGCGCGCGGCGCGCACGAATTGCGCGTCAAGGAATCGGACCGCATCGCGGCGATGAAGAACGCACTCGAAGCGTGCGGCGTGACGGTCGAGGAGTTCGACGACGGCCTTGCCATCACCGGCAGCGGCGGCGAGCCCATTCCGGGCGGTGGCACGGTCGCCTCCTTGCTCGATCACCGCATCGCGATGGCGATGACCGTGGCGGGGCTGGTCGCGCGGCGGCCGATCACGATCGATGATGTCGCGCCGGTCGCGACGAGCTATCCGGTGTTCTTCGAGACGCTGGAGCAACTGGCGGGCCAGGCATGACGCGCTTGATCGGCCGCCGCGAATTGCTCGCGGGCGGCCTCACGCTTGGCGCCAGCTTCGCCCTCCCCCACCCGCTCTTCGCGCGCAAGACGGACGGCTATCCGGCGCCCGATCTCGAGAGGATGGTCCCGGTCGAGGGCGGGCGCGTCTATGTCCGGGTCAATGGCAAGCTTGGCGGACCCAAGCCGCCAATCGTCATGCTGCACGGCGGGCCGGGCGGCGATCACGAGCATTTCATGCCGGCGGTCGCTTTGGCCGACGAGCGCGCTGTGATTCTCTACGACCAGCTCGATAGCGGGCAGTCGGACCGGCCCAACGATCCGAAGAATTGGCGGGTCGACCGCTTCGTCGATGAGATCGAGCTGGTCAGGAAGGCGCTTGGCGTGGGTCGCTGGCATCTGCTCGGGCACAGCTGGGGCGGCACGCTGGCGCTCGAATATGGCGCGCGGCGGCCGGCGGCGTTGCGCGGCCTGGCGATGGCCAGCCCGCTGGTTTCGACCAAAAGCTGGATCGCCGATGCCAATGCCTTGCGAGCGACCTTGCCGGCCGCGGTACAGGCGCAGATCGCCAGCTGCGACAAAGGCCCCAGCCGGGGCTGCGACGACGGCGTCAATGCCTTTTACCGCGCGTTCAACGGTCGCGAGCCGGCCAAGCCCGCCGCGATCGCTTATGCCAGCGCGCATCCCCACGGCTTCAACCCCAAGCTCTACAATGCGATGTGGGGGCCGAGCGAATTCGCCTGCACCGGCAGCCTCAAGGATTATGACGGAGAGCCGCTGCTGGCCAGGCTCGACGGGCGGCGGACGATCTTCCTGGGCGGCCAATATGACGAAGCGCGCCCGACCACGCTTGCCGGATTCGCCGCGCGGGTGCCCGGTGCCGAATATGCCACGATTCCCGGATCGGCGCATGGTATCTTCGCCGACCGGACGCTGGAAACGGTCGCGTTGATCCGCGGTTGGCTGGCGCGACAGGATGCACGGGCCTAGGACGCGGTTCATGGAGTTAAGCGTATGATCATCGCCGTGGACGGTCCCGCCGCCAGCGGTAAGGGCACCGTCGCCCGCGCCTTGGCCAAGCATTACGGCTTGCCGCATCTCGACACCGGCCTGCTCTACCGCGCGGTCGGCGAGAATGTACGGCGGATGGACCTCGACCCGACCCGGGAAGCCGATGCGGTTGCGGCGAGCAATTTCGACGACGCTTTGCTCGACGACCCCGCCTTGCGCACCGACGAAGCGGGGCAGCTCGCCTCGATCGTCTCGGCGCACCCGCTGGTCCGCGCGGCGTTGCTGCAGCGCCAGCGCAAGTTCGCGCAGCAGGAAGGCGGCGCGGTGCTCGACGGGCGCGATATCGGCACGGTGATCGCGCCTGACGCCGACGCCAAATTGTTCGTCAAGGCGACGCCCCAGATCCGCGCGCGCCGCCGCCACGCGGAACTGAAGGAACGCGGCAGCACGCTCAGCTTCGACAAGGTGCTGGCCGATATCCGCGTGCGCGATCAGCGCGACATGGGGCGCGACGCCGCGCCGCTGGTGATGGCGGTCGACGCCGGCATCCTCGACACCAGCTTCCTGTCGATCGAGGCCGCAGTGAAGCGCGCGATCGAACTGGTCGAGCGGCAAGTGCAGCTGAAAGCGGCGGCGAGGCGGTAAATCCTCCTAGTTCCTCCCCATTCATGGGGAGGGGGACCGCGCGCGTCAGCGCGTGGCGGAGGGGCCGGGCCGCGCCGGACTCGCTTGCCGCACTGCCCCTCCACCACCGCCTTCGGCGGCGGTCCCCCTCCCCGTAAACGGGGAGGAATAATCATATAAAGAATTCTTTATATCTCGCTTGACCTGATGCATTTTCAGCGGGATAAGCTGCGTGTCGAGGTTCTTCGGACGGGTTCGCCCGCGCCGAAGCTAAGACGGGAAGCCGGTGCGGTTCTTCGGGGCCAAGGCCGGCGCTGCCCCCGCAACTGTAAGCGGCGAGCGGCGGTCGATGAGTGTCACTGGGGGCTCGCCCCTGGGAAGGCCGGACCGGCGTGTTGACCCGTGAGCCAGGAGACCTGCCTCCGACGCGATAACGTCCACCGGCGGGGTGTCCGGGCTGGCCGCTTGCATCCTGCGGTCGGCCCCGTGCCGTCCGTGCGTGCTCGTGTCTGGTCCCTACCCTGCCTTTCATCGGGGTATGAAGACCATGACCGTCACTGTTGCCACTCTCGGATTCCCGCGCATCGGGCCGCGCCGCGAATTGAAGGTCGCGCTCGAGAAATTCTGGTCGGGCCAATCGTCCGAAAGCGAGTTGCTCGAAGCCGCCGCCGGACTGCGCACCGCCGCCTGGGCGCGGCAGCGGGCGCTCGGCGCCGACTGGCTGCCGTCCAACGATTTCTCGCTTTACGACCATGTGCTCGACACCAGCCTGATGCTGGGCGCGATCCCGGAACGCTATGGCAAGGCGGCGGGCGCTTCCGACCTCGCCACCTATTTCGCGATGGCGCGGGGCACGACGGGTGACGACGCCGATTGCGGGCACGGGCACGGCAGCCTGACCGCGTGCGAGATGACCAAATGGTTCGACACCAATTACCATTATATGGTCCCCGAACTGGTCGCCGGGCAGAAACTGGCGCTGAGCTCGGCCAAGATCGTCGACGAGTATCGCGAGGCCAAGGCGCAGGGGTATGAGACGCGCCCGGTCCTGCTCGGCCCGGTCACCTGGCTGAGCCTCGCCAAGGGACGTGGGGTCGATCCGTTCGACTATCTTGACGAGGTGCTGGGGCTCTACACCGCCATATTGACCCAGCTTGGCCAGGCCGGCGCCGACTGGGTGCAGATCGACGAACCGGTGCTGGTGCTCGACCTGAGCGAACGCCAGCGCAACGCGATCACCCGCGCTTATGCCAAACTGCCGCGTGCCGGCGTGAAGCTGATGCTCGCTACCTATTTCGGCGGGCTCGAGGACAATCTCGATCTCGCGATCCACTTGCCGGTCGCCGGGCTTCACGTCGATCTGGTTCGCGCGCCGCAGCAACTCGACGCGGTGCTGGCCAAGGCGCCCAAGTCGCTATTGCTCTCGCTCGGCGTGATCGACGGGCGCAACGTCTGGCGCGCCGACCTCGCCGCGTTGCTCGACCGGCTCGAGCCGATCGCCGCAAAGCGCGATATCGTGCTCGCCCCCTCCTGCTCGCTGCTCCACACGCCGGTCGACCTGGCCCTGGAACGCAAGATCGATCCGGAAATCGCGCAATGGCTCGCTTTCGCGGTGCAGAAGGTCGGCGAGCTCGCCACCCTGAAGCGTGCGCTCAATGAAGGCCGTGACAGCGTCGCCGACGACCTGGCAGCATCAAGCGCGGCGGCCGCGGCACGCAAGACCTCGCCGCGGATCCATGATGACGCGGTGGCGGCGCGCCTCGCGGCGATGACGCCGGCCGATCGCGAGCGGCGATCTCCCTACCCTGTCCGCGCCGCAGCACAGGCGGATGCGCTTGCCCTCCCCGCTTTCCCGACCACCACGATCGGCTCGTTCCCGCAGACCGCCGAGGTGCGCCGCGCGCGTGCCGATCATAATCGCGGGACACTCGATGCCGCGGCCTATGACCAGTTCCTCCGCGAGGAGACCGAGCGCGCGATCCGCTGGCAGGAGGCCGCCGGGCTCGACATGCTCGTCCATGGCGAATTCGAGCGCAACGACATGGTGCAATATTTCGGCGAGCAGCTCTCGGGCTTCGCCTTTACCGTCAGCGGCTGGGTGCAATCCTATGGCTCGCGCTGCGTCCGCCCGCCGATCCTGTTCGGCGACGTGTCGCGGCCCAGGGCGATGACGGTCGAATGGTGGCGCTACGCGCAGAGCCTGACCGACAAACCGATGAAGGGCATGCTGACCGGCCCGGTGACGATCCTCAACTGGTCGTTCGTCCGCGACGACCAGCCCCGCGAGGCATCGTGCCGGCAGATCGCGCTGGCGATCCGCGACGAGGTGGTCGACCTGGAGAAAGCGGGCGCCAAGGCGATCCAGATCGACGAGGCGGCGTTGCGCGAGGGCTTGCCGCTGCGCCGGCGCGACTGGCAGCCCTATCTCGACTGGGCGGTCGATTGCTTCCGGCTCTCGGCGGCAGGCGTGGCCGACGCGACGCAGATCCACACCCATATGTGCTATTCGGAGTTCAACGACATCCTGCCGTCGATCGGCGCGATGGACACCGACGTGATCTCGATCGAGACCGCGCGCTCGCAGATGGAGTTGCTCGAGGGGTTCGCGCGCTATCGGTATCCGAGTGCGATCGGGCCGGGTGTCTATGACATCCATGCCCCGCGCATGCCGACGGTCGAGGAAATGGTCGCGCTGATGCGGCTGGCGCAGGATCACCTCCGCCCCGAGCAATTGTGGGTGAACCCCGATTGCGGGCTTAAGACCCGCAAATGGGAGGAAGTGAAGCCGGCGATCGACGCGATGGTCGCCGCCGCCCGCGAATTGCGCGTCCGCGTGGCGGAGCCGGCCTGATGTCCGGTGTCGTCCGCCTCATCGATATGGTGTTCCCGGGCGACACCAACCATCACGGCACGCTGTTTGGCGGGGTGGCGCTCGCGCACATGGACAAGGTGGCGTTCCTCGCCGCCTCGCGCCATGGCCGGGCGCCCTTCGTCACTGCCGCCTCCGAACGGATCGACTTCGCCGCACCCGCGCTGAAGGGCGAGCTGATCGAGGCGGTGGGACGAGTCACCCGCGCGGGCACGCGGTCGGTCGATGTCGAGATCGAACTGACCGCCGAGGCGCTGCTCAGCGGCGAGCGTCGGCTGTGCACGCGAGGGCTGTTCACCTTGGTCGCCGTCAGGGGCCCCGACACCGCCCTGCCGCTGCCGCCACTCGATCATGGGGAGCCCGAACCGACGGATGACCGGCTTCACATGGTCGACATGGTGTTCCCGCCGCAGACCAACCACTACGGCACTTTGTTCGGCGGGGATGCGCTCCGCATGCTCGGCAAGGCCGCCTTCATCGCCTCGACCCGGCACGCCCGCGCGGTGATGGTGATGGCAGCATCCGATCGGATCGACTTCCGCTCGCCGGTGCGCGAGGGCGAGATGGTCGAGCTGATCGCCCGGGTGATGATGAGCGGCAGGAGTTCGGTCCGCGTCGGGGTCGAGTTATGGGCCGAAAACCTGCTGAACGGCGATCGCCGCCGTGCCGCGACAGCGGAGTTCGTGATGGTCGCGGTGGACGAGGCTGGAAGACCGAAAGCGATAGGCCGATCGGCCGGTGCTCGGATGGTTGAATGCTGACCTTCCCACTCCCCTCCCCGGCGAAGGCCGGGGTCCAGTACCGACGCATTCACGGCGAGGGGACGCCATCTCCATGTTCGCGAAACTGGGCCCCGGCCTTCGCCGGGGGTGGGATATCGTTTAGGCCGCAATCCGTTAGCAGCGATCCGCTTCGTTCGGCGTGGCAGTCACTGCCTTGGCTCGCGGCGAGAAATCCGCCATTCGACGCCACGACATTTCCGCACTTTCGGTCGCCCTGCCCCAATTCCCGTCGATCAGGCGCCCTGACCCTCACACCCGGCTTGCCTCCCAAGGGCGAAATGGCTATGTGCGCGACCGTCCGGCGAGCAGGTTCTCGCGGAGGAAGGCGCGGAGGACTCCTCTCGCGCCCTTTTCGCATTTTAGCGTTGAGTCCCTCCTCCGCAGCGTCTGCCCTTCGGATGCCGCGTCGGCGTTCGGTCGCCGCGGCGTTTTGGCCAAGACCACCGGAGACAACCGGTTGGCCGGAAACAGTTGATTAGGAACACTATTTTTATGGCCACTACGGCAAACCCGACGCGCGACGATTTCGCGAAAATGCTCGAAATGACCCTCGGTGACGCCGATGGTTTCGAAGGCCGCGTGGTGCACGGCACCGTCACCGGCATCGAAAACGACATGGCCGTCATCGACGTCGGTCTGAAGAGCGAAGGCCGCGTGCCGCTGCGTGAATTCGCCGCGCCGGGTCAGAAGGCCGACCTGAAGGTCGGCGACGAAGTCGAAGTGTTCGTCGACCGCGTCGAGAATGCCAATGGCGAAGCGATGCTGTCGCGCGACCGCGCGCGCCGCGAAGCCGCTTGGGACAAGCTCGAAGCCGAATTCGTCCAATCGGCCCGCGTCGAAGGCGTCATCTTCGGCCGCGTCAAGGGTGGCTTCACCGTCGACCTCGACGGCGCCGTGGCGTTCCTGCCCGGCTCGCAGGTCGATATCCGCCCGGTCCGCGACGTCCAGCCGCTGATGGACATCCCGCAGCCCTTCCAGATCCTGAAGATGGACCGCAAGCGCGGCAACATCGTCGTGTCGCGTCGCGCGGTGCTCGAAGAGACCCGCGCCGAGCAGCGTTCGGGCCTCATCCAGAGCCTGCATGAGGGCCAGATCATCGACGGCGTGGTCAAGAACATCACCGATTACGGTGCGTTCGTCGACCTGGGCGGCATCGACGGCCTGCTCCACGTCACCGACCTCAGCTACAAGCGCGTCCAGCACCCGAGCGAGGTCCTGAACATCGGCGACACCGTCAAGGTTCAGATCATCCGCATCAACAAGGACACGCAGCGCATCTCGCTCGGCATGAAGCAGCTCGAGAGCGATCCGTGGGATGGTGCCGCCGCCAAGTATCATGTCGGCGCGAAGATGACCGGCCGCGTGACCAACATCACCGAGTACGGCGCGTTCGTCGAGCTCGAAGCGGGCATCGAGGGCCTGGTCCACGTCTCCGAAATGAGCTGGACCAAGAAGAACGTCCATCCGGGCAAGATCGTCTCGACCAGCCAGGAAGTCGATGTCGTCGTGCTCGAGGTCGACGAGGACAAGCGCCGCATCTCGCTCGGCCTCAAGCAGGCCCAGGCCAATCCGTGGGAAGCGTTCGCCGCTGCTCATCCGGTCGGCTCGACGGTCGAGGGCGAAGTCAAGAACGCCACCGAATTCGGCCTGTTCATCGGCCTCGACAACGACGTCGACGGCATGGTCCACATGTCGGACATCGCCTGGGGCATTTCGGGCGAGGATGCGCTCAACCTGCACCGCAAGGGTGAGATGGTGAAGGCGATCGTGCTCGACATCGACGCCGAGAAGGAGCGCATCTCGCTCGGCATGAAGCAGCTTGAGCGTGGCGGCCCCTCGGCCGCGGTCGTCTCGGGCGCCGGCGACAAGCTCAACAAGAACTCGATCGTCACCGTGTCGGTGCTCGAAGTCCGCGACGCGGGCCTCGAGGTTCAGGTTGGCGAGGATGGCGCCACCGGCTTCATCAAGCGCACCGATCTCGGCCGCGACCGCGACGAGCAGCGTCCGGAGCGCTTCCAGGTCGGCCAGAAGTTCGACGCCATGGTCACAGGCTTCGATCGTTCGAAGAAGCCGACCTTCTCGGTCAAGGCGATGCAGATCGCCGAAGAGAAGCAGGCCGTCGCGCAATACGGTTCGTCCGATTCGGGCGCATCTCTGGGCGACATCCTGGGCGAAGCGCTCAAGGCCCGCGACACCAAGAAGTAAGACACAGATTGGGTAGCATCCTGAGGATGCTACCCTTTTTGTTGCAATTTAACTGTCGAATCGGTCCTATTGCGTTCGACTGATTTTCTTTATGATGTACGTCGGTGGGGGCCCTTTTTCCGTGAGGGGGAATTCTCGGGAAACGGGTAGTCGATGGAGAAGACCGGGAATGCCCCGGTGGTCCTTCGATTCTGGGGAGACCGTGTTCGTATGATTCGTTCGGAACTGATTCAAAAACTGGCAGAAGCCAATCCCGATCTTGCGCTCCGCGATGTCGAAGCGATCGTCACGACGTTCTTCGATGAGATTTCGCGGCGCTTGGCGGCCGATGGCCGCGTCGAGCTGAGGGGCTTCGGCGCTTTTTCGACCCGCGCGCGCGGCGCGCGCACCGGCCGCAACCCGCGGACGGGCGAAGTAGTGGAAGTCGACGCCAAGCGCGTTCCCTATTTCAAGCCCGGCAAGGAAATGCGCGTCCGGCTCAACGTTTGAGCCAAGGCGGCCTGGTTCAAGCGCTGCGAAGCGTAGCTTGAACCAGGACTCGCCGCAGGCCGGCCGGCAGGCGCTCCGCGTCTGACCGACGTCACGCGATTCACTCGCGTGACGGCACCCTCGCCTTCCAACTCCCGGCTTGACCCAGACGCGCGCCTGAGCGACCTGTGCCGCGACGCGGACGTGGCGAAATTGGTAGACGCACGGGACTTAAAATCCCTCGCCCTATGGGTGTGCGGGTTCGAGTCCCGCCGTCCGCACCAGATTTGGTAGACTGGCGCGCGACCGACGCGCGAGCAACTCGCGTTAATCATAAAATAGTGTCGGGTCGTTAGCGCGGACCCTGATGGAGCCGCGCGCAGATATCCCCGGCAATGCCTCGGCCGTTCCCCGACTGGCGCGGCTTGACGGGCTGCGTGGCATCGCCGCGTGCGTCGTCGCCGGATATCACCTCCAGATTTTCTATTATAACGGCCTCAGCGACTTCTTCGGCGGCGTCGCCGGCTGGCTCTTTCGATGGGGCTGGACCTTCGTCGATCTGTTCTTCCTGATCTCCGGCTACATCTTCGCCCATGTCTATCGCGGCGGCGCGGACCTGCGCACCGCGCGCCAGTTCGGCGACTTCGCCGTGGCGCGCGTCGCGCGGCTCTATCCGCTTCACCTCACCATGTTGCTGATCGTGGCGGTGCTGGATTGGGGAAGGCCGGAAAACACGCTCCCGATCTTCCTGTGCCATTTGTTCATGCTGCAAGGGATCGTGCCCGGGGCCGATAGCGGATTCGTCGGACCGAGCTGGTCGATCTCGGTCGAAATCCTCTGCTACTTCCTGTTCGCCCTGGCCGCCGGTTCGGGCAAGCGCGCGGTCACCTGGGTTTCGGTGGCCCTGGCCGTGCTCATCGTGGCGAAACTCGCCCTGCTCGGATTGCCCGGTGGGCCCTGGGGCGCCGACTATCTGATCGGCGGGGTGCTCGGCTTCTTCATCGGTCAGCTGATGTGGCAGCATCGCGAGATACTGGCGCGGGTGCCGACCATCGTCCTAGTCCCGGCATTGGCGATCGGCGCGACGATCAATGTCGGCTCTTTCAGTCCATTGCTGCCGCTGGACCTGCTGGCCTGGCCGTCGGCGTTGTTGCTTGTGTTACGCATCAAGACGTTCGAAACGCGCCCGTTATTGTGGCTGGGGGACCGCAGCTATGGCATCTATCTGGTCCATTATCCGGTCCTGAACCTCTTTTTCGCCGCGCTCGGCAAGTCGCACGCCAGCTGGATAGGTGTCATCGCTCTCTATGTGACCTTCTCGATCGTCGTTTTGGCGCTGGCGAATGTGGCGCTCCATCTGGTCGAGCGTCCCGGCCGCAGAGCGGTGCGCGCGGCGTGGGCCAAGCGCCATCCGTCGCCTCCGCTTGGCGGTTCGGTTGCGGCCTATCAGGCGGCGGACAGCAATCCTTAGCGATGATCCTGCTTTGGTCATGGCGAGCCCCGTGACTAGGTAAACCCAATCTATCGTTCATCGGCGGCGGGCAAGAGGCCGGATGCCACGGGAGCCAAAGCCAATCGTTTTGCCAAGGCGCTGTCTGAAATTGGGCCGGGAGCCGACTGGCAACTTCCGGGCTTGTAACTTGAGAAGGTGACCAAAAATTGCACAGCCTGGTGCGGTGGAAGTGGTAGTTCAATTCTCACCGGCAGCACCATTTTCTCGGTACTAGGTAGCAAGCGCATCAAGTGCGGTTCTAGCGCTTATCCGTCCCCTTGTCGGCACAGATGACTGCCCGCAGCGTCTCGTTCTCGATCGATACGCAGCGCCGGCCCCGCCAGACATGGTCGCGCAGGCGGCAACCGGCGTTGCGGTGCGGCCCGAAGCGCGGGCCCGTGTCCTTCATGATGCTGGAAGTTCCTCTATTTGTGGCGTCGAAAGCGACGTGCTGAACGTCGCATAGCTGGATGCGTGCATCGGAAGACGATCGTTCGCGTGAAGTTTGCTACCCGACTAGCGACGGCATTCCCGGGCGGCGGACGGTACGGAGGACCGCGAAGAGGGGCTGGCGCCGGGCGGGGCTAGCCTCACTCCATCGCGACAAATCCGCCCCCGTATGCAACGCATCAGCCCGTCTGGGTGAACTGAACGTCATCGACCTTGATCCACTGATTGGCGCCAGCGGTTGAGGTGAAGGCGATGGTCGCCGATTTGCTGGTCACGGCGATGTTATCGATGGTGATGAGCGTCCAGCTATTCGTCGTCGGAAAGGTGACCGTGCGCTCGGTTCCGCCAAAGTTCAGCACGCGCATCAGCGCCTGCGCCTGACCGCCGGAGCTCTTGACGCGCGCAGTCAGCCGGTAGGTGCCATTCGGAATGAACTTCAGATTCTGCTTGGTCGTCACCTGATAGGCTGCGTTGGACATCTGAACGAGAGCACGGTTGCCGTTGTAAAAGTCGTCCGTCACCAGATAGCTGGCGGCCTTGTCGTAATTCTCTATCCAGGCCGGGGGATTCCACAGCGCGAACGCGTTGTTGGGGGTCGCATCGAAGCTGCCGTTGCCGAGCAGATTGGCACCGGTGAAGGGCTTGTTGTAATAACGGAAATAATCGAAATCGCTGTATCCCGGTAGCGCCCCGAGGTTCGACGGATTTGCCGTGCGGATCGCGGTGAGCCAAAAGGTCTGCGGCGTGAAGACGTAGCCGTTAGTGGTGTTGTCGATGGTGAACTTGAGCACGCCGTTGACGTAGAATTTGGTATAGGTCGGCGTGTACTCGAACCCGTATACGTTCCAGTCGCTATAGTTGACGCCCATCAGCGCACCGTTTCGCGCCCCCAGCCGGTGACTGGTTTCCCCGGCCGCCTGGACGAAGTCGCCCATGTCCATGCTGTCCGGCGAATTATGTTCGAACGCATCGATCTCGTAGAGTTGGTTGTTTTCGGGCTGCAGGGCGGCGTCGATATCCTGATCGATCTTCGGGTCGCCGCCGGCGCCCGAGAGGTCGCGGCGAATGCCCATCGACCAGAAGGATGTATGCAACCCGGTCGTGCCGCCGAAGAGACGGGCGCGGATCTCGTAATAGCCATAGCCGAAGTTGTTGCGCGACATGATACCGCCGCCGGTATAGTCCGACACACCGTCGCCGTTCACATCCTCGTAGCCGAACCTCAGTCGCAGGCTGCTGCCGTCGAGCGAGACGTTCTGGGATCGGACATAGCCGCCGGCATAGGGCTCGGCGATGCGATAATACCAGTCATTGGTGTTGAGGGCGGTCGCGTTGAACTCATCGGCATAGGCCAATGAATATCCCGCAGGTGGCGCCGCCGACGCCGCCTCGGGCCACCCGATGTCATAAGCCCCCGCCATCGCGACCATTGCAAGTGGGCAGCTGACCGACGCCTTCAGGATATGCCGCATAGTTCTCTCCCTTCGATGAAGCGCCATGCCGGCTCCTGTCGGTTCTCGAAGCGCCGAGTAATATTTGACGCTTTTTTAGCAACGAGTCAATTCGACCGAATTTTCTTCCGAGAGAAATCTATCTATTCTAAACTATGATTTACGCGCTCGCCTTCCCATTTTTATTGCTTATATCGCAATGCATGGAGAGTGAACGCTCCAGCGAATGGAAGAACTCTCTTTAGAGCTCAAGCCGCAAGCCAGCCGTCACTAAGACGGAATCGATGGAGCGGGGTTCGCCCGGAGCGAGTGTCGCGGTATGGCAACCTGGCTTTCTGACCCAGCCGTGAAAGTCAGGGGTTGCAGCCAGGCTGACCAACGCCGACGATGGACCGCAAAGAATTATCCTTTAGGGCGAAGAGAGACTTGGCCGCGGCCTCAGAACGCTAAAGCCCCGTCACGTATTCTCGCCTTTTAAGCTTCGGGGAATGGAGCGTGCGCGGCGCCAATTCAGCTCGGTCGCGATGGCGGAATTTGGGACGGGAGCCGACTGGCAACTTCCAGGCTTGTAACTTGAGAAGCTGACCAAAAATTGCACGGCCTGGTGCGGTGGAAGTCGTAGTTCAATTCTCAACGGCAGCACCATTTTGTCGGTACTAGGTAGCAAGCGCACCAAGTGCGGTTCTAGCGCTTAAGCAAGTCCGTTACGTTAGGTTCGGCGCGCTTCGGGCACAGCGTATACGGGTCGATCGAACACGGTCTGGCGATAGGCGTCCGCGTCCAAGAAAATCAGAACGCTTTCGTCATCTGTGCGGACCGTCAGACTTGCATCCCAATCCTCGTAGACCTCACCGGCACACAAAATCACGGTCTCAGCTCCAATCCGAACCTGAATGTTCTGTAGCCGATCGTCATCGTCGAGCGACCAGTCAATCGCACTGATCTCTCCTTTCGGAAACTCGTTCATCTCTCGAAGCCGAAATGGCAGCGCTAGCAATTCGGCTTTCGGCGACAGCTGTTCGCTCGCAATACTCGGCCATAGCGGGAATGACTCGTCGTCCTGGGTATTCAGCACATGCAGGATTGTGCCGTCCGTGAAATTAATTTCGAGCGTCATCGCCTGTGCAAAAGGCAGTTTAGGATCGGAGAAGTACGGCGCTTCGTCGGGGCCGTAGATCGCCAATTCATGCACGCGGGTACTGGCGACGATTTTGCCCACGCAACCCCGCAGCGCCGCCGTCCATTGGTAAGTCCAAGAGGTTGCGCTAGGTGCCGGCCAGTCGCCCATTGGCAGACTCTTGCGCGGTTCGGCCCGCGCCCGCAAGAGAGCATTTCCTACGCTATCCAGCACACTAGGGAGAAGCCATCGTCATGGAGTATCGCAGATCGCCCTAGCTTGCTCTGACCCGGACACGCGCAAGCCCGACCAGCACCCTCGTCTCCTAACTATCGATCATCACCCCCGAGTAGGCCTCGTCCTCGAGCGCCCTGCCCGCTCCTACGGCCACGCTGGTCAGGGGATCTTCGGCAACGATGACCGGCACGCCCGTCGCCTCGGCCAGCGCGTCGCTGATGCCGGTCAGCAGCGAGCCGCCTCCGGTCATGACGATACCGTGATCATGGATGTCCGACGCGAGTTCCGGCTCGGTGGCGCCGAGGGTGCGCAGCACGGTCTCGATCACCTGATCGACGAGGTCGCTGAGCGGCCCGGCGATGTCGCCCTGGCAGATGTCGATCTCGCGCGGCACGCCATTGACCTGATCGCGGCCGCGTACGGCCATGACGAGCCCGCGCCCGTCCTCCGGCATCCGCGCGATGCCGATCTCCATCTTGATCCGCTCCGCCGTCGTCTCGCCGATGACCAGATTGTGGTTGCGGCGAATGCTCGACGCGATGGCATCGTCCATCTTGTCGCCGCCGACGCGTGCCGATGCATGATGCACGAGGTTGCCGAGCGAGAGGACCGCGACCTCGGTCGTGCCGCCGCCGATGTCGACGATCATCGTGCCGACCGGATCGTTGATCGACAGTCCCGCACCGATTGCAGCCGCCATCGGCTCCTCGATCAGGCGAACCCGGCGCGCGCCGGCATTGGTCCCGGCTTGCCGTATCGCCCGCCGCTCGACCTGAGTCGCGCCCGAGGGAATGCAGACCAGAATGTCGGGCCGGCGCGGGAGCCGCGAGGGGCCGCCATGCGCCTTGTCGATGAACGCCTTGATCATCTGTTCGGCGATATCGACGTCGGCGATGACGCCGTCGCGCATCGGACGCACGGTCGAGGTGCCCTGCGGCGTCCGCCCGATCATCAGCTTGGCTTCCATTCCGAACGCCCGCAATCGCTTCAAGCCGTCGATCAGCTCGATCGCGACGACCGATGGTTCGTTGAGCACGATGCCCCGGCCCCGCAGGTAAACGATGGTATTCACCGTGCCGAGGTCGATCGCCATGTCGTTGGAGGTCGTGGAAAGAAAGCGGGGTACGCGCATGATTACTCGATCTTCAGGAGGCGCGAGAACGTCCGCGCATCATTGTCCGGCGTTCGGCTCGTCATAGAGGGCGGCGAGCCGGTCGACTTCCGCAATGAGCCCTCCCTGCTCATTAAGCCACCATTGAGTCGCACCGGGCATCGGGTGGCCAACACGCCCCGTCGCGCATTGTGGCAACCGATGCTAACCCCGGGGCTGCTGAAAGACGCGCGTTATGGCGTCATGGCCGTTCGAAATGCCGGCGGGGATGGAGGTGAGAATGGCACGAAAGGATTTCGACCCGGCCAGCGTTCGGCCGGATGGGCGCCCGGCGTCACGAGCAACCTTGTTTGACCCCAAGGGAGAAGGACCGTGGAGAGGATCGGTTGCGGGACTGGACCTCGACGGGCCGGTCACGGTGCTTGCTTATGGCACCGACGAGATCGGCGTAGGGCCGCGCCTGCATGTTCATCCGTATGACGAGACCTTCATCGTAATACAGGGCCGCGCCCGCTTCTTCGTAGGCGACATCGTGATCGACGCTTCTGCCGGAGAGGTCGTGCTCGGTCCGGCGGGGGTGCCGCACAAGTTCGAGAATCTGGGGCCGGGCCGCCTTCAGACGATCGACATCCACCACTCCCCGCAATGGATTCAGACCGACCTGGAGTAGCTCGCCTGCAGGTGCGGTCGAGGCCGCCCGACCTCTGCACGGACGTTCGCGCCCGCCGCCATTGGGCCCGCGGCTATTGGGCCCGCCGCCGTCGGGATCGTCAGGACCTGCCTTGGCCAGAGCGGAACTCGGGGTGGGCGTTGCCCACCCCGAGGCGCTTACATGCCGTCGACGGCCTTGCTGACCATAACGTTCACCGCGACGCGACGGTTCTGCGCCTTGCCGGCGGCGGTGTCGTTGGGGGCCGCCGGATCCGCTTCGGACATCCCGGTCGGGGTCAGCATGCGATAGGGCTTCCAGTGGCACGCCTGCTGGAGATAATTGACGACGCGGCTGGCGCGCTTCTCGCTGAGCGATTGGTTCAAATCCTGGCTGCCGGTGGAATCGGTGTAACCGACGACGAGAAGCAGGGCGTTGTTCATGCCTTCGGCTTGCTGTGCGGCGGCGCAGAGATCGGCCTTCGCCTGGGGCGACAGATCCGCCCTGCCGGTGGCGAAGGTCACGTTGGTCGTGCCCTTGACGTTATACTGATCGATATCGGCCACGCGGCCGCGCAGCGCCTCGGTCGCCGCTGCCTGTTCGCCGAAGCGCTGGTCGGTACCGTTGCGGATCATCGACGCGGTCCGCAGATCCTTGCTCTTGAGCGCGATCTGGTCCGCGACGAGGCCGCCGCCCCATTGTACGGTCTTGATGCTGACCGGCAGGCCGTTGAGCAGTCGGTCGGCGGCAAGCTTGTTGCTCCGGATGCCGAGCAGGCCGCCCTTGGACTTGATCCGGGTTGCGTCGCTGAGCAGGACAACCGTCTTGGCTCCGCCGGCGGTGGTCACTTGCATCTTCTGGTCATTGCGCGCCGAAATGAAGCCTTCGACCTCGGGGCCGTCCGGCATCCCGGACAGATCGGCGGGCACGGTGCCGTTCACGGTGATGTCAGGGTTGGCGGGCGCCGCAGCGGGGGCCGGAGCGGTATCCTGCGGGGTCTGCTGCGCATGCACGCCAGCCGACATCGTGCCGGTAAGCAGGGCGAGCATGAAAAGCATTCTGGGGGTTTTGGAAATGGCAGTCATCGCATTGCTCCTTGAAATCTAACCAGTCGGACTTCGGTGGTCGCACGTATCGTCCGGCCGTCCTCTCCGTGTTGCCCATCGGGCAGTTTGCGCGCGCCACACCAATTTCCCTCCGGACGTGCAACGCGCAGCCGTACGCGAACATCAGGGAGGTGCTGGGTGTTCGGGCCAACCTTTCTCGCAGATGAACGACGCACGTGCCCCAGCCGCTCTCAGGGACGATTGGAGCGCATTGCGCGGCGAGCCGATGAATCGCGTTGCACCACAGCGCACTAGTTCGCGCGCCCCGGCCGACCTCGATTGCGGGAAGATCGGGCACAACAGTCGAAGATCTATTTTCCGGTAATTCGCCGACATGCCGGACGGTCGAATGTCGGCGCGCTTATCAGTCATCGCGTCCGGATTGGGGGACACGGACTATCGCGACCAATTTCATGACCTAATCAGGCGCGCACGGAAACTTTCAGCAACTTTAAATTAGTTGGAACTTGAATGCTTTATGCCTGGGACCTTGTCGTCCTTCTTCCCGGCGGACGTTCGGTCCCGTCGTCGGCAGCATGGCGCAGGCGCAAGGAGTTTGGCACAAGACCGGAATGACCGCGCTTCGCCGCATCCCCGCCCTGCTGCTCCTGCTGCTCGCGTCGTGCAATCCGCGCCCCGACACCGGGCCGGTCGTGGTGAGCGCGATCGGCGGGCGGCCCTCCTATCCCGACATCAACAAGCGCCCGGCCGATACCACGCAGCGCCTGCTACTGGACTCGACCGCGCAAGGGCTGGTGCGCTTCGACGCGAGCGGTCAGATCGAGCCAGGGCTGGCCGAGCGCTGGATAGTAATCGATCAGGGCCGCACCTATATTTTCCGCCTGCGCGAGGCGGAATGGAGCAATGGTGGCAAGATCACCGCGGCGGACGTCGCCATCATCCTGAAGCGCGCTATCGCTCCGCAATCGCGCAATCCGTTGAAGCCGTTCCTGACCGCGATCGACGACATCGTGGCGATGACCGACCAGGTTATCGAGGTGCGGCTCAGCCGGCCGCGTCCCGATCTGCTCAAGCTGTTCGCCCAGCCCGAATTGGCCGTGCGGCGCGAAAATCCGCCGGGCGGGAGCGGTCCGTTCCGGGTGTCCGCGGCCGCCGCCAATTCGGTGATGGTGCGTCCAGCCTTCGATCCGGCACGGTCGCCCGACGATGAGGTCGCCGAACCCGGCCCCGAACAGAACGTCCAGCTGATCGGAGAAAGCGCCGCGCGCGCGGTGCTGCGCTTCACCCACAAGGATTCGGATTTCGTGGCCGGCGGGTCGGTCGGCGACTGGCCGCTGATCGCGATGACCAAGGTCGCGCCGACGAATATCCGGCTGGATCCCGCCGCCGGGCTGTTCGGCCTGGCGGTCGTCAGGCGGGACGGCTTTCTCGCCGCAGCGGCCGGACGCGCCGCGATTGCCGAGGCGATCGATCGCACGGCATTGATTGCTGCTTTCACGCCCGATTGGGGGCAGCCGGTCGAGCGGCTGTTGCCCGACAAGCTCGATTCCGCGAGCGCGCCATCAGTCTCCTCCTGGGCGACGCTGACGTCCGATGCCCGCTTGGCCGACGCCCGCCAGCAAGTGGCGGCCTATCGCCTCGCCAACCCGGGAGAGATCGCGTTGCGCGTGGCGCTGCCCGATACCCCGGGGGGTAACGTGCTGTGGGGCCAGATCGGCGCGCGGCTGGCGGCGATCGGGATCCGGCCGATCCGCGTCGCGATGCGCGCCGACGCGGACCTGCGGCTGGTCGACGAGGTCGCGCCCTATGACAGCGCGCGCTGGTATCTCGCCACCGCTTGCGTGCTGTGCAGCGACGACGCCCAAGCCGCGCTGACCGCCGCGCGCGATGCCCCGACCCTGACCGAGCGCGCCACGCACATCGCTGAGGCGGATGCCGCGCTGGCGGCCGATATCGCCTTTATCCCGATCGCTACGCCCTTGCGCTGGTCGCTGGTCTCGCTGCGGCTGCAGCAATGGCAGGGGAACCCGCGGGCGTGGCACCCGTTGAATCGACTACGGAACGACACCAACTAGACTGGACCATGGCCAACACGACCCGTATCCCCCGTCCCGATATCAGCCAGATCGTCCCGATGGGGCGTGATGCCGCCTCCGTGCGCAAGCGTATCGAGGGGTTGGAGCATCTGCTCGAAGGATTGTTCACGATCCCCGGCACCAAGCAGAAATTGGGACTCGACGTGATCCTGGACCTGGTCCCCGGCATCGGCGACCTGGTCGGCGCGGCGCTGGGATCGTACATGGTATGGGAAGCGCGCAACCTGGGCATGTCGAAAACCCAGATGGCGCGGATGTTCGGAAATGTCGGCGTCGACTTCGCGCTGGGGCTGATCCCCTGGGTGGGCGCGGTGCCCGACTTCTTCTTCCGTTCGAACAGCCGCAATCTGAAGATCATCCGCAAGCATCTCGACAAGCACCACCCGTCGACGGCGGTGGTCGAGGGTTAGCCGCGGGCGCAACGGCCCGGCGCCGTCTCAAACACGAATGCGCATTTGATATTCAAACTCCCCTCCCTGAACAGGGAGGGCCTGGGGGTGGGCGCGCGCGTCTGCGCGCTCTCAAAAACTCAAATTCCGCCGAGCAAAATAGCATCGGACGAGGCATCGAGCCTCGCCCGATGCTCACCCACCCCTTGATCCCCTCCCTTACAGGGAGGGGAAAATCTGGACGGCGATCTGCCAAATAGTATTGGAAACCTCAGCGCCGCCCGCGCCAGATCTTGAGCCGCGCATTCCCTGGAAGCCCGCCGGTATTCGGCTTGCAGCGTTCGTAAGCAAAGCGCCGATCGAGACACAGCCATAGCTCGTCGAGCCAGCCGCTCTTCGCGGTGACGCGGACCGCGCTGGCGGGAATGCCCGGGTTGGACGCGGCGAACGCCGCCGCGAACTGGCCGACGGTCAGCGGGTGGCGCGACAGCGCGTCCATATCGGGATAGCGAAGCTTGGCGTACATCGCGCTCGACCGCGCGAAATAGGCAGCCGGGGTCGTTCCCATGCAGGTGCCGTGCTTCGCCCATTCGTGCTGGATCAATTGCGCCGATGGGGTCGTGCAGAGCATTCCCTTGATCACTGCCGGCGGCACGAGATCGGTTGCGGTGCAATATTGCGGCCAGTCCTTGCCGACACCGTCAGGCCACAGGCCGTGCAGCGTGAACCCGAACCGGTTGCCGCTTCCGCACTGAAAGCGCGCCGCGGGCGTAAACCCGCCGTTGCGGCAGAATTGCGGACCCCAGGTGATCGCCAGCGTATAGCCGCCGATCGGCAGCACGCGCTGCGGCTGATCGGCCGTCGGCAATTCCGGGTTGGGCCGCGGCGGGTTGGCGCTCGGCGTACAAATCAGCGCCTGCGCGTTGGCCACGCCCGGCAATGAGACGAGCATCGCAGTAGCGAACGACAGAGGCAGTTTCACGCTGATGCTCCAAACCAGGCCACGGCGTCGCGGCGGAAAAGGAAGAAGACCGCGATCGTGGTCAGCACCAGCGAAGCGACAGCCAAGCCCAGCGGAACCGCAGCCGGTGCCGCGCCGACGGCGAGCGAAAAGACGAACCCGACCAGCCCCAGCGCATAGAATATGACGATCGCCCAACGCGCGACATTGCTGCGTGCGCGCGCGGTGAAATACCAGAGCAACAGCCACAAGGTGAAGGTGAAGACGGTGAGCAGCGCCGGAAACCAGGGACCGAGCATCTGCTTGACCTGTATGGTCTGCGAGTTGGTATTGGTATCCGCCCAGGTCAGAGCAGTATTCACCACCTCGACCAGCACCGATCCCAGATAGAAAAGTTCGAACAGCCGGATCGACTTCGGTCTAACCATGAAATCCCCCTAAACCCCTGATATCCTTATAATGGTCAGCCGATCGCCGCGAAATCAAGGCCGATATCCGCCGCCGGCGCCGACTGGGTCAGCCGGCCGACGCTGATATAGGTCACGCCGGTTTCGGCGATCGCGCGGATCGTGTCGAGGCGCACGCCTCCCGATGCCTCGGTCGGCACGCGCCCGCCGACCAGGGTCACCGCCCCGCGCAGGGTCGGCACGTCCATATTGTCGAGCAGCAAATGGGTCGCGCCCGCCGCCAGCGCCGGCTCGATTTGGTCGACGCGATCGACCTCGACGATGATCCGCTCGATCCCGGCGGCGACGGCGCGGCGCACCGCCTCGGCGACCGATCCGGCCACTGCGACGTGATTGTCCTTGATCATCGCCGCATCCCACAGGCCCATGCGATGATTGGTCGCGCCACCCATCCGCGTGGCGTATTTCTCGAGCAGCCTGAGCCCCGGAATGGTCTTGCGCGTGTCGAGCAGGATGGCGCCGGTGCCGGAGATCTTGTCGACATAAGCGCGCGTCATCGTGGCGATGCCCGACAGATGCTGGATAGTATTGAGCGCCGAGCGTTCGGCGGTGAGCATCGCGCGGCCCATGCCTTCGAGGCGCATCAGGTCGGTGCCGGCGGCAACGCGCTGACCATCGGAAACCAGCCGCTCGATCGCCACGTCCGGATCGAGCGCACGAAAGAACGCCTCGGCGATCGGCAGGCCCGCGACGACGATCGCGTCGCGGCTGTCCATCACGCCGGTGAAGCGCGCTTCGGCCGGGATGACAGCAGCGGAGGTAATGTCCCCGCCCTCGCCCAGATCCTCAGCGAGCGTGGCGCGAACGAAAGCGGAGAGGTCGAAACCGGGCAGGTCGAACATGACCATGCTGGTAGCGCGCCGCGATCGGACGCGCGACCCCATAATCGTCAGGCCGCCGCTTCCGCGACCGCCGCTACCGCGCCGTCCGGACGCCTCTTTCCGATCGTGGCGAAGCGCGCGTTGATCCATTTCCGCGCCGGAGTCTCGACCAGGAACAGGATGGCGATCGAGAGCGCGAGATCGATCGGATATTGCAGCATGAGCAGCGACCGTCCGCCGGCGATGGCGCGCAAGGCGAAATTGACCGGCTCGTGGATGATATAGAGGGCATAGCTCGCCGCCCCCAACAGCATGAAGCCACGCGTGTTCATCAATCGCGTGAACGGCGCCCGCGGTGCGTTGACCAGCCCCAGGATGACCAAGGTCGCCAGGATCACGGCGCAAGCGGCCTGCAAGCCGAACGAATCCTGGCCGAGCACAAGGACGAATACGAGCAATGAAAGCTCGGGCGGGATCGGCAGCGCGCGAACGCCGCGGAGCGCCTGCCACTCGGCCAGCAACATGCCGGCGAAAAATTCGGGCAGACGCAACACCGGCAGCGGCAGGTAGTTCATCCACGCGAAACGCTGCACTTCCGTGGGCGGGTCGACGCTGCCGGTGACGATCGCGAACACCGCCACCAGGGCCACGCCGGCGAACAGAAGGTAGCGCGGGGCGCGTTCGACCAGGCCGCACAGCAGCGGAAAGCAGAGATAGAAGAAGAACTCGACCGACAGCATCCAGGCCGGCGGGTTCCAGTTCTGCCATCCCCAGGTGTTGCCGAGCGTCGCCCAGCACTGGATCAGCGCGAATTGCGGCAAGGCGCTCCACGCCGCCACGGCATAGGCAGGCGCCATCAGCAGGACGCCGATCAGATAGACGGGATAGATTCGCGCGACCCGCGAGACGCCGTAGCGCCGCCACGCTCCCGGCTCGCTCAGCCGCCCGCGATACAGTGTCTGCAGGATGAAGCCCGAGAGCACGAAGAAGAAGCCCAAGGCCATCTGGGCGTGCAGCGCGGAATTGGCGAGTATCTTGGGTGCCCAGGGCTGCGCCGAAAGCCAGGTCGATCCCGAATGATGAAATACCGTCGCCGCGACGGCGATGAACCTGATTCCCACCAGCGGCCGCAATACGGCCGTACGCGCTTCCCGATCGTCCACTATTGGTCCCCCCGGCCCCAACTAGCGTCATCCCGTGCCGTGCGCATCGATCCAGGTCAATCGGCGCAGGTCGATTTTGAATTTAGGGCCAAAAACCTTTGTCTCCGGCCATATTCCAGGCAAGATCGATGACGAGGCGCGGGAGCGGCCGACCCTGTCGCGAAAGGGAGAGAGACCGAGATGACCGCCTATATCGCCCTGCTCCGAGCTGTGAATGTCGGGGGGACCGGCAAGCTGCCGATGACCGAATTGACGGCGATGTGCGAAGCGGCCGGGTTCGAGAAGGTGAAGACCTTTATCGCCAGCGGCAATGTCGTCTTCACCTCGAACAAGAGCGAGAAAGCGGTGAAAGCTGCACTCGAGGCCGCGATGGAAAAATATGCCGGCAAACCGGTCG
This sequence comes from Sphingomonas pruni NBRC 15498, assembly GCF_001598455.1. GTDB lineage: Bacteria > Pseudomonadota > Alphaproteobacteria > Sphingomonadales > Sphingomonadaceae > Sphingomonas > Sphingomonas pruni. Next base: position 103,015 of record NZ_BCYZ01000008.1, read on the forward strand.
GGGTGATGGTGCGCACCGCCGCCGAAATGGCGGCGGTACGCGACGCCATTCCGTTTCCCGATGCCCCGGGCAATCGCGTTGCCGCCACGTTCCTGGATGAGGCGCCGCCCAAGGACGCTCTCGCGAAGGCGACCAATGTCGATGGCGAGGAAATGGCACTCGGCGAGCGCGAGATATACATCCGCTACACCGATCACGGCATGGGCAATTCGAAGCTCAAAATCCCTGCCGCCAAGTCGGGCACCGCACGCAACATGAACACGGTGGCAAAGCTCGCGGAGATGGCCGGCAAGTTGTAGGGTCCGTCCTCATCAGGTCGGGGTCGATCGGATGCGATCTTCCACGCCCGGACCAGCAGGCCGCGCATGTCCGCTTGAAGCCGGGCGAGCACTCGGACACACTTGCTCCTCGGGCGCGGAGAACGAGCGATGGCGAAGAAGACGGACGGCGGCGACGCGCTCCAGCTCGGGCTGGTCCGGCTCCAGCAGGCGATGGTCGAGAGCGGCGAGCGCGCGGTGATCGTGCTCGAGGGGCGCGACGCCTCGGGCAAGGACGGCACGATCAAGGCGATCACCGAACATCTGTCGGTGCGCAACACGCGGGTGGTCGCCCTGCCCAAGCCGAGCGACCGCGAGCGCACGCAATGGTTCTTCCAACGCTATGTCGCGCATCTGCCGGCGGCGGGCGAACTCGTGATCTTCAACCGCAGTTGGTACAATCGGGCCGGCGTCGAGGTGGTCAATGGCTTCTCGATGGTCGAGGAGCAGGCCCAGTTCCTGCGCGACGTGCCGGGGTTCGAGCGGATGCTGGTCGAGAGCGGTATCCGGCTGGTCAAATTGTGGCTCGACATATCGAAGGACGAACAGGCCGCGCGGCTGAAGGATCGACGCACCGATCCGCTCAAGGCGCTCAAAATCTCGCCGCTGGACGACGTCGCGCAGAAGAAGTGGGACGATTATACCCAGGCGCGCAACACGATGCTCGCGATGACAGACTGCGACGCCGCGCCCTGGACCTGCGTCCGCGCTAACGCGAAGAAGAAGGCGCATAGGGCGATCATTCGGTATCTGCTCCGGACGTTGGGCACTGCGCGGGTGTCCGACAATATCAAGGCGCCGGATGCCAAGGTGCTGTTTGGCTATGAGGCCGAGGCTGTGGAGGATGGGAGGCTGGAGCGATAATCAGCTAGCCGGGATGATGAACGCGCCACCATCCGATCGAAAACCTCCCCCCTCCAGCTCAACCCAGTCCGGCGCCATTTTGAGAGCAATAAGCTCATTCGGGTCGGAGATCATTTGAGCAAGAGCTTCCTGCGCCTTGCGCGCTGCGACGACCACTTCCCTCCACCGATCATCGGCCAGGATTGAATCGCAATCGCGGGCATCGTTATTCGGAGGACAATATCTCTCGGCCAAGCGATGGAACGGTAGCATCAGCTGATATTCCGCATCGGTCATGTAGCCGTACGGCAACCATCGTTCGATCTCATTGCCCGGGAAGAAGGTATCGTCGAAATAGCCAGCCATGCACTCGACGTACGAATAATAGGGGTTATCCTCGCGATCCAACCAGCGCCGCTGAGTATTTTCATCGGCAAAGTATCTTAGCGCCCCCAACCACCGCTGCCGCCACATTGTTCGGGTCTGCTCGGCCGTTCGCTCGAAGATGCCACCGGGTGATTTCGTCGCCTTGTGACGACGCCCAAGAAGGAAGTCGATCAGGCCGAAGCGTTTCAATCCCCGGTTACCTTCGCCGGCCCCAGATCGCCCATGCCGACGGTCCCGCTCGCCATCGCGAGCATCGCATCGAGGCTCTTCTTCGCCTTGAGACGGAGGTCCTCCTCCATCTCGATCCGCGGTTCGAGATCGCGCAACGCGACGTAGAGCTTCTCCATCGTGTTGAGCGCCATATACGGGCAGATGTTGCAGTTGCAGTTACCGTCCGCGCCCGGCGCGCCGATGAAGTGCTTGTTCGGCAGCGCCTTTTCCATCTGGTGGATGATGTGCGGCTCGGTCGCGACGATCAGCGTGTCGCCTTGGAATTCCTGCGCATATTTCAGGATGCCGCTGGTCGAACCGACATAATCGGCATGGTCGAGGATCACCGCCGGGCATTCCGGATGCGCGGCGACCGGGGCGCCGGGATGCTGCGCCTTGAGCTTGAGCAATTCGGTCTCGCTGAATGCCTCGTGCACGATGCACACGCCCGGCCACAGGATCAGGTCGCGGCCGGTCTTGCGCGCGAGATAGCCACCGAGATTGCGATCGGGGCCGAAGATGATCTTCTGGTCCTTGGGGATCTGACTGAGGATCTTTTCCGCCGACGAACTGGTGACGATGACGTCGCTCAATGCCTTCACCGCCGCCGAGCAGTTAATGTAGGTCAGCGCGATCGCGTCGGGATGCTGCGCGCGGAACGCCGCGAATTGTTCGGGCGGGCAGCTGTCCTCCAGGCTGCAGCCGGCGTTCATGTCGGGCAGCACCACGATCTTTTCGGGCGACAGGATCTTCGCCGTCTCGGCCATGAAGCGCACGCCGCAGAACGCGATGACATCGGCGTCGGTCGCCTGCGCCTTGCGGCTGAGGTCGAGGCTGTCGCCGACAAAGTCGGCAATGTCCTGGATTTCGGGCTTCTGGTAATAATGCGCCAGGATGACGGCGTTGCGTTCCTTGCGCAGCCGATCGATTTCGGCGCGCAAATCGAGGCCCGTGAGGTTGGTCCGCTGTTCCATGATCCGCTCCGCCAAGTGTCGGCGCCCACATGGCCCCGGGCGGGGAGCGGATCAACCCATCAGGTGATGCGTCAGGCTGAGCATCGGCGGACTAAACGCGATCGGGCGCATCAACGCCACCACTATAGTGATCGCGCCGAACCCCCAGAAATAGGCCGGATGCACCTTACCGCGGGTGCGCAGGTCATAGATCATCGCGACCGCGACATAGACCAGCATCACTGCCCAGATGCCCCAAAGGATCCATGTCCCCATCAACGGCAGCGGCAACAGGCGCCCGACGCCCGGCGTCATGACCTGGATCGCGCCGCACAGCATCAGCCGGCGATGCCAGTCGGTCCGTCCTCGCATCGCCACGCCGGCGAGAGTCAATCCGGCAAAGGTCAGCACGGTCAGCCAGTCCATCACCAGGAAGACATTGGGCTCGAAGAACGGCGGAATGCGGTGGTTTATCGCCGTCAGAGTATTCACGCTGAGCCCGACCAGTACCATCCAGCCGACATAAAAAGCGGCGACGCGGCCGAGCCGACGGTGGAGCGTCAATTCCCCGCGCCAGATCAGGAAGTTCTGCGCCAGATAGATGCCGATCCAGCCCATGAACGTCAGGCCGTGGACGTGCACCCACCACGGCGCGCCAAAGCTCGAGCGGCCCATCGCCAGTTGAAGCGAAAAGCCGCTGATGACGGTCGCCGCGATCACCAGCGCCATGACGAAGAAGAACAGGCGCTCCCGGACGAGCGGATGCATCTGCGTGTCGGCTGCAGTGGCCATGATTTCCCCCCGGAAAATGTTGGCGACGATTTAGCAGTATTACTGGCGATGCACTAGGGAGAGAGCGAGAGCGGTCTGCGAATTCCTCCCCGGCA
>NZ_BCYZ01000009.1 GCF_001598455.1 Sphingomonas pruni NBRC 15498
GGGGGGGGCGGACGGCAACCAACTATCGCCGGTGCTTCCTCCCCCTCCGCCACGCTTCGCGTGCCACCTCCCCCTGGCGGGGGAGGATTTATTCTACCAAACAAAAAGGGCCTGGGAAGGCGATCGCTTCCCACGCCCTTTTCGTTTCAACGAGCAATCAGCGGCGGATCGTAACCGGCCGCCCGTCATAGGCCACCTCGCGCGCCGGATTGGCGGTGAAGTCGGGAGCGGTAGCGCCCTTCGGCCCATAGAAGCGCACCGAGATCGACCGCTTCGCCGCCATCCCGTCATAGCCGCCGGCCCGCGCGCCGATCGTCAGCGTGCCGCTCTTGTCGTCCCAGCGGATCGGGATGCGCGCATATTTGCCCTTGGCATAGCCGTCGCTGAGGCCGTCATCCTCGTAGAGCGAATAGGTGCCGTTCGCGCCGGTGAAGACCTGGAGCACGATCGGCCCGCCCGGCTGTTCGCTGGTCGTCTGCACATCGGGGCCGGTCGGCACGATCGCGCCCGCCCGGACGAACAGCGGCATGCGCTCGTACGGCGCCGCCGCGGTGATCGACTGGCCGCCGGCGTAATAGGTGCCGCGATTGAAGTCGTACCAGTCGCTCCCGGCGGGCAGGTAGACCCGCCGGCTGCGTGCCTTGAATTCGGAAACCGGGGCGACGAGGAATGACGGGCCGAACATATATTCGTCGTTGATCGCCCAGGTGCGCCGGTCGGCTCCGAAATCCATCACCAGCCCGCGCATGATGCTGCCGTCGGCGAACCAGGTGTCCGCCGCGCTGGTGTAGATGTAGGGCATCAGGCGATAACGGAGCTTGTCGTACCAGATCATCGACGCCTGCATCGCCGGATCCTTGGCCGAGATCTCGTAGATCTCGCGATACGGGAATTCGCCGTGACTGCGGAACAGAGGCGAGAAGGCGCCGAACTGGAACCAGCGCAGGTTGAGCTCGCGCCATTCGGGCTGATCGGCGGGGCGCTGCTGGGTGTAACGGTCCTCGACCGCGAAGCCGCCGATATCCTGGCTCCAGTTCGGCAGCCCCGACATCGACAGATTGACCCCGGCCGAGATCTGGTCGCGCAGATTGTCCCAGCGCGCCGCGACATCGCCCGACCAGACCGCCGCGCTCGACCGCTGGATGCCGCCGAACGCCGAGCGCGTCAGGATGAACGGCCGCCGTCCCGGTTCCACACGGCGCAGATTGTCGGCCACGCCCTCGACATGGACGAGCGGATAGGTGTTGAATTCCGCCGCGCCCGGCCCGCGCACGGTCGGGCCCATCTGGAACGCGCGTTCCTCGATCGACAGGTTCGAATGCCAGTCGGGCTCGTCCGAATCGAGCCACCAGCCGTCGAACCCCTTCGACACCAGCTTGTCGTTGACCTGGTCGAAGAACAGGTCGCGCGCACCCTTGGTGTAGGGATTGTAGAAAGTGTTGGCATAACCGGGGCCGACCCAGTCCTTCTGCCCCGCCTCGAGCGGGCGGCGATAGAGATAGCCCTTGGCGTCGAGTGCCTTGCCGTTGGCGGTGTTCGGATAGAATTTTCCCCAGACCGAGATCATGATGTGCGCGTCCATCGCATGGACGTCGTCGACCATCTTCTTGGCGTCGGGGAAGCGGCTGGTGTCGAAGTCGTGGCTGCCCCATTGGTCGTCGACCCAATAGCGCCAGTCGAGCACGATATTGTCGAGCGGGATGCCGCGCTTGCGATATTCGCGCACGACGCCGACCAATTGGTCCTGTGTCTCGTAGCGCTGACGGCTCTGCCAGAAGCCATAGGCCCATTTGGGCAGCAAGCTCGCCTTGCCGGTGAGCGCGTGATAGCCGGCGATCGCGCCATCGATACTGCCGCTGCCGCCGACGAAATAATAATCAACGTCCTTGCCGACATCCGAGGTCATCCACAGCGAATGACGGTCGGCGGTGGGCAACGGGTCGTTGTGGACCAGCCCGATATAACCGGCATTCGGGTCCCATTCGACGCGGATCGCGACCGGCTTGCCTGCGGTCATCGGCAGATCGAAATTATGGTACCAGGGATTCCAGTTCTGCCGCCAGTGCGACATCACCAGTTTCCCGTCGGCATAGACCTTCATGTAGCTCGATGCGTAAAGCCTGAACTTGTGCATGCCGCTCTTGTCGGCGGTCACATTGCCGGTCCACACGACGCGCTGCTCCTCGGTGTTGACGCCGGCGGTGTTCTGCCCGCTCTCGCCTGATGCCTTGGTCGTCGCCTTCGCTGCCGCGGGCCATTTCTTCTGGTCGCGGATATATTGATAGTTGATCGTCGCTTCCTGGCGGCTGACCGCGAGCTTGCCGCCCAGGTAATAATCGGCCTTCCAGCCGGGCTTGCCGCCGCTCGTCACCTTGAGCTCGTCATTGCCGACCAGCGCGTAGGAGCGCGGATTGCCGAACCGGGTGATCCCGTCATTGTCCCAGAGCAGCCCGTAGCCGCGCGTCGACACCAGGAACGGGATCGCGATATCCATATTGTGCTGGGCGAGTTCGACGTCTTCGCCATTGTAATTCATCTGGCGGTTCTGGTGCTGGCCCAGCCCGTAAAAGCCTTCGTCGGTGCCGCGGTTGAATTGCTGGCTGACCGAGAAATAGGGTTTGCCCTCGACCGATACCGGCCGGAACGGCCCGCGCGGCGCCTCGGCGAGCAGGGGCTTGCCGGCGGCGTCGAGGAAGCTGACCGAGCCATCGGTCAGGCGAATCCGTGCGCTGGCCTTGGGTAGTTTTAGGGTAACATAGCCGCCGGTCGTGGAGACCACGGGGTCGCCATCGGGTTTGGCGATCACCATCAGGCTGTTGGGGACGTCGTCGAAATCGGTGCCGGGTACGGCGGTCACGCGAAAGCTCGCGTCGCCATAAGCGAGCACGCGAACGCGCTTCGCCGGTCCGGATAAGGGCGTGACCACGACGCCGTGATCGACTTTCGTCACCGATCCATCCGCCGCCGCTGCTGCCGCGACTGCGTCAGCCGCCAGCGCCGCTACGCTTCCGGCTCCCGCCAGCGCGAGCGCCGCCGAGCTCATCATCAACCAGCGCATCGCCGTCATTTCCACGTCCCCATCGTTACCTTGAGCCACACCGGCGTGGCGGTGAAGTTGAGCCCGTAATCGGTCTGATCGCCGTTCCAGACGCGCTCGAACACCCAATTGCCCTGCGCGTCGAAATGGCCTTCCTCGACCCGCAGCATCATGCCGTTGCCGCCGCCGGCATCGTCGACGCGCAGGCGGACATCGGATCCGGTCAGCAGGAATTGGTCGGGGCCCAGCTGCGCGACCAGCGCGCCGCCGACCGGCTTGCCTGTGGTGGGCGCCGGCCCCATCTTGATCCAGGTCCAGTCGCGTTCGCCGAACTGCCATTGATCATACTGGACGGTGATCTTCCACCGGCCGAAGCTCGTCGTCTGATCGGCGGCGTCGTCCATCTTGGCCGCCCCCCAAACCGGGTGCTCGAACGCGACTCGCGCCCAGCCCCGAGCCGCGGGTGCCAGCAGGCGATATTTGGCGGCAAAGGCATCGATCGTCGCGTCGTCTAGCTCCTTGGCGCCGAGCGGATAATTGACGTAGCCGGTGGCGTCGAAGCCGAAAGGCGAAAAGCCGATCGCGCCCTTGCCCAGCACCGGCCACAGGAAGCGCGCATATTCCGCGGCGTTGCCGGTTTCCGGCACCATCAGCGGATTGTCGGGCCGCGCATAGAGATCGAGATATCTCGCATAGGCCTTGGGGTCGCGATTGTAGATGTCGGGCGCGACCAGGGCGATGTGCGGTGCGGCGGCACGCCACACGTCGATTACCGGCCAGTCCGGGCCGCCGCTGGCGCCGCCCGAAACCGCGGGGCCGAACGGGTCGCTGAGCGCCGCGTTGCAATACATCGGCAGGTTCTTGATCGCCTGGCCGGCGGCGGCGACTTCGTCGACATAGCGCGCGACGTACCAGGCGTTGAAGGCGGTATCGGCGAGCTTGCCGAACGCCTGCGACCACGTCCCCGATTTGCCGGTCTTGGCGGCCAGCGCCGGCGGGATCGGCTGCGCGAACAGCTTTTGCGCCTCGGGCGAGTAATCGCGAGCCGAGCGGTAGCTGCCACTTTCGTTCTCGACCTGCACCATGATCACATTGTTGTCGGGGTCGTCCGTCTTCAGTCGCTCCATCAGCGCCATGAACGCGCGTTTGTCTGCGTCGAGCGTGGCACGAGCATGCGGGCTCAGCGCATAATGCGCCTTGCCGTCACTGGTCCGCATCCGCGGAAAACGAACATTGTTGGTCTTGACCCAGGCCGGCGCATAGTTCGGCGACGTGTTCTTCCACGCGCCGAACCACAACAGGACAAGGCGGACGTGGTGCTCGCGGGCGCCCTTCAGCAGCGCGTCGAGATAGGAGAAGTCGAACTTGCCTTCGACCGGTTCAATCTGTTCCCAGGCGACCGGGATTTCGAGCGTATTGGCGTTGAGCCGCTCCAGCATCGGCCACACCTTGGGCAGGGCCGCCGGATAATTGCTCGAATTGTTGGCTTGGGCACCCAGCATCAGCCATGGGGCGCCATCGACGAACAAGGCCGAGCGCCCGTTCTTCGTCACCACGCGCGGCAATTCCCCGGTGGCGTGCGCCGGGAACGTCAGCCCCGCAAGCAGCAACGGCAGGACGCGAGCCAGGCGACGGTTCATCGCGCCGCTTCCGGGCACACAGCGCCGCTGGGGTCGCTGGCGAGGTGAATGTCGGCGACCGACAGCGTAAACGGCGCGCTCGCGGCAAGCGACCACAAGCTGGTCACGCCGGTCATGTCGGCGCCGCGGTCACGCAGGCATTTGAGCCCGATGCGCACCGTCCGCCATTGCGGACCAGGAGCGAAGAAGGCGGTAGCATCGACCTTTGCGCCGCCGAAGCCCATCGTCACTGGGCCGGTCGGCGCAGCGTCGACGCGATAGGTCATTTCGAGCACCAGGTCGGCATTCGTTTCGCGCGTCAGGTTGAGCGCCGCGCCCTTGATTGCGACCGCCGCGCTACGCCCGGCGGGCCAGATCAGCCGGGCCGCGCCCTCCTGGGTGTGCGGCCCGTCGACCGGCACGGGTACTACGCCCGAATCCGGTGCCCAGGCGAACGGCGCCGGGACCTTGCCCTTGGCGAAGAATTGGCTGGTATTGGCGAGGCCAGGGTCGATCCCGGCCACTTCGCCGAGCATTCCGACCTTGCCGGGCTTGGCGTAGCTCAGCCCGTAGCCAAAGGCGAACAGCGGGTGGTAGCCCGGTTGTCCGGTGTTGAGCGTGAATTGACCCGCGGTCTTCGGCCAGCTGTACGACAGGCGGCCGGTGAAATCCTTGCGGGGCTTGCCGTCGCGCGTGCCGATCAGCACGTCGGCGATGCCGCCACCCTCGCTGCCCGGCAGCCAGGCCGCGACGAACGCGCCCGACTGGTTGAGTTCGGGATTCACCCAGAGCGGCCGGCCCGACAGGAACACCGAGACGGTCGGGATACCCGCGGTGCGCAATTTCTTGAGCAAGGCCAGCGCCTGCTTGTCGCCAGGCTGGAACTCGAGCGTCTTCACGTCGCCGCGCATCTCGGCATAAGGCCGCTCGCCGAACACGACGATCGCGGCGTCGGGCTTTTTGCTGAAGCTGCCGTCGATCGACAAGGTTGCCGATCCGCCCCCCGCCTTCATCGCTTCGGCGATCCCCGAATAGATGGACTGCGCGTTGGGAAAATCGGCATTGGTGTTGCCGTCGCCCTGCCAGCTTAACGTCCAGCCGCCCGACTGCATCGAGATGTCGTCGGCCCCCGGGCCCGCGACCAGGACGTTGGCCGACGCCTTGAGCGGCAGCACGCCGTCATTCTTGAGCAGCACCAGCGTTTTGGCCACCGCCTCGCGCGCCAGCGCGCGGTGCTCGGACGAGCCGAGCACGCCGGCGCGCCCTTCCCACGGCCGCGCGGCGTCGAACAGGCCGAGCGCGAATTTGACGCGCAGGATACGGCGCACCGCGTCATCGATCCGGCTCATCGGGATGACGCCCGATTTTGCTTCCTTCAGCGTGTTGTCGAACAGGTCGCGCCAGCTGTCCGGCGCCATCGCCATATCGAGTCCGGCGTTGAACGCGATCGCGCAATCGGTGTTGCTGCAGCCGGGGACTTGGCCATGGCCGTTCCAGTCGCCGACGACGAAGCCGGCAAAACCCATCCGCCCTTTCAGGACATCGGTCAGCAACGATTTGTTGCCGTGCATCTTCTGGCCGTTCCAGCTCGAATAGGACGCCATCACGGTCATCGTTCCGGCGTTGATCGCAGGCGGATAGCCTTGCGCGTGGATGCGGATCAGCGTCGCCTCGTCGATCTGGTCGTCGCCCTGGTCGATCCCGTCCTTGGTTCCGCCGTCGCCCAGGAAGTGTTTGGCGCTCGCCGCGACATTGCCCAGCTGGATGCGGCCCTTGCCGGGTTTGCCCTGCAGGCCGCGGATCATCGCGCCGGCATAACGTGCGGTAATCGAAGGATTCTCCGAATACCCTTCATAGGTGCGACCCCAACGGTCGTCCTGCGGCACCGCCAGCGTCGGCCCGAAAGCCCAGTCGATGCCCGTCGCCGCCGTCTCCTCGGCGGTAGCGCGCCCGATCCGCGTCATCAGCGCGGGATCGTTGGCGGCGCCGAGACCGATATTGTGCGGAAACAGCGTCGCGCCGACCACGTTCGAATTGCCGTGGACCGCGTCGATGCCGAACATCAGCGGGATCGCGACATGGTCAGACCGCGGTTCGTTGGCGACCGCGGCGAACGCCCGGGAGGTCGCGACCCATGGCCCCTGCGGCGAGCGGTCGGGACTGCCCAAAGGCGGCGAGCTGCCGCCGGCGAGGATGCTGCCGAGCGGATATTTCCTGAGATCCTCGGGTTTGATCGAGCCGATATCCGCCTGGATCATCTGCCCGATCTTTTCCTCGAGCGACATCTTCGCCATCAGCGCGGTGATTTTCGCCTCGGTCGCGGGGTTCACCAGCCCGCGGCTTCGCGCTGCCGGCCATAGCGCCGGGTTGGCAATACCCGGCGCGTCCGGCGCGTCCGGCGCGCCAGCAACCGCGGTCGCGCCGATCATCGTCGCGGATAAAAACGCCACCAACCCGATCCTTGCCCTCATCTTGATCCTCTGCACCGACTGTTCTTTCCCTGAATTCATTGGCTGGTGGCGATGGCGCGGAACGAATGCGGCGGCAGGTCGAGCACGAAGCGCGTCCAGCCCGGCTGGGCGTCCTTGCCGCCGGGCACCGGCGCGGCGGCGGCGATCGGCTTGTTGCCGGCTAGTTCGACCGCTTTGACGCTCTCGCCCTTTACGATCAGCGTCGCCGAGACCGGCTGGTCGCGGAAATTCTCCACGACGTACGATCCGTTGTCATAGGCGAAGAGAGAGACATTGGCCGGCGCCGCGAGATGGGCGGGGAAGTCCTGCATCGTCATCGCTCGGATATGGTCGAGCGCGGCGGTCGGCAGGGTGTAGAGGTCGCTGGGATTTTCGGGCGTCGCCAGCATCATCAGCGTGCCTTGCGAATATCGGTTCATCAACAGGATCGGGAATCCCTTCTGCCCCGACACCCCGCGCACGACCGCCCAACTGTCATTGGTGTAGAAGCGCATATCGGGGAACAATATCGGCCGCGCCGCACCGCCCGGATCGTCGAGCAGGCGGCCGTTGCCGGCGCCGAATCCCTCGACGAAATGATCGACTGCGACGATCCGCCCGGTCGGCGTCCATTCGGCGAGATCCGCGAAGCGCGTGCCGAGCGCGGACACGAAGCCCGACGTCACGACGACCGTCGCGCCGCCTTTCAGGCTCGCTTGTACTTTCGCGACGATCGCCGGATCGGCTGCGGCGGATTCGGTCAGCAGGATCGTCCTGGCTCCGGCGGGATAGGTCGGCGCCAGCTCGATCGGGATGCCGATATTGCCGAGATAATTGTGCAGGAAATCGTCGCCGCTCGATTGATAGGGCTTGTAGCTCGCCACGCCGATCGGCTTGCCGAGCGACCCGAGCACCGAATCGACAGCGTCGAGCGACAGCCCCGCCGCGCGTGCCCAGCCCGCCGGCGTGAGCGATCCCGACTGTCGCCAGGCGCGCATGGCCGCCGACCAGTCGAAACTCGTCCCCATCGTGGCCCAGGGCCGCTCACCCTCGTCGGCGCCAACGTCGGACGCCATCGGGCTCCAGTTGAACAGCGTGATCTCCGGCGCCTTGGCCAGCATTGTGTCCCACAATTGCTCGGCATAGCGGTCGAGGTAGCGCGTGCTGAACGTATCGACCCAGCCGCCGCCGTTCGCGCCCGGACGGATGTTCGCGTAATAGCGATAGACCGAATAGCTCTCATATTGCTGGAGCAATTGGTCGGTGATCACCGGGTCGCGCGTCTCGGTGCCGGTATAGATGCCGTCGAACGCCTTGGCTTCCTGGTCGAGGTCGTAGCCCAACCCCTGAAAATGCTCGTACCAGTTCGGATATTTGATGATCATCCGAACCTTGGGGTTTTCCGCCTTGGCGGGGCGCAGGACGAGATCGCGCGCGACGCCGCGCATCGTGTCGAGCCGGTATTGCGTCCAGCTGCGCTTGCCCTTGGCCGCGATGTTGGCGTCGCTCTTCGAGGTGAAGAAGAAGAAGTCGTCCAGGATGACCTGATCGAAATGCCGCGCCGCGAGCCGGACCGCGCGCTCGCATTCGGCGCGGTCGTCGCGATCCTCGTAATCGAACGTGCCGAACTGACCGTTCTTGCCCCCGGCCGCGAGCGTGATGCCGCCGGCGACCTCAATGCCCTGCTCGCGGAAATAGGACGACACCTTGGCCAGTTCGTCATCGGTCGCGAATTGGTGGTCGCGATAGGCCTCGACATAGACCTTGTCGAAATGGAGCTGGCTGGCGACGCGGGCATATTCGCGGTCGAAGGTCGCACGGTCGGCGAGTGCGCGGACGTTGCCGACGACGACGTAGATCGCGACCTTGAAGTTGCGATACGGGGCGGGGGCGGAGGAAGGCGCCGCCTGCAACAGGGGAGGTGTCGCGGCGGCCGGTGTTGCGCTCAATCCCGCGGCCGCGGCGAGCAAGATGGCGCGCGCGATCGGTCCAGAGCGTCGCCGGCGGGCAATTTCAGGCACGCATATCTCCCCTCAATGCCGGGTTTTCCCCGAGTCATTGGGAGCGCTACCATAAGAATTGTGCCGCTGGCAATCGGGACGTGTCGGAATATGGCGAAAGGATTTTGTCTGGGCTTGGCCCGTCCTGCTGCGCTACACGCCCGCGGATGAGCGCGGGAACAACGCAGAAGCGCAAGGGCCGTGGCGGCGATGCGCCGAGGATCGAGGACGTCGCCAAGCGGGCCGGCGTTTCCCCGATGACGGTGTCGCGCGTGATCAACGGCGCGAGCCATGTCCGCCAGGCGGCGCGCGACGCCGTCAACGAAGCGATCGCCGCGCTCAATTACGCTCCCAATCGCGCGGCGCGGAGCCTGGCCGGCGGCGGTCAGGTGCGCCTCGGGCTGCTCTACAGCAATCCCAGCGCCGCCTATCTCAGCGAATTCCTGGTCGGCAGCCTCGATCAGGCGAGCCGCTCGGACGTTCAATTAGTGGTCGAGAAATGCGACCGCGGAGAGGGCGAGGAGACGAGCGCGCGCCACCTGATCAAGAGCGGGATCGACGGCATCCTGCTGCCGCCGCCTTTGTGCGATTCGCAACCGCTGATCGATCTGCTCGCGGCCGAGAACGTCACCGCCGTTGCCGTCGCCACCGCCCGACTGGCGGACGGGATTTCGACCGTCTCGATCGACGATTTCGCCGCGGCGGAGACAATGACCCGCCACATCATCGCGCAGGGCCATCGGCGAATCGGCTTCATCATCGGCAATCCCGATCAGACCGCGAGCGCGCGGCGGCTCGAAGGCTATAAGGCGGCGCTGGCCGAGGCCGCGATCGCGGTCGACGAGGCGCTGATCAGGCAGGGGCTGTTCACCTATCGCTCCGGGCTCGAGGCGAGCGAGGCGCTGCTCGATTTGCCGCAGCCGCCGACCGCTATCTTCGCCAGCAACGACGACATGGCGGCCGCCGCGGTCGCGGTCGCGCACCGCCGCGGGCTGGACGTACCGGGTGACGTGAGTGTGTGCGGGTTCGACGACACCGCGCTGGCTACCGCGATCTGGCCCGAACTCACCACCGTGCGCCAGCCGATCGCGGCGATGTCGCGCGCCGCGATCGAGATGCTGGTCGCCGAGGTCAATGCGCGGCGCCAAGGCAAGACGCCGGAACCGCGACGGCTGGTGCTCGACTTCACATTGGTCGAGCGCGAATCGGACGGGCAGCTGGGGGCCTAGGTTCGCCCTATTATCGCCCGATCGGTAAGCGGAACCCTGTCGCGGGCAGGCCATCCGGATTGTAGAGGTTCACAACTGGGCTCGCCTGCCACAGATAGCGGACCTCGCTGGCCTTGCCGTCGTCGGGCACCAGCACCGTGTCGCCGCTCGCGACCGCATCGGCGTAATGACACTGTCCGCCGGCGTCGCACAGTTCGAACCCGATGACCTGACCGCCGCCGACCGTCACCAGCGGGCCGTGCGCGAAGCGGATCGCGATCTTGCCGTCGCGGCGGACCACCGTGGTCGGGGCCGGCCCACGCGCCTCGACCTTTTCGCCCAGGGCAATCGCGCGCGCGCCGAGCGCTAGGCGATGGCCAACGTCCTCCTTGTTGGTCGGGTGGATGTCGGCGACCTGGCCGATATCGAGCGCGCTGGCCAGCCCCACCTCGGGATCGGCATCGGCGACGCGGCGCTGCACGTCGCGCAATTGCGCCCAGGGGTCGTCGACGGGTTGCGAGGTCAGCGGCCCGAATCCGGCAAGCTGGACCATCAGGAACGGCTCGGCACCGAAGCGCTTGCGCCAGTCGGCGATCAGCAGCGGCATCAGCTGGGCATATCCTGCGGCGTCGGTGACGTTCGCCTCTCCTTGATACCAGGCGAAACCCTTGAGCGGATAATTGTCCAGCGGCGCGATCATACCGTTGTAAAGCGTGGTCCGCCCGCTGCCGCCGAGCCAGGGCACGCTGGGCGGCATACCGGTCACAGCCAGCGCATCGCCGCGGGCGAACTGCCAGTCCTTCAGCGGCAGGACCGTGCCGTCGGCGAGCGTCAGGGTGCGCGGCGCGTCGCCCCACAGTCCGCCGCCCCCGCCGGTATCGATCGCGGCGACCTCGATCACATTGTCGCCGGCATGAAGCAGGCCGGGAGCGACCGGATAGCGGCGCGGCGCGTCCCATCCCTGGAGCGCGCCGACCGTGGTTCCATTGACGCGCGTAAGGTCGATATCGTCAACCGCGCCGATCGCCAGTTCGGCCTTGCCCGCCTGCGCGGTGGTGAGCGACACATGCGCCCGATAATAGCCGATGCCGTCGAAATTCGTGAGCGCGGCGTCGCCCCAAGTCTCCCACGCCGCGGTCGAAGGGGCCGGACGCCAGGAGGCATCGGCCGGTGCAGACGCGCGCGCGCCGAGCCATTTTTCGACCATATTGCGCCATTGCAGCGATGCCGCCGCGGGGTCGCGTCCGTACAGACCCAACAAGTCTAGGTCCGGGCGATAGCGCGGCAGCGTGGCCAGCGATCCGCGGCTGATCCAGTCCTCGATCACCGACCCGCCCCAGGCCGAGGAAATCAGCCCGACCGCGATCCCCTGTCGTTGCTGGAGGTCGCGCCCCATGAAATAGCACGCCGCCGAGAAGTCTGCCGCGCTGGCGGGCGCCGAGACCTGCCAGCCGACCGGCGCGCCGAAGCCCATCTGCGGCGTCGCGCTCGACTGGCGCGGTACGTTGAACAGTCGCAGCAAGGGATGAGCCGACTGCTGAACCTCGGCATCGGCATTCGTCGCGTGGCGGAGCGTGAACTCCATGTTCGACTGGCCCGAACAGAGCCAGACGTCGCCGACCATGACGTCGCCGAGCGTCGCGCTCGTGCCGCCGCTCGACGCGACGAGCGAATAGGGACCGCCGGCGGGCTTGGCCGGCAAGGCCGCGCGCCAGGCTCCCTTGGCGTCGGCCACGGTGCGGACGGTCGCGCCTGCAAAGTTCAGCAGGACCTCCGCCTTGGGCGCGGCATGGCCATGCACCGCGATCGCACGATCACGCTGCAGCACCGCATGGTCGGTGAACGGCGCGTCGAACGTCACCTGTGCCGCGGCCGGCACGGCGGCCAACATGCCGAATGCCCCGATAAACCAACGCATCATCTTCCCTCTCCCGATTATTTCGATTGCAGCACCGCGGCGATCATGCGGTGCAGATCACGTCGCATTTCGGGCGAGATCGGGCCCATTATCCCGCGCGCGTGCTCGGGCAGGTGGGCCGCCTGTCCGGCATCGTCGGCGAACACGAGATGGTCTAGCAGCGCGCGCCACGCAGCCCGGCGTGCTGGTGGCAGATCGCGGAACGCCAGCAAGGCGTGCAGCATCGCCTGGACCGGCGCGGTCGGCAAAGCGTGATCGCTCCACCAATAATTGACCAGGATACTGACCGGATCGAGCGACCGCACCGCGTGCCACCAAAGATAGGGAATGAAGATCGCGTCGCCCGGTCCGAGCTCGGCGGCGCGCGCATGTTTCTCCGCTTCGGCGTAGCGCGGATAGAGATCGCGATCGGGCGCATCGACGTCGACCATGCTGACCGGCGTGCCCGCCGGGGTCAGCTCGAACGGCCCGAGATAGAGATTCGCCGCCTGATCCGGCGGAAACAGGGTGAACCGTCGGCGACCGGCGACGACGCAGGCGACATTGTCGTTCGAATCGTAATGCGTGGCGACCGACACGGCGTTGCCGATCCAGATCCGCGCCGCAACCGACCGATCGAGCAACGGCATCGGATGTCGCTCGGCGAATCCTGGGAGCACCTCGCACACCGGGGCCGATTGCATCGCGATCGCCAGCGGGTGAGCATCGTTCGCCTGGTGCACCAGCTGGTCGAGCAGATCGCCGACGGTCGCGTCGCGGCGCCCGAAATTGAGGCCGGTCATATCGCGCGTGTAGAAAAAGCGGCCGCGAATCGATGGGTGACCGGCAACGCAGCTGGCGACGCCGCCGCGATCGAACGCCTTCAGGAAGGCGACCAGAGCGGCGCTCCCGTCTCCCGCCGCCGCCACGACAGGCCAATCGCGCACCAGTCCGCGCAACACCGCCGGCTCTGCTGCTGCTACCAGGCCGGCAAACTGCTCGCCCGCAACGTTGTCGTCGCGGTCCAGCACGATCTCGCGGATGGCGGCCGTCACGCCTTCCGCCCGCCTCGACGCCGATCGGTGCTGCCCTCCATGTGCCGACTCCTGCCCATCGCATTGTTTAACAAGGAAATGCCGATTCCGACGGTGCGGCGCCCGGAAACGCCTAGCATTCAAGAAGCATAAAAAAAATTGGTAGCGCAAACATTTTTGGTTGAGGTAGCGTTATCACAGTGATATTCACACAATCAGCCGAGGCACCAGACCACGGCGGCAGAAGGCACCTGGGAGGTGCACGTGGAGGGGAACCGGATGCTATCCGATCTGTCATTCACGCGCTTCCCTGATCTGCGTTCAGGAAGGGAAGTTTGATGTTCCAGTCGAATATGCTTGAAGGCGCGACGCAGCCGGCCACCGATCGCCGCAACTTGCGCGGGGGGGCTTCGGTCCTCGCTTTGGCCTTTGCCGCAATGCTCGCCGTCCCGGCACATGCGCAGACGACCGTTAATGCCAGCGCGCCGGTCGATGCGGCTGGGGCCGACAAGCCCGTGGACGGTCAGGCGACCGGCGACGAATCGACGATCAACACCCAGACCAAGGGCGATATCATCGTCACCGGCATTCGCGCGTCGGTGCAGAACGCGACCCAGCGCAAGAAGAACTCGGAACAGATCATCGACTCGATCACCGCGACCGATATCGGCGCGCTGCCCGATCGCTCGGTGTCGGAGGCGCTGCAGCGCATCGCCGGCGTCACGCTCCAGCGCACCAATGAGAATCGCGATCCGGCACGCCTTTCGTCCGAAGGCGGCGGCGTCTTCATTCGCGGGCTTTCCTTCGTCCGCTCGGAGCTCAACGGCCGCGACGTCTTCTCGGCGAATAACGGCCGCGGCCTGTCGTTCGAGGACGTCTCTTCCGACCTGCTCGCCGGCGTCGATGTCTACAAGAACCCTTCGGCCGAACTGGTCGAAGGCGGGATTGGGGGCATTATCAACCTGCGCACGCGCAAGCCGTTCGACTCGAAAGGCCTGGTCATCGCCTTCTCAGGCGATGCCAATTATGCCGACCTGCGCAAGAAGACCTTCTTCTCGGGCAATATCCTCGCCAGCGACCGCTGGCAGTCTCCGCTTGGCGAAATGGGCCTGCTGGTTTCCTACAGCCTCGGCAATATCGGCAACCGCACCGACAGCATCACTGGCGGGCGCTATGACCCGCAGCCCCTGACCGCGCCGCAAGGAGGGTTCGCGACGGGCACCAATGTGTACGTTCCTGCCGGAATGGGATTCCGTCGGATCGATTGGCAGCAGCGCCGCACCGCGATCGACGCGGCGTTCCAGTGGAAGCCGAGCGACACCCTGCTCATCACGCTCGAAGGGTTGATCGCCAAGGCGACACCGCAGGATATCGAAAATGCGGTCGGCGATTACGATACGCCCAACGCCAACGACACGGTCAACAACACCAATCTAAGCTATGGTCCGCAGGGTCAGCTGCAATCTGGTACGCTGGCCAATCGCAACCTCAACTTCGATACGCGGTCGGGCAAGCAGACCAAGAAGACGCAGGACTATTCGTTCAATCTGCGTTGGACTCCCAATGCCAATTGGGCGGTCAGTGCCGATGTCCAATATGTGAAGTCGACGGCTCAGGTTTACAGCATGACCGCCTTCACTCAGGTCGGCATTCCATCGACGATCAAATTCGACTTCAGCGGCAACGATCCGTCACTCACCATCTCGCCGACCGCCGGCGGCAGCTACAGCGACAAGAGCGCTTATTGGTGGGCGGCCGCGATGGATCACATCGAGGACAATGAGGCGCATGAATGGGCCGAGCGCGCCGACGTCGAATACACTTTCACCGACTCGCCGTTCCTCAAGTCGTTCCGCCTCGGCGGCCGGGTCACGGACCGTAACGCGATCACACGCCAGACCGGTTACAATTGGGCCTTGCTGTCGGCGCAATATTGGGGCGGCGGCGCGCCGGTCTATCTCAACCAGACCGGCTTCGACGCGACGCACCAGAACGCTTTGCTGCCGCAGCAATCCAACCTTTTCAATTACACCAACTTCTTCCGTGGCAAGGTGCCGTCGGTCGGCGGATATTGGTTCCCAACCGCGGCACTAGTGCAGAATGGCACCGCCAATGCCTATAATTATCTCAGCAACACCGAGTCCGCCGGCTGGGGCTGGACGCCGCTGACCGGTGATTATTCTCAGGCTGCTCCGGGAGCCGACAATGTCAGCGGCGGCATCAACAATCAGACCGAGCGCACCTACGCCGGATATGCCTTGCTGCGTTTCGGCCAGGACCAGGGCAGCGGCTTTCATTTCGACGGCAATGTCGGCGTGCGCGTCATCCGCACCGAAACCGGCGCTTCGGGATCGGCGATCCGCGTGGCCGCGCCAGCGACAGGGTGTGGGCCTACCACGACGGCGGCCAATTGCGCGATTATTACACAAGCGATAGCGTTCGCCGGGGGTAACATCGGCGGGCTCACCCAAAGGTCGAGTGGTTCGTATACCGACGTGCTGCCCAGCCTGAACCTGCGCTTCTTCTTGAATGACCAGGTCCAGCTCCGCCTTGCTGCGGCGAAGGCAATCGTTCGCCCGACCTTCGCGCAGCTCAATCCATTCACGTCGCTGGGCTTCAGCTTCGACGCGAACGGCGCACCCAACGGTGTCGGGGTCGGTGGGCGCACTACGGCCTTCACCGGGACGGCGGGCAACCCGGATCTCAAACCGACCCGGGCGAACCAGTTCGATGCCAGCCTCGAATGGTATTTCGGCAAATCGAACAGCCTGACCTTGGCCGCCTTCTACAAGGATATCAGCAACTACATCTTCGCCGGCGTCGCATCGCAGACCTATACCAGCGGCGGCCAGACGCTCACGTTCGACGTGACGCGTCAGACCAATGGCGCGCACGGCAAGATTAAGGGGTTCGAGCTCGCCTATACGCAGTTCTTCGACGGACTGCCTGGTGCGCTCGGCGGCCTCGGCTTCCAGGGCAATCTAACCTACGTCGACTCCAGCGGCGGTGCCAACACGGCCGTCAACGTGTTCGACGCCAACCAGACCACCAACGCCAAGATCTCCAACCTGCCGCTCGAGGGCCTGTCGAAATGGTCCTACAACATCGCGGGAATATACGAGAAATACGGTGTGTCGGCACGCGTCGCCTATAATTGGCGCTCGCATTACCTGCTGACCACGTCGGCGGCGAATATCAATTATCCGGTCTGGTCGGAAGCCTATGGCCAGCTTGACGCGTCCGTGCTCGTGACGGTGTTCAAACACTATAAGGTCGGGGTGCAGGCAACCAACCTGCTCAATTCGCGGACGTATCTCGACGTGGGCGATTCCAATTTGCGGCCGCGCTACAGCTGGACCGATACCGACCGCCGGTTCGCGTTCATCCTGCGCGGCTCGTTCTGAGCTTCGCTGAAGCCATCGAGGTTCCCACATCTTGCGGGAACCTCGCTCTTCGCCGATGAACATTCATCGGCCGGCGGCAGAACGACATGAATGAAGCGGCGCTCAGGAAGATCGTCATCGTCGGCGGAGGTTCCGCGGGGTGGATGGCTGCCGCGATCCTCGGCCACTTTCTTCCCCCGCCTGCCTGCGAGATCGTGCTGATCGAATCCGACGAGATCGGAATCGTCGGCGTGGGCGAGGGCACGGTGCCCCTGATGACCCATTTCAACGGGCTGCTGGGGATCGACGAGCGCGACTTCGTCGCGGCCACCAACGGTTCGTTCAAGCTCGGCGTGGAGTTCCGCGATTGGGGCGAAGTCGGCAATTCGCATTTCAACGGCTTTGGCGATTACGGCGATACGATCGAGGGGATCTCGCCGCACCATCACTGGCTCAAGCTCCATCGCTTGGGCGACCCGCGACCGATCGAGGATTGGTCGATGCCTTGGGCCGCCGCCCGGCGGGGGCGCTTCGCCCCGGCCGAGACGCTGCCGGCCGAAGATGCGTTCTTCAAGCACGCTTATCATTTCGACGCCACGCTCTACGCCCGCGTTCTTCGCGCCCATTCCGAAACCCGCGGCGTGCGTCGCCGCGAGGGCCGTATCACCGGCGTCGATCTCGATCCCGAGTCCGGCTTCGTCAAGAGCGTGACGATGGCCGATGGCGAGACGATCGGGGGCGATTTCTTCATCGATTGCTCAGGCTTCGTCGGGTTGTTGATCGACAAGGCGCTCGGCATCGGCTTTCGCGACTGGTCGAGCCTGTTGCCCTGCGACCGCGCGGTCGCGGTGGGATCCGAGCCGGTCGAGCACCTCACGCCGTTCACGCGCTCGACCGCCAAGGCGGCGGGCTGGCAGTGGCGCATCCCGCTGCAGCATCGCACGGGCAACGGCCATGTTTATTGCAGCGATTTCATCTCCGACGACGAAGCGGCGGCGACGCTGCTCGAAGGGCTCGACGCGCCAGCCTTGGGCGAACCGCGCCTGCTCAGGTTCAAGACCGGGCATCGCCAGCGTTTCTGGGAAAAGAACGTCGTCGCGGTCGGACTGGCGGCGGGGTTCATGGAACCGCTCGAATCGACCAGCATCCAGCTGATCCAGACCGCGCTCGCGCGCGTGATCGAGTTGATTCCGGATCGGCGGTTCGACCCGGTGATGATCGAGGAATATAACCGGGTCACCCAAGCCGAGTGGGAGCGGATCCGCGATTTCCTGATCCTGCATTATTGCCCGACCCGGCGGTCCGAGCCGTTCTGGCGGCACTGTGCGCAGATGCCGATTCCCGACACGCTCGCCTATAAAATCGCGGTCTTCGAAAGTTGTGGCCGCGTCGCCTTGTTCTCCGAGGAATCGTACCAGGAACCCAGTTGGGTGGCCATCTTCCTGGGCAACAACATGCTCCCGCGCCGCTACGATCCGTTGGTCGACCGGCTGCCGCTCGAGCACCTGCGCGGCGGCATGAACCAACGCGCCAATGCGATCGCACGCGCCGCCGAGCATATGCCCGTGCAGCGCGCGTTCATTGCCAGTTGCTGCGCGGCGCAGGCGGCATGAACGAAACGCCCGCCCCGATCCGCTCGATCGTCATCGCCGGTGGCGGCACCGCGGGTTGGATGGCGGCGGCCGCACTGTCGCTGGCGATGGGCGCGAGCGACTGCACCATCACGGTGGTCGAATCCGAGGAGATCGGTACTGTCGGGGTCGGCGAGGCGACGATCCCGCCGATCCGGCTGTTCAACGGCATGCTCGGGATCGACGAGAACGAGTTCGTCCGGGCGACCGGCGGCACGTTCAAGCTGGCGATCGAGTTCGTCGACTGGACCAGGCTGGGGCATCACTATTTCCACCCGTTCGGCCGGTTCGGCGACGATTTCGGCATGACCGCATTCCACCAGCAATGGCTGCGCTGCCGCGCGGCGGGGAACGATGCACCGCTCTCGGCCTTCTCGCTGACCGAGCAGGCGGCCTTGGCGGGGAAGTTCGACCGGCCACCGGGATCTCCCGGCGTCTTCTCGACCTTTTCCTATGCCTATCATTTCGATGCCTCACTCTACGCGCGCTTCCTGCGACGCTATGCCGAGGCGCGCGGGGTCACGCGGATCGAAGGCAAGATCGCGGACGTCCGGATTGGGTCTGAAAGTGGGCTGATCGAGCGGCTGACGCTCGACGATGGGCGTGAGGTCGCGGGCGAGCTGTTCATCGACTGCACTGGCTTTCGTGGGCTGCTGATCGGCCAAGCGCTGGGCGAGCCCTATGAGGACTGGAGTCGCTGGCTGCCGTGCAACCGGGCATTGGCCCTTCCGAGCGAACGATTGGCCGATCTGCCTCCCTTTACCCGTTCGACCGCGCGCGGCGCCGGCTGGCAATGGCGCATTCCGCTGCAGCACCGGACGGGCAACGGTCATGTCTATTGCAGCGACTTCATCTCCGATGACGAGGCGGCACGCGTTCTGATCGAGGATATCGGTGCCGCCGCCACCGGCGACCCACGCCCGCTGCGCTTCACCACCGGGCGCCGCCGCAACACCTGGGTCGGGAATTGCGTATCGCTGGGGCTCGCCTCGGGCTTTCTCGAGCCGCTCGAATCGACCAGCATCCACATGATCCAGACCGGCATCACCAAATTGCTCGCCTGGTTTCCCGATCGCGGCTTCGATCCCGTCAGCCGCGCCGAATATAACCGCCAGGTCGGCGCCGAATATGAGAGCGTGCGCGACTTTCTGGTGCTCCATTACAATCGCGTCGAGCGCGACGATTCCGATTTCTGGCGGATGTGCCGCGCGATGGAGATTCCCGACACGCTCGCCGCAAAGATTGACGCGTTCGAACGCACCGGGCGGTTGCTCGATCGGGGCAAGGATCTGTTCGAGGCGCCGAGCTGGCTTGCCGTGCTGCTCGGGCAGGGCGTGACGCCGCGTGCCTACGACCCGATGACGCTCGCAGTGCCGGAAAACGACGCACAACGCGTGCTCGCGGCGATGCGCAAGGTGATCGCCGACACCGTGACGCAGATGCCGTCGCAGGCCGCGCATATCGACCGCCATTGCCGGATGCCGGCGGGCCAGGCGTGAAAGGAGACTGGAGATGAGGATCGCACTTCCCCTCGCGGCGCTGCTGGCAATAACCGTCCCTGCCGCCGCGCAGGACGTCGCGCCGGTTGACGGCAAGCCCGGCACCGACATCGTTTCCGCCGGCACGATCGGCGACGTCCATGTGGTCGCCGAGACCACTTTGGCCAAAGGCCGCCTTGTGCTCCATGTCGTCGCGGTCAACCGCGGCAAGGCGAACGCCCCGTTCGGGCCGGAAAACATTGCGCTCGCCGCAGCCGACGGCACCGCTATCGCACTCCTTCCGCGCGACAGGCTCCTCGCCGAGGCCGGTGCCCCCGGGCCGGTCGCCGGCAGCACCGCTTCGTCGGGCTATGCCGCGCCAACGCTGTCGACCAATGGCGCCGGCCAGCTCGATACGACCGGTTATACCGGTGGGATGGGCGCCGTGTCGGCGAGCGGCGTGCCCCAGGATACGCTCGATCGGTCCCGGGCAGCGCCGCCGAAGGTCGATGTCGGCAAGCTCGACGAAGTATTGCTCAAGCAGGTCGAGGTGAAGCCGGGCGCCGTTGAGGGCGGGCAGGTGGTGAGCGACAAGCTCAAGCTGCGCGGCGACCGCATCGTGGTCGTGACCGTGAATTTCGCCGGCGAACGCCATATCGTTCGCCTGCCTGCGCCCAAGAACTAGAGTGCGCACGCCGGCGGCGCTAAGCGCGGGACCTTGGCAGGCAGGGCTCCTTCCCGAATTGGGCGGCACGATCGCCTATCTGACGCGCGATGGCCGCGACGTGCTGCGGCGCGCGCCGGATGGTGTCGATGATCCGCTTGAGACCGGCTGCTTCCCGCTCGTCCCTTATGCCAACCGCATCGCGCATGGACGCTTCTTCTTCGCCGGCGAAACGTTTCGGCTGCCGCTCAACTTCGGCGACCATCCGCATAGCCTGCACGGCATCGGCTGGCAGTCGCGCTGGACGCTACGCATGGAGGGGAGCGCCGACGCGGTGATGGACTTGCGGCATGCCGGCGGCGGCGGCTGGCCCTGGCCGTTCCGCGCCGAGCAGCGCCTGGCACTGGACGATGATGGCCTGACGATCAGCCTGGCGCTCGCGAATGAGGGTGATCGGGCGATGCCCGCGGGCCTTGGCCTGCATCCCTATTTCCCGCGCGACGCCTCGACGCGGCTGACGATGGCGGCGGAGCGGATGTGGGAAGGCGACGAGACGATGATCCCAACCCGGACGGTCGCCGCCGGCACGTTCGGTGACTGGCGCGCGGGCGCGGGTTTTCCCGATCGCCTGATCGATAACAGCTTCGATGGCTGGACGGGTCAGGCCGTGATCGACGGCGCGGGCGGCGTCACCCGGATCGGTGCGATCGGCGCGCGCGCCGTCCATCTCTACGCACCGCCGGGCGAGCCCTTCTTGTGCGTCGAGCCGGTGTCGCATCTGCCCGATGCGCTCAACCAAGGTTTCGCGATCGATACGCTCGAGCCAGGCGAGACGCTCACGCTGACGATGCGCATCACGGACTGAGCCATGACATTGCGATCGATCGTCCTCGGCGTCGTGCTGGCGCTTGCGTCGCTGACGCCCGCCGCGGCCCGCGGCCCGGCGCCGGCGCCTTATCGCTGGACCAACGTGACCGTCGGAGGCGGAGGGTTCGCGCCGGGGATCGTGTTCAGCCCGGTCGTCCGCGGGCTTGCCTATCTGCGCACCGACATGGGCGGTGGCTATCGCTGGGAGGACCGCGCCGGCGTCTGGGTGCCGCTTATGGACGGTTTCGCGCAGGGCAGCTTTTTCGGCGTCGAGAGCATCGCTCCCGACCCGGTCGACGCCGATCGTGTCTATGCCGCGGTCGGCATGTATGCGCGCGATCCTGCGGCGATCCTGCGCTCCGACGATCGCGGCGCACATTGGACGATCGTGCCGGTGCCGTTCCGCATGGGCGGCAATGAGCCGGGCCGCGGTCTCGGCGAACGGCTCGCGGTCGATCCGCGTCACCCGCGCTCGCTGTTGTTCGGCTCGCGCCACGACGGATTGTGGCGGAGCGACGATGCCGGTGCGCATTGGCGGCGCGATACCGCCTTTCCTTATGCCGGCGGCGGTTCCCCCGCCCCGAGGACGACGCATCCGGGCATCGCGTTCGTGCTGTTCGATCCAACGTCGCCGCGCATATTCGCCGGGATCGCCGATGCCGGCGGCGCCGGGTTGCTCCAGTCCAATGACGATGGCGCGCACTGGGTGCGGGTAGCGGGCGGGCCGGAAGGGCTGGTGCCGGTCAAGGCTGCGCTCGACGGCGCCGGACGGCTCTACGTCACCTGGGCCGACGGCATCGGCCCGAGCGGCGTGACGCGCGGCGCGATTTGGGCTCTGGAGCGCTCCGGCACGTTCCATGACATCACCCCCGAGCGCAGCGCCGCGGCACCGCCGGGAGGCTATATCGGCATTGCCGCCGATCCCGCGCGCGACGGCGTCGCCTATGCCTCGACCTTCAACCGCTGGAAACCGGGCGACACCTTGTGGCGTACCGCCGATGGCGGCCGGCACTGGACCGACCTCGGTCCGCTCAGCCGTCGGGACACAAGCGCGACGCCGTTCCTCAACTGGGGCCGGCCGGAGGCTGCCCTCGGACATTGGATCGCCGGGCTGGCACTGGACCCGTTCGATGCCGGACGGCTGGCCTATACGACCGGCGACACCGTCTATGTCACTAACGACGCTCCCAAGCCTGCGTTGCTCTGGATGCCCTGGACCAAAGGCGTGGAGCAGACGGCGATCATCACGCTGACCAGCCCGACCGCTGGTGCGTCTTTGGTGTCGGGCTTCGGCGATCTTGGCGGGTTCGTGCATCGCGACCTTGGTCGTTCCCCACCGGGCATGTTCCTGTCGCCGCGTAACACCAACACCAATACGCTCGATTATGCCGGCCGCGACGGGCTCGTGCTGGTGCGCAGCGGCAATGTCCATGACGGGCAGGCGGTCGAGGCCGGCCTCGGTTGGTCCGATGATGGCGGTGCAAGCTGGCATCCGCTGCGGACGCCGCTGTGGAACGATGGGTATGGTCGGGAAGCGGAAGGCAAGGCGCCGATCGCCGTCTCGGCCGACGGCCAGCGTTTCTTCGTCGCCGCGGAGCGTCCGTTGCTGACGCGTGATCGCGGCAAGAGCTGGGTCGAGATCGCGGGGTTGCCCGGCAATATCCGGATCGTTGCCGACAAGGTCGATGCGCGGCTTGCCTGGGCGATCGATCCCGATAGCCGCCGGATCTTCGCCAGTGTGGATGGCGGCGAGCATTTCGCGCCGATGGCGACACGCGGCCTGTGCCCCGATTTGTCGCTCGCGCGTCCCCGTAACCGCGAAAGCCAGTCCGCCTTGGTCGCTTCGCCGTTCGCACCGGGCGACTTGTTCATACTATGTGGTACCGAACTTTACCGCAGTCGCGACGGTGGCCCAACCTTCCAGCGGCTCGCGCCAGAGCTCGATATAGCCTTGTTCGGCTTGGGGCTCGGCAGCTCGCCCGCAAGCCCTGCTGTCTATGCCGTCGCCACGCACGCCGGAAAGACCGGCATTTGGCGATCAGCCGACGGCGGCGCGCGCTGGTCGCGGATCGACGATGATGGGCACCGCTGGGGCGGCAGGTTCCGCGTCATTTCGGGAGATCCGCGCCGCCGTGGCCGCGTCTATCTGGGAACTGACGGCCGGGGCATCTTCTACGGCGACCCAGCGCGCTGATCAGGCGGCGGCCGCCGGTCGAAAGGCGAATTCGGCGAGCGTCCCGGCTTTCATCTCGATCGAATAGCCGGGCGCTTCTGGCACGCGATAGGCGCCGCCTTCCACCATTGTCGGGGCGACGAAATGCTCGTGGAGGTGATCGACATATTCGGCGACGCGGCCGTCTTTCGTGCCGGCGAAGCAGAGATAGTCGATCATCGCCAGATGCTGGACATATTCGCACAATCCCACGCCGCCGGCATGCGGACAGACCGGCAGATCGTATTTCGCCGCCATCAGCAGCACCGCCAGCACTTCGTTGACGCCACCCAGCCGGCACGCATCGATCTGCACCACGTCGATCGCGCCACGCATCATGAATTGTTTGAACAAGATGCGGTTCTGGCACATTTCCCCGGTCGCGACCTTGACCGGCGCGATCCCTTCGCGAATGCGCCGGTGCCCTTCGATATCGTCGGGGCTGGTCGGTTCTTCGATGAACCAGGGCTTGGCGAAAGCGAGCCGACGGACATGCGCGATCGCCTCCTCGACTTCCCAAACCTGATTGGCGTCGATCATCAGCTGGCGATCCGGCCCGATCGCCTCGCGCGCCAGAGTCACCCGGCGGATATCCTCTTCCAGCGAGCGACCGACCTTGAGTTTGACGTGATTGAACCCCGCGGCGACCGCTTCGTGGCAGAGCCGGACCAATTTATCATCTGAATAGCCCAGCCATCCGGCGGATGTCGTGTAGCAGGGATAGCCGTTCGCCTTGAGGTCGGCGACCCGCGCCGCCTTTCCCCCCGCGCGCTCGGTCAGCAACGCTACCGCTTCCTCGGGTGTGATGCAGTCGGTGATATAGCGGAAATCGATCAGCCCGACGATCTCTTCGGGACTCATCTCGCCGATCAGCCGCCACAAGGGCTTGCCGGCCTGTTTCGCCAGCAGATCCCATACCGCATTGACCACGGCGCCGGTCGCGAGATGGATCACGCCCTTTTCCGGCCCGATCCAGCGGAGCTGGCTGTCGCCCGTCACGTGCCGCCAGAAGCGCGCGCCGTCGGCCCGGATCCAGTCCAGGTCCAGCCCCTCGACCAAAGGCGCCAGTGCCTCGATCGCGGCGCAACAGATATCGTTGCCGCGGCCGATCGTGAAGGTCAGGCCGTGGCCGGTGAGGTCGGGCCGGTCGGTCTCGAGGATGCAATAGGCGGCCGAGTAATCGGGATCCGGGTTCATCGCATCCGAGCCGTCGAGCTGCGACGAGGTCGGGAAACGGATGTCGAGCACACGAAGCTTGACGAT
This sequence comes from Sphingomonas pruni NBRC 15498, assembly GCF_001598455.1. Taxonomy (GTDB): domain Bacteria; phylum Pseudomonadota; class Alphaproteobacteria; order Sphingomonadales; family Sphingomonadaceae; genus Sphingomonas; species Sphingomonas pruni. The sequence continues at coordinate 24,744 of NZ_BCYZ01000009.1, forward strand.
GCTGGTCATGGCGTTCGCGTTCTGCCCCCGAGGTGTTGCCGACCGATGTTTTGCTGGTGTAGTGTATTTTCATATGTGCCAATTGCCGCCGGTGCAAGTGCGCTTTACGGCTTTTGGGCGCAAGCCGGCGCGGAAGCGGCTGTCAGGAGGGAAATGTGGAAAGTAGCGATCCACCCATGTCCGCGGCGGGCACCCGGCGCTTTTGCTACGCGCTCGACCTGATCGACGACGCAGCGCTGATCGCCGAATATGAAGCGCGCCATGCGCCCGGGTCCGCTTGGCCCGAAGTGGTCGCGCATATCCGCGCGCAGGGCGCCGAGCATGTGGAGATCTGGCGTGCGGGCGATCGCCTGATGATGATCGTCGAAGCGGTGCTCGACTATCCGCGGCCGCTTCCCGCTCCGCCCGAGATCGACCGCTGGGAACGTCTGATGTGGCGTTTCCAGCGCCCGCTACCGTTCGCGCCCGCCGGTGAGAAATGGGTGCGGATGACACAGATCTTCGACCTGGACGCGCAATGACCGGACTGACATTGCCCCCGATCGGTTTCGGCACCGCTCCGCTCGGTAATCTCTATCGGCCCGTCGATGACGAGACGGCCGAGGCGACGATCACCGCCGCCGTCCGGGCCGGGCTGCTTTATGCCGATACCGCCCCTTATTACGGCTTCGGACTGGCGGAGACGCGTTTGGGCCAGGCGATCGCCGGCAACCGCGACGTCGTAATCTCGACCAAGGTAGGCCGAGTGCTGGAGCCGCTGGCCGGGTCCGCCGAACGCGAGCGCCACGGTTTCGTCGACGCGCCCGCCCTCGCGCCCGTCTATGACTATTCGCGCGACGGCATCTTGCGGTCGCACGAGGCCAGCTTGAAACGGCTGGGCCGCGATCACATCGATATCCTCTATGTCCACGACATCGGGCGCCGCGTCCATGGGGCAGCCCATGACGCCCGAATGAGCGAATTGCTGGACAAGGGCGGCTTCGCGGCGCTCGAGGAACTCCGCGAGCAGGGAGCGGTGTCGGCGATCGGGGTCGGCGTCAACGAGACGGCAGTGTGCCTCGAACTGATGGAACACGTGTCGCTTGATATCATCCTGCTCGCCGGCCGCTACACCTTGCTGGAGCAAAGCCCGGTCGACGAGCTTTTCCCGCGCTGTGCGGCCACCGGAACCGCGCTGGTTCTGGCCGGCGTCTACAATTCGGGAATCCTCGCGCTAGGGGCAGACGCACCCGCCGCGCATTACGATTATGCAGGCGTGCCGGAGGCGATCCGCCAGCGCACGCGTGCGATCGAGCGGATATGCGCGGCGCATGACGTCGCCTTGCCCGCCGCCGCGTTGCAGTTCGTCCTTGCCCACCCTCAGGCGGCGAGCGTGATCATCGGCCTCGCCAGCGCCGATGAGGTGCGGGCGACGATGACCAATATCGCCGCGCCCGCCCCCGACGGGCTGTGGAGCGATCTGAAAGCGGCGGGCTTGCTGCGGGCGGATGTGCCGGTGCCCGCGACGACGGAATAAAGCGGGATCGGCAGCTCAGACGCGGCTGTCGCCCTCGACCAGTTGTTCGGAAATCGCCTCCGCCGCCTTGCGCACCAACGCTGCCGTCTCGCGCGCGGACACCGACGGCAGGATCTTCTTCAGATAGGGAACGGTGAGCGCCGCCGCCGCGCTGCCGCCGCGCATAATGGGTGCGGAAATGTCGGTGATCCCGGCGACGAAATGGCTTGGTGTGTGTTCGACATGGCGTTCAGCGATTTCGTCGGCGCGGGCGCGCAACGCCGCCATCTCGGCTTCGGGAATCGGCGGGTCGAACATCGCTTCCCAACGGCGGCGCACGTCCTTGGGCTGATGCGCGTAGAGGATCATCCCCGACGCCGTCTGCATCAGCGGTCGGCGATAACCGACGCGGACCGAAAAACCGATCTGCTCGCCCGATTCCATCCGCGCCACGACCACCATCTGCCCGCGCGTATGCAGCGCGAGGTGACACGACTGGCCGATCTCGAGCGCGAGCTGACGCATCACCGGTAAGGCGATTTCGATCAGGTTGGCGGTGCGCGGCTGCTGCATGCCGAGTGAGAACAGCCGGTCGGTCAGGCGATAGCCGTCCTGGGCCGGATCCTGTTCGATATAGCCGCGCTGTTCGAGGACCTGTACCATGCGGAACAGCTCGCCGTGGGAGCGGCCCAGCGCATGGACGATTTCGGTCAGCGTCATCGCGTCGGTTTGGGCCGCGAGCAATTCCAGCACGTCCAGGCCCTTTTCGAGCGCCGGTGCGCGGTACCGCGAATCTCCGCCGCGATCCTCATCGTCAGCCATCGTTAACGTCCTCGCCCCTTCATGGCTGTCTTTGGCATGATGGCTTCCTCGCGTCGATCCATCTATCTTTATTCACTAGTAAAAAACATCTTTATCAGCAGAAAAATTGCTCTAGGTTCTCAGCTATAGATCGAAGCGAATACGCTCGTATTGTGCTGCGGATCGACGGGAGGGGATTGGTATGAGCGACGAACCTCCGGTGCCGACGACACGCCTGCTGCCTTTTGCGCTGATCGTCGCATTGTTCTTCCTGTGGGGAATCGCAAACAATCTCAACGATATCCTGATTGCCCATTTCAAGAAGCTGTTCGTTCTCGGCGACCTGCAAGCCGGTCTCGTCCAATCGGCCTTCTATCTAGGATATTTCTGCCTCGCCATTCCGGCCGCCTTGTTCATGCGCGCTTACGGCTATCGCGCTGCGGTGTTGCTCGGCCTGTGCTTCTACGGCGCCGGTGCATTATTGTTCTGGCCGGCAGCCAGCCTGCAGAGCTATCCGTTCTTCCTGGCCGCCTTGTTCGTCATCGCCAGCGGCCTTTCGTTCCTCGAAACGTCGGCCAACCCGCTCATCGCACGGCTCGGACCGCCGGAGAGCGCGGCGCGCCGGCTCAACCTCGCCCAGGCGTTCAACCCGCTCGGCTCGATCACCGGGATCGTCATCGGCAGCCAGTTCATCCTGTCAGGCGTAGCGCACAGCCCCGCCGAGATCGCCGCGATGCTGCCGGACGTACTGGCCCGGTGGCGCGCGGGCGAAGCCGCTGCAGTCCAGCTGCCCTATCTGCTGATCGGCCTCGGCGTGCTCGCCTGGGCAGTGCTGATCCGGTTGACCGCTTTTCCCGTGATCGCGACGCAGCGCGACGTCGAGGAAGATGTCGGCGCCCTCGACGATTTTCGCGCCCTGCTCCGCGATCCTCGCATCCTGCTCGGCGTTCTGGCGCAGTTCTTTTATGTCGGCGCGCAGGTTGGCGTGTGGAGCTTTCTCATCCGTTACGCCGAAGTCGCCGTGCCCGGCACGCCCGAGCGCGTCGCGGCGGGCTATCTCACCATCTCGCTCGTCACCTTCATGGCGGGGCGGTTCGTCGGCTCGGCGCTGATGGGCGTAGTGCGCGCGCCGTCGCTCCTCGCCATTTTCGCGGTGGCGGGCGCCTTGCTGTGCCTCTTCGCGACGATCGCGGGAGGCATGGGCGGTATCATTGCGCTGATCGCGTCGAGTTTCTTCATGTCGATCATGTATCCGACCATCTTCGCCGAGACGGTCGAAGGCCTCGGAGCGCGGACCAAATCTGCCGCCGCGCTGCTGGTCATGGCCATTATCGGAGGAGCGGTCTTTCCCGCAGTGATGGGGTTGGTGTCCGATCGTACCGGGTCGATGGTCAACGCGATGGCTGTGCCGGCCTGCTGCTTCCTCGTCGTGCTCGCCTTCGCATCAAGGGTGCGGAAGCCTGTGTGATCGACGCCCATGTCCATCTCTGGCGGATCGGCGAGCATGGCTGCACTTGGCCACCCGCCGACCTCGTCGCGATCCATCGCGATGTCGAGCTGGCCGAGTTGCGCGCGCTGGCGGTCGCCAACAGGATCGAGGGCGTCGTGCTGGTCCAGAGCCAGGATAATGCCGTCGACACCGAGTGGCTGCTGTCGCTTGCCGATGATCCGCTGGTGTTGGGAATAGTCGGCTGGAGCGATCTGCGCGGCACGCTCCGGTCGCACCCCAAGCTCAAGGGTCTGCGCCCGATGGTGCAGGACCTTGCTGCGGACTGGTATGACGATCCTGCGATCGAAGCCGCCCTGATGGCCATGGCCGATCGCGGACTGGTGCTCGACGCGCTGGTCCGTCCGCGACACCTGGCCGCATTGCGTCGTTTGGCGGCGCGGCATCCGGCGCTGCCGATCGTCATCGATCATGCCGCCAAACCCGATGCCGGCGATCTCGCCGGATGGGAAGGCGCGATGCGCGCGATCGCCGAACGGCCCAATGTCGCGTGCAAGGTGTCGGGGCTGGTTACCGAACCCGGTCTGACACCCCGCCTCGACGAGGTCGCGGAGATAGTGATCGACGCATTCGGAACGGACCGCCTGATCTGGGGGAGCGATTGGCCTGTCCTCACCTTGGCCGAGGATTATGCGGCCTGGCTCGATCGGGCGCAGGGCCTGATCGCGGCGAGCGACCGGGGCGCAGTGTTCGGCGGTAATGCACAACGTATCTACGCCCTTTCCGGTAATTCCACCTCTTCCTGACAACGAAACGGCGCGCCCGGCTTGGTGCCGGACGCGCCGTCAGGATGCGGGCCGCGTGCTATCCGGGGGGTGCGACCCGCACCGGTGACTATTGAGCGGCGTCCTTGACGTCGCCCTTGCCCATTGCGGAGACCAGCGCGCTACCCGAGCCCGAGAAGTTGGCGGCCGGCAATTCCGCCGTCTTCTTGCCGACGCGGACCAGCACGCTTTGCACTTTCCCCTGCGCTGTCGAGCGCACGGACTGGACGGTCCCGATCACTCGGCCCTTGGCGTCGGTCACCGCCATTCCTGGGTTCACCGGGAAAGCCCCCGCGCTCGCCGCGCCGCTACCGGCCAGGGCCAGGTTGCCCGCGCCCGACGCCGTACCGCCAAGTCCGGAGAGCGTGCCTGAGCCGGCGGCGCTGCCGCTGCCCGACGCACTGCCGCCGAGCGACTGAGCGCCGGACGATAGATTGCCGACGGCACCGCGCGCGCGCCCGGCAGCCGCACCAGTGGCGTTCCGAGCGCGTCCGGCCACATTGCGGGTCGCCTCGGTCGCGCGTGAGGCGGTCCCGCGAACGGCATCCGTGCCGACCAGTTGCGCGTCGACACCGGTGCCGGCGCTGCCCGCTGCCGATCCGCTGCCGGTCAGTGCGCGGTTGCCGATCAGGCTGCTGTTGCTGGCGGTCGTATCGGTCGAGCTCGAATTGGACGCGCTGACCTTGCCCTTGCGGGTATCGACGCTCTTGTGCGTCCTGCTCGAACTGTGTGTCGAAGTGGCGGTGTCGGTATCGACCGGCATGCGATCGATCATGCCGCCCAACGACCCGTTGCCCGCGCCGCCGAGCGATCCGGTGGCCCCGCCGAGCGTACCCCCGAGCGTACCGCCCAGACTCCCGCCGAGACCACCGCCGCCGCCCAGCAGCTGCGCCGAAGCCGGGGTCGCGGCGACCGCGATCGCGAGCGTTGCCGCACCAAACAGGATCTTCATCATGACCGTTTCTCCTTGTTTCTGCCCGGAGAACGGAGCCCGACGCGGTTTTAATCCCGAGGCGCGGAAATTATTTCGCGAGCGTCCGGCAATCGCCGCAGACCAGGCCGCGGCCATAGATCCTGTCGGGCCCGCGCGGTCCAAGGTCGCGGGCGAGCGCGTCGACGCGTTTGAGCGCGGCACCGACGGCGGCGGGCGAGGGCGATGGATAGAAGCGCGCTGTCGTCGCCGCGACCAGGGGCGCCGCAAAGGACGTCCCCCGCACCCGGAAGACCCGGCCGGCTATACCCGCCGCCAGCATGTCCGCACCGGGGGCCGCATAATCGAGGTGGCTCGCGCGCCCGGCTTCGATCAGCGCGCGGTTGCGCCCGTCGACCCCGGTCACGGCGATCACGCCCGGATAGGAGGCGGGAAAGCCCGGCGGCGCGGCGGGCCCGTTATTGCCGACTGCTGCCACGATCACGAGTCCACGCGCCTGTGCCGCCGCCACGACCTTGGCCAGCAAGGGGTTGGCGGGGCCGACCAGGCTGATCGTCACCACCGACACGCGCTGTTGGACCATCCAGCCCAGTGCTTTCGCGATCGCGGTCGCGTTGCCGCCGGCAGGATCGCTGCCATAGACATCGGCCGAGGCGATCCGCGCGCCAGGCAAGCCGCCGCGTACCTTGCCCGAACCGCCGATCAGCGATGCGACGGCGGTGGCATGGTCATTGTCGCGCGGCGCGCCGATTGCGAATCCGGTCGAGATGGCCGCCCCTGCAACGCCGCCATCTATCACGCCGATCAGCGTGCCGCCGCCGTTTGCGACCGAGGCGGGTCGACCGTCCGTAGCTCCACTCGGCATGTGGAGTTGGTCCGCGCTCACCTCACCGCCAAGCTTGCGAATTTCTCTAATCGCCGATGGGAGAGATTGTTGGCCGGGAACCGCAAGGCGAACGTAACCCACGCCCAGCACGTCGCCCCGCTCGATCACCCGATACCCCTTGGCGACTGCGGCGGCGATCACGGCATCCTTGGGGTCGTCGATGACGACTTCCCCGGCGCGCGCCGGAAAGCCTTCCGGGTCGAGCGCGATGCTGTGGGGATTATCGCGGACCAACCGCGCGATCGCGGCGCGGCGCGCCTGATCGAGCATGCGTGCCGCGTCCGAAGGCGCGCGGAGTACGTCGTCGGCCAGGCCGCGCGCGGCCGGCAGGCCCGGCACGTCGATCGGCAGGGCCGGAAGCCGGGGCACGAGTTGCGCGCCCGCCGCTGTCGCGCCGACAAGCACGATCAGGGCAATGAGCATGGGACGGAGCACGCAAATCCTTTCGCCTGGCAAAAATCACTCTGCGTGGATTAAACGGGCGGTGCCATCCGTTTCATCCATACGAAGAAGGAATTGGCTTGGCCGCTTTCGAAAACGAGATGCTCGCCTTGCTGCCGCGCCTGCGGCGGCTCGCGCGTGCGCTCGCCCGCGACGCGGCGGACGCCGACGATCTGTGTCAGATCACGGTCGAGAAGGCGTTGCTGGCGCGCGGATCATGGCAGCCCGGAACGAGATTGGACAGCTGGATGTACCGGATCATGCGCAATGCCTGGATCGACACCGCCCGTGCGCGCGGCCGGGCGTCGGAAACTTTTGTCGATGCCGAGGCCGGGGTGGGAATTGGCAGCGACGGTGGGGGCGAGGCGCGCGTCGCGCTTGGCGAGGTCGAGGCAGCGATGCGTCGCTTGCCGGATGAGCAGCGAGAGGCGGTGGCGCTCGTGCTGGTCGAGGGCCTTGCCTATAAGGAAGCGGCCGAAGTGCTCGATATCCCGATGGGCACGCTTACCTCGCGGCTGGTGCGTGGCCGCCAGGCGCTGATGCTGGACCTGGGAGAAGCGGCGTGACGATCGAGCCTGAAATGTTGATGGCCTATGCCGATGGCGAGCTCGATCCGCTCAATGCCAAGCGGGTCGAGCGCGCGATTGCCGGCGATCCGGCGCTTGTCCAGGAAGTCGAACGGCATCGCGCGCTGCGCAAGCGGATCGCGGACAACTTTGCGCCTGTTGCCGACGAGCAGGTTCCCGATCGCCTCGCGGCCTTGCTGAAAAGCAGTGTCGTCGACTTGCCGTTGCCCAGGACGCGTCCGATCGTGACGCGGTGGCGCGAGGCGACGGCATTGGCGGCGTGCCTTGTGCTTGGTCTGGTGATCGGCATTGGGCTGCCGCATGGTCCCGTCTCTGGAGGAGCAGGTGGGCTGTACGCCTCGGGATCGCTTGCCAGAGCGCTTGACGATCAGGTCGGTGGTGCCGATGGAACCGTGAAGGTGGCAGTCAGCTTCCGCGACAAACAGGGCTCCTATTGCCGGGTGTTCAGCGCGCGCGTGACGGACGGCATTGCCTGTCGCGACGCCTCCGGCTGGGTGCTGCGCCGCACCCAGCAGGGATCGTCGACACAGCATGGCGACTATGCGCAAGCCGGATCGCCCGATCCCGACCTCATGGCAGCCGCGCAGGACATGATGGCCGGCGAGCCGCTCGACGCGAAGGCGGAAGAAGCGGCGCGGGGCGCGGGCTGGCGCTGAGCGCGCGCCGGGAACACCGCGCCCTTCTTAAGCGGGCGGCAGCGGCGGCGTGTCAGTTGCGCCGCACTGCGACCAGCCGCGCGCCGCGTACGGTGGGAATACCCGACACCTTGTTGAGCAATATTTCCGCGCGCGCTTCCTCCAGTCGACCCAGGTCGATCGAGAGCTTGAGGCCAGCCGGAAACCGGGTGAGCGCGATACCATAGGGAATTTGGTCGAATTGCGCGACGAGGCCGAGCAGGCGCGGCAGCAGATTGGGACAGACGTCGCCGCTGACATGCAGTCGGACGAGCGTCGGACGAACGGTTTTGGGCGCACGTTGGGCGCGAGTTTGACCATGAAGCACGCTGAATGACTTTCGAGAAACTTGGCAGGAACGGCGGGGGCGTTCGCTCACGCCCGGCCGACGAGGCGCCGGATCAGCCGATCCGGCTGATGCTAATTCGTGCCAGAGAATCCCGCATTCGCGCGCTAGCAAGGTCCGGGCGAAGGCGCCCGGCCGTTGCATCGAGACTCGCGCAGATGGTCATAGCGATCGTGTATAACCGCGTTTTGGTTTTGGCTAGCCGGACTAGCAGGGCAGGGCGGACCATGGCCGATCATCCGATCCTGATCGGCCTCGACCTGCTCAGAAAAAACAGGAAGATTGCCGCGATCAGGACCGATGACGCGCCCAGTCCAAAGAACGATGTCGCCGGTATGACGCCCCAATAGGCACCCATTGCGCCGGCGAGCAGGCTGCCCAGGAACTTCGCGATATACCAGGCGCCCATCGCCATGGCCGCGACCTGAACGGGCGACAGCGCGCCGACCAGGGTCAGCCCTACCGGAATGACGAGCAATTCGCCGATGGTCAGCAGGACGAAATAGGCGGTCACCCATTCGACTCCGACCGGGCGGCCGGTCCTGGCGTTCAACGCCGCCGCCACTACCATCACTACCATCGACAGAGCGGCGATCGCGCAGCCCAGGCTCATCCGCGCCAACAGGTTCGCCGGTCCGTTGCGCGCGGCGCGCTTCGCCCAATGGCGCATCAGTAACGGCGTCAGGACGATGATCAGCAATGGGTTGATCGACTGAAACCAGGTCGCGGGAATTTCCAGGCGCTGACCGAACAGATCGACGCTGCGGTCGGTCTGGTGCTCGACCCATAGCGCGATGACGTTACCGCTCTGCTCGTACCCGATCCGAAACAGCACGACGACCGCGATGATCGCGACCAGCATGCGCAGATTGCCCCAATCCTTGCTGGTAAGCGCGATCCGCGCGCTGGTTTGGGTCTGCGATCGGCTGGGCGGGTCGGCCGGCAAGAGATGCCTGAAGCGGAGATAGATGACGAGCCCGGCGAACATCCCGACTCCCGCTGCGGCGAAACCCCAATGCCAGCCATAGAGCTCGCCGAGCGTGCCGCACACCAAGGGTGCCAACAGGCCGCCGAGATTGATCCCCATATAATAAGCGCTGAACGCCTGGGCCTGGCGCGGATCGTCGTCGGCATAGAGCCCGCCCACTTGCACGGCGAGCGGCGGCATGAAGAGACCATTGCCCAGCGCGACCAGCGCCAGCGCCGGGAACAGCAACGGCTCGAACGCCATGGCGAAATGGCCGCACATCATCAACACGGCGCCGGTCACCACGCTGCGCGTGCGCCCCAGCCAGCGATCGGAGATGATCCCGCCGAAAAAGGGGCTGAAAAAGGCCGCCGCCCCGTACGCGCCATAGATCAGCGACGACTTCGCCTGGCTGAAGCCGAGATGCTGGGTCATGTAATAGACCAACAGCGCTTGCAGGCCGAAATAGGAGAATTCGGCCCACATCTGCGTCATGAACAACACCGTCAGGCCCGGCGGATGGCCGAACAGCGCCTTTGGGCGAACCGCGGGTTCCACGCCGGCCAGCGTCCCCGTGGCCATTACCGGACCCGCATCGTTTGACGACGGCGACCGAGCTCTTGCAACGGGTGGCGGCGATCAATTGCCATGCTCAGAAATTCAGGCTCGGCGTCAGCGTCCGCATGTCGAACATCACCCAGACCAGGAACAGCGCGGACAGTGCCACGACTACCGCCCAGCCGGTCCTGAACCACCGGCTGTCAGGGCCGGTCGCAACCACCCGGACGTTCCAGATCGCAAGCCCCGTGCCGATGATCGCACCCAGCGACAGGAGCTGAAGTAGCCGCATCCAGATGTCGAGACGCCCGTCGAAATTGCCGACATCGCTGCTCAGCGCGGCAATCATCGCCATCCAGCCGGCCGCCACGATCACCATCAGCCAAGCCGTGAGCCGGCTCGCGCGGTAGAGCATCAGCGAGCGCTTCGCGATCGTCGGATGATAGCCATAGCGGCGGCGGGCCAGCGCCACGATCGGCCAGCCGAGCGCAGTAATCAGCATGACTGCCAGCGCCGCCAGCAAAAGCGGCATGATCCAGCCGGCGTTCATCCCGGTCGATGCGGGGACGAAGAGGATGATCGGCGCAAACTCGGCCGGCGCGAACGCCGTCACCTTGCCGTCCTTGACCGCCGCGCCCAGGCGATCGGTTCCCCCGACTTCCTGCCATTGCCACGGCGCCACCTCCCGCCATTTCTTGGGCACACCGGCGGGATCGGTAAGGGCGGAAACGGTGATCGTATTGTCGTCGTTCAGCGACACGACGGGCTGGCCGATGAGATTGGCGATGCGCAGCCAGTTGGTCACCGAACCACGGCTGCTGACATAATTGCCGGCCATCGCGCGGCCATGTTCGGCCGCGGTGGGAAGAGTCGGCAGCGCCGGCGCCTTCTGCGGGAAGTAGCGGTCGGTGAAGCTGTCGAATATCCGCTGGCGCAGGACATGCGCCGCGCCGTCCTTACCCGCGCTGTTGAACGACAGATACAGCCCCACGCCCTTGTCGAGATAGAGATGCAGGTCGGAATGGAACCAGTCGGTATCGCCACCATGGCCGATGATGTTCAGCCCGTTGCGATCCTCGTGATAGAAGCCCAGCGCCATGCCCGGGAGGCCGGGGATGGGGGTGTTGGCGGTCGCATACATCAACGCCGCGGTCTTCCCGTCGAGCAGCGGATTGGTCGCGGACAGATGCGCGATCATGAACTTGGCCATATCCGCGCCGCTCGATGACAAAGCGCCGGCCGGCGACAGCGGGATGATCTCATAGGGCTGAGGATCTTCCGAGCCACGGGCATAGCCGCTCGCGAGCAGTGGCCCGAGACTAGACGGCAAGGGTTGCACGAAGCTGGAGTGCGTCATGCCGAGCGGGGCGAAGATGTGGCGCTGCACATATGCCTCGAACGGCTCGCCCGACACTCGCTGGACGATATAGCCGGCAAGTGACGCGCCATAGTTCGAATAGGACGCCGTGCTGCCGGGGGCGTAGATCCGCGCCGGCACCGACCGCTTGAGCGCGGCATCGAGCGGCCGGTTATCGGCCAGCTTTGTGGCGATCAGATATTTCGCCGTTTCTTCGAACCCGGCGGTATGCGTCATCAGGTTGCGCAGCGTGATCGGCTTGCCGAAAGCGGGCGGAATCTTGAAATCGAGATAATCGTTAATGTCTCGATCGAGGTCGAGCTTGCCCGCCTGGACCTGTTGCATGACCGCAGTCCAGGTGAAGAGCTTGGAGATCGAGCCGGGCCGAAACAGCGTGGTATCCGGGTCGACCGGCTTGCGCGTCTTCATATCGGCATAGCCAAAGCCGCGCTGGGTCAGTACCTGGCCGTCCTTGACCACGACGATGACCGCGCCGGCAATGTCGCCGGTATCGAGTCCGTAAGGGATCAATCCGTCGAGCCAGCTGTCGACATCGGCTTTGGTCAGGGTCGGCGCACCGGTCGCCGTCGCCAGCGCGGCCGTTTCCGCCTGGCCGCTTTTCACCGACGCGACCGGGCTGGCCGGGTTGAGCGTTGGCGTTTGCGCGGCGATCGGCACCGCCACCAGCAGAAATGACGAGAATACGGCCTTGAACAGGCGTGTCGGGCGGGCAATCCATCCGGTGCGCATCAGAATTCGACCCCCGCTGTAAGGCCTATCGTCCGCGGCCGAATGGTCGCGACGTCGATCAGGCCGGCATAACGCCCACCATAGGGACCGGCATAGGTTTGTCCGCCCGAATTGGTGATATTTTTCGCGTAGATACTCAACGTTACCGGTTTCATTTCGATGCCCGCGCGCAGATCGACCGTGGCATAACCGTCCAGGATCAGGCGGTGGCCGAACGTGGCCTGATACGCGGCATCGAAATCCGCCGGCCGATCGCTGACCATCGAGACCGACCCGCCAACAAAGGCGTTGGTTTTGCCGCCGAGCGACCAGTCATAGTCCGCGGAAAGACTGGCGTTCCAGCGCGGTGCGTAGGGAAGCTGGTCTCCGTCCGACCCGCCGACCAGGATGTTCCCCTTGAGCGCGGTGTCATTGTAGGCGACCGACCCGAGCATGACCAAGCCCCGGATCGGTCGCAGCGTCAGCGTGACCTCGCCGCCATAGCTCTTGGCGCCCTCTCCATTGCCGTCCGCTGTGACCGGACCGATCGAGGTCTGGAATGTCGTCGTGATCTGGGTGTTCTTCCAGTCGAGATAATAAATGGAAGCGTCGATGCCGAACGTCCGGTCTTGCGTCTCGGCGCGGACGCCCGCCTCGTAGCTGATCAGGGTGTCGGCCTTGAACTGCGCCGGATAATCGGCCGGAGCTCCCGGCGGGACGACATTGGGGCCGCCGGGCCGATAGCCCTTGGCGATGCGCGCGTAGATCGCGACCCGTTTGCTGATCTCGTATCGCGGCGACACCGACCAAGTCCACACGCCTTCGGAGGACTTCCCGAGCAGCGTGCCGTCCGCGCCCTGGACGACGACGAAGCCCCCACCCAGGCTCTGGGACGTGCGCTGTTCATTGCGGCTGTACCGGATGCCGCCGGTGATATCGAAAGCGCTGGTCACGTGCCAGGTCGCACTCCCGAACCCGGCATATTCCTTATAGGTCGAGTCCAAGCTCGCGGTCAGGAAATGGTCAAAGGGAAAGGGCGCGGCGGGCACGCCCGGGCCGAGCAGGTCCTGCGGAATAGTGCCCGCTTCGGGCAGAAGGGCGCCGGTGGCCGGATCGAAGGGCCGGTAGAGCTGGAAAATCCGGCCGGGTTCGCGGGTATAATACCCTCCGATCAGCCATTCGAATTTGTCCGACTTCGCCGAGGTCAGGCGGATTTCCTGGGCGAACTTCTTCTGGCTGATGTTGGAAGGCTCGTCCGTGCCGAAGGGCGTGGTCGCGCCGTAAAAGGGACTGATGTCGCCCAGTTGGGGCGTCACGTCGATATCCTCATGCTGGCGCAGCGTCGCGTAGCTGGTGACCGAGGTCAGCGCCACCGGCCCGAAATCATATTCGATCGTGCCCGAATACAGGCGGTAATCGACATTGTTGCGTTCGGGCAGCGTTTGATAGCGAAGCAGGCCGGTGCCCGTCGCCCCGGTGAAGGGATCCGCCGTAATCGGCGACAGCGTCGCCGGATCGACGTCGATCGTGTCGCGGCCATGCGCGCGGATGTTCTGTGCGATCGCGGTCAACCGGATCGAGAAACGGTCGCTTGGCTTGAACAGCAGGGAGGCGCGGCCGCCATAGCTGTCGGAATAATTGGTGTTGTGGGCGGGAATGCCGACGCTGTCGATATAGCCCGGCGTGCGGCGATAAAAACCGCTCGCGCGGAACGCCAGCGTGTCGCTGAGCGGCACGTTGATCACGCCGTTGCCCGACCAGCCGGTGCCGCCGCCATCGACCGTTTCCACGCCGGCCTGGGCGCGCAGCGAGAACCGGTCGAACTTGGGCGGAGTGGTGACATATTTGAGCAAGCCGCCCAGCGAATTCGCGCCGTACAGCGTTCCCTGCGGGCCGCGCAGCACCTCGATGCGCTCGACGTCGAAGGAATCGATGTCGCCCGCCAGATGTGCCGCATTGGTCTGGCTGGTGCTCGATCCGAACGGCGTGTCGTCGATATAGACGGAAACGGTCGGGCTGGCGCCGCCGGTATTGATGCCGCGCAGGATGATGCGCGATTCGCCCGCATTCTGCTGCTGGATGCTGAAACCGGGAACGAGTGACGCATAGTCGAGCAAGGTGGTGGCGTGGCGCTGCTCGAGCACCTGGCTCGACACGACGGTGATCGACTGCGGAACGTCGATCAAATTCTGGCTGCGCTTCTGGGCGGTGACGATGATGTCGTCGTCGAAATTCGCGGTACCGCTTGTCTGTGGTTGCCCGGTAGCGACCGGAGCGTCGCTTTGCGCCTGCGCGGCGGGCGCCCATATCGCCATCGCGGCACCGGCCAGCCACAAAGTTCTTGATCGAGCCACGATCGCCATCGCCAAACCCCTTGAAATGCTCCGGCATCATGAACACTGTTTCATAATTAGCAACTGTTTTCTCGAACGTGCACGGCGGTTCCCTGAGGCAGAGCTTTGCGCTAGGCGGGGGCGGGGAGAGACTATGACCAAGACCGCTCGCGACAATCATCCCGGCCGTCTGCTCCGTGCGGCACGCATCGAGCAGGGGCTGACGCTCAGAGCGCTTGCGACGCGACTGGACATGCCGTTTTCGACGCTGTCCAAGCTCGAGAACGGCAAAATGGCGATGACCTACGACAAATTGGTCAGGCTCGCACAGGCTCTCGGTCTTGATCTGGGCAGCCTGGTGGCCGGGGCGGTTCCGGCGGAAAAGCCGCCCGCCGCGCTCGGCCGGCGCAGCGTGTCTCGCGCCGGCGAATGGCAGGGCGCCACTACCGAACGTTACACGCATCTCTATCCGGCCGGCGACTTGCTCGACAAGATGATGGTGCCGATCATCATCGATGTAAAAGCCCGCAATATCGACGATGTCGGCGGCCTGATCCGCCACTCCGGTGAGGAATATCTGCACGTATTGTCGGGCGCGATGGAACTGCATTCGGATCTCTACGCGCCGCTGCCGCTGGCTCAGGGCGATTCGGTCTATTTCGACAGCGGAATGGCGCATGCCTATGTGCGAGTCGGCGATGAACCCTGCCGAGTGCTGTCGGTTTGCGCCGGGCCGGGCATGCAGCGCTTCGCCGAACTGGCTTCGCGGAGTGCCGATCCCGCCGCGGAAGACGTTTCAGGGCACTAGATGGAAACATGTTTCTTATATTGAAACATTGCTGAATTCGTGTGATGTGGCGGTCATGACGACCGCCCTGACGCTCAGCCATCGCCGCGATGCCATGGCATTTCGCGAACCCTTCCGGATCTCGGGCTATCTCTTCGAGTCGATGCCGGCGGTGATCGCGACGATCTCTGACGGAGACGTCACAGGGCGAGGAGAGGCGGCGGGGGTCTATTATCTGGGCGACGATCCCGACCATATCGAACGCGAATTGGAGCGGTGCCGGGCACAGGTCGAAGCCGGAATCGACCGCGAGGAGTTACGTGGTCTGCTCCCGCCGGGAGGGGCGCGCAACGCGCTCGATTGCGCATTGTGGGAACTGGAGTCGCTCCGCAAGAATACGCCCGTCTGGAAGCTTGTCGGTGTGGCTCCGCCGAAGCCTCTGGTCACGACGTTCACGCTTCCGGCGGAAGATCCGGCTGAGATCCTTCGCAGGCTCGCCGACTTGCCGGCGTTGAAGGCTCTCAAGCTGAAGTTAGAGGGCGATCTCGCCGGCGATTCCGAGCGGGTCCGAGCGGTGCGCGCGGCGCGACCGGATGTCTGGCTCGGTGTGGATGCCAATCAGGGTTATGGCGGTGACGATCTCGACGAGCTGGTCGCGATGCTCGTCAGGGAAAAGGTGCTGTTGCTGGAGCAACCCGTTCGTCGCGGCGAAGAGGCTTTGCTCGACAATTGGCAGTCACCGATCCCGGTGGCGGCCGACGAGAGTATCCAGGACTTGGTCGAACTAGAAGCCCAGCACGCTCGCTTCCAGGTTTTGAACATCAAGCTCGACAAATGCGGCGGCCTGACCGAAGCGCTGATGATGGCCAAGCGCGGGCGACAGCTCGGGATGAAGATCATGGTCGGCAACATGGCGGGCGCCACGCTTTCGACCGCCCCCGCCTTCGTCCTTGCTCAGCTGTGCGATGTCGTCGATCTCGACGGTCCCTGGTTCGTCGCTGACGATCCACTCGCGGCGAGCCTCTATGCCGACGGCGAGATCATGCTGCCTGCAAACCTTTGGGGCGCGGGCTAGACACGCGCCCAGAGAGGTCAATGGCGGCTGCCGGGATCACCAATGCGGAAACGGTCGCCCGCGTCACCAAGCTCGTGGCGCAGAGCCGATGCGTGCGGCGACCGCTGCCTCGATCTCATTCAATTGTGCTTGCGACAAGGTGCCGGCCAGCAGCAATCCGCGCATCAATTCGTCAACCAATGCGGCCAGAAAATGCACCTCGGCACGCTCAGCATGCGTGTCTTCGCCATCCGCGTTCACGTCACTAGCCATGCATCTCTCCTCCGGTGCAGCGTCCACGCACGCGTGAACGATCGACCCGCCCCATTCGACGCAAGCCGTTGGCCCGCGGTTCTTCGGGTAAGGCGGTGCGCCGGCATATCAGCGAAAAACTACCCGTTTCTTCCATGAGAATCTCGTAAGTCTGGCGCACAACGGCCGACGGGCGGCATCGCCCTTTTGATAATCATCCTGGCTTATAATAGTCGATCGGCAAGGAGATTGCTGATGATGGATGGGCGGGGGCCGATTCTCGCGATGACGATGCTGGTCGCGCTGGCGGGATGCGCATTGCGTGCAGGCGTGGAGCCCGCAGTCGCGATCGCGCCAATCGCGGTATCGGGCAGCACCGCGACGATCGAGATCGCGCCCGTCCTGCTGGCGGCGCGCGATCTGTATCCGGGCGCGATGGTCAGCAATGGCGGCATCCCCAATCTGTTCGAAGCGGGCGGCACTGCCGATATCGCCACGCATGCCGAGACCCAGGCCTTGCGCTATTCGGTCGCGCATCCCGACCTCCGTATCATCCTGACCGTTACCGAAGGCCGCTACCGCATCGTCGCGCGTCGTTCTGCCGGGATCCGGCGGATCGCCGATCTCAAGGGCAAGAGGATCGCGACGCTGGCGACGACGTCAGCCGGCTATTTCCTCGCGCGCATGCTCGCGCAGGAGGGATTGAGCTTCGCCGACATCACGCCCGTGCGCATCTCTCCGCTCGAGGGTATCCCCGCTGCGCTCGCACGGCGCGAGGTCGATGCGGTGGCGATCTGGGAGCCGCATGGCGGTAATGCCGACCGGGCGCTTGGCGACGATATCGTCATCTTCTCCGGCGATGGCGTCTATCGCGAATTGTTCAACCTCAATACCAACGCGGCGAATCTCGCCGACCCGGCCAAGCGCCGGCGAATCACCGCATTCGTCCGGGCGGTGATCGCCGCAAGCGCGCGGATTCGTCGCGACCCGGCGCCGGCCCAGGCTCTCGTCGCGGCGACTGCGGGCTTTGGTGCGGCGGAAGTAGCGCACGCCTGGCCGACACTCTCCTTTCCGGCGGCACTGCCTGCGGATCTGCTCGATGAACTAGTCGCGGAGGAGAAGTGGCTGGCCACGCAGGACAAACGTCCCGCGCGGTCACGCGAAGCGCTGTCGCGACTGATCGATTCCAGCATCTATAACGAGGCGGCGGCGATGGGGCCGATCGCGGAGTGATACGTAATAGCGAAGACGGTAAATCAGCTAGGCTGCGATTTTAGGTTGTCAGCCTGTCTTATGTGGCATAAACAACTGGCGTTCGTTAATCCGGAATGGATTGCGGACCCATAGGAAGCACCGGGCGTCACCCGGCGCGGATTGGAAACAACAAGCAAGCATCTTGCGATGCAGCGGGAGCAACGGCGCCAAAGCCGGCCTCGCAATTGCCCGGAGAGGGGAGGCTGATATGGCAGTTCTTATGAAACGTGGTCCCGCATCATGGCTGCAGCGCATGATGGTCACCACCGCGCTCACCACTGCCACTTTTGCAGGCGGCGCCGCTTTCGCGCAGACCAGCCCGACGCCGGCCAGCACGGCGCAAGCCGAGCCGGCTCAGGCTGCCACCGATAACAAGGCCGAGACGCAGGAAGGCGAAATCGTCGTCACTGCGTCGCGTACCGCCACCAATGGCCTCCAGGCACCGACGCCGACCCAGGTGGTCGGCGCCGAAGTGATCTCGAAGCAGGGTGCCACCACCGTCATGGAGGTGCTCAACCAGAATCCGGCGTTCAAGGCGACACGATCGCCAGGCGCCAACGCCACCAATACCTCGAGCCCCGCGCAGGCCACCGCCGATCTGCGCGCTCTGGGTGGCCAGCGCACGCTGGTGCTGGTCAATCAGTCGCGCGTCGTGCCCTTCGCGCCGGCCAGCAACCTCGGCGTGCCGACCACCACCGACCTCAACCTGTTCCCGACGCTGATGATCGAGCGCGTCGATGTCGTCACCGGCGGCGCCTCGGCGCTGTACGGTTCGGATGCCGTCTCGGGCGTCGTCAACATCGTCATGAAGAAGAAGTATCAGGGCGTCGAAGTCACCGCGCAGGCGGGTGTTTCCCAGCTAGGCGATTATGGCACTCGCCGCATCGGCTTCATCGCCGGTACCAGCTTCAATGGCGATCGGGGCCATATCGTCCTCAGCGGCGACTATTCGGACAATGACGGCGTCGGCGACATCTACACCCGCGACTGGGGTCGCGACGAATATATGATCGTCAGCAATGGCCAGCGGACGACTCCCGGCACGCCTGGCTTCGGCCAGCCGGCCTTCATCCTGGCCAAGAACGTCCATAATAATCTCGGCGCGGGCGGCGTCATCATCAGTTCCATTCCCGGGCTGACCAACATGACGTTCAATCCGGACGGTTCGATCCGTCCGTTCCAGCGGGGCTCGATCTCTGGCGGCTCGACGATGATCGGTGGCGAAGGCGGCTCGATCATCACCGGCACCGCGTTGGTTCCCAAGGTCGAGCGCGAGACCGCCTATGGCAGCATCTATTATGATTTTTCGGACTCGCTGACCGGCTATATCGAAGGAGGATATTCGCGCTCCGTCGGGATCCTCGATGGCGTTCCGATCCGCCTGTCCAGCCAGGTGATCCGTCGCGACAACCCCTTCATTCCGGCGCAGGTCCTCGCCTTGCTGCCGGCGACGACGCAAAGCTTCAACATCAGCCGGATCGGCATCGATATCGGCATCAATCGCTACGAAATCACCAACGAGACGCCGCACGGCACCGTCGGTTTGCAAGGTAAGCTCGGCGGGTCGTGGAAATGGGATGCGCACGCATCCTATGGCATCAATTACTATTCCTCTGCGACCTTTAACAACCCGGTCACCGCCAAGCTGGGCTACGCGATCGACGCGGTTCGCGACAGCTCCGGCAATATCGTCTGCCGCGGCGTTCGCGACGGCGTCGCCGCCGCCGCCGGTTGCCAGCCGCTCAACCTGTTCGGCGAGGGCAACACCACTGCGGCCGCGCGCAATTATATCTGGGGCGAAGGTCTCGCCAAGGTGAAGTACGACCAGTTCACCACCGCCGCCAACATCGTCGGCGAGCCCTTTTCGACCTGGGCGGGTCCGGTGTCCGTGGCGTTCGGCGGCGAATATCGCCGCGAAACCGAAAAGCTGACCGCCGATGCGGTGGGCGCCAACAACGGCTTCCTCACCGCAGGCAACGCGGTGCCCTATGCGGGCGCATTCAGCGTCAAGGAGGGTTATGCCGAGGCGACCGTCCCTCTGGCTAAGGGTCTGCCGGCCCTCCACAATCTGAGCGTCAACGGCGCCTTCCGCTACGCCGATTACAGCACCGTCGGCGGCCAGACCGCGTGGAAAGCGGGCGCGGTGTGGGAACCGGTCGACGGACTGATCTTCCGCGTCGCGCGCTCGCGCGACATCCGGGCGCCTGCGATCAACGAACTCTATAGCCCGGGCAGCAACGTCACCAACGCGGTGACGATGGTGGTCGACGGCGTCACCAAGAGCCCGGTGATCCCGCAGAACACCAGTATGGGCAATCCCAAGGTCGGGCCCGAATTCTCGAAGACCTTCACGGTCGGCGCGGCCTATCGCGGTCGCGGCGCGCTGCGCGGTCTCGGCTTCTCGGTCGACTATTACAATATCAAGATCGACGACGCGATCACCAACCTGTCGACGGCGAACATCGCATCGTTATGCAGTGCGGGCGAAGCCTATTTCTGCAACCTGTTCACCTATGGGCCCGATCTCTCCACTCCCAACCCGAACGATCGGATTCATACCGCGCTGAATGCGGGCTCGCTCAATGTCGGCGCCTTCGCTCAGAAGGGCATCGACATGACCCTGACCTACGGCACGTCGCTCGGTTTTCTGGGCTCGGGCGGCCGCGGCAGCATCGCCGCGAGCGGCACCTACGTCCTCCACGCGCTGGTCGATTCGGGCACCGGCGCCGCGCCGATCGATCGCGCCGGGGAGAATGGCTGGGCCAATCTCGGCGCGATCCCGCATTTCCGGGGCAATCTGTCGACGACCCTGGGCACCAATGCGTGGGAACTGACGCTGCAGACGATCTTCATCAGTAAGGGCGTCCAGGATGTGACCTACAATACGTTGCCGAGCAACACGATCAACGACAACAGGGTGCCGGCGGTTACCTATTTCAACCTGTTCGGAAAGATCTTCGCCGGAGAGAATAAGAAGTTCGAATTCTTCTGGGCGGTCAACAATCTGTTCGACAAGGATCCGCCGCCCACCCCGTATATTATCCTCAACGGCCCGGTGAACGGTCAATATTACGACAAGGTCGGCCGCGCCTTCATGTTCGGAGCGCGTGCGCGCTTCTGATCCGCCGCCGACAAACGAAAGGGCGCCCCACCCGAGGGGCGCCCTTTTTGCATTATGGGCAGAAAGGCTTTTCAGTGGGCGATATCGTGCGGGTGGTCCTGGTTCCGCAGGGTGCTCAGGATGCCGCCGATCGGCAGATCATGCTCGATCTGACGGTCGACGCCGGGGGCGCGGCGGTCGGCCCGTTTCCCGCCTTTGGCCGCATCGGCGATTTCAAACGGCCCGAGACGCTGTTTCCGTTCACGCTGATGGGCGACGGGCGGCTCGATTACGGCGCGCATGCCGGTCCTGCGCCGGCGGAGGACAAGCTAGCGATCCGCAATGCGGTGCTGACCCCCGGGGCCGAAATCCTGCGAACCGTCGGCGACCGCAGCGAGGCGTTCGTGATTGCGGCGGTGACGTCGCTCACTGCTTGACGCGACGGCTCAGCTGAAGTTGAGCTGGTCGCCGCCGCGGAACAGATTCTTGAGTTCGCGGAGCGTGCACAGCCAGCGCCCCTCGGTTTCGTCCCAGCGAAACGTCTCGGTCGCCTGGCTGATCCGGGTGGGCACGCGGCTTTCGAGCGGCGCCTCGCCATCGGCAGCCCATAGCAGCATGAACCATGTCGCGGTGGCACCGCCCTGGTCGTCGAATTCGGCGCGGAAATTGGTGAAGGCATGGATTGAGACGCGCGCGCCGCGGCCTTCGCGCCAACTGTAGAAACCCTGGATCGCCTCGCGTCCCTCGAGCTTGAGCCCGCCCGAGCGATAGACGGCCTCCGGGGCATAATAGTCGCTCGCCTGGCGGCCCCAATTATTGTCAACGTCATGCCAGAAATCGGCGAGGCCCATTTCGAGCTCGGCGGTGGCGATGGCGCGCTCGCGACGATTCATGGGATGTGGCTCCGTATGTCGAAATAAAGGTCGAGTGCAGTGGCGTCGATCGCCCGGCGGGTTGCCGCGTCGGGGACGAGGCGATGATACAAAGCCAGCGTGTCGGCATAGCTGGTATCCGCCTCATGGTTCACGAACGGCGCGTCGCTGCCCCATAACAGGCGCTCCGGTCCCGCTTCGGCGAGCAAGCGCGCGGCGCATTCGCTGGCAATGGCAGGTGGCAGGCGGAAGCCCGCCGAAATCTTGACCCAGGTCCGGCCACCGGCCACCGCGCGAAGCAGCGCGTCGGTGCCGGCGCGGCGCTCGCCCTCGTCGCGCGACGGGACGCCAAAATGATCGACCACCAGCGGCACGCCTGCGAGGTGCGGCAGTAGCGCCGGCAATTGCGCGCTGCCGGCGAGCAACTCGACATGCAGCCCGCAGTCGGTGATCCGATTCAGGAAGCCGCGCCATGGCTCGTTCGCCAGGTCGGGAAGATCGGCAAGCCGCCGCCAGGTCAGCCGCACCCCGACCACGCCTTGCTCGGCCAGTGCCCGCAACTGCTCGGCGCTGGTCTCCGGCGTGGCCAGCACCGTCGCGCGCAGCCGGGGATGCGCCGCCAGCGCCGCGAGCGTATAGGCGTTG
Source organism: Sphingomonas pruni NBRC 15498 (assembly GCF_001598455.1). Classification (GTDB taxonomy): domain Bacteria; phylum Pseudomonadota; class Alphaproteobacteria; order Sphingomonadales; family Sphingomonadaceae; genus Sphingomonas; species Sphingomonas pruni. The sequence continues at coordinate 47,084 of NZ_BCYZ01000009.1, forward strand.
TCGTCATCGAACAGACTGGCCGCCGCGATCACTCCGCGGCCGATGCCATGAGCGTCGAGATCGGCAAGCCACGCTTCGACCGGATAGTCATAGTCGGGCCGCGAATGCGCGTTCGCCGCGAACGGCATTCCCCGGGTAAAGACATGGGCATGGGCATCGACGGCCGGCACGGTCGTTTCAGCCGCGCCCGTGCCCGGCCGTGATCACCTGCGGCGCGTCCTTCAGGCTCATCAGCCAAAACGTGAACAGCCCCCCGCATATCAGCGGCACCCCGAGCATCGCGAAGATACCGATGGGGCCGAAGCCTTCGCTCAGCACGAACGTGCCGAACAACGGCGCCCAGATCGATACCACGCGGGCGGCGCCATAGGTCCAGCCGACGCCGGTAGCGCGGCTGCGCGTGGGATAGAGGGCAGTGGCCAGCGCCGGGATGCTGGCCTGGCTGCCATGCTGGCACATCCCCATGAAAGCGACCGCGACGTACATGCCAATGCCCGGGGCCAGCAGGCCGACCATCGTCGCGCCCAATCCCGCGAGCAGGAAGGCGCCGGTCATCACGCGTTTGAACCCCAATCGATCGATGAAGAAGCCGATCGTGAGCATGCCGATGAAGCCGGCGGCGGTGTTGATGCCGTTGATCAATGCCACCTGTTTGAGCGACAGTCCGATCACGTCCTTGAAGATCGTCGTCTTCCACACCCCCGCGGTGATGAACACGAAGCTCGAGATCGCGATTCCCCACATGAGGAATGTGCGCAGCAATTGGCCGCGCCCGAAAATATCGGAGAGCAGGATCGCGAGCGGTGGGCGGTCGGGCTTGGGCGCGACGGTGAGTATGACCTCGGCGTCGCCGGACACCGACGGCCGCATCCGCTTGGTCAGTGCGGAAATGGCGGGATCCTGCGGGTTGCGTGCGACCAGCGACCGCAGCGATTCGGGAAGGAAGAAATAGATCAAGGGAAGCATGATCGCGGGCAGCGCGACTGCAATCCAGAACGCGCCGCGCCAGCCGAACGGGGCCAGGACAAAGGCCTGCATCAGCGAGCCAAGCATCGCACCTATCATCGTGCCGCTGACCGTGATTGTGCTGACGGTCGCGCGCAGCCGCTTTGGTGCGGTCTCGGCGGCGAGCGTGACCAGGATCGGGATCATCGCGGTACCGCAAAAGCCGGCGGCAAAGCGGCAGATCGTGAAGGGCAGCAGCGACTTGGTGGTCAGGATCGCCAGCGCGCTGAGCATCATGCCGAGATAGCAGAACAGCAGCACGCGCGGCCGTCCGATGCGGTCGGCAAGCGGGGGAATGACGAATGCGCCGGCGAGCATGCCGACCTGTTGCGCGACCAGCGCCGAAGTGACTGCCGTCGTCGCGACGCCGAAATCCTTGGCGAGCACCGGCAGCACCCAGCCCACGACATACAATTCATAACCGTCGATCGCCGCCAGGGCCGTGCACAGGACCAGGACGATCAGGTGAAAGCGGTTGAATTTGAGCCCGTCCAGGAACGTATCCACGTCGATCGGCCGAGCGCCAGTGTCCGTCATGCAAACCCCTCCCGGTGCGGCGATCGGTTGAATACCCATCCTGCTCGCCAATCGGCTTTATCATATGTCGTTCGCTATGTACAAATGCTCAAGCGACGATATATGTCAGCTTGGCTTAGGAACGAGCGGACGTCTAGGCTGGTTTTTGGATAATCCGTCGAGGAGTGAAATGCCGGCTATGGCAACCGGGACAGCGCCTGCGTTCGACGTGATGGCCGATTGGGAACGCCTGCCGGCGGGCGTCTCGCATCGCGACGTGACCGGGGTCGCCGTCGATTCGCAGGATCGCGTCTATCTGTTCGTCCGCTTTCCGCATCGCGTGCTGGTCTATGAGCGCGACGGCAGCTTCGTCCGTAGCTGGGGCGACGATGTCTTCACCATGGCGCACGGTCTGACGATCGGCCCCGACGACCGGGTCTATTGCGTCGACAATGGCGATCACAGCATTCGCGTCTTCAGCCTCGAAGGCGAGCCGATCATGACCCTCGGCGTGCCCGGCCAGGCATCGGATACCGGCTACGATCCCAAGCCCCCTTACGAAGTCCATGCCTGCGAATGCATCGCCTATCCCGGGGGGCCGTTCAATCGCTGCTGCAACCTCGCGGTGGCGCCAAGCGGCGAGCTCTATGTCGCTGACGGCTATGGCAATTGCCGCGTCCATCGCTTCAGCGCTGCCGGCGAACTGATCCAGTCCTGGGGTGAGATCGGCACCGGTCCCGGTGAATTCCACCTGCCGCACGGCATCGGCTGCGACGCGGCCGGGCGCGTATTGGTCTGCGATCGCGAGAATGACCGTATCCAGGTCTTCACCGCCGACGGCGACTATCTCGAGCAATGGACAGACGTGCAGCGTCCGTGTGACATCGCAATCGACCGTGATGGCATCATCTATGTTGCCGAGCTGTGGCGGCCCAAGGGCAAGAAGAGCTTCGTCCTCGGCGAAATGCTGCAGGACCATCCCGGCCGCGTCACGATGCTCAGCCCCGAGGGCAGGGTCCTGGATCGCTGGGGCGGCTCGTCCGAGCATCGCCACGCGCCGGGCAATTTCATCGCGCCGCACGGTATCGCGGTCGATAGCCATGGCGACGTCTATGTCGCCGAAGTGCCCTACAGCTTTGCGATCCGCCCCGGCTGGATCCCCGAGGAACAGGGCGACCACCAGATCCAGAAATTCGTGCGCCGAACATAAGCCGGCGACACCCACTTAGGAGAAGACACGATGCGGCGTTCCACGGACCATATCCTGACGACTCATGGCGGGAATCTGCCCCGCCCGGCCGATCTCGACGCCCTGCTCGTCGATGCCGACGCCAATCAGGCCGAGATCGCGGTGCGCCTGCCCAAGGCGGTGCGCGAAGTCGTCGAGAAGCAGATCGAATGTGGCGTCGATATCATCAACGACGGCGAATATGTGAAGGCCGCCAACATGGGCAGCTACACCAGCTATATCCAGCAGAGGGTGACCGGCTGGGAATCGCTGCCGCGTGACCCTGCGGCGCCGTCCAAACGGGCTGGTCCCGGCGAGCGCGACCGCCGCGATTTCCCGGGCTTCTATGAATCCGGCCTGTGGTTCGCCGGCGCCGGCGGCCCGGTCCGCCCAGGCTTCATGACGCCCGGCAATGTTCCCAAGCGCCCGACCACCGAAAAGGTGTGCACGAGCGCGCTGACCTATATCGGTCAGGCCGAGATCGCGAAGGATATCGACGCGCTCAAGAAGGGGCTCGAGGGAAAGAGCGGTGTCGATGGCTTCATCGCCGCTCTCGGGCCGCTCAGCGCCGGCGCCGGCGCGCGCAACGCTTTCTATCGCGACGAGCGCGATTACATGATGGCGGTCGGCGCGGCGATGCGCGAGGAATATAAGGCGATCACCGATGCCGGGCTGATCGTCCAGATCGACGATCCCGAATTCGCGACGAGCTGGATGTTCTATCCCGATTGGTCGGTCGACCAGTATCGCGACTATCTGGAATTTGCGGTCGAGGTGATCAACCATGCGGTCGAGGGTCTGCCCGAGGAGCAGATCCGCTTCCACATGTGCTGGGGCAGCGGCCATCGCCCGCATGTTCACGACATCGAGTTCAAGAACATCGTCGACCTGATGCTCAAGATCAACGCGCAATGCTACACGTTCGAGGCGAGCAATGTCCGCCACGCGCACGAATGGCGCATCTGGGAGGACGTCAAGCTTCCCGCCGGCAAGATCATCTGCCCCGGCGTGGTCGGCCATATGACCGACCTGGTCGAGCATCCCGAGCTGGTGGCCGAACGGCTGGTCAATGTCGGTAAGCTCGTCGGCATGGAGAATATCCAGGGCGGGACCGATTGCGGCATCGGCTCGCGCGTTGGTCATCCCGAAGTGGTGTGGGCGAAACTGGCGGCGATGGCCGAAGGCGCGGCAATCGCCACCAAGAAGCTCAAGGGCTGAGCGTCATCACGATCTCGCGGGCGGCGCGGCGAAGTGCCGCGCCGACTCTGGACAGTTCCGGCACGATCGGACACTAAGGGCGGATGGGTAAAGCCGCTCGCACAACTACCGATCGACATCCGCCTTCGATCCTGCATCTGGTCAAACAGGTGCAGTATAAGGCGTATGTGCGGCTGGAATCGGTACTCAATCCGCTCGGCGTGACCGCCGTCCAGTTCCGAATTCTTACGACGCTCTCGACGCGGCCCAATATGTCTTCGGCCGAATTGTCGCGCCTCTACGACGTCAAGCCGCAGACGATGATCAAGCAGATCGCCTTGCTCGAATCCAAGGGGCTGATCGATCGCCGCGTCAGCAGCGCCAACAAACGCCTGCTCGAATTGAGCCTGACCGCGGCCGGCAAGGATGCGCTGAAGAAGCTCCAGAAGGACACCCGCGCGCTCGAAGCCGAATTGCTGACGCCGCTGGATGGCGATGAGTTGGAAATATTGCGCGGCTACCTCACCCGCCTGCTGGAGTCGCTCAGCGCCCCGAACGGGAATCACGGCGCGGATATCGAGGAGTTCACTCCCGAATATAGCCGGCCGGGAGTGCAGCGGCCCTAATCTCGACTGGCGTTCTTCGGTATTACCGAATAGCGTTCGTTCTATGCTGCAGTCGCTCGGCTATATCGGAGTCACCACGGCGCGGGTCGATGCCTGGGCGAGCTTCGCCGCGGACCTGCTCGGCATGCAGCTTGCCGATCGCGACGTGCGCGGTTTCGCCTTGCGTACCGACGATCGTGCGGGTCGCCTGTTCCTCGAAAGCGGCGCAGGCGAGGGCGTCAGCGCGATGGGCTGGGAAGTCGCCGATGGCGATGCCCTGGCGCGGCTGGCGACGCGACTATCCAATGCCGGCCATCCGGTCGTTCAAGGCACGCCGCTCGAGGCCGAGCAGCGCCGCGTCGCTGAGCTGCTCATCGCCCATGATCCCGCCGGCAACCGCCTCGAATTCTTCCACGGTCCCACCGTGGCGCCCTCCGCCTTCGTGCCCGGCCGCGCGCTCAGCGGCTTTCGCACGGGCGCGCTTGGACTCGGCCATGTCGTACTGACCGTCCGGTCGCTCGACGCGGTGCTGCCTTTCTATGTCGACCTGCTCGGCTTCCGGCTCAGCGATTATGCGCTGCGGCCGTTCAAGGCATTCTTCTTTCATCTCAACAGTCGTCATCACAGCTTCGCTGCTATCGAGACGGGCGTCGACGGCTTCCATCACCTGATGGTCGAGCTCGATTCGCTCGACGATGTCGGCCAGGCCTATGACCTCGCCCAGCTGGAGGAAGGGCGCATCGGCGTGACGCTCGGCCGTCACACCAACGATTTCATGACCAGCTTCTACGCCCGCACGCCGTCGGACTTCATGATCGAACTGGGCTGGGGCGGGCGCTCGATCGATCCCGCGACATGGCAGCCGTTCGAATGCGATTACGGCCCCAGCCTATGGGGCCACGAACGCTCATGGTTCGACGACGCCAAGCGCGCCGAAGCTCGCAAGCTCCGCCTCGACGCCGCCGCGGCCGGCCGCCGCGCGCCGGATTTCGTGCGCGGGGCGGCCTAGGGTCGCGGACTGGCGTCAGCCTTTCGCAGGCTTTTCTGCGGGCTTGGGAAGCGCGCCCATCCGCTCCGACACGGCCTCAGTCGATGCCAGCAGCATCTTGCTGAAGTCCTTGAGCCGAGTCTTGCTCATGAAGTCGGTGGGGCCGAGCAAAGTGATGGTCGCGGCGATCTTGCCGCTATGGTCGAAGATCGGCGCGGCGATGGCCGCGAAGTTGCGGTTGAGCATCCCGGCGCTCGACGAATAACCCTCGCGGCGGATTCGCTCACCGCTCTCCGCCAGCTCTTCCTTGGTCGGCGTGGGGATATCACCGCGGGTGGCGTCATAGGCGGCCTGCGCCGCCACCGCGCGAGCGACCTCAGCCTCCGGCAGATGGGCGAGGAACACCAGCCCGGTCGCGGACGTGGTCACCGGCAGGATATAGCCGAGCCGGATCAGGAACGCGCCTTGCAGCCTGCCGTCGGCCTTGGCGACGATGCACGGGCCGCGGTCGCCCCATAGCGACAGGTAGATCGCGCAGTCGGTCTTGTCGCGAAGCTCGGTCAGAGTCTCGGCGGCGAGCCCGACCACGTCGAGTTGGCGGATGGCGGCCAGCCCGAGCTGGATGGCGAAGGTGCCCAGCCCGTAATGGCCATTATGGGGGTCCTGATAGGCCATATTCTCGCGCACGAAGCTGACGAGATAGAGATGCACCTTGCTCGGCGGCATGCTGGCGCGCGCGGCAATCTCGCGCAGCGGCAGCGGCCCTTCGGCCATGCGCAGCACCCGCAGTACGCGGAACCCCACTTCAATCGACTGGACACGCCGGCGCGATTGTTCGGTGTCTGCCATGCGTTTGATTCCTCTCGTCACATTTCCCCGCTGCTCTCCTGCCGTCCAGCCGCCGATCTGTCCATTCGACAATGATCGGCAACGGGGCGGAGCGCGGTGACGAGAAGGCGATCAGCCGGCGGCGGGCGCGCCGTGCTTGCGCATATTCCATGCCTCGAGGACTCCATGCGCCTCGCTGGCAGCTTCCTCCAGAAAGCCCGGCGCCTCGGTTCGCGCCGCGACTTCGAGGCGCAGGCCGTTGGGGTCGAAGAAATAGATCGACCGTACGAACTCGTGATCGACCAAGGGCGTGGTCTTGACCCCATGTTCGGCAAGCCGCAGCCGCATCGCCTCGACATCGTCGACCGAATCGGTCTCGATCGCGAAATGCTGGACCCATTCGGGTGTGTTGGGAGACGGTGCCGGCTTCTCGTCGCCGCCCAGGTCGAAAAAGGCGATGTACGAGCCGTCGCCCAGCTGGAAGAAGAAGTGCACATAGGGCTGCTCCTCGCCCGTGCTCGGCACCTTTTCGGACATCATGCAATTGACCAGCGGCAGCCCCAGAATGTCCTCGTAGAAATGGCGCGTCTCCTCCGCATCGCGGCAGGGATAGGCGAAATGATACAGGCCCTTGAGTGGCGGCGCGTCGGTCATCCTTCTCTCCTCTTGCCTGCGACGTAGCAGGATCGAGCGCCAACTTTTGTCACCCCGCGGGGAGGACGCCCGCATGGTGGATCATCATGTCGATGAAGCGCTGCAGCGCCGGCGAGCGGTCGCTCTTGCGCCACACCAACAGCACCTCGAACTGGAGCCCGAGATCGCTGATCGGCACCAGCTGGATATTGTGCGCCGGCGACGACTGGCTCGACGCCGTCACGAAGCCGACGCCCATGCCCACCGCGACCAGGCTCAGCAGGATCGAATTCGTCGTGCATTCCTGGACGATGCGCGGCGTGCTGCCGCTCTCGACGCAGGCCGTCATCAACCGGTCGTAATAGCCGGGTGCAGTCAGCCGTGCCGGGCCGAGCGCGGGCTCCTCGGCGATCTCGGCCATCGTTACCGAGGCTCGACCGGCCAGCCGGTGGCTTTCGTGCACGGCCAGCATCGTCTCGCCATGGCCGAGGCAGATGCGGTCGAGCACCTCATAGTCGCGCTCTTCGAGATGCGCGTCGTAGATCAGCCCGACGTCGAGCGTGCCTTCCTTGAGCGCGGCAATCTGGTTCACCGATCCCATCGACTTGAGATCGAGCGCCACCGACGGCTCGCTCTCGCGGAAATTGCGCAGCCCGTGCGAGATGAAGTCGTGCGCCGCGATGATCTCGCTGAGCCCGACGCGGATCGTGCCGAGATGGCCGCTGCCCAACCGCTGCGCACGATCGACGGCGCGGTCGACCTGCGACAAGATCTCCTCGACGTCGCCCAGGAAGACGCGACCGGCGCTCGACAGGCGCACTCCTCGCGGCAACCGCTCGAACAGCTCGATGCCGAGCTCGGCCTCAAGGTCGCGGATCTGCCGCGTCAGCGCCGGCTGCGCGACCCTCAACGCGATCGCGGCACGGCCGAAATGCTGCTCGCGGCCGATCGCGCGGAAATAGCGAAGATGGCGTAGCTCCATCCCATTTCCATACCTTCCGGGCATCAAAGCCTCAAGTACAAAGAATTGGACGTATCAGTCGCCGGGCAACACTCTGAAGCTCACAAAGAAGAGACGAGTGGAGAGCGATGCAGCCCCAAGGCCTTGAAGAACTGAGCTTCGGCACTGTGTCGGCACTCGACGTGCTGGGCACCGAGCTCGAAATCTTCGAGGCTGGGGACGGTCCGCCGCTTCTGTTCCTGCATGGGCTCGACGGGATCGAGGGGGCCGCGCCGCTTCAGCGCGAACTGGCGAAGCATTTCACCGTCTACGCGCCTTCGCATCCTGGTTTCGGAGCGTCCGCCGGCTCGCCGCGGATCGACCGCGTCGACGACCTCGGCTATTTCTATCTCGACCTGCTCGACCAGCTCGGGCTCGACCGGCCGGTCATCGTCGGCACGTCGTTCGGCGCCTGGGTGGCCGCGGAAATGCTGACCAAGGAGCCGGGCCGCGCCGCGCAGCTCGTGTTGGTTTCTCCGCTCGGCCTGCCGACCGCCAATCGCCGCGAGCAATATGTTGCCGACATATTCATGCTGTCGCGCCAGGAGCTCGGCAAACGCATGCAGGTCGGCGAGCCCGCGCTCGGCAGCGACATGAAGACGCTGGCGACGCTGCCGGAACACCGTCTGCGCCGGCTGATGCGCAATGACGAGGCAGCGAGCCACTTCGGCTGGACCCCGTACATGTCGAACAAGAAGCTCGGGTACCGCACGCACCGCATCGCCAGCCCGACTCTCGTCATTTGGGGCGAGGCGGACGGCATCGTCAGCGCCAAATATCGCGACGACTGGCGCAAGGCGCTGCCCCAGGCGGACGTCGAGTCCTTCGAAGACGCCGGACACCGTGTCCACGCCGACCAGCCTGCCAAGCTCGCCGCCCGCATCGCCGCTTTAGCTGGCCGCTGAACGACCGCTCGGAGACAAAGATGAAGATCTGGCAATTCAGCGAACAGGCCTATCACCCCGCCTTTCAGAAGCCGGGCGCGATGCGCGTGACGTTGCCGCAGCGCGAATGCGATCCGGTCGAGGCCGGGCAGCTGCTCAACCGCTATCTCGACGAATATATGCTCGCCGACGAGGTCGGGCTCAACATCATGGTCAACGAGCATCACGCCGCCGCGACCTGCATGTCGACGTCGTGCATGACGACGCTGGCGATCCTCGCGCGCCAGACCAGCAACGCGCGCCTGCTTGCCTTGGGCATCCCGCTCGCCAACCGCTCCAACCCGCTGCGCGTCGCCGAAGAGATCGCGATGGTCGATTGCCTGTCGGGCGGGCGGCTCGAAGTCGGACTGGTCAAGGGCGCGGCATATGAATTGTTCATGTCGAACCGCCAGCCGACCGGCTTCATGGACCGCTTCTGGGAAGCGCATGACCTGATCTTGGAGGCGCTTTCCAACACCGGCGATAATTTCTCCTGGGAAGGCGAGCACTTTCATTACCGTACGGCGAGCCTGTGGCCGCGCCCGATCCAGCAGCCGCATCCTCCCATCTGGATGACCGCGTCGAGCGCGAGCAGCGCCAGCGAATATGGCAAGCGCGGCTATACCTGCGCGACTTTCCTGTCTGGAGCCGTCGCCCGCTCGGTATTCAGCGGCTACCGCGCGGCGTATCTGGCCGCGCACGGCGTGCAGCCCGACCAGGACAGACTCGCCTATCTCGCGCTGGTTTCCTGCGCCGGCGACCGCGCCACCGCCTTCGCCCGCGCCGAGAAGATGAAGAGCTACTTCACGACCGCTGCCCGGCTCGATCCGCAGTTCCGCAATCCGCTCGGCTTCAATCCGGTCGAGGCGAATATCCGCATGCTCCAGGCCGGCGCCAATGCGATGCGCCCGCGCCTGCGCAACGGCGAGGCGCTGCCGGTCGATGGCACGATCGAGCAATATATGGAGGCGGGCCTGTTCTTCGTCGGCACTCCTGACGAAGTCTACGAGCAATTGGTGACGTTTCACGAGGAAACGGGCGGCTTCGGCAATCTGCTCATGATGGCGCAGGCCGGCGAACTCGACCACCAGGAGACGGTCGACAACTTGACGCTGATGGGCCGCGAAGTCGCGCCGCGGCTTGCCGAACTGGCGACCCGGACGGTCGAGGTGCGGTATGAGGCCGTTGCCTGAACCCGCCCTCGCGGACGGCATAGACCGCTACGTCGCGCTAGTCCGCGCGACGCCGCCGGCTGCCAGCATCGAAACCACGCGGCTGGTCGGCGACCTCACAGGCCGGCGTTACGCCGAGGACCATGCGCCGCAAGTCGCGCGCTTCGACACCTTTATCGCCGCACCTGGGCGCGAGATCGCGTTGCGCATTTTCGATCCGGGCGGGGAGGGGTTGCGGCCGGCGATCTGCTATTTCCACGGCGGGGGTTTTGCGTTCGGCAGCGTCGAGAGCTTCGACATCGTCGGCGCGGCGCTGGCCGAAGCGACCGGCGCGGTCGTCGCCAGCGTCCAGTATCGCCGCCTGCCCGAAACCGACTATGCCGGAGCGCAAGCCGATTGCGATGCGGCGTTCGCCTGGCTCGGCCGTCAGGCCGAAGCGCTCTCGGTGGATCCGGCACGGATCGCAGTGGCCGGGGACAGCGCCGGCGCGCTGTTGGCGCTGGCATGCGGCGCCACCGCGCGCCCGATCTGCCAGCTTCTCTTCTACGGCACGTTCGCGATGAATCCGGAAGCGCCCGCCTATTGCAACACGCTCGATCCGCTGCTGACCGCCGATCGCGTCCGCCAATATATCGCATTGTTTGCTCGCTGCGGCGGCCTCGATGCCAACCCCGCGCCGGTCGATCGCCGCGACCTTGGCGCGCTTCCGCCGACGCACATCGTCGCGGCCGAACATGATCCGCTCTGCCCCGAAGCAGTCGCGTTTGCCGCGCGGCTCGAAGAGGCCGGCGTGCCGACGACGCTTCGTATCGCCCCGGGCATGATCCACGGTTTCCTGCGCGCGGTCGGCGTCTCGGCCGCGGCGCGCGCCGAACTCGTCGCCGCAGCCGAGGCGATCCGCCCGTTGCTGTCGGCGCCAGCACCTATCGAAATGAGGAAGGCCATCGCGTGAACAAAGACGAGTCCTACGACCGCGGCCGCGCGATGCGCTTCGACATGTTCGGCGAGCCCGGCGTGCGCAGCCTCGACAATGCCGACGACTTCAACGAGCCGCTACAGGATCTGGTGACGCGGTTGTGCTTCGGCGACGTGTGGAGCCGCCCGGGGCTCGACCGCAAGACCCGCTCGATGCTGACGATTGCGATCCTGATCGGTCAGTCGCGGCCAGACCAGCTGCGCAACCATATCAATGGCGCGCTCGCCAACGGCGTCACTAAGGACGAGATCAGGGAGATCCTGCTCCACGCGACGCTCTATGTCGGCCTGCCCGCCGGAACGGACAGCTGGCGTCATGCGCGCGAAGTCCTGCAGGAAAACGATGTCTATTGAGCTGATCGCGCCGGCGGCCGATCGGCTGCACAATGCGATCTCCTCGACCGAGGAGATCATCGAAGCCGCACGTAACGGCCTGCCCTACATTCTCGTCGATGCCGAGGATCGCGAGAATGAAGGCGACGTCATCATCCCGGCGCAGTTCGCGACGCCTGCTCAGATCAACTTCATGGCTCGCCATGCGCGCGGGCTGATCTGCCTGGCGATGACCGAGGAACGGGCGCGAGAATTGCGCCTGCCGCCGATGGTGACGGAGAACAATTCCGGCCATGGCACCGCCTTCACCGTCTCGATCGAGGCGCGCGATGGCGTCACCACCGGCATTTCGGCGTACGACCGGGCGCATACCGTGGCGGTGGCGATCGATCCCTCCAAAGGCTGCGACGATATCGTCTCGCCCGGCCATGTCTTCCCGTTGGTCGCGCGCGGCGGCGGGGTGCTGGTCCGTACCGGCCATACCGAGGCGGCGGTCGACGTGTCGCGGCTGGCCGGCCTGATTCCGGCGGGCGTGATCTGCGAAGTGCTGAACGAAGACGGGACGATGGCGCGGCTGCCCGATCTGGTCGAGTTTTCGCGCGAGCACGATATTCCGATCGGCACGATCGCCGACCTGATCAGCTATCGCCGCCGCACCGAACGCTGCGTCGAACGCGTCCATGAGGAAGCGTTCGAGACCGTCTATGGCGAAGGCTTTCGCCTGTCGGTGTTCCGCAACACGATCGACAATGTCGAGCATGTCGCTTTGTCGCGCGGGCGCATTACCCCGGACGTGCCGACTTTGGTGCGCATGCACCGTCTCGACTTCGTCTCGGACATGCTCGGGCCGCCGACCGACCGCCGCGAATATGTCTCGCGCGCACTGGCGCGGATCGGCGCGCAGGACGGCCCCGGCGTGATCGTCTTCATCCGCGACCCGTCGGTCAGCGCGATATCGGAGCGGCGCAGCAGTCCGGGGCCGACGCGCGATCAGCGCATCCGCGATTACGGCGTCGGGGCGCAGATCCTCCTCGATCTGGGCGTCAAGGATCTGATCTTGCTGTCGGACAGCGAAGCGAAGCTCTCGGGTATCGAAGGCTACGGATTGCGCATCATGGGCAGGGAAGGGCTGGGTGCCGATGAGTGAAGTGCAAATGCCCGAGCTGGACATCGCCCGCGAGAGCGTCGCCGAGCAACTCAAGAAAGGCCTGCGCCGGCTAGGCAAGGCCGTGGTGGTCATCACCGCCTGGCATGAAGGCAGGCGCTGGGCGATGACCGCTACCGCGGTTAGCGAATTGAGCATGGACCCGCCGTCGCTATTGGTCTGCGTCAACAAGAGCGCGAGCCTGCATGGGCCGCTGACCGCCGGCGCGCCTTTCTGCGTCAACATCCTCCATGCCGACCAGCTCGCCGTGTCGCAGACCTGCGCGGGCCAGCTGAAGGGCGAAGAGCGGTTCGCCGAGGGCCGCTGGGGCTCGGGGGCATGCGGTTCGCCGCACCTGTGCGACGCGCAGGCCAGCTTCTTCTGCGAATATGAGACGCATATCGAATATGGCACCCACGCCGTGGTGATCGGCGCGGTCAAGGAGGTGTATATCTCGGGCGACGTCGATCCGCTGATCTATCTCGACGGCGGCTATGCCCGCGCAACGCGATTGTCCGCCTGAGCGATGGACGACACCCAGGCCCTTCTCGAGCAGATCGAGCATAGCTGCCGGCGGCTCAAGATGGCGCAGTCGACCTTCGGCCGGCTGGCGGTCAACGACGGCAAGCTCGTGCAACGGCTGCAGCAGGGCGGACGGGTGACGGTGCAGACTGTCGAGCGCGTTCATCGCTTCATCGAGGAGCAGGACGGCACCTCCGCCAGCGCGCTGCGTTCGGGCATCAAGGGGCTGCGCGCCGAAATGCGGCCCGAGCATAATTTCCGCTTCTACGACAATCGTCAGAAGTATCTCGCCTTCGTCAACACCACCAATGAGAAGCAGATCATCGCGGATCGTGCGGTGCATGAATTGTCTGACACGCAACCGGTCCCGCCGGCGATCCGGTTGTTCGACGGAGGTGCCGGCGACGGCACCGCGTTGGCGCGGATGCTCCGCGGGCTGCACCGGCGCCATCCCTGGGTGCCGTTCTACGTGGTGGCCAAGGAGATCAGCATGGAGAATATTCGGCTGACGCTCGAGAAGATGCCCGACCGGCTGCGCGAGCATCCCGGCACCGTGCTGGTGCTGACCAACCTCAAATATGGTGAAGCGCCCACACTGCAGCCCGAGACGCCGGCGGGGGCAAGCGCGATGGTGTGGCACGAAGTCGCGCTCGATGGCACGTCGGCGGGGCAATTCGAGGAACAGGTCCAGCAGCTCGATCCGTTCCTCGCCAAGCATTGGCAGGCAAGCATCGCGCCGAGCGGCAACCCTATGTACAAGACGCCGACGGTGCTTGTCCTGTATCGCAAAGACCATCACTTCATGCTCGACCCGATCATTCCGCGGCGCGGCTACGCGCAGGCGGACTTCGATTTCGTCTTGCTGTCGCAGCCCTATCGCGCACACGCACCGCTCGAGTTCAAGAGCTCGCGCGTCGTCACGCCGCTCGTCCGGGCACTGCGTCCCAACGGCAAGTTGATGGGCGTGCACAGCCACGGCAACGATCCCGGACTGGAGATCATCCGCGCGATCTGGCCGGACGAGGACCCGTTCGATACCGGCCGCGAGGACATCATGCAGGCGGTGCGCGAGGACCTGGGCGCGGCCGCGCGCGACTATCATTTCCATTCGCTGTCGGACGAAGAAGCGCTGTTCCGCTACCACATCCGCACGCTTCCGACCGAGATCGACGCCCATACCCCGATCGGCAGCTCGACCCTGTTCGCCGCCTGGAACGCGGCCAGCTATGTCGCGCAGATCGAGGATGGCCGCTTCGCCAAGGCGCTGTCGAACGACCAGTATCTCGAAGCGACGCGCGAGGCCCTGCAGCGCCACCAGGGCCTGTGGTTCAACGACGAGATCTATCTCATCTCGCGGCGTTCGCGGTTGAACTGATCTTACGCCCCTCTCTTGCCGAGGCGGGGAATCAGTCGGCCAGGAACGCCTTCAAATCCGCTTGCGGCCGTGCCCCGAAATGGCCGATCGCTTCGCCGGCCGCCGCGCAGCCCAGCCGCCCGCATTCGGCCAGCGGCAGTCCGCGACTTAAGCCGTACAGCACGCCCGCCGCGTAGAGGTCGCCGGCGCCGGTGGTGTCGACCACCGTCGCCACCCGCGAGGCGGGCACTTCGACCATACCGTCCGCATCGATCAGCAGCGCCCCGGCCGGGCCGCGCGTCACCGTCACCAGTTCGACGTGCTGCGCGGCGATCTTCGCTGCCTCGACTATGTCGTCGACGCCGTAGAGCGCCCGGATCTCGTCCTCATTGGCGAACAATATATCGATATGGCCGTCGACCAGTTCGAGGAATGCGTCCTTGTGGCGGTGGACGCAGAAGCTGTCGGACATGGTCAGCGCGACCTTGCGTCCGGCGGCGTGCGCCAGCGACGCGGCCTTGCGGAAGGCGGCCTTGGCGGGGGGCTCATCGAACAGATAGCCTTCGAGATAGAGGATCCCCGCCGAGGCGACGAGGGCTTCGTCGATATCGTCCTCATCGAGCCCGGTGCAGGCGCCGAGAAACGTGTTCATCGTCCGCTCGGCATCGGGCGTGACCAGCACGAGGCAGCGCGCGGTGGCGGGGCCGGTGGTGGTCGCCGGTGTATCGAAGGCGACGCCGATCGCGCGCAAATCGTGACGGTAGATATCGCCGAGCGCGTCGTCGCGGACCTTGCCGATGAACGCGCCGCGGCCGCCGAACGCCGCCACGCCGGCAATGGTATTACCGCCCGACCCGCCCGAGATTTCCATGCCGGGACCCATCGCAGCGTAGATTCGCTCGGCGCTGTCTTCGTCGATCAGGGTCATGCCGCCCTTGGCCATGCCTTCCCGGATGAGGAAATCGTCGCTGGCATGGGCAATGACATCGACGATGGCATTGCCGATGGCGAGGACGTCGTAACGGACGGGTTGCATGCCTGCTTGTCTCCGTGTCGAGGATGAGGAATGCGCGAAAGGCGCTGGATAATGATGGTAGACGTTATATAAAGACGAACAGCATTCAACAAGATGCATGTTGATGGAGAAGATGAGATGAGCGAGGGCGACGGTGCCACCTGCCCGTTTTGCGGAGCGGCGTGGAGCGAGGACATGCTCGCCCAGCTCGATCGCTTCACAATGCCTTCGGGTTGTGCCTGTTGCGGTGGGGCGCCGGGCGCGCACGCCACCGCCGCCCCGCTGCCGACCGAGGACATTTGCTGCGCCGCGTGCGGCCGCGCAATCTACCGCGGCTTTAAAGCACAACAGGAATCGCAATCGTGAAGAGCGCCGACTTCGACATCATCGATGCCCAGATTCACCAGCCCGCACCCGCAGTGCCGTTCGGCGACGACGTGCCCGACGCGGTCAAACTGGCGATTAACGTCGAGCTGGCGCGCGAGGCGATGGACAGCGTCGGGGTCGATGCCACTCTGGTGGTCGCGGCGCTGCCCTATATCGACGCGTGCGTAACGCGCTATCCTGGACGCTTCATCGGCGTCGAGACGTTCATGGCCGGGAACGCCGAACTGGGCGCGGCGGTGGAGCGGGCAAAAGGCGACGGCCGCGTCATCGCCGGCCGGCTGCTCGTCACCGATTTCCGCACCACCGAACTCTCCGAGGCTTTCACCAGCGGCGCGATGGATGCCGGGTTTGCGGCCGCGGCCAGGGTCGGCCTGCCGCTGTTCCTGTCGACCCACGGCCAGGCCGCGGCAATGCGGCCGCTGATCGAGCGCCATCCCGACCTGAAGGTGATCATCGACCATGTCGGGGTCAGCCAGCACCCGGTGTCGCCGGCGCGCGACGATCCCTGGGATCGGCTCGACGGGCTGCTCGGCCTTGCCGATCTCCCGAACGTTTCGGTCAAATTGTGCGGGCTGCCGTTGCTGTCGCGCCAAGCCTATCCGTTCGCCGATGTCTGGCCCAATCTGCGCCGCGTCATCGCGGCGTTCGGGGTCGATCGGCTGATGTGGGCGAGCGACTATACGCGCCTGCGCATGGCCGAAGCCGGCGGGCCGAACCGCAATCGCGGCTGCCTGTACAGCGAGAGCCGCGACATGCTGCTCCACAGCGACGAACTCGACCGCGATGCCAAGGCGGCGATCTTCGGCGGCACCGTAAAGCGCGTGCTCGGCTGGCAACCGCCAGTCTAGATATGCAAGTCAGTGCCCGACGGTGCGGGTCGCCGGGTCGAGCGGCTTGAGCGTCAGCAGCATCCAGATCACCACCCCGGCCAGGGCCAGTGGCGCGGCGAGCAGGAAGAAATAGCCGATCGCCCCCCAATGAAAATGCAGCGCGAGCATGCCGTACCAGGGCCCGACGATCGAGGCGGCGCGCCCGGCGCCATAGGCCCAGCCGACCCCGGTAGCGCGGTTGCGCGTCGGGTAGAGTGTCGAGGCAATCGAGGCCAATCCGGCATGCGCGGCATGCTGTGCCAACGCATTAAGCGCCAGCGCGACGAACATTCCCCAGCCCGGTGCGAACAAACCCATGCCGATCGCGGCAGCGGCGGCGACGATGAAATAGGTCGGCACGATCGCCTTGAAGCCGAACTTGTCGATCATCAGTCCGATCGTCAGCATACCCGTCGCGCCGAATGCCGTACCGATCGCCGTGGTGATGCCCACCTGGCTCCAGTTGAGCCCGATGGCGTCGTGGAACACAGTTGTCTTCCACAGCGCGGCGCTGATGAAGCCGAAGCTGCTGACGAAGCTCAGCCACAACAGAATCGTCGGCAGCGCCAGCCCGGGTTTGAACAGATCGCGCACCAGCGACGCACTGCTCGGACGCTTCTCACGCACCTCGCGCTGCGACAGGATCACCGCTTCGCCTTCGCCCTCGGGCATCAAGGCCAGCACCATCGCGCGCAATCGGGGATCGTCGGGATTGCGCGCCGCCAGGAATTTGGGCGATTCGGGCAGCAGGAAATAGATCACCGGCACCAGCAACAGCGGCATCGCCGTGCCGATCCAGAACGCGACGTGCCAGCCATAGGGCTCGAGCAGGAACGCCTGCATCGCCGATCCGAGCAAGGCGCCCGGCATCGCGCCGGCAAGCACCACCGTTACTATTGTCGAGCGCTGCCGCGCGGGCGCGAGTTCGGAGGCCAACGCGACCATGTTGGCGATCACCGAACTGGCGAACATGCCGGTGAGCAACCGGCAGATCGCCAGTGCCCAGATGCTGTCGGTAAAGATCGTCACGAAGCACGTCGCGGCGACGCCGCCCAGGCACAGCACCAGCAACGTCCGCCGCCCGATCTGGTCCGCGAACGGCGCGATCAGGAAGGCGCCCAACACCATCCCGACCTGCTGCATCGACAGCACCCAGGTCAGCGAAGTCCGCGCCACCCCGAACTGGTCCGAAATCTTGGGAAGGACCCAGCTCAGCACGCCGAGGTCGAACCCGTCGACGAGCATCGCCAGCGCCCCGATCAGCATCACTTTTACGTGGAACGGGCGGAACTTTACGCCATCGAGAAACGTGTCGATGTCAACGGTCGGCCGGGCCAATGCGCGATCCTCTCCTGGTGATTGCGTGCCCGCTCGAACGGGTCGGCATTTCGCGCCATAAGAATATAAGCCTGGCTGTCTGTCAACGCCGCAAATCGTTTCCAATTATCAGCGACGCTGGTATAAGTGAGGCTGTCATGTGCGCCCGAAAGACCTGAAGTCGAGGGCGGGGAGAGGAAAGCAACAATGCCCATCGAACGACTCGATCCGCGATTGGACGCCATCGTCGGCCCGGATGCGGATTGGGAAGAGCTCGGTCGCGGCTTCGGCGGGCCGACCGGGCCTGCCGAAGGGCCGGTCTGGATCGCGGAGGGCGGCTATCTGCTGTTCAGCGACATCCACAACAGCCTGCGCATGCGCTGGCACCCCGAAGACGGTATCACCGTCGACAAGCACGACACCAAGAATGGCAACGGCCAGACCCGCGACCAGGCAGGCCGGCTGATCGTCTGCCACCATTTCAGCCGCTGCGTCGATCGCGAGCATGCCGACGGCACCGTCACCATGGTCGCCGACAATTATCGCGGCATGAAGCTCAACCGGCCCAACGACGTCGTCGTCAAATCGGACGGCGCGATCTATTTCACCGATCCGCCACCCAAGGTGCCGTTTACCCCGCCGGAACATCCCCCGGAAATCGATTGCGCCGGCGTCTATCGCGTCTCGCCCGATGGCGAGCGTCTCAACATGGTCGTGCGCGACCTGATCAATCCCAACGGGCTGTGTTTTTCGCCCGACGAGAAGATCCTCTACGTCAACGACAGCAACCAGCATCGCAAGCTGATCATGGCGTATGATGTCGAGGCCGACGGCATGCTCGATCTCGGCAGCGCTCGCTTGTTCTGCGACATGCGCGCCGACACCCGCATGGGCGGGCCCGACGGCATGAAGGTCGACGTCGAAGGCAATGTCTATTGCACCGGCCCGGGCGGCATCTGGATTCTGAGCCCAGCCGGCAAGCATCTCGGCACGATCGCCATGGAGGGGCGCACGTCCAACATGAATTGGGGCGATAGCGACTGGCGCACGCTCTATTTCACCGGCGCGCGCTCGCTCCACCGCATCCGGCTCCTGATCCCCGGCATCCCGGTGCCGCGTGGCACGCTGGCGGGCGCCGGCTAGAGTTCGTTTCGACAACCGATCCGGCGAAGCTGAAAACGACTTTAAACGCCGCGCGGCGGGCTCACGCTCAGAGCGTCGCGCGCACCAAGGCGGCGCCCTCGACCATTGCCTGCATTTTGGCGAAGGCGATGTTGCGGGGCACATATTTGAACCCGCAATCGGGAGCGACGATAATCTTGTCGGCGGGTACGACGGTCATCGCCCGGCGGATTCGCTCGGCGACCGTCTCGGGCGTCTCGATCGCGGGATCGTTCAAGTCGATCGTCCCGACCATGATGTGCTTGCCGCGCAACGGCGCCAACTCCGCGGGATCGAGCTTTGGCTGCGCGGTCTCGACCGACACTTGGTCGACGCGCGTGCCGGCAAGCTCGCCCAGATAGTCATAGCCATGCGGCCGATCGCCATGGATGATCGCGGCATAGCCGAAGCAGACGTGCAGCGCAGTGACGCCGTCGACATCCTGCAGCGCGCGATCGATCGCCTTGGCGCCATATTGCCGCGCCTTCTCGGGCCGGGCCTGGAGATAGGGCTCGTCGATCTGGACGATATCGGCACCCGCGGCGAACAGGTCGCGTATTTCCTCGTTGACTGCCGCGGCATAATCGAGCGCCATCTCCTCTTCGTTCGCGTAAAAGTCGTTCTGCGCCTGCTGGGTCATCGTGAACGGGCCGGGCACGGTGATCTTGATCCTGCGATCGGTGTTGCGCCGCAGGAACTCGACATCGCGGACCTGGACGGAATGCCTGCGGCGGATTCGGCCGGTGACGCGCGGCACCGGATTAGGGTGACCGCTGCGGTCGAGCGCGACGCCCGGATTGTCGAGATCGACGCCTTCGAGCGCTGTCGCGAAGCGATTGGAATAGCTTTCCCGGCGCATCTCGCCGTCGGTGACGATATCGATTCCGGCCCGTTCCTGCATGTGGATGGCCATGATCGTGGCATCGTCTTGCGCTTCCTCGAGATGGTCGGGGGCCGGGCGCCAGAGTTCGAGTGCGCGCACCCGCGGCGGGAAACGGCCGGCGAGTCGCGCCCGATCGATCAGCCATTCGGGCATCGCATAGGATCCGACCAGGGTCGTGGGCAGCAGCGTGTTCATCGGCATATCCCCTCATTCCCGTCCCTTGACGGCGAGCTGCGACCATAAGCAGCAACTGTCGAATTGTGAACGGTTTTCGACTATGACGAATATCGGCCAGGCGCGCTTAGCAGAATCCGATCGCCGGCATCTTCCCTAATGTCAGATAGGCTGTTATAAGACAGGCTGTTAAATATGCCGCATCGGAATTCCGGGCGGGAGAGGAGCCGGAGAGGGAGCTCAATGCAATTCGGTCTGTTTTACGAGCATCAGTCGCCCGCGCCGTTCACCGCCGCGAAGGACATGCAGATCTTCCACAACGCGCTCGGCGAGCTCGAGCTCGCCGACAAGCTGGGCTATGATTATGCCTGGCTGGTCGAGCATCATTTCCTCGAGGAATATTCGCACAGCTCGGCGCCCGACGTGTTCCTCGGCGCGCTCAGCCAGCGCACCAAAAGGATGCGGCTCGGCCATGGCATCTGCGTGATGCCGCCGCGAATCAACCATCCGGCGCGCGTCGCCGAGCGGATCGCGACGCTCGACCTGCTGTCGAAGGGCCGCGTCGAATGGGGCACCGGCGAGAGCGGCACCGCGATGGAGCTCGAAGGTTTCGGCGTCGATCCCGATCTCAAGAAGGACATGTGGCGCGAGGCGACCGAGCAATGCGCGAACATGCTGACGATGACGCCCTATCCCGGTTTCCAGGGCGAGCATTTCTCGATGCCGACGCGCAATATTGTCCCCAAGCCGATCCAGGCGCCGCATCCGCCGCTATGGGTGGCGTGCTCGCGTCGCGACACGATCCTGCATGCCGCGCGCAACGGCATGGGCGCGCTCGTGTTCGGCTTCGCCGCGCCGGAGCAGGCCGGCAAATGGGTCCAGGAATATTACGACATCATCAAGTCCGACGAATGCGTGCCGATCGGCCATGCCGTGAACGCCAATTTTGCCATCGTGACCGCGCTGTCGGTCAACGAGGACGAGCAGGTGGCGATCGACCGCGGCACTGAAGGCTTCAAATATTTCGGTTATTCGCTGGGATTCTACGCCTCGTTCGGCAAGCTGAAGCCCGGCCATTCGAGCGTTTGGGAGGACTTCAAGAAGGCCGAGGCAGGGATCGAGGACAATCACGGCAATGGCGGCATCGGCACGCCCGACCAGGTCCATGACCATTGCAAGGCCTATGCGGATGTCGGCGTCGACCAGATCATCTTCGTCCAGCAGACCGGCCCCGCCAATCACGACCATATCTGCGAATCGCTCGAACTGTTCGCGACCACGGCGATGCCGCGGCTGAAGGTCGGCGAGGAGGAGCGCCTGGCGAAGAAGCAGGCCGAGCTGGCGCCCTATTTCGAGGCAGCGCTGGCCCGCAAGCCGAAGATGGCGCCGCTTGCCGTCGAGGATATCGAGATCGTCAAATCCTATGGCCTTCGCAAGAAGGAGGCCGGCACCTACGAGAATGTCCGCTCGGATCGTGGCGGCGGGCTGGCGGTGGTGGCGGACGACCCCCTGGCGCTGGTTTCGAACCAGGCGGAAAAGGCGTCGCAAGGGTGAGCATCCTCGACGGCCGCGTCGTCGTGATTACCGGCGCCAGCTCGGGGATAGGCGCGGCCTGCGCCGTCGCCTTCGCCGAGAAGGGCGCCAAGGTCGTGCTCGCCGCGCGCCGCACCGAGCGCCTGGGCGCACTGGTCGATCAGGTCGAGGCGATCGGGGGTGAGGCGCTGGCGGTGGCGACCGACGTTACCGACGAGGACGCGGTCGCCAATCTCTTCGCGGAAACGCTGGCGCGGTTCGGCACGGTCGACGTGCTGATCAACAATGCCGGCATTGCCGACAGCACGCCGGCCGAACTGACCGACCTGGCGCTGTGGCGCCGGGTGATCGATACCAACCTCACCTCGGCATTTCTGTGCGCGCGATCGGCGATACCGATCATGCGGGCACAGGGCAGGGGGCGGATCATCAATGTCGGATCGATTTCCGCCAAGGTGCCGCGCAAGGACAGCCCGGCCTATACCGCGAGCAAATGGGGGCTCGCCGGCCTGACGCGCGCGCTGGCGGTCGATTGCCGCGCGGGCAATATCGCGGTTTCGGCGTTCCATCCGGGCATCGTCGCGACGGAGTTGGGCGGCGGCCCCAGCACGAAGCCGGTCGAAATGACCGCGCGGGCGGAGGACGCCGCGGGTATTATCGTCCACATGGCCGACATGCCGGATCACCTGAATTTCTACGAAGCGCTAATGGTGCAGAACAAGATCCCATTTCTGGGACGAGGGTAGGGGCGACTGTCCCGCGCCTCAGTGGGCGCGGGTTATCTTTGCGTCAGCGCGTAAGCAGAGGAGGCCGTGCGACCCACGCTGTCGCCGGGGTGGAAGCATTTCGGTGTCAGGCCCGCTCGCTCTTTGCATCGACGATATTCTTGAGCTTGCGCGCCGCGCTCACCGAAACCGGCCAGCCGGCATAGAAGGCGATATGCGCGATCGCCTCGCCGATTTCCTCGACCGTGAGGCCGTTCTCCAGCCCCAGTTCCATATGCCCCTGTGCCTGATCGCGGTTGAGCGCGATCAGGCAGGTTATCGTGATCAGGCTGCGGTCGCGCTTCGAGAGTTCGGCGCGCTCCCAGACCTTGTCGTAGAGCACGCTCTGGGTGATTTCGTCCAGCAGCGGTGCCACTCCCGCCAATTCCCTGCCGCGTCCGCCCGATGGTCGCTTCACTTCGACTCTCCCCGATAGGCTTTGAAATTGCTTGCCGCGGCGTTGAGCGCACCGCGCAGCATGCCGAGCTCGGAAAGCCAGGCGATGTAACGGACGCCGCGCGCGACATAGGATTCGAGCTGGGCGGCATTGGCGACGACGGTGCCGATATGCTTGCGGCCCGCGGCCACCTCGATCACGCGGTCGATCGCCGCGACGACGTCGGGATGTGCCGCATCGCCCGGGTGGCCGAGCGACGCGCTGAGATCGCCGGGGCCGATGAACAGCACGTCGAGCTCGTCGACCGCGCACAGGGCCTCGATATCCTCGACCATCTCCTTGTTCTCGACATGGACGCTGACCAGCGTCTCGCGATTGGCGCGCTGTTCGTAATCGGGGAGGGTGCCATAGGCTGCGGCGCGGCATGCGCGTGCCGAGCCACGCTCGCCGAGCGGCCAGTATTTGGCCTTGCGGATCACCTCGCGCACTTCCGCCGCGCTCCTGAGCGAGGGCACCTGGATGCCGCTCGCGCCGCTATCGAGGACGTGGAGGATATTGGCCTCGCCGGCATCGGGGGTACGCACCACACTGCTCATCCCCATTCGTTCGCAGGTGCGGATCATGTTCTCGAGGCCGGCATGCGTGTAGCAACCATGCTCGGCGTCGAGGATCACGAAATCGAACCCGGCGATGCCGTACAGCTCTGCGATGGCGGGCGCGTCGAGCTTGACGAAACTGCCGAAGACAACCTCTCCGGCCTCCAATTTGCGCTTCACGTCCCCATTGAACATCGCTGCATCCCTCTCCCGATCCGCCTGGCGGAGTTGCTATTTACAAATGCCATTCAACATGGCAGCAGTGCGGCTATAAGCCAAGCTTTCATATGCGAAGGCGGCAACCCGGTCCGCCACCAAGGCGGCCAGCAACAGGAGATGATGTGAGGCGCAGCACAGATCGCATCCTTACGACCCATGTAGGCAGCTTGATCCGGCCGCTCAACGTGCTTCAGGGGATGATGGCCAAGGTCCTCGGTGAGCCCGTCGACGAAGCCCAGTTCCAGCGCGACGTCCGTCAGGGTGTCGCCGATGTCGTCGCCAAGCAGGCCGAGATCGGCATCGACATTCCGAGCGATGGCGAAATCTCCAAGCCGAGTTTCCACAATTATGTGGTCGAGCGGCTCGGCGGTCTGGAAAAGGTCCCGCCCTCGGAGCGAGGTGCCTATTATGCGGCGCTGACCGAGGAATTTCCCGGCTTCATGACCCAGTACAACGCCATGTACAAAACGATGTGGATGCCGCCCGAGCTCGACGCGGAAAAGGTCCGCAAGGCGGCCAATACGCCGCCGGCGCGTGTCCGCGTCGCCGCGCCGATCCACTATGTCGGGCAGGATGCGCTCCAGACCGATCTCGACAATTACCAGGCGGCGCTCGCCGGCAAGGACTTCGTCGAGGCGTTCATGCCCTCGGCCACGCCGGCGCGCGACGATGCCGATGCCGGCACGGTGTACGCGACCGAATCCGAATATCTCTACGCGCTCGCCGATGCGATGCACGTCGAGTACAAGGCGATCGTCGATGCCGGCTATGTCGTCCAGCTCGACCTCGGCCTTCCGGCGCGCAATCAGGTGCTGCCCGGCAATCCCAATCCGACGCCGGAGGATCTGCGTCGCGCCTCCGAGCGCCAGGTTGAAGCCTATAACCACGCGCTGCGCGGCATTCCCGAGGACCGCGTGCGCTATCACATGTGCTGGGGCAGCATGAACACGCCCCACACCACCGACGTGCCGCTGCGCGAGGTCATCGACATCATCCTCAAGATCAAGGCACAAGCCTATGTCATCGAAGGCGCCAACCCGCGCCACGAGCATGAGTGGATGGTGTGGAAGGATGTGAAGCTGCCCGACGGCAAGATCCTCGTCCCCGGCGTGATCAGCCACCAGACCAATGTCGTCGAGCATCCCGAGCTCGTCGCGTGGCGAATCTCGAATTTCGCGAGCGTGGTCGGGCGCGAGAATGTCATCGCCGGCACCGATTGCGGCTTCTCGCAGGGCTGGAACATGGCGCGGGTCCATCCCGAGGTGCAGTGGGCCAAGCTTTCGGCACTGGTCGAGGGCGCCGCCTTGGCCTCGCGGCAGCTATGGCAATGAGATGAGCGACAATGCCAGGCTCGCCGCCGGATTGGCCGAGTATCTGAATGCCGTCCGCGGCGCGCCTGGCACCCCGCTCGAAACAGCGCGCCTCCTGGCCGATCGCAATGCGCATCGGATCGCGTACCCGCTGCCGACCGGAATGACGGTCGCCAACAGCTTCGTGGTACGCGCCGGGGACGAGGTCCCGGTGCGCATATATCGTCCGGCGGGGAAAGGGGCGCTGCCCGCTATTGTCTATTTTCACGGCGGCGGCTTCACGACCGGCAGCATCGAAACCTATCAACCACTGGCGATGGCGCTGGCTGAGGCGACCGGCGCGGTGGTGATCAGCGTCCACTATGCCCGCCTGCCCGAAGCCACGCCGCGCGCGACGGTCGAGCAATGCTATGACGCGCTGGCCTGGACGGCGCGGATGGCGTCCGCCCTCGCGATCGATCCGGCGCGGATCGCGATCGCCGGCGACAGCGCCGGCGCGTTCCTCGCGGCGCAGGTCGCGATTCTGGCGCGCGATCGCGGCGGCCCTACGCCGGTCTGCCAATTGCTCGCATACGGCATGTTCGACGTCGACGGCGGGCGCGCGGGTTATGCCGCCGTTCGCGATCCGGTGCTGACGCTGCCGGTGATCAGGGCCATCATCGCTGCCTATCGCAGCGCCGACGCCCGCGATCCGGCGCTGTTCGAGGTGCCGCTGCGCAGCGATCTTGGCGGCCTGCCGCCGGCGATCCTGCTGGAGGCCGAGCACGATGCCCTGGTCGATGAGGGCCGCGAATTCGCCGAGCGGCTGCGCGTTGCCGGCGTGCATTGCGAATTCCGCATCGCTCCGGAGATGTGCCACGGCTTCCTCCGTGCCGTCCGTTTTTCCGCCCCCGCCCGTGCCGAAATGCGCTGGCTCGGCGGCGCCTTCCGAACCCTCACGCAACCAAGGAACTAGACCGTGGCGCTCAAGACCGAAGACCCCGCATTCCAGGCCGGCCGCGAGCTGCGCAGGCAGATGTTCGGCGACGCCAGCATCGAGCGCCTCGACAATGCCGACGATTTCAACGAGCCGCTCGAAAATTACGTCACGTCCGCCGTTTTCGGCGAAACCTGGACGCGGCCGGGCCTCACGTTGCGCGAACGCTGCCTGATCACGGTCGCGATCAGCGCCGCGCTCAACCGCCAGATCCCCCTGAAGCGCATGGTCAAATGCGCGATCGCGAACGGCGCGACCAAGGAGGAAATCCGCGAAACGCTGTTCCAGACGACGATGTATATCGGCGTTGCCGGCGGCGTCGAAAGCTGGGCGCTCGCGGCCGAAGCGCTCAAGGAAATCGACGCTTACTGAGTCTGACTAGCCGCGGGGACAGGCTTGGCTGCCTTGAGCCCCGCGGCCTCGATGCCGGCGGTGCCGCAGGCGGCATCGTCGGCTGGCTTGCCGCCCGACGTGCCGACGCCGCCCAGAAGTGTGCCGTCGGCTGAGTAGATCGGCACACCGCCCATGATCGTCGCGACGCTCGGCATGTTCGCCGGCGGATTGAGCGCGGCGGTATCGGCAGTGGCGCGGCCATATTTGGCGGCCGAGGTCGCCTTCCACAACGCGATCTCGCCGACGCCCATCGACACGCCGTCCATATGCGCCAGCGTCACCGCCATGCCGTGATTTTCGAGCACGAACACCGCGACCTTGAGATTGTGCGCGCGCGCATAATCGAGGCACGTGTCGCGGATCTTGGCGGCGCTGGCATAATCGAGCACTGGCCGTGCGGTCTGGGCGGAAGCCGGCATGCCGAGCAACAATGTCGCGGCGAGGGCGAGGCGGCGCCTCATTTCAGCGTCTCGAGATAGCTGATGATTTCGCTGCGCTTGGCAGCGTCCTTGATGCCGGGGATCATCATCTTCGTGCCGGGCACGATGGCCTTGGGATCGGCGAGATAGGCGTCGAGCTTGGCTGGGGCCCAGCGGATGCTCGATCCTTTCATGGCCGGCGAATAGGCGTAGCCCGGCCTCTTGCCCGCCGCTGCACCGACTATGCCGAACAGATTGGGGCCGACACCGTTCGCCGCGCCTTTGGCGGTGCTGTGGCAGGCATTGCAGGTCGCGAAGGCCGGGGGCGGTGCGACGGCTGCAGGCATCGGCGCCGCCGGTGCAGCCGGGTGGCCGGCGCCGTGCGCCGATACGCCGATCAATAGTAGCGCGGCGCCGGCCATGGCAGCGGTCAGATAGGCGTTTGCGTGGGTCATCGTACTTTCCTCATGCCGGAACAGGCTCGGATTGTTGCTGCGCCGCGCGCAATCGCGCCATTAGCGTTGCCGCCGCGGGGAGGACCATCAGTCCGCCGAACAGCAGCATCACCGAGAATCGCCCGACGCCGGCGCCGATCACATAGCCGCCGAGCAGCGGTCCGACGATCCCGCCGATGCGCGAGCAGCCGAGCATGATGCCGAGGCCCGCATTGCGCGTGGCTACGCCGTAATAATTCAGCGTGACCAGAATCAGTGCCGTATAGGCGCCGACGTTGAAAAAGCCGCACAAGGTCGAGGCTCCGACCAGCGCCCAGTTCGCGCCGTCCGGTACCACGCCGAGCAATGTGAACGACGCTGCCATCGCCAGCAGGAAGATCGCCGCGATCCGCACCTCGCCGACGCGGCGCGACAGCGCGCCGACGATCAGTTGCGCGATGATTCCGGCACCGTAGGTGGTCACGCCGGCAACGCCGTTCCACTGCATGCTCATGCCGGCCATCGAAAGTATCTGCGGGCGCCAGCCGGCCATGAAGCCGCCGCTGATCGTGAACGCGAAGCCGGCCAGGCACAGCAATGCGGTGCCGATCCACAGCGAGCGCGGGATGATCGTCAGGCTCGCCCGCTGCTTCCCCAGGACGGTGGGCACGTCGGGCAGCGCCGCCACTTCGGGCTTGCGCATCCGCCGCATCAACGCGTTGATCCGCGCGAGCGCGTCCGGAGGACGTCGCGCCATCAGGAAGACTGGGGAGTCGGCGAGGATGAACAGGCCGAGGAGGAACGCGGTCAGGTTGAGCGCCGCGGCACCTAGGAAGATCGATCGCCAGCCATAGGGCTCGATCAGCAGCCCCGCCATGGCGCCGCACAGCATCCCGCCAAAGGCATAGCCCGAATGGAGGATGCCGATCAGCAGGTTGGAGCGCTTCTCGTTGCTGAATTCGGTGACGGTGACGTTCAGGCACACGACCAGCGCGCCCAGGCAAATGCCGGTCAGCAGGCGCAGGATCATGAGCGTGGTGATCGTGCCGTTGGTCGCTGTGACCAGCAGCAGCACGACCAGCGAGCCGAGCAGCGTTAGCGTCAGCGCGCGCCGTCCGATCCGATCGGCCAGCGGCGCGACGAAGATCGATCCGATCGCGACGCCCACGGGCGTTGCGCTCGACGCCAGCCCGAACCCCTGGATCGAAAGGTGGAGTTCCTTGATCATCACCGGCGCCGCATAAGACAGGGTGACGACGTCGAGCCCTTCCGCGGCATAGGCCAGCATGCAGATCGCGACGATCGCATATTGATACCCGCTCATCGCCGATTGTTTGATGATCTCGTTGGGGGTGACCGGCTGGCTCATGCGGGCTGCCCTTCGCCGGAATGGCGATACGGCAGTCTGGCGATCGGCTGTCTACGCACACGCACCCCTTATTAATGCCAAGTCAATTCGACGATTACAAACGCTATTGTGGATGCGCGAATGGCAATGGATGAGGTTCGTCGCGTTTCGGCCGCCACGAAATCCCGGCGCGTTCGCGGCGCGCCGGGATATTGCGAGTCGACCGACGCGCGGGTCAAAAGCGGATACGGACGCCGCCGACATAGTAACGGCCGACCTTGTCGTACATCTGCGAATTTGACACCGTCGGCGCTATGATGCTGTTCGGCGCAATCGGCGGATCCTGGTTCAGCAGATTGTCGATCTTGCCATAAAGCTCGATATTCTTGGTGATCTTGTAGGACGCCGACAGATCGACATAGGCGCGCCCCTTGACTCGGTTCTGCGACGCCGGGAGATCGACATTGTCCACGTAGATCGTCCGGAATTTGCCGCCGCCGATATAGCGGACATACGCGCCCAGGCGGAGCGGGCCGCCCGAATAGGTCAGATCGAAATTGCCCTTCCAGCGCGGCTGACCGCCCGGATCGGTGGCGATGTCGCCGAGCAGGATCGTCGTGACATTCGATGCGGTCAGTTGCAGCTTGTCGACATAGTTGACGAGCAGGCGGCTGCCGATCGACCCGGTCGTTCCGAACCACGACACCGGACGGCGATAGGAGAGCTCGAAGTCGATTCCGGCGGCTTCGATGGTCTGGGCGTTGATCAGTGTCGCCTGGATCGACGTGATCTGATTGCTCGAATTCTGGGTAATCAGGCTGCAGAACGAGTCGATCTTCAACGTGAAGCAATTGTTGACGATCGTCTGCGGCGCAATCGCGGTGATCGCGCCGTTGATCTTGATCGAGTAATAATCGATCGAAGCGTTCAGGCCGGGAATGAAGCTGGGCTGCAGTACGACGCCAATCGCCTTGGTATCGGCCTTTTCGGGATTGAGATTGCGGTTGCCGCCGGTCAGCTGCAGCGTGTTGGCGGTGACGTTGGTGCGCGGGTCAGAGATCGAGTTGATCACCTGGTTCTGGCCGGCATAGAGTTCGTTGATGTTAGCCGCGCGGATGTCACGCGAGATCGTGCCGCGGAAGCGGATGTCGGAAATCGGCGAATAGTTGAAGCCGATCTTCCACGTCGTCACGCCGCCGCTCGAACTGTAATCGGCGTAGCGGACGGCGCCGCTGACTTCGAGATTCTTGGCGAAGGGCGTGTCCTGCGCCAGCGGGATCGCGGTCTCGGCATAGACTTCCTTGACCGTGAGCTGGCCGGAGAATGGCTGCTGGTTGATCGAGCGCCATCCCGAGATCACCGAGACCGGATCGGAGACGCTCTTGATCGTCTCCTTGCGATATTCGGCCCCGACCGCGAGCTTGACGGGGCCTGCCCAGGTCTTGAACGGCGAGCCCGACAGGTTGGCGCCGGCAGTGTTCTGGGTCATCCGGGCGTCGTACCAGGACGTGCCGCGATACCAGGCCAGCGCCTGCTGGCTGATCGACCCCGCGCCGAACACGTTGATCGGCACGCACGCCGGGTTGTCGTTGGTGGTGCTGGCATCGGCGTTGATCCGGCATACGGGCTGACCCGTAACCGGGCTGATCACCGAATCCACGCCCTGGAACCAGCGCGACTGAATGCGGTTGTTCACGCTTTCCTGGCGGAAATGGTTGTCCGAACGCTGCACATGGACGTCCCACGACCAATCACCGATCTTGCCCTCGGCGCCCACGGCATAGCGTAGCGCGCGGGAGACGCTGTTGTTCTGCGAATTGCCGTCTTCGAGGTTCATGCGGCCAAAGGCGAACGATTTGATATTGTTGGCCGCCATCGTCGCGGCGATCGACACCGGCAGGAAAGCATTGTCGCGCTGAATGGTCAGCGTGCCGTTGTCATAGTTCGGCGCGAGGTCGGACAGCACTTCGACCCGTGACCACAAGCCCTCGGCCCATAACGAAATCCCGTCGGTCAGGTCATAGGTGGCGCGGCCATATCCGGAATAGCGGGTGATATGCGGCAGGATATTGCCATCGTCCTCGATCGATACGCCGCTGCCGCCCAGCATGAAGGTGGTGTTGACCGGGCTGCCATAGACGAACGGCTGGGGCGTGCCGTTGACGCCGAACTGGATGCCGTAAAGCGGGCTGGTGGCCGGCACGACGGTGACGCCGCCGAACGTCATGCGCGAATATAGCGCGTCATACGCGATATAGTTCTTGGTCTGGCCATTGGTGGCTGTGTAATTCGGATTGTTGAACAGCACCGGTCGGCCACGGCCCCAGTCGCGCGTACTGACAGCGGTCTGGCCGGTGTTGCGATAGAAATCACCCGCCACCGTGATGTTGAGCCGGCCAAAGGTCTTGCCCGCCGCGGCGGAGATCACCGGACGGTTGAAATCGTTGTAGTTCGAAATGCCGTACGAGGCGTCGATCTTTACCCCCTCGACCTTCTTCTGCAGCGAGAAGTTGACGACGCCCGCGACGGCATCCGAACCGTAAGCGGCCGAGGCACCGCCGGTCACGACTTCGACGCCGCTGATCAGCGACAGTGGAAAGATATTGGTGTCGACGCCGCCGAACGGACTGGTCGCCGCGAGGCGACGGCCGTCGAGCAGCAGCAGCGTGCGCGCGCCGCCCAGCGCGCGAAGATCGGCGACATTCTGGCCGACCGGCTCGCTCGACTTGCCGATATTCTGATTGATGCGCAGCTGCGGGATATCATAGGCCAGCTCGGCGACGCTGGCGAGCGCGCGGTCCTTGATCTGCTCGGGCGCGATGGTGGTGACTGGAGTCGGAGCGGTGAAGCCCGCACCCAGGCGCGAACCGGTGACGACGATTTCCTTGTCCCCAGGCGCCTGCCCGGCCGCTTCGGGAGCGGTCGGGGCCGTGTCTTGCGGGGAACTGACGCTAGTGGCGTCGCCGGGCGCGGGCGCGGGCGCGGGCGTGGTCTGGGCGAACGCGGGCGCGGCGGTCGCCGAAAGCATCAGCGCAATGGCCGCCAGGCTGGGATCCCTGAGTCGCGACGAGAGCGCGCGGCCCGATAGTGAAGATGACTTTCGCATTGCTTCCTCCCCAAATCGACGCGGCCTTCGGGCCGTCATCCGGATTTCGCGGCGATGCCGATGCACCGACGTCTCGACGCTCGCGTGTTCGCAGTCGTCTTGCCGACATTCTAAAATGACGAACGCTAGTTGCTTATGACATATATTCGCTAGCCGACAAGCGAAAAATCGGATACTGTCGAACGACATTTGGTATAAACACCACAGAACCACACGGCCGCCCTGGCCGATAGCGGGTCGAAAAACGGGAGAGAGCGGGATGGCAGCAGCCACGGAACCGAGCGGCGCGATGGCTGCGCCTCCCAGCATGACTCGCTATCAGTATCTGGTCGTCGCTCTGTGCTGCGCCGCCAATATCGCCGATGGCTTCGACGTCGTGTCGCTATCGGTCGCGGCGCCGGTTCTCTCCAAGCAGTGGCATATCAATCCGGCGGTGCTCGGCACCTTGTTCAGTGCGGTTGCGGTCGGGCTCGTGATCGGCGCGTTCCTCGTCGCGCCGTTCGCCGACAAGGTCGGACGCCGCCCGGTCATGCTGGCTGCGCTCGGCTCGCTCGCGGCATCTCTGCTGCTGACCGGCGCCGCGACCGATATCTGGCATTTGCTGGCATTGCGCTTCGTCACCGGGATCGGGCTGGGGACGCTGGTGGTGTGCCTCAATACGACCGCCGCCCAATATTCGAGCGTCAAGTTCCGCAATATGGCGATGGCCACGGTCCATATCGGTTTCACGCTGGGCATGATGCTCGGAAGCGGCATCGCGGCCGCGGTTCTGGGCACCGGCGGCTGGCGCAACATCTTCCTTGCCGCCGGGCTGCTCAACGCCGTCACCTTCACGCTGGCGCTCTTCATCCTTGGCGAGTCGCGCGACTTCCTGGTGCGGCGCCAGGGACCAAAGGACCTCGCCGCGCTCAATCGTCTCCACCGGCGCATGACGCTGCCCGAATTGGCGGCGATGCCGCCGCGGCCGGCTGCCGCCGAAAGCAGCGCCAATGCGATACGCGCGATGCTTGCCGGTCCGATGCGCAGCCCGACGATCCTGATCTGGATCGCCTCGCTCACCTATGCCCTGGTTGGTTATTTCCTGCTCAACTGGAAACCGACCGTGCTCGCCAATGCGGGGCTCAGCCCCAGCCTGGCGGCGGCAAGCGGCATCATCACGGGCGCCTGCGGCGCGGTCGGCCATCTCGCGATGGGCTTGCTCGGCCGGCGCGTCGGGGAAGGGCGACTGACGGCGTTCTTCTTCAGCATGGCGGCGGTTACGTTGATCCTCTTCGGAATCATGCCGGCCGCCCCGATTCCGCTACTTGCGATGGCCGGGCTGACCACGTTCTTCGTCGTCGGCGCCTATACCGGATTATTCCTGGTAACCGCGGTGATGTATCCGACGGCGATCCAGAACACGGCGCTTGGCTTCGTCGTCGGCTTCGGGCGGATCGGCGCGATCATCGGCCCGATGATCGGCGGCTTCCTGTTCAGCGCCGGGCTGACGCGGATGGATACCTATATCGTGTTCTCGATCATCGCGGTGATTCCCGCCGTGACGATGTCGCTCGTCAATCGCCTCGCCGCGCGCGCGGCCAGCAAACCCGGAGGAGATTTCAGTGCCGAACCAGCGGCTGTTTGACACCCACGCGCATTTCTTCACCGACGATACCAAGCGTTTTCCGATCGACGTGACCGGCGCGCGCGAGGGCGAGGCCGAAGTCCGCGCGCGCATCGCGCGCGATCCGGCGACGGCGGAGCGACTGCTGGCTCTATGGGATCAATGCGGGGTCACCGGCGGCGCGGCGGTGCAATATAATACGATCTACAAGACCGATAACAGCTACACGCTGTCGGTCGCCGACGTGAACCACCACCGCGTTTCCGCGGTGCTGATCCTGCGCGCCGATTTCCCCGACACGCCGGAACAATTGCGCGCGCTGGCGACCCGGCACAATGTCTGCGGGCTGCGGCTGTTCGGGTATCCCGATGCCGACGGCAGTTATCCCTGGCTCGACTCGCCGGCGGCGCTGGAGACGTGGGAAGTCGCCGCGTCGCTGGGGCTGACGATGGTGATCATGTACGCGCCGGGCAAGCCGACCAGGGCTGCGCTGCACCGGATCATCGCGCTGGCCAAGCGCTTTCCCAAGACGGTGATCGCGCTCGATCATTGCGGCTGGCCCGGCGTCGAAAACGGTGTCGCCGGTACGATCGGGCCTGAGCATCTCGAACTCGTCGACGTCCCGAACATCTTTTTCAAATTCACCCAGATCAACCTCAACCGCTTCCGCGAAACGGGGATCGACGCGGCGCGATTCGTGCGACTGATCGTCGACACCTATGGCGCCCGCCGGGTGATGTGGGGGTCGGATTACGGCAACACCAAGGATGCCTATCCCGACATGGTCGCACAGGCGATCGCCGCAACGAGCCTTCTGAGCGCAGCCGAGCGCACTCAGGTGCTGCATGACAATGGCGCCAAATTGTTTGCCGATCGCCTGTGAGCGCAGCACCCGAACCGCCCGTGATCGATGCCCATGCGCACGTCTTCACCAGGCGCATGCCGTTCACCGATACGGCCTGGACGCGGCCCGATTACGACTATCCGGTCGAGACCTATCTCGCCGAACTCGATGCGCACGGCATCGCCTTCGGCGTGATCACCGCGGCCAGTCTGTTTGGAGACTATAACGACTATTCGCTGGCCGCGCTCGCGCAGCATAAGCGACTGCGCGCGACCGTGATGCTCGATCCCGACACAGCGCCGCGCGAGCTCGCCGAGCTCAAGGCACAGGGTGTTCGCGGGGTGCGCTTCCAGCTTCCGCTCAAGGCGGAATTGCCCGACCTGAGCGGCTATCGCTTCCGCCGTTTCACCACCCGCCTGGCCGATGCCGGCATGCATCTAGAGCTCAATCTCGGCGGCGAGCAGCTTGGCAACATGCTGCCCGCGCTGGCCGATCACGGCATCCAGGTGGTGGTCGACCATTTCGGGTTGCTGCGCAGCGAGAACGAGATGGAGGGGCCGGGCTTCAAGGCCATGCTCGCAGCGATCGACCGTGGCCGGACGTTCGTGAAAATCTCCGCCGGTTTCCGCCTGCCGCCGGAAAGCCTAGCCGGCTATGCTGCGCGGTTGCTGCAGGTCGCCGGACCCGATCGACTGTTTTGGGGCAGCGACGCGCCGTTCGTCGGCGCCGAGGATCGGATGACCTATGGCGAGGCGCTCGCCACCCTCTACCGCATCGTCCCTGATGCCCGCGACCGCCGCCGCATGTCCGATGCGGCGCTGCGCTTCTATTTCTTCTGATTGGCGGCTTTCACCGTATTCGCCAACAGGCACGCGATCGTCATCGGACCGACGCCGCCCGGTACCGGAGTCACCGCGCGCGCATGCTGGACCTCGTCGAACGCGACGTCGCCGACCAGGCGCGTGCGCCCATCATCCTGAGGCACGCGCGTGATGCCGACGTCGATGACCACGGCGCCTTCCTTGATCCAGAAACCGCGCACCAGTCGCGGTGCACCGGCGGCAGCGATGACGATGTCGGCCTTGCGGACGATATCGGCGAGCCCGCGCGTCTCGATATGCGTCACCGTCACCGTCGCCTCGCGTTCGAGGAGCAGCATCGCGATCGGCTTGCCGACGATGTTCGACTTGCCGATCACCACCGCGTCGAGCCCTCTCAGATCGGGCAGCACGCTATCGAGAAGCATCATCACGCCGAGCGGGGTGCATGGCACCAGTCCGCCCGTGCCCGTCGAGAGTCGGCCCACATTGACCGGGTGGAAACCATCGACATCCTTGGCCGGGTCGATCGCGCCGAGCACGATCCCGGCATCGATATGCGCGGGCAGGGGTACCTGGACCAGGATACCATGGACGCGCGGATCGGCGTTGAGCCGCGCGATCAGCGTCAGCAGCGCGTCCTGTGGGGTATCGGCGGGCAGGCGGTGCTCGGACGAGGCAATGCCGACCCGCGCGCAGGCCTCGATCTTGCGTTTTACATAGACCTGGCTCGCCGGATCCTCGCCCACCAGCACCACCGCCAGCCCCGGCGCGATCCCGTCGCGTGCGACGATCGCGGCGACTTCGGCGGCAGTCTCGGCATCGAGCCGTGCGGCGATCGCGCGTCCGTCGATCCGCTCGGCCACCCTTGGCCGCAATGCCGCCAGCGTCACGCCGCGTCGAGCGCCACGGCGTTGATCACGTGCGGCTGGGTATATTCCTCCAGCCCCTCTAGGCCCATTTCGGTGCCCATTCCCGATTGCTTGAGTCCGCGGAACGGAATGCGCGGATCGATCGCCATCAGCTGGTTGACCCACACCGTGCCCGATGTCACGCGCGCCGCCACCTGGTTGGCGCGGGCCAGATCCTTGCCCCAGACGGTGCCGCCCAGCCCATAATCAGTCCCGTTGACGCGTTCGATCAGTTCGTCGACGTCGGAATAGCTGAGCACCGGCAGCACCGGCCCGAACTGCTCCTCGCGCACCAGCGGCGCTTCGTCGTCGATATCGCGGACGATGGTCGGCGAGATGAAATAGCCAGGCCGGTCGAGCGGCTCCCCGCCGGCGATCACGATGCCGCGCGCTTTGCTGTCCTCGATCAGCGCCGACACCTTGTCGAACTGGAGCTTGTTCTGAACCGGCCCGATCTGCGCGCCCTGGTTAGCGCCGTCGTCGACGACCATTTCCTTGGCCAGCCGCGCCATCTCGTCGCAGAATTCGTCGTACATCGTGTCGGGCACGTAGGCGCGCTTGACCGCCACGCAAATCTGCCCGGCATTGCGCATCGCGCCTTCGAAGACCTTGCCCGCGGCATATTTGGCGTCGACATCGTCGAGCACGATCGCGGCGTCGTTGCCGCCCAGCTCGAGGGTCACGCGCTTGAGGCTGTCCACGGACGAGGCGAGCACCTTCTTGCCGGTCGCGGTCGATCCGGTGAACGAGATCTTGGCGATGTCGGGATGTGTCGTCAGCGCCGGGCCGAGCTCGTTCTGGTCGCATAGCGTGTTGACCACGCCGGCGGGCAGGATCTGTTGGCACAGCTCGCCGAACAGCAACGTTGTCAGAGGCGTCGTCGGCGCCGGCTTGCAGACCATCGTGTTGCCCGCCATCAGCGCCGGCCCGACCTTATTGGCGAGCAGGATCATCGGGTAGTTCCATGGGGTGATCGCCGCGACCACGCCCAACGGCGTGCGATGCTCGGTGACGCGGTTCCCGCCTTCGTCGCGCAGCACTTTGGGCTCGAGCCGCATCGCCGCGAAGGCGCGAAGGACGAACACGGAGCCGTAGATTTCCTTGGTCGCCTGGTCGAGCGGCTTTCCCTGTTCCGAGGTCATCAGCGCAGCGAATTCGGACACCCGCGCTTCGAGCGCCGCCGCCAGTGCCTCCACCTTGGCACCGCGCGCGGCCATCGGCGTCGCGGCCCAGGCCGGGAAGGCGCGCTTGGCCGCCGCGACCGCGGTCTTGAGCATCGCCGCATCGGCCTTGGGGCATTGCGCGAACGGCGCGTCGAGCGCCGGGTTGATCACGTCGAAGCTGCTTGCTCCCGCGACCAAGGCACCGTCGATGAGCAGGCGAAATTCGTGGTCCATGGGTTTTCCTTGTCGGGAGGTCAGGCGGACAGCGCCTGAGCCAGCACGCCTTCCGCGGCCGGCTCGGCATCGTCGAGGCCGACGAGCCGGGCGGGATTGTCGCCGATCATCGCGCGGATCTCGGTATCGGTATAGCCGATGTCGATCAGCATCTGGATGACGTAGCGCAGCCCCTCGACTGGGGAAGGATTGCCGACCTGCCCGAGGTCCGATCCGATGATCGTGTTGGCGACGCCGCCGGCATCGACGCACATCTTCAGGCTGTCATGGCTGTAGCCCTTGCTCTGGACGCCCGCCCACATGCAGCAGCTATGTTCGAGATAGGCGCCCATCTTTGCCAGCTCGGCCATGTCGGAGACGGTGCACCCGATCAGGAAGGTCGGGTGATTGACCAGCAAGCGGGTGACGCCGCGTTCCTTGGCCTCTGCGAACAATGGCCAGATTTCGCTGATATGGAGATGTCCCGCCGACAGCACCGCGTCATAGGCGGCGATCTGGTCGAGGATCTGCTTGACCTCGTCCTTGAGCTTGCCGCGCTCGTCGACCACCGTGAGCATCGTCGGCGCGAGCATCGCGTCCTTGGTCGGCAGGAACTGCCGACGGTGCGAATGACGGATATGGTTGGCCGCCGAGAAGGTCGGCATCCACACCAGCCGCGCGCCGAGCTTGAACCCATGCTCGACGGCATAAGGGTTGAGCCCGCCCGTGGTATTGTTGAGCGGCACTCCGGTCAGCAACTTGACCGAGCCCGGCATGATTTCGTCGAGCAAGGCCGCGACCGGCGTGACCGAATAATAATGGTCCTTGAACAGGATCGCGCGCAGGCCGGCCGCCTCGCCTTCCTTGATCGCCTCGACATGGTTGAGGCTGCGCGGCATCACCGATGGCCCGCTGTGGCAATGCAGGTCGATCGCCCCTTTGAGGAGGTCGCTGATCCTGTCGCTCATGCCGCGATCTCCTTATCTTCGGGCATCGGATAGTCGGCCGCGTTCAATACCCAGCCGGGCTTGTCGGAAAAGTCGCGGCGAGGCGGGCAGAAGACGTCGAGCAGGCGGTTGAGCCCTTCGCCGATCCCCTGCGACGTGTGCGTTGCCGGGGGCGGGATCACCGCGACCGAGGGTGCTGCGCAGCGTTCGTGGTCATCCTCGATCCACTGCGTCGAATCGCTGATCCACGGCCAGCGTAGATGATGGATATAGTCGCCGTTGAGTACGACCGAATATTGCTCGAAATCGTCATGATGGTGCGGCGAGAGATTGTCCGCGGCGCGCGGGCCGACGCGGCCGTCGCCGAAATTGACCATGATGTTCGAGCCGCGATAGATTCGCCCGAAACGGCCTTGTTCGGGGGCGACGTCGCCCGAATAGACCCGCACCTTGCGGCCGCCGACCGGATCGGGCCAGGCAGCGAACGGCGGCACGTTGGGATCCGGCTCGGCATAATCGGCGACGTTCGAACAGAGCGCGGCCAGGTCGGCGGATTGCACGGTGAACAGGCGGAGGATGCGGCCGCCTTTCAGCACGGTGATCGTGCTCGCGCCCGCCGGCACGAAGCTGACCGTCTTGCCACTGGCGATCGTGCTACCCTCGGCGATGCTGATCTCTATCTCGACCCCATCGTCCGGGATCACCACGGCATATTCGTCCGGCTGGTCGCTCCGCTCGAACACCGCGCCCGCTTCGACGTCGCTATAGCCCACGATCATGGTTGCGCCGCGCGCATACCAGCTATTGGCAAGCTCGGTCCGTTGCTGCGGCGGCTCGGCATAAAAGCGCGCGTAGCTCGCATGCTTGAAGCTTTTGGGCGAGGGGGCCTTTTGCGCGGTGGCCAGCGTACTCCGCAAATCGTTCTGCCCGTACATCGGCGCTCCTCGTCCAGCATTGCTGCTATCGCAGCTTGGCTGTTATATAGCGCCGGATTTGCCGGTTCGTCTAATTCCTAATCGCGGCCGGCCTGATACCGCATAGGTATCGGAGTGACGAAGTTGAGACCCATAGCGTGATACTATCGTAACGGGCCAAAATTGGCATTGGACCTGCGAAGGGGGCGGGACAACATGCCGCCAAAGCACTGCCCGCGAGGGGCTTGGAGAGGAACTGGACTTGGCGGACTCAGCGCAAGCTCTGCTACAAAGCGTGCCGGCAACTGACGCGACGGCATCCTCCCTCGCACGTCTCCTCAAGCCGCGTTCGATCGCCATTGCCGGAGCCTCGCCCGATCCGGCGACGATGGGCGGCGTCGTCCTCGCCAATTGCGAACGCTTCGGCTTCGACGGACCGATCCACCTGATCAGCCCGACCCGCGACGAAATCAACGGCCGCCCCTGCGTGAAGTCGGTCGATGCATTACCCGAAGACGTCGATGCCCTGGTGCTCAATGTGCCGCGCGCGGCGATCCTGCCCGCGGTCGAGGCGGCGGCGGCGCGCGGCGTCGGCGGCGTGGTCGTCTTCGCCTCGGGCTTTGCCGAGGGCAGCGATGAGGGCCGCCGCGAGCAGGAAGAGATCGCTGCGGTTTGCAACCAGGCCGGCATGGCGCTGCTCGGCCCCAATTGCATGGGCTATGTCAATTATGCCGGCGGCGCGGCGCTGACTTTCGAACCCGCGCATCCCCAGCCGCTCGGAGATCGCCGCAACGTCGCGGTGGTCGCACAAAGCGGTGCGACCGCGTCGGGCATCCGCGCCGGCATGCTCGGTCGCGGCATCGCGGTATCGCTGTCGGTCGCTACCGGGAACGAAGCCGTGGTCCATGCCAGCGATCTGATCGAGCTGATCGTTGCCGAGGGCACCGCCAACGCGATCGCCCTCTATGTCGAGCAGATCCGGAACCCGCAGGCGTTCCTGCGCGCGGTGCGCAACGCGCGCGCCGCCGGCGTGCCGGTCATCATGATGCACCCCGGCCGCAGCAAGCGCGGCCAGGAAGCGGCACAATCGCACACCGGCTCGATGGTCGGGGATTACGCACTGATGCGTACTTCGGTCGAGAACGAGGCGGTCGTCGTCGTCGATACGATGGACGAGTTGTTCGACACCGTCGCGATCCTCCACCGGTTCCCCACGCCCGGCACCGGCGCGCTGGGCGTCGTGACGAACTCCGGCGCGATCCGCGGCATGGCGTTCGACTTCGCCGAGGATATCGCGCTGCCGATCGCCGACCTTTCGCCCGAGACGCTGGCGCGAATTGCGACGCTGCTTCCTGCCGGCATGGAGATCGACAATCCGCTCGACGTCGGCACCACCGGCTTCACCAATGGCGGCATCTTCGGCCAGGCGACCCAGGCCATGCTCGCCGATCCGAACGTGGGAGCGGTCCTTCTGCCGATGGCTGGCGGCGGCCCGTCGCAGCAGCGCTCGAAGGGCGACTCGATCATCCCGGTGGCATTGACCGCGACCAAGCCCGTTGCAGTCGTCATCACCGGCGACGAATCGGCGCTCGATGCCGATTTCGTGGCGGCGATGCGCGCGAGCGAAACCCCGCTATTCCGCTCGCCCGAGCGTGCGATGCGCGCCTTCGCCGCGGTTGCCCGTTACGCGGCCGCGCTGGACAGCGTCGATGATCGCACACCGGCCGCGATCGGTCTGACCGGCTTGGGCGCGCCCGGTGTGAAACCCGAATATGTCGGCAAGGATTTTCTGCGCCGCATCGGCGTCCAGGTCCCCGCCGGCGACCTTGTGGCTACGGTCGATGAGGCCCTCGTCATCGCCACCCGCATCGGCTTTCCGGTCGTGCTCAAGGCGCAGGCGGTGGCGCTGTCGCACAAGAGCGACGCCGGCGGCGTTATCCTCAATCTGCGCGACGAAGCCGCGCTGCGCGAGGGCTGGGCGACGCTGATGGCCAATGTCGGCGCGGTGACGCTCGACGGCGTCCTGGTCGAACAGATGTCCGCGCCTGGGCTAGAGCTCGTGGTCGGCGCGCGGAATCATCCCGAATGGGGGCCGTCAGTGCTGGTCGGTCTGGGCGGCGTGCTGATCGAGGCGCTCGACGCCGCGGAGCTGCTCCCCGCCGACATCTCCCATGCTCGCGCGGTCGAGCGCATCCTCGGGCTGCGCGGTGCCAAGATGCTCGGCGAGTTCCGCGGCAAGCCGGCGCGCGACGTTCATGCCGTCGCCGATGTGGTGGTCAAGGTCGGTGCGGCGATGCGCGCCGGGCTCGCCATCGAAGAGATCGATATCAACCCGCTGATGGTGCTGGCCCAGGGCGAGGGCGCCGTCGCGCTCGACGCGCTGATCGTCACCGGCGCATAATTACAGGATCTGACAGATGGAAACGACCATGGCAACCACCGAAGAAAAGCCTATCCCCGGCGGCAACACCGTCCTCGTCCAGTTCGAGGACGGCATCGCCTGGGTCCATCTCAACCGGCCCGAAAAGCGCAACGCGATGAGCATGGAACTCGCGCGCGAGATGAACCAGGTGCTCGACGCGCTTGAGATCGACGATCGCTGCTCGGTCATCGTCCTTACCGGCAGCGGCGAAGCCTTTTCGGCGGGTATGGATCTCCAGGGGTTCTTCCGCGCCTCGGACGCGGTCAGCGATGTCGAGCGCCATCGCGCCTATCGCGAGACGCGTGCCTGGCAGTGGCGGACCTTGATGTATTACGCCAAGCCGACCATCGCGATGGTCAATGGCTGGTGCTTCGGCGGCGCCTTCACGCCGCTGATCTGCTGCGACCTGGCGATCGCCGACGAGAAAGCAGTGTTCGGCCTATCCGAAATCAACTGGGGCATCATCCCGGGCGGCGTGGTGTCGAAGGCCATCTCCACGCTGATGGGCGACCGCGAGGCACTCTATTATGTGATGACCGGCGAGAATTTCGACGGCAAGCGCGCTAAGGAGCTCGGCCTCGTCAACGAAGCGGTGCCGGCCGACAAGCTCAAGGAGCGCACCCGCGAGCTCGCCAAGGTCCTGATCGACAAGAACCCGACGACCCTCCGCCAGGCGCGCATGGCGTATAAATATGCCCGGGAGATGAACTGGGAGCTCGCCGCCGAATATCTGACCGCCAAGGTCGACCAGACCACCTTCGTCGACCGCGAAAAGGGCCGCGAAAAGGGCATGGTCCAGTTCCTCGATGAGAAGACCTACAAGCCGGGTCTCGGCAACTACAACCGCGAAGGGAAGTAAGCGCGATGCGCCGACCCAGCGCCAAGAAGGGCGATGAACTGGGGGCAGTCGCCCCCGGCCTCGTCGAGATGACCGACCGGATTCTCTATAACGAGGTATGGGAGCGCAAGGAGCTGTCCAAGCGCGACCGCTCGCTGCTGACCGTTGCCGCGCTGATGACCGCCAATCGCCACCAGCAGCTCGAGGCGCATCTCGGCTTGGCGCTCGATAACGGGGTTACCCAGGAGGAATTGGGCGAAGCGATGCTGCATCTCGCCTTCTATGCCTCCTGGCCCGCATCGATCACCGCCTCGCGGCTGCTCCTGAACGTCGTCCAGAAGCGCGAGGGCCAAGGCGACGACGAGGAGTGAGATAAGTCCTCCCATTGGGGCTCATCCCGCTCTAAATTGCGGGTCAGTTTTCCGGCGCGAGCGGTGGCAGGCCGCGGATCAGATCCGCGGCGCGTTCGGCGACCATGATCACCGCGGCGTTGATGTTGGCGCCCGGTACCGTCGGCATCACCGATGCGTCGACGACCCGCAGCCCGGATATGCCTTTCACCCGCAACTCGCTGTCCACGACCGCGCCGGGATCTTCGCCCATCCGGCAAGTGCCGCTCGGATGCTGGGTGATCTTGAGATTGTTGCGGATAAAATCGTCGAGATCGGCGCCGCTGCCCGGTGCGATCTCTTTCTCGACCATTTCGCGCAATGGAGATGCCGCGAAGATCTTGCGCACCGCGGCGATGCCCTCGCGGATATCGGCAAAG
This sequence comes from Sphingomonas pruni NBRC 15498, assembly GCF_001598455.1. GTDB lineage: Bacteria > Pseudomonadota > Alphaproteobacteria > Sphingomonadales > Sphingomonadaceae > Sphingomonas > Sphingomonas pruni. The sequence continues at coordinate 90,250 of NZ_BCYZ01000009.1, forward strand.
TCGGTGGGGGTGGAGAGCAGGTTGAGATCGATGCGTGGCTTGGCGAGCGGATCGGATGAGCGCAATTCGACCGTGCCGCGGCTCTCGGGATGCAATTGCATCACCATGACCGACAGGACGTGACTTTGCCGCTTGCCGAACGGATACCACAGCTTGGCATCGAGCCGCACCGGAAGGAACACCAACTGGATGTTCGGGCGCTCCAGCTCGGGCCGCGTGCGCAGCATCTGCACGCCGCTGGTGATCTGGCTGGCAAAGGGGCCTTTCCCGGTCGCGATCCAGCGCAGTACCGACCATGCCGCACGATCGAAGCGGAGCGCGCTGAGAAAGCTGGTCTCGCGGGCCGCGAAGGTCATGTAGACCAAGGGATGCTCGGACAGGTCGCGGCCGACCCCCGGCGCATCGACCTCCACCGGAATGCCCAGCGCGTCGAGTTGCGCCGCGGGTCCGATACCCGACAGCATCAGCAATTGCGGCGAATTATAGGCCCCGCCGCTCAGCACCACTTCCTTGCGCGCGCGTACTTGCGAAAGCGTGCCATCCTGGCTGACTTCGACGCCGACGGCGCGCTTGTCCGCGATCAGCACCCGGGTCGCCTGCGCACCCGACAGCACGGTCAGATTGGGCCGCTTCATCGCCGGCTCGAGATAGGCGCGGGCCGTGCTGGCGCGCCGGCCCTTGCGGTCGACCGTCACTTCGCACCCCGAAAAGCCTTCCTGCCTGTCCCCGCTCAGGTCGTCGCTTTCCGCATAGCCCGCGGCGACCACCGATCGCCGGATCGGTTCCTGGAACAGGCGGCTACCATCGACCGGCGTGACGCTGAGCGGCCCGCTGCCGCCATGATATTTCCCGGCGCCGCGCCAGCTCGTCTCCATCTTGCGGAAATAGGGCAGGACGTCGGCATAGCTCCAGCCGCGAGCCCCCATCTGGGCCCAGCCGTCATAGTCGCCCGAATGACCGCGCATGTAGATCATGCCGTTCACCGAAGAGGAACCGCCATGGACGCGCCCACGCGGTAGCGGCATCGATCGTCCGGCCAGTTTTGCGTCCGGCTCGCTGGAATAGCCCCAGTCATAGATCGGATTGGCGGCGGTCATCATGAAGCCCAAAGGCATCCTGAACAGCCAATTGTCGTCCTTGCCGCCGGCCTCGATCAGCAGCACCGATTCCGTGCCGCTCTCACTCAGCCGATTGGCGAGCACGCAGCCGGCCGATCCCGCGCCGATGACGATGTAATCAAATTCGCGCTCTCTCTCAGGCATGCCGTCTTTCCGTCTTTCGGAAGCGCAAACGCCCCTGACGCATGATGATTTTGGGGCGCGAAAGCCCGTCGCGGCCCGGTCGATTGCGTTGTGACATGGCAAATAGCATTCGACAAGATATAATGTCGTTGGTTATGATGCACGCTACAGGCGAAGCTCGGCGAACAAATGTGACCCGTCTTCCGAGCGTGAATTGTGCTGAGAGGGGCCCAGGAAATGACGAGCGTGGCAACGCTGGAACACCCGCAAGTGCCCTCGCTGGACAAGGCGCAGGCCTTTGCCGCTGGGACGCAAAGATTGTTCATCGGCGGCCAGTGGGTCGATCCGCTCGAAGGCAAAAGCTTCGCGAGCCACAATCCGGCGACCGGCGCCAAGCATGCCGATATCGCCGAAGCGAGCGCGGCCGATGTCGATCGGACGGTGGCCGCCGCGCGGGCGGCGATGGACGATCCCGAATGGAGCGAGATGAAGCCGTCGCGGCGCGCGCGCCTCATCAATCGCCTCGCCGATGCGCTTGAGGCCAATATCGACGAATTCGCCGCATTGGAGACGCTCGACAACGGCATGCCGGTGCGCGACGCCAAATTCTTCCACATCCCGCACGCGATCGAATCGCTGCGCTACAATGCCGGCTGGGCGACCAAGCTCAACGGCGAGAGCATCGCATTGTCGGGCATGGGTATTTGGCACGCTTACACGCTGCGCGAACCGGTTGGCGTCGTCGCCCAGATCGTCCCGTGGAACGCGCCGCTCGCAATGGCCTGCGCCAAGATCGGCCCGGCGCTTGCTGCCGGTTGCGCCGTGATCCTCAAGCCCGCGGAGGAAACCTCGCTGACCGCGTTGCGCCTCGCGCATCTGGTCGAGGAAATCGGCTTCCCCGCCGGAGTGTTCAATCTGTTGACCGGTTTCGGCGAGCCTGTCGGCGCGGCGCTGACCGTGCATCCCGGCGTCGACAAGGTCTCCTTCACCGGATCGACCGAAGTCGGCCGGCTGATCCTTCGCGCCGCCGCCGGCAATTTCAAGCGCGTCACGCTCGAGCTTGGCGGCAAGACCCCGGTGATCGTGCTCCCCGATGCCGATCCGCTCAAGGCGATCGAAGGCGCCGCGCGCGCGATCTTCACCAACGCCGGCCAGGTCTGCAACGCGGGTTCGCGGCTGTTCGTCCATGAGCGCCATTTCGACCAGGTCGTCGAGGGCGTTGGCAAGCTCGCCGACGCGATGAAGCTCGGTTCGGGGCTCGATGCTGATACCAGCATGGGCCCGCTGATCTCGCAAACCCAGCGCGACCGCGTCCGCGGCTATGTCGAGAGCGGCGTATCGGACGGTGCCACGCTGCATGCCGGCGGCCGCGAGATCGACGGCGAAGGCTATTTCGTCGCGCCGGCGGTCCTCACCGGCACCAGCGCCGAGATGGCGGTGCGCCGAGAGGAGATTTTCGGCCCGGTATTGTGCGCGATGTCGTTCGCCGACCAGGACCTCGATCGCATCGCCGCCGATGCCAATGCCAGTGATTATGGCTTGGGCGCGGTGGTGTGGACCAACGATCTGTCCGCCGCGCACAAACTGGCGCGCAAGCTCAAGGCCGGCACCGTTCGGGTCAATGGCGGCGGGCTCGACCCCGCATTGCCGTTTGGCGGCTTCAAGCAGTCAGGCTGGGGCCGCGAGAACGGCCGCGAGGGCGTGGATGCCTATACGGAGGTCAAGTCTGTGGCGATCGCGCTCTAAACATTTGTCCCATGCGTTCGTGACGAACGCCGTTTGTTATAGTTAAGCCACTGAGGTGGAGGGGTAATTTTGAAGAATAATCCGGGAATCGGAATCATCGGCGGGGGCATTGGCGGGCTGACCGCCGCGCTGGCGCTGCTGCGCAAGGGGTTCGACGTTACCGTGTTCGAACAGGCCGGCGTGCTGGCTGAAGTCGGCGCAGGGCTGCAGATCAGTCCCAATGGGGTTCGCGTGCTGTGCTTGCTGGGGCTCGAGAAGGAATTGCTCGAGATCTCCTTCGAGCCCGAGGGCAAGGAAATCCGCCTGTGGAACACGGGCGATACCTGGAAGCTGTTCGACCTCGGCGTCGAATCCTCGGTACGCTACGGCTTTCCTTACGTCACCGTTCACCGCAACGATCTCCACCAAATTCTCGTCAAGGCTGTCGAGCAGGCATCGCCGGGTTCGATCCGCCTCGATCATCGCGTCTGCGCGGTCGAACAGAACGCCAACAAGGTGACCCTGTCGTTCGAGACCAAGCCTTCGGCGACGTTCGACATCGTCATCGGCGCCGACGGCGTCCATTCGAAGACTCGCGAACTGCTGTTCGGCGCGGGGCCGGCAAAGTTCACCGGCATCGTCGCCTGGCGCGGCGTGATTCCCGTCGAATTGCTGCCCGAGCGGCTGACCCGGCCGGTCGGTACCAACTGGGTCGGGCCGGGTGGGCACGTCATCCATTATCCGATCCGCCGCGGCGAATTGATGAACTTCACCAGCGTCATCGAGCGCCAGGACTGGACCACCGAAAGCTGGTCGAGTGCCGGCACCAACCAGGAATATCATGACGATTATCCCGGCTGGCACGCGGATGTGCACGCTTATATCTCGGCGATCCCGCAGCCGTTCAAATGGGCGCTGATCGCGCGTCCGCCGATGAAGGAATGGGTCAATGGCCGCGTCGCCCTGCTCGGCGATGCCTGCCATCCGTCGCTGCCGTTCCTGGCGCAAGGCGCGGTGATGGCGCTCGAGGACGCGTGCATCCTCGCTCGTGCGTTCGAGGAATTCGACACTATCGACGAAGCGCTCGACCGTTACCAACAGGCCCGCATCCCGCGCACCACGCGCGCGGTGATGGGCGCCTATGCCAATACCGAGCGCTTCCACAATCCGGCCCTCGCCGATCCGCGCAACGGCCAGGCCTATATCGACGAGCAATGGGCAGCCGATAAGGTCGTCGAGCGCTACGAATGGCTGTTCCGCTACGATGCCACCAAGGTGTCGCTGACCGAACCCGAAGCGGGCACGGCCTGACATGACGAGCGAAAAGACCGAATGGACGCGTCAGCCGCTGATCCTGTCGTTTGCGGACAATCCCAAGTTCAACGAGACCTATGGCTTTGCCGGCAATTCGGGGCACGTGAACCTTGAAGGCCAGTTGATGCGCAGCCCGACCTCGACGGCGCGCACGGTCTATATTTTCATGCACCCGACCTCGGTGCTGCATCTGTTGCCCATGCCGGTGTCGCTCGCCGATGCCGGCCTCGACGTGCTGTGCGCCGCCAGCCGCTATCCGCGCAACGACGCGGCGCTGATTCAGGAAAAGGTCGCCATCGATCTCGGCAAGTGGATCGCCTATGCCCGCAGTGAACTAGGGTATGAGAAGGTCGTCCTGCTCGGCTGGTCCGGCGGCGGATCGTTGTCGCTCTTCTATCAGGCCCAAGCCGAGACTCCGACGATCACCCATACCCCGGCGGGCGACCCGGTCGATCTGGTCAATGCAGGGCTCCAACCAGCTGACGGGGTCATCTTCATCGCCGCCCATCTGTCGCGCGCCGAGACACTGACCGAATGGCTCGATCCCTCGGTGATCGACGAGCTCGATCCCGACAATCGCGATCCCGAGCTCGATATCTATTCGCCGGATTGCCCCAATCAGCCGCCCTATAGCGCCGAGTTCGTCGCGCGTTTCCGTGAGGCGCAACGCGCGCGCAACCGCAAGATCACCGCCTGGGCGCAGGACATGCTCCAGACGCTCAAAGCCAAGGGCACGGCTGAGCAGGAGCGCGCCTTCGTCGTTCACCGCACGATGTGCGACGTCCGCTGGTTCGATCCGGCGGTCGATCCCTCGGATCGCCGTGTCGGTTGGAGCTATATGGGCGATCCGATCGCGGTCAATGTCGGGCCGGTCGGCCTCGCGCGCTACACCACGCTACGCTCATGGCTCAGCCAATGGAGCTATGACGAATCAAACGCCAAGGGTCCGCTCAACGCCGCCAAGATCCACAATTCGCCGGTGCTCTTGATCGAAAATACCGCCGACGAAGCCGTGCCCGCGACACATAATCCGGCGATCTTCGCGGCGCTGGCCACGCCCGACAAGGAATATCTCCAGCTCAAGGGAGCGACGCATTATTATCTCGGCCAGCCCGAACTGCTCGCCCAGTGCATTGATGCGGTGATGGACTGGAGCCGGCGCAAGGGCCTGCTCGCACAATGACCGCGACGCCGGCCAGCGAGCAGGCAATTGCCGGCGCGCTGGCCGAGCTGGTCGGCGCAATCGGCGGCACCGCTTTTCCCGGCAGGTTCCTGAGTGCCATGCGCGCGCTCGCGGGCGTGGAGCTGTGCTCGGTCTTCCGCTGCGATCGCGGTCGGCCCGTCGAATTGCTGTTCGCCGAGGGCACGCCGCCCACGCCCGATTTCCCGATGCGCGCCTCGCTCGATTACGCCCGCAATTACTGGCATTCGGACCACCAGATCACGCGGCTTGCCCGCTCCGCGCGGGCCGGGCCGGTGGTCGTCCGCAAGCGCGCCAGCGATATCGCCGATCCCGCCTGGCGAGCGGCCTGCTACGAGCGCGCCGGGGTCGCCGAGCGGCTGTCGATCGTCCTACCCGGCGCGTCGATGCTCGTCGCCAACGGCTATCTCACAGCCGCCCGCGCGCCCTTCGCGACCGATGACATTCTCCGGCTCGAAACCTATGCCGCACTGCTGATGGCCGCGGTCGAGCGCCACCAGCACGCCGCCAGGTCGATGTTCGATGAAACGGCCTTGGTTCAGTCGTTGATGGGATTGGACTTCGGCCTCAGCATCCGCGAGGCCGAGATTTCGGCCGCGATGATTCTGGGCGAAACCCAGGACGAGATTGCCGCGCGCACCCGGCTTTCGCATGGCAGCGTCGTTACCTATCGCCGCCGCGCTTATGGCAAGCTCGGGGTCGCCAACCGCCGGGATCTGTTGCGCCTGCATCGCCGCCTGGTCAGCGGCGAAATCCCTTCCTCCGTCGCTGCGACTTAGATATCATACAGGCTTATAAACAGGATCGCGCGGAGCGGCCGCATAATCAGGAGTAGGGGATGGCGAGTAAATGGTTGCGGATCGCGCTCATGGCCGGCCTAGCGCTTGGCGCAGCGCAGATCGGCCAGGCCCAGAATGCCGCCAATGTCGATCACAAGCGCATGGTCGACGCCGATCGGACGCCCGGCGAATGGATGGGCCCCGGCCGCACCTATGACGAGCAGCGCTTCAGCCCGCTCAAGCAGATCACCGACGCCAATGTCGGCACGCTCGGGCTCGCTTGGTATGCCGACCTTGCGGTCGATCGTGGGGTCGAGGCATCGCCGCTGATGATCGGCGGAGTGCTTTACAATATCGAGCCCTGGAACGTGACCGTCGCTTACGACGCGGCCACCGGAAAGGAATTGTGGCGCTATGATCCCAAGGTCGATCGCGACAAGGGCCGGCTGGCCTGCTGCGACATCGTGTCTCGCGGTCTCGCCGCCTGGCAAGGCAAGATCCTCATCGCCACGCTCGACGGCCGCCTGATCGCGCTGGATTCGAAAACCGGCAAGCCCAAGTGGAGCGTCAATACCTTCGATAAGGTGTGGCCCTACACGATCACCGGCGCGCCGCGCGTGTTCAACGGCAAGGTGCTGATCGGCAATGCCGGCGCGGAGGGCGCCGCGCGCGGTTATGTCACGGCCTATGACGTCAATACCGGCAAGCTGCTCTGGCGCTTCTACACCGTTCCCGGCGATCCTTCGAAGCCGCAGGCGAATGCGGCGCTCGAAATGGCGGCCAAGACCTGGAAAGGCGAATGGTGGACGCGCGGCGGCGGCGGCACCGTTTGGGATTCGATCGTCTACGATCCCGATCTGGACCTGATCTATATCGGTGTCGGCAATGGCGGTCCCTGGGCGCAGGCCTATCGCAGCCCCGGCGGCGGCGATAACCTGTTTCTGTCATCGATCGTCGCGCTCAACGCCAAGACCGGCGAGTATGTCTGGCATTACCAGACCACGCCGGGCGACGAATGGGACTTCACCGCCACCCAGTCGATGATCCTCGCCGACCTCACCATCGACGGCAAGCAGCGCAAGGTGCTGATGCAGGCGCCGAAGAACGGCTTTTTCTACGTGCTCGATCGCACCAACGGCAAGCTGATTTCCGGCCAGCCTTATGTGGCGATGAGCTGGGCCAACGGCATCGACATGGCGACGGGCCGCCCGAACGTGAATCCTGAAGCGCATTACGGCGTGACGCCGGTGATGATCACTCCCGGCGCGGGCGGCGGGCATAACTGGAATCCGATGGCCTACAGCCCAGTCACCGGGCTGGCCTATTTTCCGGTTACCGAGATGTACATGGCGTATGCGCTCAACCCGAATTTCAAGCCGACTCCGGGCAATATGAGCCAGCTTGGCATCGCCACCACGGGCTATGAGCTGAACCGCAAGGCGATCAACGACTATGCCGCAGCCAACAACAAGACATGGCTGACCGCCTGGGACCCGGTCGCGCAGAAAGAGCGCTGGCGCGTGCCCTATCCGGTGCGCGGTAGCGGCGGCGTGCTCGCCACTGCCGGCAACCTCGTATTCCAGGGCACGGTCGGCGGGACGTTCGCGGCCTATCGCGCCGATACCGGGGCGAAAGTCTGGGAAATGCCTGTTCAGCAGGTGCCGATCGCGGCGCCGATCAGCTACATGGTGGGCGGCGTCCAATATATCGCGATCAATGCCGGCTGGGGCGGGGGACTTGCCCATTCGACCAGTGCCAAATCGCTCGGTTTTCCGTTGTCGCCCTCGCCGCGGCTGCTGGTGTTCAAGCTTGGCGGCACCGCGCAATTGCCGGCGATCAAGGGCAGCGGCCCGGAGCTCGTTCGGCCCGCCGAAACCAATGCCAGTCCCGCGACAATCGCCCGCGGCGAATTGGTCTATGCCCAGCAATGCTCGGCGTGCCACGGCGAGCAGGCGCGTGGCGGGGTCAAGGACCTGCGCCGGATGAGCCCGACGACGCATGACGAATTCCTCGACATCGTCCTTGGCGGTAAGCGGCGGGAAAAGGGAATGGCGAGCTTCGCCGACCTGGTTTCCAAGTCGGACGCCGAAGCGGTCCACGCCTATCTGATTCACCGCGCCAATGAGGATTGGGCCAAGATCCAGGCCGGGGAATAGCCGCCCCGGCTCCGGACAGCGCGTGACGAGCGAGCGGCGCGGCCGCCCGCTCACGCCATCATGCTCTAATTCCGGAACACGACCGTCTTGGCACCGTTGAGCAGCACGCGGTCTTCCAGGTGGAGCTTGACCGCCTGCGCCAGCACCCGCCGCTCGATGTCGCGGCCCTTTGCCACGAGGGCGTCCGGGCGGTCGGCGTGAGTGATCGGCTCGACATCCTGCGCGATGATCGGGCCTTCATCCAGGTCGGAGGTGACGTAATGCGCGGTCGCGCCGATCATCTTGACGCCACGGGCATAGGCCTGGTGATAGGGTTTGGCGCCCTTGAAGCCGGGCAGGAAACTGTGATGGATATTGATGCACCGGCCTGACAGATAGGCGGCCATGTCGTTCGACAATATTTGCATGTAGCGGGCGAGCACGATCAGCTCGGCGCCGGTCTCCTCGATCAGCGCCTTGATCCGCGCTTCCTGCGCCGCCTTGGTGGCTGCGTCGACCGGCAGATAGTGGAATTGCAAATCCTCGATCAACGGCGTCGCCAATACCTCGCGCGGATGGTTCGAGACGATTCCGACGATATCCATCTCGATATCGCCCGTGCGTCGGCGATAGAGTAGGTCGACCAGACAATGGTCGAATTTCGAGACCAGGATCAATGTCCGGCGGCGTTCGGCGCGGGGCCGCATTTGCCACTCAATCTCGAACCTGCGCGCGAGTGGGGCGAACTCGCGGTGGACCTGATCGTAGGGGGTCGTGCCGCTCAGCGCGAACTCGACCCGCATGAAGAAGCGTCCGGTTTCGGCATCATCGAACTGCTGCGCCTCTAGGATATTCCCACCCCTTTCGGCGAGGAAGTTGGAGATCGCCGCGACGATGCCGGGGCGGTCGAGGCACGAAAGGGTGAGAAGATAGGAATCGTTCACGGTCATTCGGTCACCTGGAAACCCGATGCTGAGCCACGCAGCTGGAATGCGCCGGCGGCGACCGATCCCATCCACTGCGCGGTCCGATCGAGGCCGCCGAAGGGAAACAGATGGAAGCCCATCGGCTGAAGCTCGCGATAGGCCGATGTCTCGGCGAGATCGCGGATGATCGGATCGGGCGCGGTTTCGCTGAGCAGCCTCGCGATCGACGACCCGCGCGTGATCAGCGCCTTGGCCGACGTTCCCACGCCGCAGATCGCGGCGAAGCGCAGCAGCGTGCGGATGCCGGCCGGGCCGGCAAGGCCGATGCGCACCGGTACATCGGCATTGCGCCGGCGAAAAGCGATCATCCAGCGCAGGATCGGGTCCGCGTCGAAACAGAATTGGGTGATTACCCCCGGCGTCATTTCAAGGCTGCGGATGGTTTCGATCTTGGCGTCGAGGGTCGCGTCGAGCGTCGTATCGTCGACCTTGGGATGCCCCTCGGGATAGCCGCCGAGCCAGATATGCCGCAGCGCCGCCTGCCTGAAGGCAGGACTGGCGATCAGCGCGGCGCTGTCGTCGAACGGGCCGCTCGCCTGATTCACATCGCCGCTGATCACCAGCAATTGCGTGACCCCGGCATCGTCGCACAGCCGGCCGACCAACCGCTGGAGATGGTCTTCGCTATTCACCATCCGCGCCGCGATATGCGGCACCGGCTCGAACCCGGCATCGCGCAACTTGCGCGAAGCAATGACGCGATTGTCATCGTCGTCGGCCGGCAGCCAGGTCACCGATACCCGTGTGCCGGGCGCCAGCCGCGCGTTCGCCGCGTCGATTCCCTTGTCGTCGCGCGCGGAGACTTCGTACGAAGCCTCGCGCGCGAGATCGACGATGCGCTCGCGCACGGTCCCGGCCGGATCGGCGGCGCTGGAGGGCGCCGTGAGCGAGCTCTGCATCGACGCTGCCTCAATACCGATAATGGTCGGGCTTGAACGGTCCTTCGACCGGCACGCCGATATAGTCAGCCTGTTTCTGGGAGAGCTTGGTCAGCTTCACGCCGAGTTTCTCAAGGTGCAGTTCGGCGACCTTCTCGTCGAGATGCTTGGGGAGCACATAGACGTCGTTCTTGTACTGGTCGGCCTTGGTGTAGAGCTCGATCTGCGCCAGCGTCTGGTTGGTGAACGACGAGGACATCACGAACGACGGATGGCCGGTCGCATTGCCCAGGTTCACCAGGCGGCCCTTCGACAGGATGATGATCTGCTTGCCGTCCGGGAACTCGACCAGGTCGACCTGCGGCTTCACTTCGGTCCATTTGTAGTTGGACAGA
>NZ_BCYZ01000010.1 GCF_001598455.1 Sphingomonas pruni NBRC 15498
GGGTGGTTAGCGGCCGTTCACAAGAATGCTCGCGAGGGGTGGGCGGCGGGTATGATTTTCGTGGGCACCTCAGACATCGAGCGATGAGGTGCACTGAGCGCCCGATCTACAAGTTCTTCATCGGTGAGCGGCTCCAAGCACTCAACTATTAGCCAGCGAGCTTCAATCGGATCCGGACATCCTGCGCAGAAGTCGATGAGCACCTGATCGACTTCGGTTTGTGTAAGGCCGCTCGCTTTTGGATTCATGAGCGTTCCAAGGAGGTTCAACAATTCGGCCCTATCAAGTGATCTTGCGTTCAAGGCTCGCCTCCTTGCTTTGCCAGCTATCATCCCAAGCGGAACGTGTCAGCATTGAGTTCAGGCGAAAGCGATGTCAGCAATTGGGTCGGAAGCGGAATGGCGGTTTCCGGCTCGGCTCGGTCACCTGTCAAAGGCCGATAATCGGTGAAGAAGCGGCGACTACGATAGGTCGCCAATGAGGGGTGGCGGGGCTCTGGAGCGTTCGTCCAGAAATCCCCGTAGTCCACGCGCCTCGTCATGCGAAGCGAGGTGGCTGGAGGCGGCCTACACCCCTGGCGCTCCCAGCCTGGGCGGTTCGTTCGCGGGTAGAGCGAACACCGAGAGGCTGGCAATAACCAGCATAGCCAGGGTCAGGACGCTGCCCTCCGGACCATCGAATCCGCCTGTCAGGTAATCGGGCCCGATCGGTACGAGTTTGACCAGCAGGGCCGGCAGGTGAGCATCCAGCCCCGTAATGGGGACACCGAATCCAACGCCGGCAAACCAATTCCATCCGGCATGCCAGCCCATGACCCCCCAAATGCTGTTGGCGCGGCGCGCCCAGGCGCATGCGAAGACCGAGAACAGGAATGAGAGGCAGGTCACGCGCAGGGGCTGGTGCGGGGAATAATGGAGAAACGTAAAGGCAACCGAGGTCGCGACGATCCCCGCGACGAGATTCCATCTTCTCGTGACGGACGAGAGAAGCCAGCCGCGAAAGATGAATTCCTCGACGCCCGACTGGAAGGCGAAGCAAGGCAGCAGCAACGCGATCCAGGCAAGAGACGAGGCCGAGGCGAATGCCGGAAAACCCGCCTCGACCCGATAGCCGCCGGCCAGCCAGATTGCCGAAATCGCCAGACCCATCATCGCGATGCCGATGGCCAGGCCGCCCAGGAACTTTCGCAGCCGGCCGGACCCGGTAAGCCCCAGGGTCTTCAGTGCGCGACGCTCGACATAACGGGACCATGCGTAAGTTGCCGCGGCCATGGTCGCGAACGGCAGCAGGAGGAAAAGGCAGAAGGCCGCCGCAGTCAGCGGATCGCCCTTGGCATCGACCAAACCCCAATGCTCCATGAGGAAGTCGATTGGAACGCTCGAAAGAGCGACCAGCAAGATGCATATAACCGGGGCAAGCCAAACGAAGGGCAACCAGCCTCGATGCGGGGTCGGCTCGTAAATCATGTTCGGCACTGTATTGCCGTTATAATACACCTGTGCCGAAGTCAAGACTTCTACTTTTCGGCCATCCTGCTCGAGCTCAGGTCCGGGAGTCCGGCACGCCATCTTGAACGCAAGGCAGATTGGCGTCCGCCCCATAAAACGTTTTCCGCACGACGGGTTCAGGGATTGCTGAAGCTTTCGTAAGCGGATTTTGCCGGGATGCTTATCGAAATGACCGTCCCCTTGCCGAACTCGCTTTCGAGCGTGAGGGCGCCACCAATGCGTTCCGCCGGTTCCCGCATGCCGATCAGCCCGAATGAACGCCGCCGCGATCTTGACCGGTCATCAGCGGATCTACACCTCCGATAGGCCAGCAATGAATCGATTGGCTGGATGGGCGTGCCGCGGCGGACAGTCGTCTATAGTTGAGGATGGCTAGCGCCTGGAATCCTCGAGATTTCCGCTGCTCAGCTCCAGGCATTCGTCTCAGCCTGTGCGGAACTGCGCCAACGCTGAACCCTGTCCCGGTGTGGCAGGGGGGTCGAATTCGCGCATAGCCGTTTTCGACCCTGCACGGCGCGGGTCGAGCGGGCGAAAAGGAGCCCGACGCGGCGCACTCGGGCGCTGCGCTGGAACCCCGGATGCGCCATGCCCGATGTTGACGACCGCGCCGCCAAGGCGCGTACGAGCTGTCCGTTTCTGACCGCCAAGCAGGCGGCCTACCATCTCGGGCTGGCGGCCAGTTCGATGAAAGGGCTGCGCGCCAGGGGCAGGGGGCCGCGGTGCCGCCTCCACGGCCGTGCCTGGTATTATCATATCGACGATCTCGAGGCGTGGTCCCTCGCGCAAGTCCGGGGCGAAGGTCGTGATTGATCGGGTCGATCGTGCGCTCGCGAGCTTTGGCGACGCGCTGCGCCGGGCGCGTGCCCGCCGCCGCCGGCTGGTCTGGTTGAGCGGGCTCACGGCAATCGGGTGTCTGGCCCTTCTGGAGCCGATGGTTTTGCCATCGCGGCCACGGCTGCTCTGGAATGCCAGCGCGAGCATGCCGATTGGCCTCTATCGCGTCGGCCCAGCGCAAGCGCTCCGGGTCGGCGATCTCGCCATCGCCTTTCCGCCCGCCCCGGCAGCGGCGATCGCGGGGGCGCGCGGCTATGTGCCGCGCGCGGTACCGCTGCTCAAGGATATCGCCGCGATCGCCGGGCAGCGCGTCTGCGCCCAGGGCACGGTCGTTTCGGTCGACGGCTGGCCGGTTGCTCTCCGCCATCGGCTCGATCGCCGCGGCCGTCCTTTGCCATGGTGGTCGGGCTGTCGTCGCCTCGGCATGGGCGACCTGTTCCTCCTCGGGCGGTCGGCGGATTCGTTCGACGGCCGCTATTTCGGCCCGACCGATCGACCGGACGTGCTTGGTCGCGCGGTGCCGTTATGGCTGCGCTGAGATTGCTGGCGATCGCCGTGGCATTCGCGCCAGTGCCGGCCGCTGCCCGACGCGTGGCCGACTGGCAACCCTATATGGCCGAAGCGTCGCAGCGTTTCGCTGTGCCCGTCTCCTGGATCGCGGCGGTGATGCGCATCGAAAGCGGCGGCCAGACGACGCTGGGCGGGCGTCCGATCGTCAGCCGCGCGGGGGCGATGGGGCCCATGCAGGTGATGCCCGCGACCTGGGCGTCGCTGCGGGCCGCATTGGCGTTGGGCCAGGACCCGTTCGATCCCCATGACAATATCCTGGCAGGCGCTGCCTATCTGCGGATGATGTACGACCGCTTCGGCTATCCCGGTTGCTTTGCCGCCTATAATGCCGGGCCCGCCCGATATGCCGCCTATCTCGCGGGGCGCCCGCTCCCGGCGGAAACCGTCGACTATGTGGCGGCGGTCGGATCGCTGCGTACAGGCGATGCCGGGGTGACCGGGCGGGTTGGGTCCGGTGGTGTAGTGCGCGCGATTACGCCCGCTGCCGCCACTGTCTTCGCCATCCCGCCGCGATGGTGACCGGGCCTCGTTCGCGCGCGCACACCCGCTAACCTCATCATCTTGGCACCATCGGCTTGCTATTTGCCCCAGGCTTCAAGCAGATGGCGCGATGGGCGAGGGGGCTGAACTTCACGACTGTCTGCGGTTCGGCGTTTGCCGTGCGCCCGGCCTGTTCGCCGGGACGTCGGCGCGCGGCTGATGGCAGTGCCGGGCATCGATCCGCCCCAACAGGAAACGCGGCCGCCGCGGCTCGAAGGCTGGGACTGGCAGCAGCTCGAGCGCCTGACCGAAGCATTGCTGGCACACGAACCCGATGTGGTGACGGCCAGTCAGTATGGCATTCCGGGGCAGACGCAGTTCGGCATCGACACCAAGGCCGAGCTGCAGGGCGGCGGCTGCCATGTCGCGTCGTGCAAGGCTCATGCGGCAATCGAGAAGGGCGATCTCGCCACCTGGTCGACGGCGTTCCTGAAACATTGGGACAGCAAATGGAAAGCCAAGCGCGTCGGGCGCTTTATCCTTACGACGACCGCGCCGGTCGCGCCCACCCATGTCGTCGACGAGGCCGACACCGAGCGCGAGCGGTTCCGCAAGGTCGGGGTTCAATATGAATTGTGGGGGCAGCCCCAGCTGATCGAGCGGATGCGGCCGCACCGCGGCATCGTCGCTCAATATCTCGGCACCGACTGGGTCGACCGGCTGTGCGGGCCGCGGCAGCGCGAAGCGCTGCAGGCGCTCGGATCCTCGGTCGGGACCCAGCCGGTCGAGACGAGCCAGATCGCCGAATTGCGCGCCATGCTATCGGGCGAGGCCGAGAAGAAGGTCGCGCGCGCGCTCGACGACTTGCGCGCCGGGGAGGTCGGCGCGGTCGAGCGCAGCCTGGCGGAGTTGCGTGATCCGCAATTGTGGTGCCAGCTCGAGCCGGGCGCTCAGGCGCGCGTGCTGCGCTTTGCCGCCTCGACGGCGCTCCATCGCGAGGACCTCGATGGCGCCGCCGCGCTCGATGCCGAAGCGACGGCGATCCAGCCGGCGGCCGAACCGCGCATCGCGGCCCGGATCGCCGCCGTGCGCGACGGTGCCCGCGCCGGCCTCGCCACGCTCGGCACGCCTACGACCCGTGACGGCCGCCAGCTCCAGACGGCATTGTACCTGTCATGCGGCGATATCGACAGCGCGGAGGCGGTGCTCGCGCTCCTCGCCGCCGATGAGCCCGATCCGGAAACCACCCGGCTCCAGGCCTGGGCCCTGCTGATGCGCAACAAGCGAACCGAGGCGCTCGACCTCGTCGAGCAGCTCGAACGCGAGGCCGGACACTGGACCGCGTCGATACGCACGATTGCCATTGTACGCTACGCCGCCGCCTTGTCGCCGATGCTGGCGCCCGAATGGTTCCTCAATGCCAGCCCGGTCGATTTCGATCTCGTCCGCGACGATGACGAAGCCCATGCCTGGCTAGTCAGCGCCACCACCGGCCTGCAGTCGCTCGTCGACCGCGGCGGCGATCGCGACGATCGTCACTGGCTGCTCGCCGCGCTTTCGAACCAGCTTGAGCGCCGCGCTGACGCCGAGGCGCTGGCGTGCGCGCTCCTCCTGAAAGATCCCGGCGATCCGATTCCGGTCGCCTGGTCGCTCTCGCGCCGATTCACCGTGGACCTCGCCGAAAGCCGGCGGCTTTATGCCGACCGTTATGCCGCCGGCATGACCGAGCAGATCGAAGCCCGTATCCATGCGCTGCTGCTCGTGTCCGAGGGCGATACCGCCGCTGCCCGTGTGGCGCTCGAGGCCCATCTCGCGGCCCAGTCGGGCGAGGCGCGCAGCGAGGCGGAGACCTGGATCGCCCGGCTCGCCGCTGATCTCGGCGAGGGTGATACCGGGACACCGGTGCCGGCGACCGACACGTTCGTCGACGACATCCAGGCCGCGCGGTCGAGCGGCGACTGGTCGGGGGTCAAGCAGGGGTTCGACACGCTCGCCGGGAGCGGCCAGCCGCAGACGCTCGCGGCGGCCCAGCTGATCGCTGCAGAAGGCCAATGGTCGATCCTCCAGCCGCACCGGAGCGCGATCCTTGGTTTCGCGACGGCTGAGGCGGTCCGCATCGTCGCGTATCTCATCGCCTCGACCGGCGTCGACGGCGAGCTGGTCGAGTTCATCGAACAACATCGCGCCGTGTTCCGCAACGGCGTGCCGCCGCCCGATGTCCGGCGGCTCATCGTCGACCAGCAGCAGAAGGCGGGCGACCTGGTCGGCGCACTCGAGACCGCCCGCGCGCTCAGCGCCGAATCGGGCGCGGCGGTCGACCGCCACCTCGAGGCGCGGCTGCGGGCGGGTATCGGCGATACCGGCGGCGCGGCGCGGATCGTGCGCGACCTGATGCGCAGCGCCGATCTGGCCCCCGACGCCGCGCTTGCCTGGGTCGAGACCTTGCGCGCGAGCGACATGACGCTCGCCCAGGAACTGTGGCGGTTCGCCGTCGAGCGCGATGCGCAGCGCCGCCTTGCCGTGTCGGCGTTCGTCCAGGCCTTCTCGATCGGGCTCGAGAATGAGGCAGCGCCCTTCCGGCTCGACTTCATGCAGGCCGCCGATGAGGGGACAGGGCCCGCCCGTAAATTCGATGTCGCCGAGCTGCCGGCCTTCATCGCCTCGCAGAACGCCACCGCCGAGGAGCATTGGGCGCTCTATCTCGACGGCCGCATCCCCGCCCATCTGCTCGCCGAGCACCAGAACCTCTCGCTCGACGCCCTGCTGCTCGAATCGCCCAACAGCGCAGCCGGCCCGCTCAAACTCCGGCTGTGGCGGAACGGCGCCCGGCCGCGCCATCTCGATGTCGGGCTGCCATGGTCGCAGTGGCGTCTGCACATGGATATTTCGGCGCTGCTCGTCGCCGCGCATGCCGACCTCCTCGATATCGTCGAACGCCACCCCAATCCGGTGCGGATCTCGCCGGCCGTGCCCGCGGCGCTCGTCGACATGCATCGGCGCGTCGCACCGGCACAGCCCGCGCGCCTCGCCTCGCTGCGCACACTCGCCGATATGTTCGGCAACGGTCTCGTCGAGCGGGCGCGGGAGAGTGGCGGTCGCGTCGTCGCGCTGCGCGACCCGGATGGCGATCGGGACATGGACATGGATGTCGGCCAGCTGGTCGATGCCGCCTTTGCGGCCGGGGTGATCGACGAGGCCACGACGTTGCGTGCGCGCGCCGCAATGCCGGCGCCGGCCGCCGACCAGGCCGCGGTGACCACGCCGCTTGTCGCCGGCGACCGCCTGTGGCTCGCGGGTGCGGCCGCCGAGCAGCTCCTTGAGCTGGACCTTTTGTCCGCGCTGTGTCTCGGGTTCGATGTCGGGATCGACCCCGAGGTCGCGCGCGGGATACGCCATTATGTCGCGGCCGAGGAGGGCAAGGCGCGCCGCGCCGCGTTCCTCGACAGCTTGCGCGAGCGGATCCGGCTAGGCATCGAGGCAGGCCGGTTCGAGCTGATCCGGCGACATGCGGATCGCGAGGTTGATACCCGCAACCCCACGACCCTGTGTCTTATCGATCTGCTCAACGCCGAGCCGATCGACGGCGCGGTCGATTGGTACGAAGACCGCCAGCTGACTGGCTATCCGGCCAATAACAGCCATGTGATCGTCGAGCTGGTCGACATTCTCGGCGCGCTCGTCGCCGATGGCGTCCTGAGCGAGGCCGAAGCGCGGGCCCGATTGAGTCGCTTGCTCGGTGACGGGGCCGGGCTGATCCAGCTCGAGTCCGCCGACGTGGTCCCGGCAATTCTTGCGGCGCCCGTCGTCGACGGCGAATTGCGCGAGACGCCTGCCTTGGTCGCGATCCGCCGCAACCGCGCGGCACACCGGCTGTTGGAGCCGCGGCTGAAAGTCGGGAAAAGCGACGATCCCGACGATCACCGCCCCGACGAAACGCGCTTGGTGCTGGCCGATATGAGGCTCGCCGAAGAATGCCTCGCGGCGATCTGGTCGGACCCGGTGCAATCGATCGCGAGTTGCGCCGCGCGCTCTGAATGGGTCTGGGCAACGCTCAGAATGGAGCGATCACTGCGGGCGATTCCCGAGGACGCCCCCGGCGGCGCGGCGCGCACGCTCGCAGCGCTCTCCTTCCATTCGGCGGTCGAGACGCTCGCGATGCCGGGCGAGGTGCCGCTTGGGCTGCGCCGCATCCGCCGGCGCGCCTTTGCCAACTGGTTCTGGCTAACGGCGCTCGGCCCCCACCGCAAAGGCGATCCCGACATCCTCGAGCGCATCGCCGATCTCTTCGAAGCGCTTTATCTGCCCCGTTTGACCGGGCGCGACCCAACCGCGACACGCCCTGCAGTCGAGCTGTCGCTGATCAAGATTCGCGCCGGGGCGCTGCCGCAGCCCTTGATCAGCGTGCTGGCGACGCGCCCGATCGGCCCTTGGCTCGGGCTGCACTCGAACGAGGTTGTCACTATTCGCGGCGCGCGCTTCGAGGCCGATCGCTTCTGGCGCGCCGTGCGCACCGCGCGTCGCTACGGTCCGACCAACGTGCGCACGCTCGAGGGCAAGAAATGCCGTATCGTGCGCACCGACAATGGCGTCGCGATCAGCGGAGCGGTGCGCGCGCGGCTCGCGGATACGCTGTGCAGCCTGTTCGACCCACGGGTGCGCCCGATCGACCGATATGATGAGTTGCTCGCCGAGCTCGAGCTGACCGCGGCCGATCTCGAAAAATTCAGGGTCGAGGGGCGCGCGGCCCGCACGCCCAACCGGCTGGTCAGCGCGCTGATCGCCGCGCGCAAGCGCAGCGCCCGCGCGGTCTATGGCGATCTCGATGCCGCATTCCAGCCCAATCTGCGCATCGCACTCGGCGCCTTCTACCCGCCGCCAGCGAGCGCCCTGCTGCGCTACCTGCGGATCGAGCCGGGTGACGCTCCCTTCACCGACCGGCTGCGCACAGCCGGTCCGCGCCTCGCCGCCGATGTCGGCGCGCGGATGGCGCTGCGCCGCTTGAGCGGTTTGCCGATCGCCGGTCTGCTCGGCCTGGCCGGACTTCCGCTCTCGCCCGAGATTCAGGCCGAGCTCGATCGCGCCGTGACGCCGATCCAGCTTTATCGCCGCGCCGAGAACGCGCTCCGTGACGCGCCCGATACGGCCGGACGGCAAGCGATCGTGCACGCGCTGATCGAAGCGCTGCGCGCGACTGGCCCGGCGCTGACCGCCATCCTGCGCTGGACTGTGCGAGCCTTCTGGGAGGATTCGGAATTCCGGGCGCTGGGCGCGGCCGATCGGCTGGCGCTCACCTGGGTGCATGCCAATCGCGTGCTCGACACGTTCCTGCGCCGCAACGCCGATACCGACTTACTGACCCGCTTCTTCACCGAAGGCCATTTCGACGAGAATATCGCCGATCGCCTCAACTTCGCACGGTTTGGCGACCGCGACGCCGCGTCGTCGAGCGGGATGTCCGCCGATGCCTTGCTCTATCACGCGCTCGGGGCGTTGATCGGCGACGCGCCGATGGCCGATTATGTCGACGAGGGCGAGCTCGACGATCTGGTGAACGGTCTCCAGATCGCCGAGCCCGATGGGTCGGTGCCGATCCCGGCGCTGATCCTGCGCAACTTTGCCGGCCAGAACCTGCTCGGCAGCTTCCTGACGGCCCATGCGCCGGCGCTCGATGCGCTGATCGGGGATCCGATGGTGAAGCGCGCGAGTCTCGGCGACGACGCGATCCGAGATATCAGGGCGAACCGCGAAGACGGCATCGCCTGGTCGATGCTGATGCAGCATTCGCGCACCGGGCTGTCCCCTGAGCAGGAGGCGTCGGCGCAGGCCCTGTTGCGCGACAGCGATCTGGAGGGGCTGTCGATGGGGGCGCGCGACGGACTGCCGGTTCCGCGTGCCATGATCCGCACGATCGGACTGTTGTTGCCGCAAGCCGACCATGGGAGAGCGCTCGACGTGATCCGGGCGGTGGCGCGCGCAGCAGCGGCGGACGGCCTGTCGCCCTTGCTGTCGGGCGATCGCGAGGAAGGCAGCGCGCTCGATCCTGTCCATGAGCTGCTCGAACTCGCCGGATGCTATGCCGGGATCGAGGAAGCCGATCTGTTCGAGCGGTTCGAGGCGGCGATCGTGGCGGCGGTCGAGGAATGGCCGGCCGCGGCGCCGTCGTTGCGCAAGCTGGTCGACCGGCTGATCCGCAGTAACGGCGTGATCCACGCCGAGGCGCTGTGGCGGCTCTACCTCTACCTCAACGCCCGTCCCTGATCATTTATGGTCTCGCGCCTCGCGGGCTGGCCGCCCGCGACCGCCGCTCTATGGCGCTGGCGCATGGCGCCGCGCCACCGAGCCCCTGGACGGGTCTCGGCCGAAGGTGACGATCGGACTGGCGGGTCGGCTGACGCCGACCTTGGTGGAGCGGGGCTGAGGACGCGTTCTGGCGCCGCGCTGCGCTTGCCGCCAGGGAACGGCGCCTGACGAAAAGGGCCCCGCCGGCACACCGGCCGCGCGGCCGGGCGGGGCGCCCGGTTTCGCTGGCGGACGACAGGCCCCGTCCGCTGGCGCGAAGCCCGGTTCGACCCCGCTGATCCGCCCGTGCGGCGCGGAGGTCCGTTTTTGTCCGGGGCGGCAGAGCCGCCATCAAGCGGTCGCCGCGCGGGCGCGGCGGCGTTGTGGTCGCCCCCGGTCAAGCGCGGGTGGGCGGCGCTCCCGCCTAGGCGCGGCCGCGGGCGCGGCAAGCCGGCGCTACGCGCCGGCTCCTCCATTGCATTACGGTCCTGATCGGATGCCGCCCCCGCTCGGGGCCGCGCCTTTCTGGTCGCTGGTTGCCGCCCACCCCCGCTTTCCCGGGGGCCTGCTGGGTTCGGGGCGGGATCGGAGGCACGGACGTGGCACAGGCAACCAACCGCAGCGCGCGGCGCGCGCGCAGGACCCGCACAACGGCGAACGCGCGCGCGCATGCGCCGCGCGTCAATATCTATGACGAGGCGACGCAGCGCATCATCGCCGAACTCGAGGCCGGGACCGTCCCATGGGTGCGGCCGTGGGGTGGGGTCGCGGCGGGCCAGCCCGGTCTGCCGGTCAACGCCACCACCGGGCGGTCTTATTCGGGGATCAATATCCTGATCCTGTGGGGCGCGGTCATCGCCGCCGACTATCCCAGTCAGGGCTGGCTCACCTTCCGCCAAGCGCTCGACGCAGGCGGGTCGGTCCGAAAGGGCGAGAAGGGGACCGGCATCGTCTATGCCGACCGCTTCACCCCCCGTGATTCAAAGGAATCGCTCCGGGGGAGCGATTCCGGTGATCGCGCCGAAAAGGCGCGCGCCGCCAATGATGGCGGCGACGCGCGCGTGGTGCCGTTCCTCAAACGCTTCACCGTGTTCAACGTCGCGCAATGCGAGGGTCTGCCCGACCGCTACGCCGCCACCCCGCCACCCTTGCCGCCGCAAGCCCTGATCCCCGCCGCCGAAGAAGTGATCGCCGGAAGCGGGGTCGGATTTCGCATCGGCGGCGACCGCGCGTTCTATGCGCCCGGCCCCGATCTGGTCTGCGTTCCCCCGCAGCCCGCCTTCTTCGAGGCGCTCGATTATTACCGGGTCGCCTTGCACGAACTGACCCACGCCACCGGTCATCCGGCCCGGCTCGCGCGCAACCAGACGGGCGCGTTCGGGTCGAAAGACTATGCCCGCGAGGAACTGGTCGCCGAAATGGGCTCGGCCTTCCTGTGCGCGGCGCTCGGCATCGTCCCGACCTTGCGCCATGCCGACTATCTCGCCTCATGGCTTGAGGTGCTGCGCGAGGACAATCGCGCGGTCGTCCGCGCGGCAAGTGCGGCGAGCAAGGCCGCCGACTGGCTGCTCACCCGCCGCGCGCAGGAAGCGGAGGCGGCCCAATGCGCTTGATCCCCGAGGCCATGCGACTTGCGCTGCGCGCCAACGCCATCGCGCATCACGATGCGCAGCTATTCGGCCACGTCGACCTTGACCCCGCGCCGGTCGTCAAACTCTTCAATCCGGTCGGTGCGGCGACATGGCTCGCTACCGAACTCGACGAGGACGGCGACACACTGTTCGGCTTGGCCGATCTCGGCTTCGGCTGCCCCGAACTCGGCTATTTCAGCCTCGCCGAAATCGCCGCCGTGCGGCTGCCGTTCGGCCTTCACATCGAGCGCGACGAGGCATTCGCCACCGACGTGCCGCTCTCGCGCTGGGCCGACGTTGCCCGTCGCAAAGGCTCGATCATTCTCGCGCAGGCCGCGCTCGCTTGCCCGCACCCGCTTCCGCCCGATCCATCGGACGGCTGAGGGCTCCCATCGAAGTAGTACTTTGATGGGGCCCTGACGCAGCGGGCGCGTTTCGCCCGCAATCCTAGCCGGTCCCGTATCAGTGGAAGTGGCACGGGACCGGCGCTCTTGAAGGAGCAATGCCATGAAACTCGACTTTATCCCGCTCGACAAGCTGCATCGCAGCCATTCGAACATGCGTTTCGCCAGGAAAGCGCCCGACGTCACCGACATCCTGCCCTCGATCCGCGCGCGCGGCGTGATCGTGCCGATCATCGTCCGCCCCGAACCCGACGAGGCGGGCGCGCCCGGGTTCGGCGTGATTGCGGGCGACCGCCGTTACACCGCCGCCGTGCTGGTCGCGAACCACGTGGCGGCGGCGGGCGGCGATCCCGAGCCGATGCCGTGCGCGATCATGGAGGAAGGCGACGATGCCGCCGCGCTCGAAGCCTCGATGATCGAGAATATGGCGCGGCTCGACCCGGACGAGGTGAAGCGCTGGGAAAGCTTCACCCGGTTGGTCAAGGACGGGCGCAGCGTCGAGGATATCGCCGCGACGTTCGGGCTGCCCGAACTTGCGGTGAAGCGCACGCTTGCGCTCGGCAATCTCTTGCCACGCATCCGCAGCCTCTATTCGAGCGGTGAGATCGACCGCGCGACCGTCCGCACGCTGACCTTGGCGAGCAAGCGCCAGCAAGCCGATTGGCTCAAGCTGGTCGACGACCCGCAAAGCTATGCGCCACGCGGGTCCAACCTCAAATCGTGGCTGCTCGGCGGACAGACGATCAAGGCCGACTACGCCTTGTTCGACGCGACCGACGCCAAGCTCGCGACCATCGCCGACCTGTTCGGCGAGGACCAGTGCTTCGCCGATGCCTCGGCCTTCTGGACGGCGCAGAACGCCGCCATCGAGGCGCGGCGCGAGCAGTATCTGGCCGCTGGCTGGGCCGAGGTTGTGATCGTCCCGCCGTCCGAGCATTTCGCGACATGGGAATATGAGAAGCGCGCCAAGCGCAAGGGCGGGCGCGTCTATCTCGACGTGCGCGGCTCGGGCGAGGTCGTGATCCACGAAGGCTATGTCTCGCGCCGCGAGGCCGAGCGCGCCGCGCGCAATGTCGTCGCCGGCAGCGAGAAGCCCAAGCGTCCCGAAATCAGCTCGGCGACGCAGGCCTATGTCGATCTGCACCGCCGCGCCGCCGTGGCGGCGACATTGACCGAGCATCCCGGCGTCGCGCTGCGCCTGATGCTCGCCTTCGCGATTGCGGGGGCGCCGCTCTGGAACGTGAAGCCCGACCAGAGCGTCGCGCGCGACGAGGCTGCCCAGGAGAGCGTCGAGACGTGCGCCGCCGAAACCGCGTTCGACGCGCGCCGCCGCGCGGTCCTCGCCTTGCTCGGCTGTCCCGAGGACAAGCCGACCGTCACCAACGCTTATGGCAGCGACGACCGTCATCTGGTGACGATCTTCCTGCGGCTGCTCGATCTGCCCGATCCGGCGGTGCTCGATGTGGTCGCGGTGGTGATGGGCGAGACGCTCGGCGCGGGCCATGCCGCGATCGAGGCCGTCGGTCTGACGCTGGGCATCGACATGGCGCGGTGGTGGCAGGCCGACCCGGCGTTCTTCGACCTGATCCGCGACAAGCAGGTGCTGACCGCGATGGTCGCCGAGGTGGCGGGCCAGACCGTCGCCGACGCCAACGCCAAGGAGAAGGGCGCGACCTTGAAGAAGATCGTGACCGATCATCTGGCGGGCGCGGACGGGCGCGCGCAGGTCACCGGCTGGGTGCCGCGCTGGATGCGCTTCCCGCCCGCCGCCTATACCGAGCGCGGCGGCGTGGCGACGGTCGCGGCCAATGCGAAGGTCGCCGCAGCCAAGGCGGCGGCGGAGGAACCAATGGTCGAGCGCGTCGATGACGTGGTGCCCGAGGTCGCGCCGGAACCCGAGCGGCTGGCAGCCTGATCGCGGGGCGGGCGGCGGCAGCGCCGTCGCCCGTTACCCAATAGGGGAGGGATCAGATTTCGGCCGCTTGCCGCGCGCCGTCCCGGTCGTGCAGCATTTCGTAGCTGGCGCGCGACTGGGGTTTGTACCCGATCTTCTCGCGACACTCGCGCGCCCAGCGTTCGGCCTCGTCGGCCCGCCGGCGATATCCTTCGACATCGGTCATGCTGCCGAGATAGTCGGTTGCGCGCCGGTGCCAAGCGAAAGGCGCCGCGACAGCGCGAATGTTGCGGCCAGTCTGGCTCGATCTTGACGCCCACGCTCCCGTCAGACGGATCCCGTCGAACAGGGCCGCTCGGTCTACTTCGACGCGGGCAGGACCATATCCCGGTGGCGAACGCTGACGACCTATGGCCGGTCGGCGCCGCCCGAAACCATCGCGCCCGACTATTTTCCCCAGGCGCTTTCAGCGCCTTCCTCGCGCGGCAAAATAGCCGGGTCGCTCCGGTCCTCCGCTCATCGCTTCGGCCTTCGGTTCGGCGCCGCCTTGTCCCGGCCAGCTGGTCTGCGTGTCGCCGGGAATGGTCCCGGCCGCATGAAGGAGTGAAGACCATGCCTGCCATCGGATATGTGACCAAGAGCGAAGACGGTTCGTTCAAGGGCCAGCTCAAGACCCTCAGCATCAGCGCCGACATCGCGATCGTCACCAATCGCAGCAAGTCCACTGAGCAGCAGCCCGACTATCGGGTGCTGTCCGACGGCGTCGAAATCGGCGCGGGCTGGCTGCGCAAGTCGGAGACCTCGGGCCGCGATTATGTGTCGCTGAGCCTCGCGGCGCCCGAGTTCGGACCCCGACGCCTCTACGCCAATCTCGGCCAGGCGGCCGGCGGCCCCGAAGACCGGTTCGCGGTGATCTGGAACCCGGCCGACTGATCGGTGACCCGCCCCGGCGCTTCGGCGCCGGGGCTCTTCGTTGGATCAACGGGCGAGGTCCGGGCAGGTCGCCGCGACGAGCCCGTCATTGTCCCAGCGCGGCTTGTAGATCGCTTGCCCGTGCGCAAGTTGCCAGCAGGACAGGTCGCCCTTCGCGCCTTTCACCATCGCAAGCGTGCGGCCGTAGCGATCGGTGCCGACGATTGCTTCGGGGAGCGACCCACCGTCGCCCATCGCGTCGCCGAGGCTGCGGCTCGATTGATAAGGGTCGCCGGGCGCGCAGTCGCGCCCTTCAGCGCAATGGCCGGGAAGCTCCGGTGCGTCGATCCCGAGCAGCCGGATACGGCCGCCGTCGCAGTGGAGCGTGTCGCCATCGACGACGCGGCAATGGGTCGCGCTGTCGGCATAGTGCACCGGGCTTCCGCCTGCCCCCGCCGTCGATCCAGCACCGCTCGATGCCCACCAGCCGAGCGCGCCGCCCGCCACCACGACGGGGACGAGGGCTCCCATCGGCAAGGCTTTGCGCGCACGGCTGGTCGATCTGGTCATGTGCGGTGAACGCTCCGGGGCCAACGGGGAGGGACGTTACTCGTGGTCGTCCGAGCATGGCGGCCGGCGGCGCGGCTATCAAGGCCCGTGGGTGCCCCCCAATTTGCTGCGCAAATCGGTTCCCCCCACGTCCGCTTCGCGGCGCCTCCGCTTCGCTCCGGCGGCCCTGACAGCCGCGCCGCCGACCGCCGTCGACTGAGGTGTCTTCGAGGATGAAGACGCAAGCGATGGAGATTGTCATGACCATGATTCAACCGATTTCGGCGGCGTCGGATCGCGTGATGGGCGCACTGATCGCGGGTCTCGAACTTGAATTCGGGCGGGGTGCGGCGGAAGCATTGGCGGACCGGTTTATCGCAGCGGAGGAGTGCGATTTCTGCTGGGATGCGCGCGTCGAAGAGCGCTGGCTGGGGGCCTATTCAGCCGACGTCGAAGACGATTTCGAGCTCGATCGGATCGCAATCCTGGGCCGGCTGGACGGACGCTGGCTGGTCGCAGTGGTCATCGTGGACGGCGACGAAATGGCGCACGGCATGATGGGAAAGCGCGCGTTTCGCAGCCGAAAGGCAGCGCGGATTGCCTATGATCGGCTGCGGTGATCGCGCGTTTCGACTGCAGCCGGGATGTTGTGTCGCAGGGCATCGCATCCCGGCTTCTTCTTTGGCTGGCGGGGTGAGCTGTAAGGAGCGGTGATTGGGGGAGGGAAAGGGTTGAAGGCAGGGGGTTGAAGGCAAGATAAACCGCGTCACGGCTCGTCGCATGCGTGACGCTAACGCTTTGTCTGCACATCCTTTTTCCTGGAGCCTGTTTGTCTCCGATGACGGTCGCGGAGAGACTGTCACGCCGGATGTCCGTCGAAAATGGCGGATTTCCGCAGTTCCTGCGCGAGATACTTTAGCGCCTCGGTGAACCTCTCCATATCTTCACCGATGGACAGTGAGGACGACGATTTCGAGCCGAGACTGGGCCGGATGCGCCCGCGCGGCCGGGCGCCCCGGCTACGCGCCGTGCTTGTCGTTCGCGTGCGCCGCGCCGCTAGCGGTACGCCCCGCTATGCGAAAGCGCCGAGCAGCGGACGGTTCAACCAGCGAGGCCGCGGCGCGCGGGTGGCAGCGGCGCTGCCGCGGGATAACGGCTGGTCATTCGATCGCGGCCTGGGGCTCAACGTCCGGGCGCGCCGGGTGGCGGTGAAGGTCCGGGTCGTAAAACTGGGCGGCAAGCTCGCCAAGGTTACCGCGCATTTGCGCTATATCGAGCGCGACGGCGTCGCGCGTGACGGCGCGGGAGGGCGACTCTATTCGACGTTCAGCGATGATGTGGATGGCGAGACATTCGTCGATCGCCAAAGTGGAGACCGTCACCAGTTCCGGCTGATCGTTTCACCCGAGGACGGCAAGGAGTTCGCGGATCTGCGCCCCTTCACGCGCGACCTCATGGCGGCAATGGAACGCGATCTTGGCACGACGCTCGACTGGGTCGCCGTCGACCATCACGACACCGGTCATCCTCACACCCATATCGTGATCCGCGGGCGGTGCGAGGACGGCAGGACGCTCAACATCGCGGGCGATTATATCGCGCATGGCATTCGGCATCGCGCATCGGAAATCATGACGCGCGCGCTCGGGCCGCAGACCGAGCGCGACGTCGCCGACCAGCTTGCGCGCGAAGTCGATGCCGATCGTTTCACGCGCCTGGATCGCGCGCTGCTTGGCCGGGCGTCGGCAGGCCTCGTCGATCTCCGGTTCGGCGACGAAGACCCCGCGTTCCACCAAATGCTCGTCGGTCGGGCGCGCGCGCTGGAGTCGCTGGGCCTGGCGAAGCGGGAAGAGCCCCTGACCTGGCGGCTCGACGATAATGCGGGCGCGCGCCTCACCGAGATGGGGCGCCGCGGCGACATCATCCGCACCATGCATCACGAGATGCAGCGTGCGGCAATCGCGCGCCCGCCGGAACTCTATGCCCTGGACAGCGAGGACGGTCTGCGTGCGGCCGTGGTAGGTCGCCTGATCCGCTTCGGCGCGAGCGACGAGTTTCACGATCGCCGTTTCGCGCTGATCGACGGGATCGACGGGTATACCCATCATGTCGATATCGGCGAGAACCGCGACCATTTGATCGTCGGCGCGGTCCTTCGGCTCTCGCCGCGCGAGATCGAGGTGAAGGCGGTCGACCGCACAGTCGCCCAGGTGGCGGCAGCCCATGGCGGCAGGTACAGCGTCGATCTGCATCTCGCCCACGATCCCGACGCGTCCGAAGACTTTGCGCAAAGCCATATCCGGCGGCTCGAGGCATTGCGCCGGGCAGGTGCCGCCGTGGAGCGCGAGACCGATGGCACATGGCGGATCTCGACCGATCACATCCGTGAAGTCGAGGCGGCAGAACGACGCCGCATCCAGGATGCCCCGGTCGTCGTCGAGCATTTGTCGCGCGAACCGTTAGCCCGCCTCGTCACGCACGATGGGCCAACGCTGCTCGACCGCGAGCTTGTCGGCGAACGCATGACAGAGAGCGCCGGTTACGGGTTCGGGGAGGATTGGCGCACCGCACTCGACCGGCGGCGGCAATGGTTGATAGAGCAAGATCTGGCGGAGGCGCACGGTCAGACGGCGTCCTATCGCCCCGACCTCATCCAGCGCCTGCGCACGCGCGAGCTGTCGGCACTTGCGACGGGCCTGTCGACCGAACTCGGCCTCGATTATCGCGAGGCGGTGACGGGCGATCGCATTGCTGGCCGCCTGACCCGCGACGTCCAGAGCGGTGGCAACCGCTATGCGCTCATCGAGCGCGCCCACGACTTCACGCTGCTGCCCTGGCGCGACGTGCTGGACCGGCAGATCGGGAAACCCGTCAGCGGGATCGTCCGGCCGAACGGCGTGAGCTGGACCTTGGGTCGCGACCGAGCCGGGCCGAGCATTTCCTGATCCTCAGCGCACCGCTGGTGCCCGCTACACGCGGTTCAACCGCCAACGCGGGCGCGCGACACCGACTCGCTTCCGGAGTCCGCGATGAAGACCTTCAAGAAACGACACCAGTTGTTCCTTCCCGAGAATTTGTCGCGTCGATTGGAAACGATCGCGCGCAACTCCGGCCGCGCCCGCTCCGAAATCCTCGTCGAGGCGCTCGAGGCATGGCTCGAACGAAGGGGCTCGGCCGATGCCAGCGAAACAGTCCTGGCGCGGTTGACGCGCATCGATCGCGCCTTGCTCCGGCTCAACGGCAATGGCGACCTCCTATGGGAGGCGATGTCCCGGTTGGTTCGCCATCAGTTGATCACCGCCGCGAACCTACCGCCGGTAACGGAGAATGCCCGCGCGATTGGTGACAAGGCGCATCGGGCATTCCTGCGCGAGATAGCGGAGCGGCAGGGCAGGGACTTCCCGCCAAGTGGCAACGATTGAAAGGGCGGTCGTCTCGCGGCGCCGTGGGTAGCGGTGGCGCTAGGCCGGCTTTCCGGCTTCGACATAATTGTAACCAGCGTCGGTGACCTCGTAGAAGTCGGTGCTTTCCTCCCTGATCAGCCCTTGTTGTTCGAGGTTCTCGACCGCTGCCATCCACCGCGCGAGGTCGCGATTCGTCTCGCCCCTGCCATACGCAAATCCGCTGGTCTGGACCGACTGGCTGTCGAGGCTTCGGCTGATGATGACGATGCCATCGCCGCCGGCGGCAGCGCGCAGCAACGTGTCGCCATGTTCGCTCAGCGCGATCGGCGCGTCGCGCAGGCCGTCCTCGAAGAACTGGACAAGATCGATCTCGGTGTGACCGCGGATATAGCCATTGTTCTGGAGCATCTGCTGAAGATGGCGGCGAAAGTCGTCCTTGAACGCGGCAACGCTCGCATAAGAGGCGACGAGCCCCTTGGCTTGCGCCCAGCTGCGAAACTCCTTCACGGCAGCATATTGGTTCGGGTCGACGCTGCCGGGGCTGACGGGCGCATCGGAGAAATAGAGCATCACGGGTTTTCCCGTCTGATGGTGTTCCTGAACCTCTTCCACCGTGCCGCTGCTCGCCTTGCCGGTCGGCGTACCGAGCCGCGTCCAGAAGATTCCGACGACGACGTCGGCATGTGCGAGCACGCGATCGTTGATCATTTGCTGAGGCCGGCCGTCCAGTTCCGGCGACGCATGCGTGTCCCAGCCGATCGGCAACAGCACGACTTGCTTGTCGCGCGCGTGAACCGCGTTCCACTCGGCAATGACGTCACGAACGATGTCACGCTCCGCGCTCACGTCGCCGGGCGATGCGATCATCACCTCGATCACTTTCGCATCATAGGGCATTCGGACGGGCTCCAGGCTTTCGCGGTCGCGGACGGATTCTCAGGATATCGCGCGTCGCGGGAGCTGAATAGCGCCGCGTGACGCCGCGCCGCGCTCTCCCGTTTTTCGCGGGCATGGGGGATTTTTTGCCCCGCCGGATCGACCGGCAGGAGCGACCTCGTGACACCCACCAAATTGCTGATCGGGCAGATCGTGCTCGTCTTCGCGATCGTGATCGCCGGCGTGTGGATCGCGACACAATGGGCGGCCGCGATGCTGGCATACCAACCCGAGCTCGGCACACCCTGGTTCTCCGTCGGACGCCTCCCGGTCTATCACCCCTGGGCGCTGTTCGGCTGGTGGTATTCCTACGACGCCTATGCGCCGCAGGTTTTCGACAAGGCCGGGCTGATCGCCGGTGCATCGGGTTTCGTCGGGTGCGGCGCGGCGGTCTCGGGATCGCTGTGGCGCGCACGGCAACGAAACAACGTCACGACCTATGGCTCGGCCCGCTGGGCATCGGCGCGCGAAATGGAACGCGCCGGGCTGTACGCCGATCGCGGCATTTTGCTCGGCCAGCTCGACGGGCGCTATCTGCGGCACGCAGGGCCCGAGCACGTTATGGCATTCGCGCCCACGCGCTCGGGCAAGGGCGTCGGCCTCGTCGTCCCAACGCTGCTCAGCTGGACTGGCTCCGCGATCGTCCATGATATCAAGGGCGAAAACTGGACCCTCACCGCAGGATGGCGATCGCGCTTTTCGCATTGCCTGCTCTTCAATCCGACCGATGAGCGGTCGGCGCGCTACAATCCGCTGCTGGAGGTTCGCCGTGGCGCTGATGAAGTCCGCGACGTGCAGAATATCGCCGATATTCTGGTCGATCCCGAAGGCGCGCTCGAGCGACGGAATCATTGGGAAAAAACCAGCCATTCCCTTCTCGTAGGGGCGATCCTTCACGTTCTGTACGCGGAAGAGGACAAGACGCTCGCGCGCGTCGCGACGTTCCTCTCGGACCCGCGCCGCAGTTTCGTCGCGACGCTCAAGCGGATGATGGAGACCAACCATCTCGGCACTGAGGACGCGCCGCGTGTCCATCCCGTCGTCGCCTCGGCCGCCCGCGAGCTGCTCAACAAGAGCGAGAACGAACGCTCCGGCGTCCTGTCGACCGCAATGTCCTTCCTGGGATTGTATCGCGACCCGACCGTCGCTGCGGTCACCTCGGCCTGCGACTGGCGGATCGCGGACATTATCGAGGCCGTCCGGCCGCTCTCGCTCTACCTCGTCATCCCGCCCTCCGACATCAGCCGGACCAAACCACTCGTGCGGCTCGTACTCAATCAGATCGGCCGGCGCCTGACCGAGCGGCTCGACGGCGCCGGCAGCGCGCGCCGCCATCAGCTGCTCCTCATGCTCGATGAATTCCCGGCGCTCGGGCGGCTGGATTTCTTCGAGACCAGCCTGGCCTTCATGGCGGGCTACGGCGTCCGCGCCGTCCTCATCGCCCAAAGCCTCAACCAGATCGAGAAGGCTTATGGCGAGCACAATTCGATCCTCGACAATTGTCACGTTCGCGTCGCGTTCGCGACCAATGACGAGCGCACGGCGAAGCGCATCTCGGATGCGCTTGGCACCGCGACCGAGCAGCGCGCGATGCGCAACTATGCCGGGCACCGGCTCGCACCCTGGCTCGCGCATGTCATGGTCAGCCGTCAGGAAACTGCCCGGGCGCTGCTGACGCCCGGCGAGGTCATGCAGCTGCCTCCGACCGACGAGCTGGTGCTGATCTCGGGGCTGGCGCCGATCCGGGCTCACAAGCTGCGCTATTACGAGGACCGCAACTTCACGGCGCGCGTCTGCCCCGCGCCGGTGCTGGGGCAGGGGCCCTATGCCGATTGCCCGGCCGATCGGCCCTGTGACTGGAACGCCGACGCCCGCACGTCGGACGCGCGTCTTGCCGCGCCTGCCGAGGACGAAGGCGAGGGTGCCGATGGCGGGCTCGAGCAGCAGCGTCATCCCGGGCTTGGCGAAGACGTACCGTCGCACGTGCTCGTCCAGGAGCCCTTGCCACTGTTCGACGAGGTCGACGACGACGGCGCCGCCGACCAGCGCGCGATGGAACTCGCGCGCGGTGTCGCCACGCGCGGTTACGGTCTCAACGAGGCCGATCATCACGACCTTTTTCCCGGGATCTGAGCGATGACCGACGCTCCTCCCGAACCTGTCGGCGTCGACACCGTTTCGGTCGCGCGCCGCCGTGCCATGCTGCGCACCGCGATGGGGCCGGCGATCGCCGCCGCGCTCGGCGATCCGCGTGTGCTCGAAGTGATGGTCAATCCCGACGGCGCGCTCCGCCTCGACCGACTTGGCGAGGGACGAAGCGACACCGGCGTGCGCTACGAGCCGGCGCAGGTCGAGCGGATCGTCCGCCTCGTCGCGAGCCACGCGCGCACCGACGTTCACGCAAATGCACCGATCGTTTCGGCCGAACTCCCGCCGCACGGGTCGGGCGCGGGCGAGCGGTTTGAAGGCGTGTTGCCGCCGGTCGCGCTTGCACCGTGCTTCTCGATACGCAAGCCGGCGACGCGGCTCTACACGCTGATGGACTATGTCGCCGACGGGATCATGTCGGCGGACACCGCGCGATTGCTGTCGCTCGCGGTCGTCGATCGTCGCAACATCCTCGTCGTCGGCGGCACGAGCTCTGGCAAAACCACGCTCGCCAATGCGCTCCTCGCCGAGATGGCGCATCTCGACGAGCGGCTCTTGATCATCGAGGACACACGCGAGCTGCAGTCGCCCGCCGCCGACACGGTCGCCCTCCGCACGCGGCCCGGTAGCGTGACGATGGCCGATCTCGTCCGCTCGACGCTTCGTCTCCGCCCCGATCGCATCATCGTCGGCGAGGTGCGCGGCCCCGAGGCGCTCGACATGCTCAAGGCCTGGAACACCGGGCATCCGGGCGGAATCGCGACGGTCCACGCCAACAGCGCGCGCTCGGCGCTGCTGCGGATCGAGCAACTCATCCAGGAAGCCGTGGTCACGGTGCCGCGCCGGCTGATCGCCGAGGCGATCGACATGGTGGTGTTCATCGCCGGGCGCGGCGCCTCGCGCCGCGTCGAGACGATCGCCCGCGTCGCCGGGCTCGATCCGGACGGCGGCTACGCCGTGATCGACCTCTCCCAACCACCTGCACCCCCAGAAGGAGACTGACCATGATTCTGTTCCGCGCGTGCCGGCGTCTCCGGCTCACCCTTTCCAGTATCTCGCTCGGCATCGGCATCGGCATGGCGACGCCGGCTTACGCCAGCGGCTCCGGCATGCCCTGGGAGCAACCGCTCCAGCAGGTGCTGGAATCGGTGCAGGGGCCGGTCGCCAAGATCATCGCGGTGATGGTGATCATTACGACGGGCTTGACGCTCGCCTTCGGTGAGACCGCAGGCGGTTTCCGGCGGCTGATCCAGATCGTGTTCGGCCTCTCGATCGCGTTCGCGGCCTCGTCCTTCTTCCTCTCGTTCTTCAGCTTCGGCGGCGGGGCGCTCGTCTGATGCTCGTCACCGGCAGTCATCATATCGACGGATTCGAGGCGCCCATCCACGGGAGCCTGAGATCGCCGATCCTGTTGGGGGGCGCCCCGCGTGGGCTGGCGATCGTCAATGGCACGATCGCCGCCGCGGTCGGTCTCGGGCTGCAGCAATGGCTCGCCGGCCTGATCCTCTGGGCGATCGGGCATTCAGTCGCGGTCGCCGCAGCGCGCCGCGACCCGGACTTTGCCCCCGTCCTCCTGCGCCACCTTCGCCAGCGGAGTCATTTCGCATGCTGAACTTGCGCGAATATCGGCATCGCGCCGATCGCCTCGCCGATCATCTGCCCTGGGCGGCGCTCGTCGCGCCGGGGGTCGTCCTCAACAAGGACGGCAGCTTCCAGCGCACGCTGCGCTTTCGCGGCCCCGATCTGGAGAGCGCGACCGAAGCCGGACTGGTCGGTGCGTGTGCCCGCGCCAACAATGTGCTCAAGCGTTTCGGCACCGGCTGGGCGCTGTTCTTCGAGGCCGAGCGCGTCGAGGCGCTCGACTATCCGGCCAGCGATTTTCCGGATCCGGTCTCGGCGCTTGTCGACGAGGAACGTCGCGCCGCCTTCGAAGCCGAGGGCGCGCATTACGAGAGCCATTACTATCTGACGCTTGTTTTCCTGCCGCCGGCCGATGCGAGCGAGGCGGCAGGGCGCAAGCTCGTCGAGACAGAAACGCCCATGGCGCGCGACTGGCGCGCGGCACTTGCCGGATTCGTCGCCGAGTGCGACCGGGTGCTCGACCTGTTTGCCGGGTTCATGCCCGAGGTCCGGGCGCTCAACTCTGGCGAGACGCTCACCTATCTGCACGGGTGCGTCTCACCACGCCGCCATCCGGTCGTGGTTCCCGAGACACCCATGTATCTCGACGCGCTGCTCGTCGACTCGCCGCTCACCGGCGGGCTCGAGCCGCGGCTCGGGCAGATGCATCTGCGTACAGTCACCGTGCTCGGGCTCCCCAATATGAGCCGGCCCGGCATCCTCGACGCGCTCAACGCGACCGACTTTAGCTATCGCTGGACGACGCGGTTCATCGCGCTCGACCGGACCGATGCGACCAAGACCCTGACCCGCATTCGCCGGCAATGGTTCAACAAGCGCAAGTCGATCTCGGCGATGGTGCGCGAGGTAATGTACAACCAGCCGGCGCAGCTGCTCGACAGCGACGCCGACAACAAGGTGGTGGACGCCGACCAGGCGCTGCAGGCGCTGGGCGCCGACTATGTCGCGTTCGGCTATCTCACCACGACGATCACGGTGAGCGACGTGGATCGCGCCCGGGTCGAGGCGAAGGTCCGTTCGGTCGAGCGCATCGTCAATGGCCTGGGCTTCACCTGCGTGCGCGAAGGCGTGAACGCGGTCGAGGCGTGGCTCTCCTCGCTCCCGGGCCATGTCTACGCCAATGTCCGCCAGCCGATCGTCCATACCCTCAACCTCGCGCATCTGATGCCGCTCTCGGCGATCTGGGCGGGACCGACGCACAACAAGCATCTTGGCGGACCGCCGCTCTTGATGGCGCAGACTTCGGGATCGACGCCGTTCCGGCTCTCCACCCATGTCGGCGACGTCGGGCACATGCTCGCGGTCGGGCCGACGGGCGCCGGCAAGTCAGTGCTGCTCGCGCTGATCGCGCTTCAGTTCCGCCGCTATCCTGGCGCGCAAATCTATATCTTCGACAAAGGCTATTCGGCGCGCGCTGCGGTGCTGGCCATGGGCGGCAGGCATCACGCGCTCGGACTTGGCGGTGGAGACGGGGAAGGGCTGGCCTTCCAACCGCTCGCCGGGATCGACCGGATCGACGAGCGCAGTTGGGCGGCTGAGTGGATTGCCGCCTTGCTCACTCACGAGAAGGTCGGTGTGACGCCCGAGGTCAAGGATGCGATCTGGTCGGCGCTCGGTAGCCTCGC
Source organism: Sphingomonas pruni NBRC 15498 (assembly GCF_001598455.1). Taxonomy (GTDB): domain Bacteria; phylum Pseudomonadota; class Alphaproteobacteria; order Sphingomonadales; family Sphingomonadaceae; genus Sphingomonas; species Sphingomonas pruni. Next base: position 24,816 of record NZ_BCYZ01000010.1, read on the forward strand.
AACGGCCCCGGTCGAGGAGCGCACGCTCACCGGGCTCGCGCTGCTGCTCCAGTCGGGGGCACTCCGGCTGGCGCTCGCCGCGTATACGCTCGAAGGTCCCTATGGCCGGCTGCTCGACGCCGCTGAACAGCAGCTGTCGCTGTCGTCGGTCGAATGTTTCGAGACCGAAGCGCTGATGGCCGAAGCCGGTGTGGTGGCACCCGTGCTCACCTATCTCTTCCACCGATTGGAGGAGCGGTTCGACGGCCGGCCGACGTTGCTCATCCTCGACGAAGCCTGGATCTTCCTCGACCATCCTTTGTTCGCTGCGCGCATCCACGAATGGCTGAAGACGCTCCGCAAAAAGAATGTCGCGGTGCTGTTCGCGACGCAGAGCCTAGCCGACATCGCTGACAGCGCGATCGCGCCTGCGATCATCGAGAGTTGCCCCCAGCGCATCCTGTTGCCCAACGAGCGCGCGATCGAGCCGCAGGGCAGGGCCGCCTATGAGCGGTTCGGGCTGAACGACCGTCAGATCGAGCTGGTCGCCCGCGCCACGCCCAAGCGGGATTATTACCTGCAATCGGCGCGCGGTAACCGGCTGTTCGAGCTCGGCCTCGGGCCCATCGCGCTCGCCGTGTGCGGCGCCTCCGATCCTGCGAGCCAGCAGCGCATCGACAAGCTCCTAGCCGAGGGCGGCGACGATTTCGCCGCGCGGTTCCTCGCATCGGCGGGCCTCGACTGGGCCGTCCCGCTCCTCGCCTCCCTTCGCTGACCCTCCAACAGAAAGGATCTCCCATGTCTCGGCGAATTGCTCGTTATCTCACCACTATGGCCGCTCCGGCGGTGCTGCTGCTTGTCGGGGGCACGGTCCTCACCGCGGCGCCGGCGGCCGCACAGATCACGGTGTTCGACCCGACCAACTACTCGCAGAACCTGCTGACGGCGGCGCGTGAGCTGCAGCAGATCAACAATCAGATTCAGCAACTCCAGAACCAGGCGACGATGCTGACCAATCAGGCGAAAAACCTGATGCGGCTCGACTTTCCCGAAGCGCAGGCGCTGACCCAGACGATCAACCGGGTCCAGCAGCTGATGGATCAGGCGCGCGGCATCAGTTTCAGGATCGATACCGCCGGGACCCAGTTCAGCCAGCTGTACCCGCAAGGCCTGACCTCGGTGCTCACCACCGACCAGAGCCTGGCGGCCGCCAGGTCGCGCTACGACGCGGCAATGGCCGCCTACACCAACACGGTGAATGTCCAGGCCAGCGTCGTCGGCAGCATCGCCAGCGATACCAGCACGCTGGCCGCGATCACCGCGCGCAGCCAGTCGGCGCAGGGTCAGCTTCAGGCGAGCCAGGCGACCAACCAGCTGCTCGCGCTGGTCGCCAAGCAGCAACTCGAAATCTCGCAGCTGATGGCCGCGCAATATCGGGCTCAATCGCTCGAAGCTGCAACCCGCGCCCAGGCTGAGGCGGAAGGACGGGCGGCGGCGCAAAAGTTCATCGGCAACGGCAAGGCCTACACCCCCCGATAGGGCCACCCCCACGCCGATGGTGACGGCGGGTGCGCCCCCGCCCGCCGTCACACCCCGCGAGGCGCGCGGCACCGCTCCCCCGTCGCGCGTCTCGTGGGGCTCCAATGCAGCAGGACAATGCGTATGGACGACCTGAGCGTCATCGACCGGTTCATGGCCGGGTTCACCCAATATATCGACAACGGGTTCGGCTTGTTGGGGGGTGACGTCCATTTCCTTGCCGCCACGCTGATCGGCATCGATGTGACGCTCGCGGGCCTATTCTGGGCGCTCGGCGGCGAAGCCGATGTGATGGGGCGCTTCATCAAGAAAATCCTCTATGTCGGCGCCTTCGCCTACATCATCGGCAGCTTCTCGACCCTGGCCGGGATCATCTTCAGGTCATTCGCTGCAGCCGGCGTCACCGCCAGCGGCGGTACCATCAGCGCTGGCGATCTTCTGAAACCCGGAACGCTGGCCGAAGCCGGTTGGGAAGCGGCCTGGCCGCTCCTCCAGCAGATCAACGGCTTAACCGGTCCGGTTGCCTTCTTCACCAACGTCGGCACGATCCTGATCCTGCTGATCGCCTGGCTGCTGGTTGTCCTCGCCTTTTTCATTCTCGCGATCCAGGTCTTCGTGACGATCATCGAGTTCAAACTCACGACACTCGCGGGATTCGTGCTCGTGCCGTTCGCGCTGTGGAACCGCACGAGCTTTTTGGCAGAGCGCGTGCTCGGCAACGTCGTCAGCTCGGGCATCAAGATCATGGTGCTCGCCGTTATCATCGGCATCGGTTCGAACTTTTTCCAGCAATACGCCACCTCGCTCGACGCCAACACGCCGGACATCGTCAAGGCGCTGACTCTCGTTCTTGCGGCCCTCACCATTTTCGGGCTCGGCATTTTCGGCCCAGGGGTCGCGGCCGGTCTGGTTTCCGGCGCGCCGCAGCTCGGCGCGGGTGCCGCGGTCGGCACGACCTTGGGCGCAGCTGGCGTCATCGCGGTCGGCGGCGGCGCGGTCGCGGCGGGCGCGGGCGCTGCGGGTAGCGCGGCACTCGGTGCCGTCCGCGCGGGCACGTCAATGGGGTCGGCGGCCTCCACTGCCTACAAACTCGGCCAAGAAGGCGCTCAGTCGAAGAGTGTCGGCGCCGGGCTTTCCGGAATCGCCCAGGCCGGTGCCGGTGCAATGCGCGCGAGGGCGGCCGAGGCAGCCGGATCGTTCGGCATCGGCGAGGCGGCCGCCTCGGGCCGCCAGGCGGCGTTCGACGCGCTGACCAATCGCACCGAGGCCAAGGCTGCCAAAGCGACTAGCGGCGAGGGTGGGGCGCCGGGCTGGGCGCAGGCGCTGCGCCGCGAATCCGAAGCCCGCCACCAGCGCCAGATCGTCGCCCACACCTTGAAGGAAGGCGATTCCGCCAGCGCTGCCGCCAACCCCGACATTTCAGAGAAGGAGGATTGACCCGATGATCTTCAAACGTGCCGTCCAGCGCTATGGGCGGACGCCCGAGCCCGCGACTCCCTTCCAACGCGCCGGCCAACTCTGGGATGAGCGGATCGGTTCGGCCCGCGTCCAGGCGCGCAACTGGCGACTGATGGCGTTCGGTGCGCTCGGGCTCACCACGGCAATGTCGGGCGCGGTCGTCTGGCAATCGCTCCAGAGCCGCGTCACACCCTATGTCGTCGAGGTCGACCGTCTGGGCGAGGCGCGCGCGGTCACCGAAGTCGAGGCGAGCTATCGGCCGACCGATCCTCAGGTAGCGTGGCATCTCGCCAGGTTCGTCGAGAACGTCCGCTCGGTGTCGCTCGACCCGGTGCTGATGCGCCGCAACTGGCTCACCGCCTACGACTTCGTGACCAAACGCGGTGCGATTGCGCTCGGCGACTATGCGCGCAGCGCCAACCCGTTCGGTGCCCTGGGTGACAAGACCGTCTCGGTACAGGTCACGAGCGTCGTTCGTGCGTCCGACCAGTCGTTCCAGATCAAGTGGATCGAGACTGCCTACGACCGAGGCGCGCAGACCGGCACGAGCCATTGGACCGGAATCCTCAGCATCAAGCTGATCCCGCCCGTCGATGCCGACACGATCCGCAAGAACCCGCTCGGGGTTTATGTCGATGCGATCGACTGGAGTCGCGAGCTCGAGCCGCCAAGTGCTGCGCCGTCCCCGCCGGCGAGTGCGCCCGCGGTCCCTGCCGTCGACCCGACCGTGCCTTCGGGTTCGCCGCTCGATCCCACCTCCGGCGCGCGCCCGGCGCCCGCCCTCCCGGAGACCCAGAAATGACCAGCCTTCGCTCCTTGCCATTGCTCGCTCTCGCGATCGCGTCGAGCGCGTCCGCCTCGCCGGCAAAGCGAGTTCCTGCGCGTCCAATTGCGGCCCGGGCTGTTGCCGCCGCCAACGCGGCAAGCACGGTTGAGCCCGCCGCCAACACCTTCATCGCCGCGAGCGCGGTGCTGCCGTTCGTCGACGGCCAGATTTACCATGTGCTGACCGCTCCCGAAGCGGTGACCGACATCCTGCTGCAGCCAGGCGAGACGCTCGGCTCGGTCGCGGCGGGGGATACCGCACGCTGGGTGATCGGGGACACGACCAGCGGCAGCGGTGCCGACAAGCGCGCGCACGTTCTGGTGAAACCCATCGGCCCTGGTCTCGCCACCAACCTCATCATCACCACCGACCGGCGAACCTACCATCTGACGCTGACCAGCACCGCTGGGCCGGCAATGTCTGCGCTGTCCTGGACCTATCCGCAGGACAGCATGCTGGCGCTGAAGCGCGCCGCCGATGCCACCGCCGCCGCGGTGCCGGTCGCCGCGGGGCTCGACATCGACCAGCTGCATTTCGATTACGCGATATCGGGCGACAAGGTCGCCTGGCGTCCCTTGCGCGCCTTCGACGATGGCAAGCAGACCTATATCGAACTGCCCGCCGGGCTCGGCGCGACCGACGCACCACCGCTGTTCGTGATCGGCGCCAAGGGCGCGGCCGAGCTCGTCAACTTCCGCCTGCGCGGTCGCTATTATGTCGTCGACCGGCTCTTCGACGTCGCCGAGATGCGGCTCGGCACCAAGCACCAGCAGATCGTGCGGATCGTTCGCGGAACGGCGCGGCGCGGGAGGGCGGCATGACCGAGCCGCTGATGAACGACGACGCGCCGGCGCCGATCCCGGAGAAGCTCGATCCCGAATCGCTTGTCCTGCGCGCTCGGCCGGCCCGCGCAATTCGCTTCCGCCGCGGGGTCATCGTGTCGCTTGCCGCGGTTGCGGCTGGGGGCGTGGCGGTGACATCGTGGTTCGCGTTCGAACCCCATGCGCTCCATCTCGCTGCCAATCCCGACGACCAGCAGCCCGGCGTCAAGCCGCCGAGCGACACGCTGAGCGCGCTCCCGGCGAGCTATGGCGACACCCCGAAGCTGGGCCCACCGCTGCCGGGCGATCTGGGACGACCGATCCTCGATCGCCAGCGCCAGCCCGCGACCGTCCCAACCGGGCAACCGGTGCCGCCTTCCGGCATCGACAAGGCACAGGCTGCTGCCGAGGCGCGGCAGCGGCGGCTGGAGGCGTTGGCGGCCGCGCGCGCGTCGGGATTGATGGTCCAGTCGTCGACTCGCCCTGCCGGCACGTCTGCCGGAGCGGCGACACCGGTACCATCGTCAGCGCCGGGCGAGGCGGCTGCAAAATTGCCGCTCGATCCCGCGAACGATCCCAACGACCAGCAACGCAAGATCGACTTTGCCTCGAGCGCGACAAAGGACGTCGAGGTCAACCCGAACCGGATCGCGCCCGCGCCGTCTCCGTACACGCTCTCGGCGGGAAGCCTGATCACGGCCAGTCTGAGCACGGGGCTGCGCTCCGATCTGCCGGGAATGGTCACGGCGCAGGTCACGCAGCGCGTGTTCGACAGCGCGACGGGCTCGATCCTGCTCGTACCGCAAGGCGCGCGCCTGATCGGCAAGTACGATTCGGTGGTGGCTTTCGGGCAGCGCCGGGCGCTGGTCATCTGGCAGCGGATCATCTTTCCCGACGGGAGTTCGATCAGGATCGATAATGCGCCGGCGAGCGATCCCTCCGGCTATGCCGGACTCGCTGACAAGGTGGACTTCCACACCTGGGCCCTCCTCAAGGGCGTCGTGCTCTCGACAATGCTTGGAGTCGGGGCGGAGTTGCAGTTCAGTGGTCGCGGCGATCTGGTCGATGCACTGCGTCAGTCGGCCGAGCAGAACGTGTCGAGGGCAGGGGATCAGATTACCTCGCGTAACCTGCAGATCCAGCCAACGATCACGGTGCGACCCGGCGCTTCGGTCAGGCTGCTCGTGAACCAGGATCTCGTATTGAAGCCTTGGCAGGAGCCGCGGTGATGGCCGATCTCAAGCTCGGGCGGCTTCCGGACCGCACACCGGTCAAACTCAGCATACAGGTGACGCCGCAACTCCAGGCCGATCTGACCCGCTATGCCGACGCGTATGAGGCGGCTTATGGCCAACGCGAGGCGATCGCCGACCTCATACCGTTCATGCTCACCAGCTTTCTCGCCACCGATCGTGGTTTTGCCCGCTTTCTGGCCAAGGAAACGTCATGATGTCGCGAGCTCGACTGGAATCGGGGGAGGGGCAAGGGCCGGCGCTGTCGGAACGGCTCAGTGTTCGCATTCCTGTCGCCGTCGAGCTCACCGGCATCAGCCGATCCAAACTCTATGAGCTCATCAGGACCGGACAGGTGGCGATCGTCAAAGTCGGGGCGGCGACGGTGATTCCGATGGAGAGCCTCCGCCAGTTCATCGACGCAAACAAGCGCTGATCCGGTCTGGCCTTGACTGTCGGCCGCAGCGTCCGACACCTAGATCGCCAACGTGTCCAGGGCTCTCACGGCCTCGTCGCCAACGAGGTGGCCGTAGTGCCGTTCGATCATCTGCACGCTCGTGTCGGAGATTTGCGCGACGGTGAGCAGGGGAAGCCTGGCGACAACAAGGTCAGTCAGCACGCAGTGCCGAAGAGTGTACGCGGTCGCTCCAGTCGGGAGGCCCGCCCGCGTCACGGCGTCCTTGATCGGTACTTTCCAGCCGTCCTTCTCCCAGCGGCGCCCGTCATCGCGCGAGAAGATATACGCAGCAGGGAGCTTGCCCTTGATGCGCTCGACCAGGAAGTCGGACACGCTTTGTGGAAGCATGATCTGCCGCGGCTTTCCGTTTTTGTCCTTGCCAATCGTGAGCGTCCGGGTCCGCTTGTCGAAATCGCCCGTCCGCAGACCTGCGAGAGCACCGGGGCGTAGAGGCAGCAGACAGAGACCCCGCAGGAACGGGTGCACCTCCGGGTCGGCGGCTTCCAACAACTTCTTGCGCTCGTCGCGATCGAGATAGAGGTCGCGGCGGCGATCAGCCCCCTTGGCCGGCTTCAGCGCCTCTTGCCATGCTGCTTCGGTGTTTGGAGCACCAAGCGGCAGAACTCTCCCTAGGGCTGCCCGAAGTGGAACCATGTCGCGATTGACGGTGGCGGCGGACCGCTCCTTGGTCTCGTTCTTCCCGAGTTTGCGTCGACCGACGAGGGCAGGAGCGTTCTCCAAGCGCTTTCGCCATTCCTTCGTGTGCCGCCGACGAAGCTTGTCCAGCTTCACCTTGGCGATGGGGTCTTTGTAAACGTGCCGTCGAAACACCCCTTCCGCGATCGACCCCGGCTTTTCCTCCAGATAAGCTCGACAGGCGTCCGCGACGGTTTCGAGCTTCTCCGAAGGCGTACCGCCGGTTTCCACCAACTCAGCCCAGGCTTCGGCATCCTTCTTCGCCTGGGTGAAAACGTCGTTGCCCGTGAGGGCGCCGTAGTCGCCCAACGCCTTGCGGGAATATTTCCCCGTATCCTCGTCGAAGGCTCGAGCGATCCATGTGCCTTTGCCCCCGCGCTTGGACGGGCGGAAGCCGATGTAGCAGCCTGCGTGGAGTCTCTGCCAATGCGGCTCCTTGTTCGCGTTGGGCTTAAGCTCTTCGCGTTTTCCGATCTTGCTCAGGTCAGGCATGCCAATCACCGCGATGCAAACGTATGAAACGTATGAAACACGTATGAAATACAGGGGTGAACGGCGCTGAACAAGAGTGTATATATTACATGTACTTAGCTGTCCGAGAATGTCCGTATTTGTCCTAGTTCCCATCCTTCACACGGGTGGGGTCACAGGTTCAATCCCTGTCGCGCCCACCATCGCTTCCTGGCGATCGGTATCAACGGCGGCCTTGCGGGGTCCGCTTTTTCATTGCCGCCGATTCATGCCGGCAATCGAGCTACACCGCCGACCGGTTTGGCGACACTTTGCAGGAAATGGGCCGAGTCTAATCCTCGATGATCGTATCGCGGCCCTGCTCCTTCATGCGGGCGAGATTGTCCTTCATCTCCTGAAGTCGCTCAGGAGAATGGCCGATCCAATCCTCGACCTCGCCGATGATCCGTAGCGGATCGACCGAGCGGTAGGACGCGGTCATGTTGCCGGGAAACTTCTTATCGGTGAGGTTCGGATCATCCTCGAATGGACCGGTCGGCTCAACGATGAAAATGCGGCCTCTGGCTTCTCCCTTAGCGAGTTCCGCGCCCCAGGTGGCCGCGTCGAGCGTCGCTGTGAAATAGACGTGTTTCAGTCCGCGTTCGACGAAATTGCTTCCGAAGCCCGGTGTGATGAGGCCGCCGATATCGAGCTCTGCCTTGGTGCCGTGATAGAAGATGGTCCCGGTAGGGACGTCCTTGGCGTACACTGGAGTCTCCTCAGGCTGGGTCGGCCGCGGCGAAATGGGCCATCTGGTCGTCATATGCTTTTGCGAAGGCGGGCCGAGCCGTGGCGCGGGCGACGAACGCGCGGCAATTGGGGTGGCTTGCCAGCCCGTCGAATCGATCCACCTGTCGCAGGACATCCGCCATCAGGAGATCCGCCACCGAGAAGCGGTCGCGCACGAGCCATTCGCGGCAGGTCAGGGCCGCCTCCATGCGGTCGAGTCGGGCTTTCAGGAATTCCTCAACGAACTTCGCTTCGGGCGCTTCTCCCGGGAAGCCCATGAAGCGGAACAAGGCCCATGGCTGGCACGGCAAATCGACCGAATTGAGCGCGGCGATGACCCAGGCCATGACCTCCGCCCGGCCGTACCGATCCGTCGGCATCAGGGCTTCACTCTTCTCGGCCAGGTGCAACAGGATCGCGCCACTCTCGAAGATCGTCAGGTCTCCATCGGTCAACCATGGTACCTGACCGAACGGCTGCGCCGCGAAATGGTCGGGGCCGCGATCGTGAAACGAGGTGCTTTCCACCCGATAGGCCAAGCCGGCCTCTTCCAGCGCCCAGCGCACTCTCAGGTCGCGGACCAGACCGCGTGGCAGTTCAGGGACCCAGTCATAGGTCGTGAGGACGAGTTCGCTCATCATTAGCTCCCAGGACTTGACGGCCAATCAAACGGAGGAATATTCTCCGGTTATGAATACGTCAAGGAGATCGGCGAAAAACCGGCTGCGAGTTCGCGGTGCGGGCTGACGCGCTAAAGAACCGCCAGCGACTGATCGACGTCGCGATCGAGTTGGTTCTGGAAGTTGGCGGCGAGCCGGCACGAGACGCCATCGCCGAACGGGCCGGCGTTGGTATCGGAACGCTCTACAGACACTTTCCCGACCAGCAGTCGTTGTTGCATGCCGCCACTCGTCACGTGTTGGAAAAGAGCGTCGCTGCCGGAGAGGCGCTGATCGAAGCCGTTCCCGACGGTGTCGACGCGCTCCGCCAATATATGCACATGGCGCTGGATAACGGCATCGGCGCGGTGAACATTCTCCATCCTCTCCTAGAGAAACCTGACTGGCCCGATCTCCGCGTCCGGGCGGCTACGCTGATGAAATCGATGGTTGGCCGCGCCGCGCGCCAGGGTACTCTCCGCAAGGATCTGTCCGAACGTGACATCGTGTTCGGCTTGACGCGCTTCGCCCGTCCCTTGGCGGTGGGATTGTCATCGGACGAGGAACGGTCGCTTGCCCATCGGCACCTCGATTTCTACCTCGACGGGCTGTGCGCGGAGCAGTCGCGACGCGGCGCTCTGGAGCCGTAGGAGGGCCGGGCCGGTTCGCAGTTGGCCGAACCCGGTAATGCATTGTTCGCCGATCAGATACCGGCGACAGGATCGACCGTGATGCCGGCGGATTTACGTTCCGAATAGCGATCGACCAATTGCGCCGCGTGCGGGCGCAGCAGTATCGTGAAGCGGACCAGTTCCTCCATCACGTCGACGATGCGATCGTAATAGCTGGAGGGCCTCATCCGGCCCGCCTCGTCGAATTCCTTGTACGCCATCGCGACCGAGGATTGGTTGGGGATAGTGTACATCCGCATCCACCGCCCCAATAACCGCATCGTATTGACCGCATTGAACGATTGCGATCCGCCGGAGACCTGCATCACGGCGAGGGTACGCCCCTGGGTGGGGCGCATGCCCTTCGACTCAAGCGGTAGATGGTCAATCTGCGCCTTCATCAGTCCGGTGATCTGGCCGTGGCGTTCGGGGCTGCACCAGACATGGCCCTCCGACCACATCGACAATTCGCGCAGTTCGTTGACCGCCGGATGATCGTCGCCAGGTATTTGATCGGGCAGCGGGAGATCGGAAGGATCGAAGATGCGAGTCTCGGCGCCGAAGAATCGCAACAGGCGCGCAGCTTCTTCGGTGGCCAGCCTGGAAAAGGAGCGCTCGCGCAGCGACCCGTAGAGCAGCAGGATTCGCGGGGCGGGCTCGTCGGGGCCAAGGCCGAGGGCGGGACGCCGGTAGGCGAAACGCGGATCGAGCGCCGGGAGAAGATCGGGCTCGGGAAGCGAGCGAACGCGGTTCATCGTCCTGCCGAGCTTGCTTCGTACCAGGTGCGGGTCCGCTTCACGATCGCGACCACCGACAGCATGACCGGCACTTCGACCAGCACGCCGACCACCGTCGCCAAGGCGGCACCGGATTTGAGGCCGAACAGCGAAATCGCGGCAGCCACCGCCAGCTCGAAGAAATTGGACGCGCCGATGAGTGCCGCCGGTGCAGCCACGCACCAGGCGACGCCGAACCGGCGCGAGAGCCAATAGGCCAGCCCGGCGTTGAAATAGACCTGGATCAGGATCGGCACCGCGATCAGCGCGATGACCAGCGGCTGGGCGAGTATCTGTTGCCCCTGAAAGCCGAACAGCAGCACCAATGTCGTGAGCAATGCCGACAAGGATACCGGGCCGATCACCTTGAGGAACCGGTCGAGCGCCGCCGGTCCGCCCGAGGCCAGCAATGCGCGGCGGATCACCTGCGCCACGATGACCGGGACGACGATATAGAGGATTACCGACAGCAACAGGGTATTCCACGGCACGCTGACCGAGGCGACGCCGAGCAGCAATGCGACCAAGGGCGCGAACAGGAACACCATCAGCACGTCGTTCAACGCGACCTGGCTGAGCGTGTAATTGGGCTCGCCGTCGCACAGGTTGGACCAGACGAACACCATCGCGGTGCAGGGAGCGGCCGCCAGCAGGATCAGCCCGGCGATGTAGGACGGGATCTCGCCGGCCGGCAGCAGGGGAGCGAACAGCCAGCCTAGAAAGACCGTGCCGAGCGCGGCCATGGAGAAGGGTTTGACCGCCCAGTTGATGAACAACGTGACCGCGACGCCTTTCCAATGCTGCCGAACTGACCCCAGCGAACCGAAATCGATCTTGAGCAGCATCGGGATGATCATCAGCCAGATCAGGGCGGCGACGACCAGATTGACCTTGGCCACCTCCATCGAGGCGATCGAGGCGAACACGCCGGGAAGCGCATAACCAAGCGTGATGCCGACCAGGATGCACAGCGCTACCCAGATGCTGAGGAAACGTTCGAAGAAGCCGATGCCGGGCCGCGCGGCCAGTGCGGGGGAAACCGTCGCCATCATCGATTCCTCATGCGCTCGCGCGCTGGCCGCGCTCGTCCACGACTTGCTCGCCGCCTTCCTTGGCGAATGCACCGCGCTGCGGCGCCGGCAGGATGTCGAGAACGACTTCGGACGGCCGGCACAGCCGCACGCCAAGCGGCGACACCACGAGCGGACGGTTGATCAGGATCGGATGGTCCATCATCGCGTCGATCAAGGCGTCGTCCGACAAGTTCTCGTCGCCAAGGCCGAGTTCGGCATAGGGCGTACCCTTCTCGCGCAGCACTTGGCGAGGTGTCAGTCCCGCGCGCTCGATCAACTGCCGGAGCATGGCGCGCGAGGGCGGGGTCTTGAGATATTCGATGACGTGCGGCTCGATGCCGGCATTGCGGATCATCGCCAGCGTATTGCGCGACGTGCCGCAGTCTGGATTGTGATAGATGATGATGTCGGTCACAATTCCCCCCTCACGAATGTCGGTTGTCCCCGGGTTCACGCTGCACCCGTCGCGCCGCAGCGGCCGCGCAGGACGGTGTCGGCGAGCGAAGCGCAGATTTCGGGCGACCCGCCGCAGCAATCTTCCATCAGATATTCCAGCAGTGCCGTCATGGTCTCGTATCGAGCCGAGTAGATGACCGACCGTCCATCGCGCACGCCGGCGATCAAGCCGGCATGGCTGAGGATGGTGAGATTGGCCGAAAGTGTGTTTGCCGGCACGTCCAACCGGCGTGCGATCTCGCCGGCCGCGATTCCCTCGTGCCCCGCCTGAACCAGCATGCGGAATACGGACAGGCGGCCTTGATGCGCGAGGGCGGAGAGGGCTGTGACGGCGCTATATATTTCCATAATTCCTAGATACTGGAAATATCGATGCGTTGCAATGGCCGATGGGTAAGGGGCATGAGTCTTTCGGCTTAGGAACGCGAGTCTGCGCGGTTGCGAGGCAGCTGCCCTCGCGGCCGATCCTCGTCACCCCTGGAGATAAAAAAGGCGGCCTCCTTTCGGAAGCCGCCTTTCCCCTTTTATCCTAATCCGGGGATCAGAACTTGACTGCCGCCTCGAAGCCGAAGGTGCGGGGCGGGTTGAAGTTGGCATAGTCGCCCAGCACCGCGGCGTTGGCCGCCGACCGGCGATAGATATGCTGTTCGTTCAACAGATTGCGGCTCCATGCCGACAGCGTGAACTTGGTCGTCTGGTTCAGCTTGATGTCGGCAAGGGCGATGCGGCCGTTGACGATGAACGAGCTGTCGGTCTTCACGCTCTCCGACTGGAAGCTGTACTGCGCATCGGCATAGTTGGCGTCGATGTGGAAGCGCAGCGCCATGTCATTGATCGGGATCTCGTAATCGATATAGCCCGACGCGGCGTTGGGCGGCGTGTAGACGGTGTACACCGGCGTCAGCACGCCGAAGGTCGGACCCGGGTTCGGGTTCGGCGTCGCCGGCACCTTGATCGAGGTGTAGGCGTAGGACGCGCCGATCGTCAGGTTGTCGATCGGCCGGGCAGTGAAGTCGACCTCGATACCGCGGATCTTGGAGATGCCGGGGGCATTCTGCGTATTCTCGGTGTGGAGGTTGAACGTCGGGTTGGGGATGTTCGTGCCGGGCAAGAACTGGGTCGTGTCGACATTGTCGAAGTCGATCTGGGTACCCGAACGATTCATCAGATAGCCGGCGATGTTCAACCGGACCCGATGGTCCAGCATCTCGAGCTTCGCGCCGATTTCATAAGCCTTCACCGTTTCCGGGCCGAACGCCCCGAAGGTCGATGAACGGTCGTTGGCGCCACCCGCGCGATAACCGGTCGAGTATTTGGCGTAGAGATTGACACCCTTCGCCGCATCGAGCGCCAGCACGATCAGCGGGTCGAACCGGCCCTTGTCGTACTTGAACGTCCAATTCGTCGGGATACCCGAGACGAGGTAGAGCGTGCCGTCGCGCTTGTCCTTGGTGTAGCGACCGCCGACCGTCAGGTGGAGGATGTCGCCGGCAAATTCAGGCGTATAGGTGAACTGGCCGAACGCGGCGTAGCTGCGCGCCTTGGCGAAGCTGGCGCGCTGCAGGAAGCGCGAATTGTAATCCCAGCCCTGGTTGCTTGAACTGATCGGACCGAACACCTGCGACGGCAGGATCGTATAGGCGGTGCCGTCGATGTTCCACTGGTTCGACGCCGGGGTAGCGGCCGATTCCCGCGCCTGTTCGTAGAAATAATAGAGGCCGGCGACGTAATCGATCTGCGGCAGGCTGCCGACCGCCTGGAATTCCTGGCTGAACTGGCTCTGATAGAGGTCCGACAGGCTGTAGCGGCTGAACTTGCCGTTCGGCGCGAACGGAACGCGCTCCGGACCGCCCGAATTGTCCCACTGGTTGGTCGACACCTTGCGCCATGCGGTGATCGAGCGCAGCTCGATTTCCGGCGCGATCTTGTAGGCCAATCGGGCCATCACGCCCGACGTCTTGTCGACGCTATACTGCTGCGGCACGCCGACGTCCGCCACGTCCTGGCGATCGGTATGGACCTTCACCAACGGCGGCAACGGCGCGATGCAGGTCGTCGGTGAAATGGTATTCGAGATGCACGACGGCGAGCCGGCCGGGGCGCCCGGCAGGATGATACGGCCGGTCGTGGTGTCGACGACGCCGACCGGGCGGCCCTTCGGGTTGAAGTTCACCAGCTGGCTGAAGAACGGCGTGTTCTCGTCCTTGGCCTGGTCATACGAGAAATCAGCGGTGAAGCCCTCGAACGGGGTCCAGCGCGCCGCGATGCGGCCGCCGACGCGGTTATAGGCGTTCCAGCCGATCTGTCCGGCCAGCGGATCCTTCACCGTCGGACCCTGATGCTGAACGACACCGTCCAGCTTCACCGCGAAATTGGCGAAGGACGGCAGGTCGAGATGCATCTCGCCATTATAGCTGCCGTAATTGCCGAAGCCGCCGCTCATGCGGCCGCCGAATTCGCCGGTCGGCGCCTTGGTGACGATGCTGAGCGCGCCGCCTTCGGTGTTGCGGCCGAAGAGCGTACCCTGCGGACCGCGCAGGACTTCGATTCGCTCGACGTCGAAGAGGGCGGCGTTGAGGCCCTGCGAACGGCCGAGATAGACACCGTCGATATAGACGCCGACGCCTGGCTCACGCGCGGTCTGGTTCTGGTCGAACGGCACGATGCCGCGGATACCGACGGTCAGCGCCGACTGGCGCGCTTCGAAGGTCGCGACGCGCAGCGACGGGATGCCGCCGTCGGCCAGGTCGATCAGGCTCTGGACGTGGCGATCCTTGATCGTCGCGGTGTCGAGCACCGAGATCGCGATCGGCGTCTTCTGCAGGTTGGTTTCGCGCTTGGTCGCGGTGACGACGATGTCGGGAACGCCAGAGCTGGTATTTTGCGGCGCGGCGGCCGCATCTTCGGGCGCCGGGGCGGCGGCCGGTGCCTTCGGGTCTTCGGCGGCGAAAGCCGGACTGGCGGTAACCGCGATCAGCGCGCTGGCCAGCAGCGTGCTCCGCAAGGTCGAGATCCCCATTTAAATAGCTCCACTGGGTAAGGCGGCGGCTGGTTGCCGTCCGTCTGTTCGTGACGATCGTTCTGCGAGTCGGTGATTCCCGCCCGCCACGTCGTCGCGTTGGCCCCTATGAGTGGATTGCGTCGGCGCAGTTGCACTTGCGTGACTCCGCCATGGCTATTTGATGAAAGTCCTGTGACAATCCGAGAGCCGGGCGCGTCATTTCAATGGCGTGCTCCGCTCCAGTTATTTGCGGTCGCAGCATTTTCTTGTGGAAAACCGCTCGCCACTTTTCGAAGCGACGCCCGAGAATGTCACGAATCCCAGCCCCAGGGGCGCTCGCGGAACCACTTGGTAATGACGTACTTCATGCCGGCGCGCACCTTCATGCCTTGATGGATGGTGCTCGGATTGGGGCTGCCGTCGGGGCGCAGATTGTTCCAGCACAGCAATTTGCCGGTTTCCGGCTGGACGATCTTGTCGATCGCCTTGAACCGAGTCGCGCCGCCAGCTTCCGGCTCGTTCAGGTAGATCATCGCGGTCCAAGTGCGGTTGCCGGCGACCGACGTATATTTATCGAAGTCGATGCCGTCGGGCTCGAAATAGTCGGTGTGAGCCTTGAATTCCTGACCCACCGCATAACGCTGGCCCTGGATCGGTTCGCCATGCGCTGGGTCGAGGCCCATGAACGCCACAATGCGGCGTTCGAGTTCGGCGACCAGCGGAATCGCCTCGTCGAGGTCGCAGGTCTCGCTGGTGCGGAAGGCATGGTCGCCGTTGAAATCCGATATGGTCGATGGCCGTCGCTCCGCGTCGATCAGGGCGATCAGCTCGCGGCACATCTCGGCATCGATGAAACCCCGCTTCTGGAACAGCGTCAGTTTCTGGCTCGGTGTGCGCTGCACCGCGGGCTGCGCCATTATATGCGCCACGACCGGCTCCGACGGGTAGCCCGAACCGAGATTGAGGGGCGGGAGGGGCAGGGAGGTCGACATGGCGATCAGCCTAGCCAAATGATAGTATGTCGTCAGCCTTGACCTGCACGGGTCGGTGCCGCTAGGGGCGCGCGTTCACGGCGACCGTAGTTCAATTGGTTAGAGCGCCGGCTTGTGATGCCGGAAGTTGCGGGTTCAAGTCCCGTCGGTCGCCCCATCATTCCAGCCATTTCGCGCTCGCGGCGCATTCGGGCTGGCCATCGCCGCTCTAGAAGAATATTACGCGGCTTCGTAATTTTCTTTGCCACACCGGAGCCAGCATGACTTCCGTTTGGGACCTCCCCGATTTCGACGACCATGAGGGCGTTCATTTGTTTCGCGATCCGAAAGCGGGGCTGACCGCGATTATCGCGGTGCATTCGACTCACCTCGGCCCGGCGGCGGGCGGCGTGCGGTTCTGGCATTATGCCGATGCCAATCGCGCCATCACCGACGCGCTCAGGCTGTCGCGCGGGATGAGCTACAAGAATGCCATGGCCGGACTTCCGCTGGGCGGCGGCAAGGGTGTCGTGCTGGCGTCGAAGCCGGGCGAGTCGATCAGCCAGGCGCAGCTCGAGGCGTTCGGCGCCGCGGTCGAGTCGCTCGGCGGGCGCTATGTGACGGCCGAGGATGTCGGCATGTCGGAAGCGAGCATGAAAGTGATCGCGACGCGAACCAAACATGTGTCCGGCCTTCCGGTGGCCGCGGGCGGCGCGGGCGGCGATCCGGGCCCGTTCACGTCGAGCGGCGTCTATCAGGGCGTCAAGGCCGCGGCGAAGCGTGGCCTCGGCGTCGATGCGATGGCGGGCGTGCATGTCGCGATCCAGGGCGTGGGCAGTGTAGGCGGCGGTCTCGCGCGGTTGCTCGCCGCTGACGGGGCCAAGCTGACGCTGGCCGACGTCAACATCGACAAGGCGAAGGCGCTAGCGTCCGAACTGGGCGCCGCGACCGTGCCGACCGAAGAGATCCTCACGCTCGACGCCGATATCGTCAGCCCCAACGCGCTCGGCGCGATTCTGACCGCCGACACGATCGCAGCGCTCAACACCAAGGTGATCGCTGGCGGCGCCAACAACCAGCTCGCGACGCGCGAAGACGGCTCGCGGCTCCATGCCCGCGGCATCCTCTATGCGCCCGATTACGTGATCAACGCCGGCGGCATCATCAATGTCGGGCTCGAATATCTCGGCCAGGGCGACCGCGCCGAGGTCGAGGCGCGGATCGCGCGGATCCCCGAGCGCCTGATCGAAGTGTGGGACGAAAGCGACCGTACCGGCGAACCGGCATCGGACGTCGCGGACGCGATCGCTCGGCGACTGATCGGGCGGGGCTGAGGCGCGTAAGCCAAGCGTAGCGTCGTTACCGCCGCTCGTTTCGGGTTGATATAAGTAGATGGACGGGGTGACTGTCGGTCGAACTTTGCGTAGGGCCGTCAGCCGTGGCTAGTCTTCACGCCCTCGCCAATCCCGCGCGTTTCCTGCGCCTGGCACGTCCGCTGACGCCGGCCCTCCTGCTGGCTGGCGCGGTGTTGACCCTGTTCGGCTGCTGGGCTGGACTCACGCAGACGCCGCCAGACTATCTGCAGGGCGACAGCGTGCGAATTCTCTACATCCACGTGCCGACCGCCTGGTTGGGCATGGGCGGGTGGAGCGGGATCGCGCTCGCTAGTCTGTCCTATCTCGTCTGGCGGCATCCGCTGGCACGCGTCGCCGCGCGGGCGATCGCCTTGCCGGGCGCTGTGTTCGCATTTCTGTGCCTCGCCACCGGATCGATCTGGGGGCGGCCGACCTGGGGTACCTGGTGGGAGTGGGACGGCCGGCTGACCAGCATGTTGCTGCTGTTCTTCGTCTATCTCGCTTATATGGCGTTGGCGCGCGCAGACGCCGACCGTGGCGGGGACGGGCGGCTGCCGGCGATCTATGGCATCGCGGGCACGGTGCTGCTGCCGATCATTCGCTATTCGGTGGTGTGGTGGAATACCCTCCATCAGGGCGAAAGCATCGGGCTGACCAGCTCGACGATCGACTCCTCGATGTTGTGGCCGCTCTGGTTCACGCTCGCTGGCTTCACCTTTCTGTTCGCCGGCATCGTGCTGATGCGGATGCGGGCGATGCTGGCGCGCGAACGGCGCGAGGCAAGGATGCGGAGGATGGCGGCATGAATCAGTGGCTGTTCGTCGCCGCGGCTTATGGCCTGACGCTTGGCGCGACGGTCGCGCTGATCGGCTGGAGCTATGCCGCGATGCGCGCCGTGGAGCGCGAGCGCAAGTGAAGCCGAAGCATCAGCGACTATGGCTCGCGGGGCTGGCGATCCTGGCGATCGCCGGGGCAAGCGCGCTCGCTTTGTCCGGGCTCAAGGACCAGGCGGCGTTCTTCTACGCGCCGTCCGACGTGAAGAAGCAGGGGTTGCCCTTGGGCAAGGCGGTTCGGCTCGGCGGCCTGGTCGAGGCCGGGTCGATCAAGCGCGCCGCCGACGGCGTGACGCTCGACTTCGTGGTGACCGACGGCGCCGCCAGCACGCCGGTGAGCTTCAAGGGGATCGCGCCCGATCTGTTCCGCGAGAAATCGGGCGTCGTCGCGGAGGGGCAATTCCAACCCGACGGCAGCTTCGTCGCGACCAATCTGCTCGCCAAGCACGATGAGAAATACCAGCCGCCAGAAATGGCCGGCAAGCTCCACGAGACGAGGTCGCTCAAGCAATGATCGCCGAGGGGGGACTGGCGGCATTGTGGCTCGCCGCCGTGATGGCGGTGTTGCAGCTCGTGCTGGCGTCGAGCGCGGTGATTGGCGGTCGAGCGGAAATGGCGCGAGCGGTGCGTCCGGCGGCGATCGCGCAAGGCGTGCTGACGGCGCTGGCGATGCTGTGCCTGATCCTGGTGTTCGTCCAGTCCGACATGTCGGTCCTGCTGGTCGCGGAGAACAGCCATTCGCTCAAGCCGATGATCTACAAGATCGCCGGGGCTTGGGGGAATCACGAAGGATCGATGCTGCTCTGGGTGACGATCCTGGGGCTGGCCGGCGCGGCGGTCGCGATCTTCGAGCGGCGGCTCGACCAACGCACGCTCAACGCGACGATCGGGGCACAGGCGCTGATCGCGATGGGCTTTTATGCCTTCCTGCTGTTCGCCTCGAACCCGTTCGCACGGCTGTTTCCGTCGCCGCCCGACGGCAACGGCCTCAACCCGCTCCTCCAGGATCCCGGCTTGGCGTTCCATCCGCCGACCTTGTATGTCGGCTATGTCGGCATCTCGGTCGCCTTCTCGTTCGCGGTCGGGGCGCTGGTCACACGCGATGTCGGGCCGGCCTTTGCCCGCGCGATGCGCCCCTGGGTGCTGGGCGCGTGGATCTTCCTGACGATCGGCATCACCGCCGGCAGCTATTGGGCTTATTACGAGCTCGGCTGGGGTGGTTGGTGGTTTTGGGATCCGGTCGAGAATGCCAGCCTGATGCCCTGGCTGGCCGCGACCGCCTTGCTCCATTCGGTATCGGTATTGGCGACGCGCGACGGCTTGCGCGCCTGGACGATCATGCTGGCGGTGGTCGCTTTCTCGATGAGCATGATCGGCACGTTCCTGGTCCGCTCGGGGATTTTGACCAGCGTGCACGCCTTCGCCGTCGATCCGAAGCGCGGCGCGTTCCTGTTGGCGTTGCTGGCGATCTATATCGGCGGCGCGCTGGCGCTTTTCGCGGCGCGGATCGGGACCGTCCGGCAAGGCAATACCTTCGCGCCGGTCAGTCGCGAAGGCGCGCTGGTGGTCAACAATCTGCTCCTCTCGGTGGTCCTGGGAATCGTGCTGATCGGCACGCTCTATCCGCTCGCGGCGGCAGGCTGGGGCGTGCAGTTGTCGGTCGGCAAGCCATTCTTCGACAAGACGGTGGGACCGGTGGCGCTGGCGCTGGTCGTGTTCATGGCGATCGGGCCGCTGCTGCGCTGGCGACGCGACGAGACGCAAGCATTGCTCAAGCGGATGACCTGGCCGGTCGCGGCGTCCTGCGCCGCCCTGATCGTGCTGGTGCCGTTCGCTTGGGGCGCGGGCGTTTTGCCGCTGGCGGCCCTTGTGCTTGCCGCCGGGCTCGCGGTCGCCAGCGTCGCGCCGTTATGGGGACGCAATTTGCGCCGCACCCCGCTCTTCACCTGGGGCATGGTGGTCGCGCATCTGGGCGTCGCGGTGAGCCTGGCGGGCATGGCGAGCGACAGCGCCTTCACCAAGGAAACCCTGGCGGTTTTGCGCCAGGGCGAGACGCGCGCCGTCGGGCCGTATCTGGTCACCATGACCGGTATCCGTCCGGTGGTCGGGCCCAATTGGTCGGCGATCGCCGCCGATCTCAGCATCCGCCGCGGCGAGAACGGCAAGCCGTTCATCCTGTCGCCGCAGTCGCGCTTCTTCGCCAGCCCGCCGACAACGACCAGCGAAAGCGCGATCGCGACCCGGCTCGACGGGCAACTCTACACCGTGCTCGGGCAGGCCGACGGCAAAGGCGGATGGCAGGTTCGCTTGTGGTGGAAGCCGTTCGTCACCTTGATCTGGCTGGGCGGGGCATTGATCGGGCTCGGCGGCGCCTTGTCGTTCCTTGGCCGGATCCGCCGTCGCAACCGGGCGGTCTATGAGGAACATGAGGAGGCAGTGGCGTGAGGCGCATGCTGCTCTGGCTGCCGCTCCTGCTGTTCGCGGCGCTGTTCGGGCTGGTCGCGCTCGGGCTGTTCAAGCCGGCGGACCGCACCGTGCGCTCGGCGATGGTCGACAAGCCGCTGCCCGATTTCACGCTGCCGGCGATGCTGGCGAGCAAGCCGGGCATCGCGCGCTCCAGCTTCGGTGGCGGCAAGCCGCGCCTGATCAACGTGTTCGCCAGCTGGTGCGTACCGTGCATCGCCGAGGCGCCGGAACTGATGAAATTGAAAGCCGCCGGCGTGCCGATCGACGGTATCGCGATCAACGACACGCCCGAGGCGATACAGACGTTTCTCGACCGCAACGGCGACCCCTATCAGCGGATCGGCAACGACAAGGCCAGCCAGGTGCAGATCGCCTTGGGCTCGTCCGGCGTGCCGGAGACCTTCCTGATCGACGGGCGCGGGCGGATCGTTCGGCAATATGTCAGCAATCTGCAGGACGATCAGGTCGACGACATCCTCAAGACGTGGCGGGGGATGCGATGAGACCTCTCCCCCGCTTCCTGCGTCATGCCGGGCTTGTTCCGGCACCCAACGAGAGGCAGGCGAGTTGCGTGGAGTCGAAAGGCATACGCTTGCGGCGCGTTGGACCCCGGCACAAAGCCGGGGTGACGGTAGTGTTGGGGCTGATCCTGGCCGCCATCAATCCCGCACTCGCCGAAAAAGCCTCGCTCGCCGACACCCAGCTCAGCGATCCTGCCAAGGAGGCGCAGGCCAAGGCGTTGATGGAGACGATCCGTTGCGTCGAGTGCCAAGGGCAAGCGATCTCCGACAGCAACGCCGATATCGCCGGCAACATGCGCTCGCTGATCCGCGAGCGGATCAAAGCCGGCGAGAGCCCGGAACAGGTGCGCGCCTGGCTGATCCAGCGCTATGGCGATTATATCAGCTATGACCCGCCATTGGGCGGCGCGACCTGGCCGCTCTGGGCAGCGCCGTTCGTGCTGCTCACGATCGGAATCGTCATCGCGCGGTCGAGCTTCAGGAGGAAGCGCTGATGGGCTGGATTATGCTCGCGCTGATCGGGCTGATGACGGCGGCTTTGCTCGCCGTGCTCCGCCTGCCGCGGACCTTGTGGCCGATGGCCGGCGCCGCGCTGATGCTGGGGGCGGCCGGCTATGCCTGGCAGGGTCAGCCCGACCTCGCCGCGCAGCCGGTCGCGGCCGACGCGGTCAAGCTGCCGCAGAGCTTCGCGTACAAGAAGCTGCGCGACACCTTCTTTGGCCGCTTCGGTGGCGAGTCGATGTATTTCGGCATTTCCGATGTCGCGCTGGCCAATGGCGATCCCGACTTCGCGGCGCGCGCGCTGACCGGCGGGGTCGATTATGCTCCGCAGAACGCGGCGATGTGGAGCGAACTCGGCAACGTGATCGCGCTGCACGATCGTGGCATGGTGTCGCCGGCGTCGTTGCTGGCCTATCGCCGCGCGATGATGCTGGCGCCGCAGAATCCGGGGCCACCCTTGTTCCTCGGTCTCGCCTACATTCGCGCCGGAGAATTCGCCAAGGCGCGGCCGCTGTGGAAGCACGCGCTGGATCTGACCCCCAAGGATGCGAGCTATCGCGACGAGATCGCTCGCCGGCTGGCGCTGCTCGACACGCTGCTCGCCGAAATCGCCCGCGAACCATCCGCCCCACGCTGAACGCGGGGCGGATCGTCAGAGGGCCTTCCGCCTGATCAGGCGCGCCAGGCCTCGAACGGGAGATCGAGCGCTTCGGCCACCGCCTGGTGGGTGATCTTGCCCTTGTAGACGTTGAGCCCATTGGCGAGGTGCGGGTCGGCCTTCATCGCCGCCTCGGCGCCCAGATTGGCGAGCTTGAGCGCGAAGGGCAGGGTGGCGTTGTTGAGCGCGAAGGCCGAGGTGCGGGCGACCGCGCCCGGCATATTGGCGACGCAATAATGGATCACGCCGTCGACCTCGAACACCGGATCCTCGTGCGTCGTCGCGTGGCTGGTCTCGAAGCAGCCGCCCTGGTCGATCGCGATGTCGACCAGCACAGAGCCGCGCTTCATCGTCTTGACCATCTCGCGCGTGACGAGCTTGGGCGCGGCCGCACCGGGAACCAGCACCGCGCCGATCACGAGGTGCGCGTTCTTGACCGCCTGCGCGATCGCCGACTTGGACGCATATTGCGTCTTGATCTGGCTCGAGAAGAACATGTCGAGCTCGGCCAGACGGTCGTTGTTGATGTCGTAGATGGTGACGTCGGCGCGCATGCCGACCGCCATCTGCGCGGCGTTGACGCCCGAGACGCCGCCGCCAAGGATCGCGACCTTGGCCGGCGCCACGCCGGGCACGCCGCCCAGCAGGACGCCGCGGCCGCCCTGCTCCTTTTCGAGATAGTGCGCGCCGACCTGGACCGACATGCGGCCGGCGACTTCGGACATCGGCTTCAAGAGGGGCAGACCGCCGCGCGCCGCGGTAACTGTCTCATAGGCGATGCAGGTCGCGCCGGACTTCATCAGGCCCTCGGCCTGAGGCTTGTCGGCGGCGAGGTGGAGATAGGTGAAGAGGACATGGCGCGGCTCGAGCATCGCCACTTCCTGCGGCTGCGGCTCCTTGACCTTCACGATCATGTCGGACTCGGCGAACACGGTCTTCGCATCGGGCACGATCCGCGCGCCGGCGTCGATATAGGCCTGGTCCTCGAAATCGATGCCCATGCCGGCCTTGGTCTCGACGATCACTTCGTGGCCGGCGGCATGGAGTTCGGCGACCGACGAAGGGGTCAGGCCGACGCGATATTCGTGATTCTTGATTTCCTTGGGGACACCGACTCGCATGTGAACTCTCCTGAGGGGTTTGGCTGCAAATAGCGCCGACGAGGCGAGAGAGGTTCGCAAGTTTTTTGACAGGAGCGACCCCTGGCAGGATATGTTTGCGTGATTATATTTCAATGAGAGAAAAATGCTCGACCATCTCGATCGCAAGATCCTCAAACAACTCGTCGTCAATTCGGACCTGACAAGTGCGGAACTCGGCGAGGCGGTAGGCCTGTCGGGAAGCGCTGCGCACCGCCGCGTCGGCAGCCTGCGCGACCGCGGGCTGATCGCGGGGTTCCGCGCGGTACTGTCGCATGAGGCGCGGGGACATCCCGCGGTGGTCATGGTCAACGTCACGCTCCGCGACCAGCGGCAGGAGACGATGGCGGCATTCGAGGCAGAGATTAAAGAATGTCCGGAAGTACGCGACTGTTTCCTGATGAGCGGCGAGGCCGATTACATGCTCCATGTCGAGGTGACGCGCGACGACAGTTTCGAGCGGATTCACCGCGAGACGCTGTCGCGCCTGCCCGGCGTCACGCGGCTCGCGTCGCACTTCGTCATTCGCGAGGTCATCCGTCGCCCGTGACCGGCTGGCTGACCCATAACGAGCCGGCGCATCCAATGCCCCGTTGCGGGCGTTCCTATGCAATGCTAGGGCGCCGCCACCGTAAACAGGGGCTTCATACGGTCATCATGACCTTTCGTGCGAACGCGCGGCGCTTGCCGTGAGCGCGGCCACTCCTTCCATCGCAATAACCGACGGGCACGGCGACGACGCGCACGCCGGCCACGCGCATGCGCATGGTAATGACGGGCTGATCAAGCTCGCCCTCGGCGCGATCGGTATCGTCTTCGGGGATATCGGCACCAGTCCGCTCTACGCATTCCGCGAGACGTTCGCCGGGCATCACAAGCTCAGCCTCGACCATGCCCATATCATGGGCGTCACCAGCCTGATGTTCTGGTCGATGATGGTGGTGGTGACGATCAAGTATGTCGCGATCATCATGCGCGCCGACAATAAGGGAGAGGGGGGGAGCCTGGCGCTGCTCGCACTCATTTCCAGCAAGGCGCAGACCAAGAAATGGACTGCAGGCATCATTCTGCTGGGCGTGTTCGCGACGTCGCTTTTCTATGGCGACTCGATGATCACGCCGGCGGTGTCGGTCTTGTCGGCGGTCGAAGGTCTCGCGGTGGCGCAGCCCGGCATGGCGCATTTCGTGCTGCCGATCGCCATCGCGATCCTGATCTTCCTGTTCGCAATCCAGCAGAGCGGCACGGCGAAAGTGGGGCTGTTCTTTGGCCCGATCATGCTATTCTATTTCCTGACGATCGCGCTGCTGGGCTCGCTCAGCGTCGCCAAGTCGCCCGAAGTGCTGTGGGCGTTCTCGCCGACTTATGCCGTCGAATTCTTCCTGCTCGATCCGGTCCGCGCATTCCTCGCGCTGGGCTCGGTGGTGCTGGCGGTGACCGGTGCCGAAGCGCTCTATGCCGATATGGGGCATTTCGGGCGCAAGCCGATCGGCATGTCCTGGCTGTGCTTCGTGCTCCCGGCGCTGATTCTCAATTATATGGGCCAGGCGGCATTGCTGACGCGCGACGGTGCGCCCGCGCTGGAAAGCCCGTTCTATCTGCTGGCGCCGGACTGGTTGCAGCTGCCGCTCGTCATCCTGGCGACCGCAGCCGCGGTGATCGCGTCGCAGGCGGTGATCTCGGGCGCCTTCTCGGTGACGCAACAGGCGATCCAGCTCGGCTTCGTGCCGCGCCTGCGGATCGAGCATACCAGCGCGGCGACGGCCGGGCAGATCTATATTCCGCTGATCAACTGGATGCTGATGACGATGGTCATCATCCTGGTATTGTTCTTCCGCACCTCGTCCAATTTGACGAGCGCTTACGGCATCGCGGTCACCGGCGCGATGACGATCGATACCTGCCTGTTGGCGGTCGTTCTGTTCCGGCTGTGGCATTGGCCGAAATGGGCGGCGATCCCGCTGCTCGGGCTCTTCTTCCTGGTCGACGGCGCTTATCTGACCGCCAATCTGACCAAAATCCCCGATGGCGGCTGGTTCCCGCTTTTGGTCGGGCTGATCGTCTTCACCATCCTGACGACCTGGGCCAAGGGCCGGCATCTGATGATGGCGCGGCTGCGCGAGGCGGCGATGCCGATCAAGGTGTTCATTTCGTCGGCCGCGACCTCGGCGACGCGCGTCCCCGGCACCGCGGTGTTCATGACCTCGACCGCCGAGGGCGTGCCGCACGCGCTGCTCCATAACCTCAAGCACAACAAGGTGCTGCACGAGCGCATCATCCTGCTGACGGTCAAGATCGCCGACGTGCCGTTCGTGCGCCAGGCCGAGAGGGTCAAGCTCGAGCATCTCGGCCATGGCTTCCACCGCCTGGTGCTGCGCTATGGTTTCATGGAGGAACCGGATGTGCCCGCAGCGTTGGCGCTGGTCACCGGCTGCGGCGACAAGTTCAAGATGATGGACACCAGCTTCTTCTTGGCGCGCCAGACATTGTTGCCGTCGAGCAAGCCGGGCATGGCGATCTGGCGCGAAAAGCTGTTTGCCTGGATGCTCCGCAACGCCGAAAGCGCGATGGAATTCTTCCGCCTGCCGACCAACCGCGTGGTCGAGGTGGGGAGCCAGGTCGAGATCTGAGCGAGCCGACCTGTCCTTTTGCCGTCACCTCCGCGCAAGCGGGAGCCCGTCTCTCAACTTTGCATGAAGGGTGAAGGCAGGAGATGGGTTCCCGCTTTCGCGGGAATGACGAGGAAAGTGATGCAGGCGTCGGCACCAATTATCATAACCGCCATCATCGGGCGGGAGGACCAGGCATGGCTCGACGCGCTGCGCCGCGCGCATTTTCCGCCCGAGCGCAATTTCCTCGCCGCGCACCTGACGATGTTCCACCATCTCCCGCCATCGCTTGCGGCTGAAGTGCGGCAACGGCTCGGCGACCTTGCACGGGAAGGGGCACCGGCCGCGCGCATCGCCGGACCGATGTCGCTCGGCCGTGGGGTTGCCTATCGTATCGACTCCCCCGAACTGGAGGACCTCCGCGCCCGGCTCGCCGATTGCTGGGCCGATGTGCTGACGCCGCAGGACCGCGCGCCGTGGCGCCCGCATGTCACGATCCAGAACAAGGTCGAGCCGGCGGAGGCGCGGGTATTGTTCGAGCGCCTGAAACGCGACTTTCGGCCGATGCGACTCGAGATAGATGGTTTCGCCAGCTGGTATTATCGCGGCGGACCCTGGGAGACGCTTTCGCGCCACATGGTCGCTTGACCGCGTCGGGAGCGCTACTTATAGGCCGCCGCTCGCGGCAACGCGGGCCTTTCGGGGCGGAGTAGCTCAGCTGGTTAGAGCACGGGAATCATAATCCTGGGGTCGGGGGTTCAAGTCCCTCCTCCGCTACCATATTGAACCCCCGACGGGTAAAATAGAAGGATAATAAAGAGTTATCTGAAGGTTTGGTGTCGCACCGCTACCAATTCATCTGAAAAACGGCCGAAAACAGCCGGTTTGTCCGTCTTGACTCCCCGACGATGGTTGAGTGCGACAAACTCTGGAAATCAGAGCGGACAAACTTATTTGTCAGCCATGGCACCGCAGCATCAGCCTTACGTTCCGCGACTGCTGTTGAAGGGCTTTTTAAGTCGCGATCCAGCTAAGGCATCGAAAGAGCAGGTCCATGTCTTCGATCTGGAGACGGGAAACTCGTTTACGCCGCCTATCGACAAAATCATGGGCGAGACACGGTTCAACGACTTTTGGCTCGACGACGAAACGTTAGCGACGATTGAACCTGCGGCGAGTCGGATCGAGAGCCGCCTGGCGCCCCTCGTTGAGAATATTCGCGCAACGAAACGGTTGGAGCGGTCGCGCGAGGAGCGAGAGGATCTCGCCCTCCTTATGGCGTTTCAGTTCATCCGGACGAAGAAAATTCGTCTGCTTCCCGAGAGTCTTGATCGACAAATCCGGGTCCAGGTCGAGGAGATGGGTTTCGACCCCGGAAGAATAAAGGGCCTCCCGCTATTGAGCGAGGAGATACTCAAGCGAGAGCATGTGAGGCATCAGGTTCAGAACCTCGATACTTATGCGAAAATTATCGCCGAGAAGGAGCTGTTCCTGATGATGGCGCCGGACGGATGTACCTTTTATATCGGTGATAACCCGGTCGTCATGCACACCGATGAGGAGCGGAAGGGATCAAGAGGCCACCTTGGATTGGGCGCTCCTTACATCCAAATTTATCTTCCGCTGTCCGCCGACGTAATGCTCTGCGCCTATGATAAAGCGGTCTTAGGCCAGCTCATGAGAAGCAATGATGCGGAGGCCAGGCAAATTCAAATGGAGGCGCTTGGTATGCTCACCCGAGGTGAAATCACCCCATCTCAAATGAAGCGGACGCTGAATGACATGGCAGCGCTTGATGTTACGACGCCATTGATCAAAACCATTCGCGCCGGCGAGGCGGTGGCCGTGGCAGCCGAACAAGTCCAATGTTATAACTCACTCCAGGCTTTCCACGCGCATCGCTTTGTAATCGACCCCGACGGCAAGTTCGAAGTAGCAGCGGAAATGGTGGCGGAGCGAAAGGCTGCGGCCGATTGAGAGTGGGAGATGGCTGGAAAAAGCCGTCACCTATGTTTGCGCGAAAGGCAAAATGACCCATCGTGGAATGCCCGATCCGCACGGCCCCGGCGGCAAAACCCACCCCACCAGGGTTTCTTTAAACCCATGAAAAATAAAACAAAAGTTCCATCCGTTGTAGTGTGCGTAACGACTGTTTCGCTCCTCCGCTACCATTTCGACAGTCCGGTTGGACGTCTGGCGGATGATTTGGCGGTGGCACCGCCATTGTCGCACCGCCATTGTCGATACGCACACCTTCCGCTTCCAAGCCTTTGGCCTCATCGGACTGCGCTCTAGAGTCGTTTTCAGCTTCGCTGAATCGGTACCGGCCCGCTCCCCCACCCGGCCGCCCATAGAATACCCTGTTCGGCGGCCGGGTGGGGGAGCGGGCGGAGCAGAAGGTTCCGGCGATGCGCAGCATCGTTGGAATGACTGCGTAGGGCGGTACCGCAACCGTTTCAGCTTCGCTGAAACAGAGTTTAGGCAGGGCGCCTTTCTCCAATTCGGACATTCTGTCTGGCCATCGGCGGCGAGTTTCTCGCCGTCGCGTGAGCCTGCCCGGACGCCACTGCGCGTTCTCGCGAGCCTCGCTGCCGCGTCATCGGGGTTGTCCGATGAGATCAAGCGCGACTGAGACGCTGCAGGACAGCAAAATTTTTAGGTAGTCCCACAATCTGGGATATGCGCACAATATTTGGCCTTTACACTCCGTGCCGATCTGTCTGACAATCCGCTTTTTGAAGATTGGGAAGACATGAAGCTGATCGCCGCCGCATTGCTCGCCCTGACTGCCATCGTCGGGTCGGCCGCGGCACCGGCCGCAGATACGCCGCGCGAATGGGTCGACGCCAAGACCGGGCACCATGTCGTCCGAATCTCGACCGGTCCCGGCATGTCGAGCCTCTATTTCAATCAGCAGGCCTTCACCCCGCAAGGGGACAAGATGGTCATCTCGACGGCGCAAGGGATCGCTGCGGTCGATATGAAGACGTGGAAAATTTCACCCATCGTCATCGGCAAGGGACTGCAATTGCTGTTCACCGGCCGCAAGACGCGCACCGTCTATTATTCGACGCGGGGCCGCTCGATCGACGGCGCCGGTGCGGCGGACCGCGATGGCCAGACTGGCCCGATCGAGGTCTGGGCGGCGGACATCGACAGCGGAAAGACCCGGAAGATCGCGGACGTACCGGCTGGCGGCATCGCCACGATCAACGCCGATGAAACCTTGCTGGCCGGAGCGGTGACCGAACGGGCGATGCCGCTTCAGCCGGGCGCGGCCGGGCGTGACTCCCGTTTCGACCAGGCGGCCTATGCCGCCAACGGCCCCGACGGCAAGCCGTTGACGTTCGCAGAGGCCAAGGAAGTACGGCTCAACGAACGGCTCGAAGCCAAGATACCGATGGAGATATTCACCATCGATATCCGAACCGGCGAGCGCAAGAGGGTGGTCGCGTCGACCGACTGGCTCAACCACCTTCAATTCTCGCCCACCGATCCTGGTCTGCTGATGTTTTGCCATGAGGGCCCCTGGCACAAGGTCGACCGGATCTGGACGATCAGGACCGACGGCACCGGCCTGACCAAGATCCATAGTCGTACGATGAACATGGAAATCGCCGGACACGAATTCTGGTCACCCGACGGCAAGACCATCTGGTACGACCTGCAAACGCCGCGCGGCGAAGTTTTCTGGCTCGCGGGATACGATCTCGCGACGGCCAAGCGGCGCTGGTACAAGGTCGACCGCAACCAATGGTCGGTCCATTACAATATCTCGCCCGACCAGACCCTATTCTCCGGCGACGGCGGTGACAGCGAAATGGTCGCGCACGCGCCGGACGGCAAATGGCTGTATTTGTTTCGCCCCAAGGCAATTCCCGATGTCGCGGGCATCCATGCGTCGGGCTCAGAGGCGCTAATCGCGCCCGGCACATTAGAGGGCGAGAAGCTCGTCGACATGTCCAGGCAGGATTATCGGCTGGAGCCCAACGCCCGTTTTTCACCCGACGGCAAATGGCTGATCTTCCGCTCGAACATGGAAGGTGAGCCGGGAATCTACGCGGTCGAGATCGCCCGCTCGGGAGTGACGAAGCGGCCCTCGTGACTATGGGCGGTGCTGGTGATGTGCTGTGTGGTCGGTCACGCCGGTCCCTTTCTCTTCCGTTTCGAGCTTCGGACAGCTAGTGAAAGGGCGGGGAGGAAACTATCTCGTTCCGCGACCCTCAGACTAATCAGCATTCACCAGTGCGCCAACGTTAGCGCGGAGATAGAATTCGATGTCGAAAGATACTGACGTCAAGGATCCCTACGCTTCGTTGAAGGGCGCTCAATCGTTGATGCGCGCGTTGGACATTCTCGACCAAGTAATCAACGGCCCGGTGAAATCGGCGGACTTGGCGCGAAATCTCGATCTCACGCGATCGACGACGCATCGACTTGCCCAGGCCCTGAGGGCGCGCGACTATCTTGCGATCACCCCGGACGGATATTCGCTGGGTCCGAAGCTTCTCCAGCTCGGATCGATGGCGCAGGAGCAGACCGATTACGTGCGGGTCGCCAGGCCGCATCTCGAAGCGCTTTCGGCGGAAACCGGATATTGCGTGTTTCTCGGCAAGCGCGAGGGCGACTGGTCTCGCCACCTCGATCGGGTGACCGGGCGGCAGCGGCTGCGTGTGGCGACGGCACCCGGGGACCGGCGATTGATTGTCGAAACCGGCATCGGCAAGGCGCTGCTGCTCGACCAATCGGAAGACTCGCTCACCAAATTGTTCCAGGCCGAAAAGCCCGACGCCAGCGCGAAGAAGCTGAAAGAATGGCTCGACGCGATGCGCGAGAACAAGGCGCGCGGTGTGGTGCTGCACGAGAGCGAAGCCGGCGATTTCGTTCGGTCCGTCGCTGCGCCGGTGCGGAACGACAAGGGCAACATCGTCGTCGCCATCAGCATCGCCGGAGCGGCCGCCTATCTGACGGACAAGGTCCTCGACGAGCTCGCCGCCCCGGTGAAAGCGGCGGCAGCGAGCATCGGTGCCTCGCTTGGATATAGAGCGTCCACTTCCGACTAAGCCCCGGTGTCAGTAGAGCGGAAATAGGCGTCGCTCATCACGGGTTCGGCATGGTGAACAGCCGGTCATAATCGCGCCAATGTGCATTCATGGTGCGGACCTTTTGCCGCAGCACGGATTGGAAATTGGGGCCTAGTTTCATGATCGTCTCCTCGCCGTTGCTGGCGGCGAGATCGAGCAGCGGGCGGCTGCTGCTCGACATCAGCTTGTCGAGCGCCACCGCCGTATCGATCTCGCGTCGCGCGGTGTTGATCATGTCGGCGCGCGCCCAATCGCTCTGTGTGCCCAGGACCGGATGGGCTTCGGGTTTTGCGTTCAGCGCCGTGACACGGTCCAGCTGGGCCTGATAGCCGACCATGTCGTCGGCCGACTGCAACAAATAGCCGAGTGCATGAACCCTCTTGCTCGTGAGCCGCCAATAGTCCGCAGCGTCGGACGTGGTTGCGGAGGCGGCGAGGGTGTCGAAATCCTTCTGCGCGCGTCGGACGCGCGGCATGGAGATTTCGATGGCGCGTTGGAACAGCAGGTGCGCGCCCCATCCTTCGTACATGCGCATTGCCTGGATGTCGGCCAGATTGGACGCCGATTCTTCGGTTCCGGCCTGAAAGAGAAAGCGGCGATAGCCGGCCTTTTCGGCGTCGGTCAGCTCGGCCGGGATCGGCACCATCGGCCGTTCGATCCAGCGATTGAGCACGTGGCC
The DNA here is from genome assembly GCF_001598455.1 of Sphingomonas pruni NBRC 15498. GTDB lineage: Bacteria > Pseudomonadota > Alphaproteobacteria > Sphingomonadales > Sphingomonadaceae > Sphingomonas > Sphingomonas pruni. The sequence continues at coordinate 56,512 of NZ_BCYZ01000010.1, forward strand.
CATGCGCAGCATCGGACCGAAGTCGAGCACGTCGAGATATTTGCGGACATCGTTGAGCGCGCTCCAGGCATCGATCAGCGTGTCGGCCTGGTTGTCGCCCACTTCGGATGCTGCGAAGCGGCGTAGCGCCGAGAGCCGCTCGGCCGTCGTCGCCATCGGCTGATCAGCGGTCGACTTGAACAATCGGAAGGCGAAATCCTCGCTTTCGCGATCGCCGAGCAGATAGGCCTTGTGGGTACCGCTCGACCTGGGGATTGGATCGAAACTCGGAACGACGAGCCCGACGACCGGAGAGAACGCGCCGTCGTCGATTCTGGTGATGCCGGTCTCGAACGGGCGTCCGTCAGGGCCTTCCTTGCCGTTTACGGCGAGATCGGTCGGGAGCTTGCGCTGGATATTTTCGAGCACGTCCGGACCGAAGGTGGGGATCATCCAGGGCCGTGGCGGTATCTGATTGACGTTGATGCGGATCCGGTGCCCCGACGTGGCTGCCGCCTGCTGAATGTTGCTCATGAAGCCGACCACTCTGTCGGCGAGCGGCACGTCGCGGTTTTCGGGTACGCCATTCGCGCCGGGATACAGGCCAGGCGCCCAATCGAAGCCCGACCCGGCGTCGGTCGTGACCCACAGAAACGTCTCGATCTGCGGGCATGCCGACAGGAGTGCATTGGTCGACTCCCGATACATCGCCAGCACATCGGGATTGGCCACGTTCGGTGCGAAATAGACCTTCTTCGATCGCGTGACCTGGTCGATGCGGGGGCCGCGATATTCGGGATGGGCGGCGAAGAACGCCTCGGGCAGGACGCCGGGCTCGTTCGCGCTCCAGATCGCTTTCAGATCGTATTTGCCGAGAATGCGGCAGCGCTCCGCAACGATGCGCTGGACGCGCGCCGCATAGGCCACGTCCATGAACGGTCGGACCGCCTCGGGCGGGAATATCTTGAACAAGGTGGCGTGGTGCGCGAACCACGCCGGATAGGGATCGTCGGCGTCCAATTCCCAATAGGCGATCGGAAGCCCTTCGGTGACGACTACCTCCGTCGCACCCAATTCGCGCGCCATCCTGGCGCGGCGGTCGAAGTCGGCGAGATCGTCGGCATCCCGGCTCGCCATCGAAGCGCCGGTCGACTTTTCCCTTGAGGTGGCGATTTTTCCGGCTGCGACGGCGGGCGTAGCGACCATCGTCGGCGCGAGCACCGCAAGAAGGGACATCGTCACGGCGCGCCACGTCGGCAAACGTCTCATCCTTTCACTCCAAATATGCCTCGCGCCTTCCACAGCCCCAGGCGTCCGCGGCGCCCTAGTCGCGGCCGGAATCGCGCAGCCGCCGGCGTCCGGGGGCGTCGGGTGCGACGATCGGCACATGGTCGAGCGCGTCGGGGATCAGGGCCAGGCATTGGATCGCCGCCAGTCCCCATTGCGCCGAGGCGTTGGTCGATACGCCCGGCCATTCGAGCACGCCATCGACCATGTGCCGCGGATCGCGCGGCCATGTTCCGAGACCGGCGTCGCCCGACAGGAACTCGCCGGCCGCGCGCGTCGCCAGCGCTGCATCCTTCTCCTGAAACGCCGCATAGGCGGTCAGGCGCGAATGTCCTTCGCGCAGGTTGCGCGGCCCGAACGGCGGTCCGAACTTCGCCAGATATTCGGCCTGCGGCGCGTTGTACCAACGGCAATATTCGAGCCAGGCGGCGCGATAGGAAGGGACGTCGAGGAGGCGCAGCAGTTCCGCACTGACTTCCACCGCTCCGAACACCGCATTGAGATGGGAGAGGCCGATGCCGCGCTTCTGGTCGACGAAACGTCCCGTTGCCAGTTCGAACGGCGCGCTGCCGGTCATCCAGCCGTGCGGCAGGCGACCGATCGTCTCCAGCCCGGCAACGATGCGATCGCGCCACTTGGTGTTTCCCGTCCGCTCCCATTCGGTCAGCCAGGCGGCGGCGAGGGGGCACCAAGTGGTGCCGAACGTCATCTCGATCGTGCCGGGGGGCAATTGCAGCTTCTTGGCGCCGGGGACCTTTCGCCCGATCTCGACATCGATCAACGCGTGATCGGAGGTGACGAGCGCGCGCATCAGGTCGCCGACCCGATCATCGGCGGTCAGATAATAAAAAATCCGGCGATAGGTGGCGTTGCTGACACGCGGTTGCTTCGAACTGTCACCCCAATGTTGCACCCCATGGCGCGTGCCGAGACCGGCGAACCGGCCGGTGTGATAGACGTCGACTTCGCTGGTGTGCCGCGTCATCGCTTCGGCCAGACGCCAGGTTTGGGCGTCGCCGGTCCGAAGCGCCTGATACCACAGCCACAGGTCGGTCGAGAGCTCGCTATTGTCCCAGGCGAAACCGCCAATGTCGTAGCGCCAGCGATGGCGGTCGCTGTCATAGGTGTGCATCACGTCGCCATGGTTCCAGAAGCCGTACCAGGAGCGGCGGTCGACCTCCCCGGCGTAGAAATCGACCAGATTGGACAGCTGGTTCTCGATCGCGGTGCGATTGGGAGTCGAGCGGTCGGGAAGGCCGTAATCGGCGAATATTCCGGCGGCATGGAGGTGGCCGGGCGCGGCCATCAATTGTGGCGGTTGCGCCTGAAAAGCAGACATCGCCGCCAACGTGTCATGATCGGGCGTGGCGGGCAGCGCCCACAGCATCAATTCGTTGGTGCGCGCAATGCCAGAGGCGTCGTCCCAGCCGGGCTCGTAATCCTCATAAGTGACCGACAGTCCCTCATTCTGCGCGTCGTACCCCTCCATTCCCATCGTGCCGTGATAGGGGCGCAGATCCATGGCGGGCGCCTCGGGCGACCAGAGCCAGGCGGTCAGCTTTGCGGTGTCGCCCGTCGCGCCGTCGATATGCAGCGCGGTCGGATGGCGTTGCCAGAAATAGCGCACGCCGATCGCGGCTCCTCCCTCCGGCCCGCCGACATAAGCGAGGCCAGGCGCGCGCCGCCCTTCCGCGGCGTCGATCCGTCCCTGATCCTGCCCGGTGCGCTTGGTCAGCGCCCAGCCATTGGCGGTCGGCTGCTCCAAGCGGAAGTCGCCCCAGGCGGGAACGCGCTCTAGCGTCGCGCGGACCGCATTGGCCATGCGGTCGAGCGAGGGTACCGCGCGGCCCGCTATCTGGGCGTCCCGAAACGCCTTGCCGGGGTCGCGGCGCAATCCGGTCAGCGGGCGAACTGCCTCGACGAACATCTGGCCGTCGGTTGCGACGCGGACATGACGATCGTGAAGCTCGCCGCGCATCGGGACTGCCGCGCTTATGCCGAGCGAGGAAACGAAGTCCTTGCTCGCGCTGCCATCGAACACCACCGAGTGGACGACGCGCAGGCCGGTCGACCCAGCATAAGCGTAGAGGCGGACAGTGAACGGCATCCAGGCGCGCTCGCCCGACACATGGCGACCATCGATCCGCACCACCGCGCGAACCGGGCCGCGCTGCTCGATCGTCACCGTGTCGATCCGACCGGTGAACGGCGTATCGGCGCCATGGAGTGGTTCGGTGCGCGACGATCCGACCAATGAGACGGGGCCGAGCACCGTCTTGCCGCCCTGCGTCGCCGATCGGATCAGCGCATCGCCGCTCTTCGCGATTTCCCAGGCGAGGTTGCCAACGCGGATCGTGATTGTGGCTGCGTTGTCGGCGACTGCAACAGGCTGGGTCGGCGGGACAGGCCGGCCGAACGTGACGGTCAGCGCGTCCGGCGACAGGTCGGCCGGGATCGCGTGCGCAGTCCACTTGAGCGACCCATCGGGCCAGGTCGCGGTGATCCAGGTTTGCGATGGTACCGGCTTTCCCGCGCCATCGAGAACGGTCAGCGGCGTATCGCGCTTGACGGTTCCGCGCGGCCAGGCGACGCCAAAGGTCTGGCCGCCATGCATGATGGGGGCTTGCCCGTCGATCCAGCGCACCGGCGCGGGGGCGACGCTGGGGCGCGCAGCGTCAAGTCTGAACGGAAGCAAGGTCGTCGCGCCTGCCAACAAGCCGGCCTTCAGCGCTTCCCGACGGCTCAGATGCATCTCTCTCTCCATCAACGGCTGATGTCGGCGACCCTATGGGTCACGGGGCGTGCCCCGAAGGGCGTGCGTGCCAGCCGGATTATGCCCATCGCCTCATCGCCCCTTTGCTTTCCACGCTGTTGTCGCGTGTTTGTTCTATTAGGTCGCCTAGCATGTCCCGAAATATAGAAGCAATGTCTACATATTGGGAAAAATTGTAGCAAAATATCGCAACCGGTTGCGGCTTGTAGGACGTGGTCGCATAATGCGGCACAAAGCAGCGAAGGAGAGAATGATGCGGGTGTCCAGCGTGCTGATCGGGGCGGCAGCCATGTTCCTGGCAGCAAATGTGCAGGCCTCGTCGCCAGCGCCGATGCGCATCTTCATCGCCAGCGATTCGACCGCACAGGATTACAAACCGGACAGATATCCGCAGTCTGGATGGGGCACGATGCTGCGGTGCGCGGTGGATCCGGGCGTGACGATCGAGAACCGCGCGATCGGCGGGCGCAGTACCAACAGCTTCATTCGCGAAGGCCGGCTCGACAAGATCGCCGCCGATCTGAGAAAGGGCGACACCCTGCTGATCCAGTTCGGCCATAACGATGCCAGCATCGACAAGCCGGAACGCTACACGACGATCGAGCAATATATCGCCAACCTTCACCGTTTCCTCGACGTGGCGAAAAAAGCGGGGGCGAAGGCGGTGATCCTGACCCCGGTCGCACGCCGCGATTTCAAGGAGGGCGTCGAGCAGCCGAGCTTCCCCGCTTATGCCGACGCCGCGCGTCGCGTGGCGAAGGAAACGCACACGCCGTTGATCGATCTGGGCAAGAGCTCGCAGGCGATGGTCCAGGCGCTCGGTCCGGAGGCCGCCAAGGGTTACTATCTGCATTATGACGGCGCGGCAGGGGCACCGGGTTATCCCAACGGCGTATCCGACGACACGCATTTCAGCGAGGTCGGCGCACGCCATATCGCCGACTTGGTGGCGACGAGCCTCAAGGCGCTGCGCTTGCCGATTTCGAAGCGCGTGACGCCGCACACCCCGGCGCTGACCCGCAATATTCCGGTGGGCGGGCCGTCATGCGTCTGATCGCAATCGTCGCGATGATCGCCGCCGCGACGATCCAACCGGCTAGCGCTCAGGTCCGCCGCTTTGCGCTGGGAATTACGCCGGCATCCCCCGATACCGTTACGGTCGCTCCAGGGCGCGCCTATGCGGAGGGATATGGCTATGAGATGGGCAGCGACCGGTTGTTCTCGGTCGCGGCGGCACCGGGCAATTACCGCGTGACGGTGACGATCGGGCTACCGAACATAGCGACAGAGACCACGATCAAGGCAGAGTCGCGCCGCCTGATGGTCGATGCGCTGAAGGTCGCGGCCGGACGCCATGTGACCGTCAGCTTCATCGTCAACGTGCGCAATGCCAACCTAGTGCCGCCGCCGCCCAATGCGCCCGGTGGATCCCGAGTACTGCTGAAGCCGCGCGAACAGGGTTCGTTCAGCTGGGACGACAAGCTGACACTCGAGATACTCGGCGAGCATCCCGGCGTGACGGCCATCGCGGTCGAGCCGGTGACCGTGCCGACCGTGTTCCTGCTCGGGGACTCGACCGTCACAGACCAGCCGGCCGAGCCGGCTGCCAGCTGGGGACAGATGCTTCCCGCCTTATTCGCGCCCGACATTGCCATCGCGAATCACGCCGAAAGCGGCGAAACGATGAAGTCATTCATGACCGAGTTGCGCCTCGCCAAGGTGCTCGAGCTTGCCAGGCCCGGCGACTGGGCGTTGATCCAGTTCGGCCATAACGACCAGAAGGCGAACTGGCCGCAAACCTATGCCGCGGCCGAGACGACTTATCGCGATTATCTGCGCGCCTGGATCGCAGAGTTCCGCAGGCGCGGTGTTACGCCGGTACTGGTCACCTCTCCCGAGCGGCGTTTCTGGGCGGGTACGAAAATCCGTCCGACCCTGAGCGATTATGCCGCAGCGGTGAAGGCGGTCGGCGCCGAACTCGATGTGCCGGTGATCGACCTCAATACGATGAGCATGGCCTTTTATGAGGCGCTGGGGCCTGATCGGGCACCGATGGCCTTCAATGACAATGGCAAGGATGCGACGCATCATGACAATTATGGCGCCTGGGTGCTGGCGCGGAGCGTGGCGAAGGGAGTGGCGGATGCGAAATTATCCTTGGCGCGGCATTTGAAAACCGACCTGCCGCCGTTCGATCCGTCACGTCCGCCCGATCCGTCCGGCTTTCGTCTGGCACCCAGCATCGCGCACGACACGCGCCGTCCGGACGGCAATTGATGCCGACGCGCCGTTCTCTGATCGCCGGCTCCATCGCCGCATCTTTTGCCCTTCCCGCGACGCTTAGCGCGGCGCCGGACGGGGCGGGTGAGGGCGTCACGGTCGATCGCTTCCCGATCTGGCCCAAGGGGCCGCCCGGCGCGCCGACGCCGGCGGTGGTCGAACAATGGGTCAAGAGATCGCCCAATGGGGGCGTCGACGATATCGCATGGCCGCATGTCGCGACGCCGATGCTGACTGTGGTCAAGCCGGCCAAGCCGAACGGCGCCGCGGTGCTCATTTGTCCGGGCGGGGGCTATGCCCGCGTGGCGGTGGGCCGCATGGGCGGCGCGATCGCGCGTGAATTCGCCGCGCGCGGAATTACCGCGTTCGAGTTGCTCTATCGGCTGCCGCACGACAATTGGGCAGCCGGGCCGGATACCCCGCTCCAGGATGCGCAGCGCGCCCTGCGAGTGATCCGCGCCGGCGCGGGGAAGCGCTGGCCGATCGACCCGGGGCGCGTTGCGGTCACCGGTTTTTCGGCCGGCGGGCATCTCGCCGCGCGATTGGCGAGTAGGTCCGGTCTTTCGACGTATCAGCCGCAGGATGCCGCCGATCGTCTGTCTGCGGCGCCCGTCGTGGCGGGGTTGTTCTTTCCGGTCATCACGATGATGGACGATGGCGTCCATGCCCAGTCGCGTCGCGAGCTATTGGGCGGGCACGCGGCGGATCCGCAATGGCAGCAGCGTTATTCGGCGCAGCGCGACTTGCCGGCGTCGATGCCGCCCAGCTTCGTCGCCTGCAACGGCGATGATCCGGTGGTGCCGTTCCGTAACGCGATGCTGATGTTCGAGGCGTTGAAGGCGACGCAGGTCCCGGCCGAACTGATGGTGTTCGAAAAAGGCGGCCACGGCCCGCCCGCCAACCATAAGGACGGCACGCCGGTGCCATGGCTGGACCTGTTCCTGGCGTGGAGCCGCGATCACGGTTGGCCCGGCTGACTCGCCCTGATTTGAACTGAGCGCGGCGGCGGCGCCATCATTGCGCCGCCGTGTCGCTCGGTTTCAGGGCGCCGGGAAAGTAGCTGAGATGTGGCGGCTGGTTATAGGCGGTGTTCTGCCACGCCACGCCGGCCCGATAGACCGGATCCTGCATCAGCGTAACCAAACGATGCGTCGTCGGATACGGTGTGGTGTATATGCGGAGCTCGCGATTGTCGGCCGTTCGCCACACCACTTCCTCGCGCCAATCGCCGAGGATGTCGGCCTGAAGGGCAGGGGTGGCCTTGGTGCCGTTGTTCGATGCAACGTCGTCGGGATGCAGCAATGTGATGGAAGTGCCGGTCTTCCAGTCCCATTTGCTGATCGTCGTGCCGTCGAGCAATTCTTGCAGGAAATCGCCGTCCCAATAGATGGCGAAATTGGTCTGACGCGGCGCCGGGCCGATTACCTTGCCATGGACGTCGAACAGGTCGCGGCTGTTGGATCCCCAGAATTCGTCGCCGACATAGCGCGGGTCGATATCCGCGGCGACGCCGCGGCCGGTGTCGCTCTCGGCCGGCTTCGTCCACAGGATCTCGCCGGTGCGCGCGTCGAGCAGGCCCGAGCCGAGCCCGCCATTCGCCTTCACTTCCTCGAACACGCCCCATTTCTCGAGGCCTGGCCGCAGCGGGTCGAGGTCGCCGACATGCATCGTGTCGCCGTGAAAGAGCGGGTCGCTCCATAACCCCTTGCCATTGTCGTCGACCGCCATCGATCCGTAGATCACCTCGTCGCGGCCGTCGCCATCGACATCGGCGATGCTGAGCTGGTGATTGCCGCGATTGCCATAGTCGCCATTGCCGGGCGCCGCCGAATCGAACAGCCAACGCTCGGTCAGTTTCCCGCCGCGATAATCCCAGGCGGCAATCGCCGTGCGGGCGTAATAGCCGCGCCCAAAGATCATGCTGGGATGGCGCCCGTCGAGATACGCGGTGCCGGCAAGGAAGCGGTCGGCGCGGTTGGCATAGCCGTCGCCCCAAGTGTCGCGCAGCTGCTCGAAGGTCGGATTGCCATCGGGATAGCGGGGAGGGTCATAGGGCGCGGTGGCCAACGCCCGACCGGTCCGCCCGTCGAACACGGTAAGATATTCGGGACCCCTCAGGATGCGGCCCTTGAGCGGCGCCACCTTGGTTCCGTCCGCCAGGAGCTTGGCGCCGGTGCGGTCGGGCTGCGGCACTTCGCCGTCATGGCTGCGCCAATCGGCTTTGGCGTCGCCGATGACCCTGCCGGTGCCGTCGACCGTCCCATCGGCTGTTTTCATCGCCACTTCGGCGCGGCCGTCACCGTCGTAATCGAACACTTGGAATTGGGTGTAATGCGCGCCGGCGCGGATATTCCTGCCCAGATCGATGCGCCACAGCCTTTTGCCGTCCAGCGTATAGGCGTCGACGAATACGTCGCCGGTATAGCCGGCCTGGCTATTGTCATGGCTGTTGGTCGGGTCCCACTTCAGGATCAGCTCGTACCGGCCGTCGCCGTCGAGATCACCCGCCGATACGTCATTGGCGGTGTAGGTATAGGATTCTCCATCGGGCTCCGTTCCGCCCTGCGGCGGGGTCAGTGGGATCGACAAATAGCCCTTGGGGAGCATGATCGCCGGAGCGCTCGCCTTTTGCGGCGCGCGAGTACCTGCGACGCGCACCGTGTAATGCGCGGCTGCTGACCCGCGGGGATCGACGAATGAGGTGGTGTGGGAAATCGGTTTGCCGTTGATGCGACGCCCATCGCGATAGACGTCGAAGCCGACCGTACGTGCGTCGCTGTCCAGCAGGCGCCAACTGACCAGCCAGCCGCCGCCCTTGGCCGGGGAGGCGATCAGCCCGCGATCGAGTCGCTCGGCTTCACGCGGCGGCGCCGCACCGACGGCATTCGCCACGGCCAGCAGCCCGCCAAGCGCAGTCGTCGCGATCAGCAATTTTCCGAAGCCCCGCATGACATCCTCTCTCCACCTGCGTGATATTATCCTACTTAATAGGATTGCATTCCACGTTTTGGCAACATAGAGTGAAACGACTGCTCACAATGTGGACAGTTAAAAGCGAAAGCCGGATGACGGTAAAAGCCGCTTCACGAGAGGGGATGATGATGAAGGTGCGATTTTTCCCGGCAGAAATCACCATGGGGCGTGGCCGTCCGGCCGCTGCCGCTCGCACCACTGTCGACGCCGGATAATCATAAGCGCGAAAATTCGCACCGGCCCGGGAGGGCGCCGGAACAATGCGAAGCGCGGTACAGGAGAGAGACACCGATGACTGCAGATCGCCGGCGGATGGGGCGCCGTCTAACCACTACTTCCGTTCTCGCCTTGACGCTGGGCTGCGCTACCGCCGCGCCCGCGCTGGCCCAGACGGCACCTGCCACTCCGCCGCAGGCCGATCCCGCGCCAGCTCCTTCGTCCGTCGCCGGGACGGCGGCCGACCCGCAGACCGACAAGGCGCCAAAAAGCGAAGACCAGGCCAGTTCTCAGTCTGACGGCAACAAGGGCGAAATCCTCGTGGTCGGGACGCGCGCGTCGCTGCGGTCGGCGATCGCGCGCAAACGCAATGCGGGGACGGTCGTCGATTCGATCGTCGCCGACGATATCGCCAGCTTCCCCGACAAGAATGTCGGCGACTCGCTCGCGCGCGTGACTGGGGTGCAGCTCAGCCGCGATTTCGGCGAAGGGGTGCAGGTGTCGATCCGTGGCGTCGAGCCGGATCTCAACCGCGTCGAAGTCAATGGGATGAGCCAGGTGTCGGCGCTCGGCACGCGCGGCGGCGACTTTCGCGAACTGGCGGCCGAGCTGGTGAAGTCGATCGACGTCTATAAGGGCTATACAGTCGACCTGACCGAGGGCGGGATCGGCGGGACCGTCTCGATCGAGACCCGCAAGCCGCTGGAATTGACCAAGCCGCTCGGCAGTATCGTGCTGTCGGCGCAGCATCTCGATACGAGCCGGGATTGGCGGCCGCGCGGGACCTTCGTGATCGGAACGCCGCACCTGTTCACCGACCGGCTAGGCGTGCTGCTGAACGTCACTTATGACGACGTCACGACGCGCCAGGACTACGCCAGCAATACCAATTTCAAACGCTTGGCCGATTTCGACCATTCGGACCAGAAGACCGTCGCCGATCCGAACTACGCGAACTTCAACACCTATGCGAGTTGCGCGAACGTCGGCTCCACCGCGAAGGCCAGCTTCGCGACGCGCCGGGCGGCGTGCGAGACGCAGTTCTTCGATTGGGTGGCGACAGTGCCGCGCTATCGCAACCTGGTGCGGCGCGACAAGCGCCTGTCGGGCGATTTCACGGTCCAATACGAAGTCGCGCACAATCTCCGCTGGTATGCCGAAGCGCAGATCAACAACCGTGACCAGCGGTTGATGGACACTAATTATTCGCTCGATATCGGCCGCTACCAGCGTTTCCAGCTCGACCCTTCGCTGGGCACGAGCTCGACGCCGCAGGTCAAGGTCGGCACGTCGACGGTCGACGGCAACCATGTGGTCACCAGCTACACCACCGCCTTGAATTCGGTGAATATCGGCACCGCCGCGGCACCGGTCTATAGCGGGTCGAGCAACATCCTCGGCGTTCAGCGCCGCGACTTCCAATACAACCAGAAGTCGCAATATTTCACCTCCGGCTTCGACTGGGATGTCGGCCGGCTGAAGATCAAGGGCATGGGGTCGTACGCAAAGGCGACCACGATCGGCGAGACGAATCTCATCTCGCTGAGCACCGGCATCGCTGGTGCGTCAGTGGATACGCGCAACCCTCTGGGAATTCCGGTGCTGACCTACCCGAGCAGCGTCGATCCCGCCGATCCCAATATCTATGTCGACTATAACCGTGCCGGAAATGTGGGGCAGGCCGGTCCGGTCCTGCAATATCGCCCCTCTCAGTCGAGCAATACCGAGAAGCAGTTGAAGCTCGACGCCGATTGGCAGGTCGATTTCGGCCCGTTGAAGATGATCGAATTCGGCGGCCAGGTCCGCTGGCAGGACTATATTTCCTATACCGGCGGCGGTTCGCGCCTGATTTCGGCTCCGGGCGTCACGCCGCTCGTCTATCAGAGCAGCGCCAATGTCTCGTACACGACCAACGTCGTCGATGCGGCCACCGTGCCGCGGCGCGTGAATGGCACCACTTACTACATCACGCGTGCCGAATATGCCGGGCTGATCGATGCGCTCGGGACTGTGAGCGGCGGCGCGCCATTGTTCACTGGCCTGCAGGGCGCACCGAACACGATCCCGGGCCGCATATCCTACGCCAATTTCAATTCCGACATCCTCGGCAAATATTATGACCTGTCGGGCTTTGACCAGGATCTGGTGCTGAAGGCGAATGGTCTGCCGCAAATCCCGGCCTACCAGATCAGCGAGACGGTTGCCGCAGGGTATCTGAAGGCGGATTTCGCCACCCATGTGTTCGGCATGCGACTGACCGGCAATGGCGGCGTTCGCTATACCTTCACCAGGGACAACGGTATCGGCACCAATATCAGCCGCGTCACTCGCTTCAACTCGACCGGGGGCACCGAGACGGTGGTGCTGGCCGCGCAACAGGCAACGCTGAAGAACAGCTACGCGGACGTGCTGCCGGCGTTCAATGCTGCGCTGGAGTTCACCCCCAATCTGGTGCTGCGCGCCAACTGGGCAAAGAACCTGGCCCGTCCCAAGCCGACTGACCTCGTGCCGAATATCAATTGTCTCGACGATGCTACCGTCGCTGCTGCCGATGATGTCTGCACCGCGGGCAATCCGGACCTGAAGCCGTATCGCGCGGATCAATGGGAACTCAATCTCGCCTGGTATCCGAACAAGGATACCCTGGTCAGCCTTGGCTATTACAAGAAATACGAATCGAGCTTCGTCGTTCCGAACGTGACGCGGAGCGGAGTGGACCTGTTCCACGACGGTATCACCTATACCGTCCGCCAGCCGATAAACGGGTTCGGCGCGCTGCTCGACGGTATCGAGGCGAGTGCGCAAACGGTCTTCAGCTTCCTGCCGAAGCCGTTCGACGGCTTTGGCGCATCCGGGAACCTGACCTATGCCCGGGCGATCCGCACCAACCTGACCAATTCGGCCACCGGCGCTCCGCTGAAGGAATATCCCGGCCTGTCGACCTGGACCTGGAACGCCAGCGTCTTCTACGACAAGGGGTTCCTCAACGTCCGGATGAACTACAATTACCGGTCGGATTGGCTGGTGACGATCGCCGACTCCAACAACGGCAACCTCCCGATCTATCGCAAGGCCGAGGGGTATCTGGACGGCAAGATCACCCTACGTTTCCCCAAATGGCATTTCAGCGTGTTCGCCGAGATGCAGAACATCAACAAGGAATATTCGAAGTCCTATGTGAAGGGCATCGGCACCTCGGAAGTCTATTATCCCGGGCAGCGCTTCTTCGTCGGCGTGCAGGCCAAATTCTGACGCGGAAGGGCTACAATTTCCTCCCCTCGACCGGCTGCCCAGCGGGCCGCCGGTCGCTCTTTTGCGAGCGGGATCGGACCACGCACGCAAGAATTCGCTGCGCGGCCGAAGCACGACATGCAACTTCCTAAAAGACCGAGCGAAACTGCGTTGACGCGCCGGACTCTGAGTCTCGGCCTCGTCGCGGGTGCATTGCTGCCGTTTCCGGCACACGCCTCGCACCTGTTCGACGTCAGCGCGTTCGGCGCGAAAGGCGACGGCCGTGCCATCGACAGCGGCGCATTCAACGCAGCGATCGTCGCGGCCGCGCGTGCCGGCGGCGGCATCGTGCTGGTACCGTCCGGTCGCTATCTTTGCTTTTCGATCCAACTGAAAAGCCGCGTCACTATCCAGCTGGCGAAGGGCGCCGTGATAGAAGCGGCCGATCCGGCACGGCACGCCGGAAAATATGACCTGCCGGAGGATGCCGACCAACTCTACCAGGATTTCGGGCACAGCCATTGGCGCAACAGCCTGATCTGGGGAGAGGATGTCGATAACGCGGCGATCGTCGGCCCCGGCCTGATTCACGGCCTGGGACTGACGCGCGACGGACCCGGTGCGCGATGGAAGGCGCAGACGGGGGAGCGCCCTTTGTCGATGCAGGGTATGACCGGCACGCAGATCGCCGCTCTGGAACCTGAAGCGATCACGATGCGCGGAAAGGGCAACAAGGCGATCGCGCTCCGCAACGGGCGCAACATCCGTCTGGCCGGATTCTCGATGCTGAAATGCGGGCATTTCGCGATCCTCGCGACGGGTACGCGCGACCTGACGATCCAGAACCTGACGATCGACACCGAGCGCGACGGCATCGACCTGGACTGCGTACAGGATGCGCTGGTCGAGAATTGCCACGTCAATACGCCCAATGACGACGCGATTGTGGTCAAGGCCAGCTACGCGCTCGGCCGGGCGATTGCGGCCGAGCGCGTGACGATCCGAGGTTGCGCGGTGTCGGGGTACGATCTGGGTACGATGCTCGATAGGACTTGCCGCAAGACCCAGCAATTGGCGCCCGACCGCGACCGCGTCACCGGCCGGATCAAGCTGGGGACCGAGAGCAACGGCGGCTATCGCGATATCCTGATCGAGGATTGCAGCTTCACCCATTGCCGCGGTCTCGCGCTGGAGACGGTCGATGGCGGGGTGATGGAACATGTCGTCGCGCGCCGCCTGAAGATGCTCGACGTAACCACCGCACCGATCTTTCTGCGGCTGGGCGATCGCCGGCGCGGGCCGCCCGGAACGGGTATCGGCGCCATGCGCGATGTCATGATCAGCGACGTCGACGCGGCGGGTATCGACCACCGATATCCGGCAGCGATTGCGGGGCTCGCCGGCCATCCGATCGAGAACGTGAGGCTCCAGAATATCAGCCTGACCTATGACGGCGGAGGCACCGAGGCCGACGCCGTGCGCCATCCCGACGAGCATCCCGGCGCGTATCCCGAACCAAGCATGTTCGGTCCTTTGCCTGCCTGGGGGCTATGGGTGCGGCATGCGCGCGGGCTGGCGATAGACGGTCTCCAACTCGCCGTCTCCGCGCGCGATGCGCGGCCGCCGATCCTGCTGGACGATGCTCCGAATACAGCCATTTCCAGGGCGCCGCTTTGGCGCGGCTGAGATTGACCCGCGAGGCAATGTGGTATACCAGATGTTGAACATATATGCCACATAATGGGTTTTTTGGGGGAGGGGCAGTGTCGATCTCGGCGTTCAAGATGCAGCTGAAGCCCGGTATGATCGACGAATATCGTCGTCGCCATGAGGAGATATGGCCGGAACTATCGGCGCTGCTGACCGCGGCCGGCATCTACGATTATTCGATCTTTCTCGATGAGGATGCGCTCGCGCTGTTCGCCGTGCTGAAGCTGCGCGACGATAATGATCGCGACGCGCTGCCAGACCATCCGCTCATGAAGAAGTGGTGGGATTATATGGCGCCGCTGATGGAAGTCGAAGCCGACAACCGGCCGAAGGAATGGTCGCTTCCGCTGATCTTTCACCATGCGTAGGATCGTCCGGCTATCGATCGGTCTGGGCGTACTGGCTGGGTTCCTTCTGGCGAGCGCCGCGCCGGCGCAGACAGCACGCCCGACCGAGAACCTGGCCGCGCCGGCGAAGACGTTCGGTCGCGTGTCCTATGATGCGCGGTCGCTGATGATCGACGGCAAGCGCAAGGTCATCTGGTCGAGCGAGTTCCACCCGTTTCGCCTGCCCAGTCCGGACCTGTGGCGCGACATCCTGCAGAAGATGAAGGCGAGCGGGTTCAACACCGTCGCGCTCTATTTCGACTGGGGCTATCATACCGCAAAGCAAGGGCAATACGACTTTACCGGCATCCGCGACATCGATCGCGTGCTGACCATGGCGGAAGAGGAAGGGCTCTACGTCATCGCTCGTCCGGGGCCGTATGTGAATGCCGAATTGTCGCGCGGTGGCTTTCCCGGCTGGCTGGTCAATCAGAAGGCGCATGCGCGGACCGACGACCCCGCTTATCTCGCGGCGGTCGACGAGTGGATGAGCAGGATCGACGCGATCGTCGCGCGGCACCAGATCAACGGCGACGGTACGGGACATCGCGGCACCGTCATCCTCTATCAGATCGAGAACGAGCTGCCGCTGACCACGTCCGCGCAGCGGCGCTACATGGATCATCTCTATGCCAAGGTGCGCGCCGATGGCGTCACCATCCCGCTGTTCCACAACGACCAGGGGCGCAACGGCTATTGGGTGCCTGAGAGCTCGCCCGTCGCCAACGTGGTGAAAGGGCCGAACGACCTCTACGCGTTCGACGGATATCCCGGCGGCACCTGCACTGCGACCGGAAAGGTCACGCATGGATCGGCCGCGCCGGATTGGGGCTTTTACGGTCCCGGTGGCGCTAGGGGCGGGGCCTCGGCTTCGCCCGACACTCCCGCCTTCCTCGCCGAATTCGGCGGCGGCTGGTTCGATTATTGGGGCTCGAACGGCGGCTATGAGTGCAACGCGATCCAGCGTGGCAAGCGGTTCCAGCGTGTCTTCTACGGCACCAATCTCGCCAACGGCATCGACATCCAGAGCTTCTACATGGGCTATGGCGGGACGAGCTGGGGCTGGTTGCCGGCGCCGGTGGTCTTCACCAGCTACGATTACGGAGCGGCGATCTCCGAGGCGCGCGAGCTGCGCGAAAAGGCTGGGGAACTGAAGCAACTCGGCGGCCTGATCGCCGCTGTGCCCGATCTTGCCGGCATGGTCCCGGCCGGGCCGGCGGTCGCCTCTTCTCCCAATATCCAGGTCTACCACGACAAGAGCCCGGACAGCGGCGCGCGCTTTCTGCTGGTCACGCATCGGCCGTCGAATGGCCAGAGCGACGATCGCTTCACGATCACTGCCGACCTACCAGATGGGCGCTACACCTTCCCGCAGTCCGCGCCGATGCGGCTCCACGGCTTTGATGCGAAATGGCTGCTCGCAGGGGTCGATCTGGGCGCGCAACGCCTGGTCTATTCGACGTCCGAGTTGCAGTCGTCGGTAACGATAGACGGTGGAGATCTGATCTTGCTCTATGGCCGCCATGGCGAGGACGGGGAAACCGTCCTGCGCTATGCGTCGGCGCCCAAAGTCGAGGTGTTGCAGGGTCAGGCGGCGAGCGTGTTCGACGCCGCGAAGGGCGACCTTCGGCTGAACTACGCGCATGACGGCCGGACGGTAGTCCGCGTGACCGGGGGCGGGCGTCCTGCGCTCGTGCTGTTGCTCACCGACGAAGCCGAGGGCGTACGATACTGGCAGCGGGATACGGCCGAGGGCCCGGTGCTGGTCCGTGGCCCCGCGCTCGTTCGGCGCGTCGATGCAAGTCGCGGCACGTTGATGCTGATCGGCGATACCAAGGCCGAGACCCCGCTCGAGCTCTGGGCGCCGGCGGCGATCAAACAAGTGCGCTGGAATGGTGCGACCATTGCGCTGACATCCGGTGCGGTCGGCAGCCGCCTCGCCACGCGACCGCTGGCCGGACCCGCCGATTTCGCGCTTCCCGCGCTGACCGACTGGCGGATGGCGGCGGGTTCGCCCGAGGCCGATCCCGCATTCGACGACAGCAAGTGGCAAGCGGTCGACAATCGCCAGTCGGCAACGATCACCGCCAAGCCCGACGGTCAGCAGACCCTGGTTATGGACGCCTATGGCTTTCACGACGGCGATGTCTGGTATCGCGGCCGTTTCACCGGATCCGCTGAAGCTCGGCAGATCGCGTTGTTCTACGGCGCCGGCGGCGCGGGTATGGTGCAACTGTTCCTCGACGGGAAGCTGATTGGCCAGGACGAATTGCCCAGCGGTTTGCCGCGGCCGATCACCACCGGACTGGCGCGTTTCACGCTGCCCGAGGCGGCGCGGACACCGGGCGAACACGTGTTGGCTGTCATGGTGCGCAACAACGGCCATAATTGGGACCTCGGCGCGGACGAATTCCACAAAGAGGCGCGCGGTTTGGTCTCGGTTTCGATCGAGTCTCCCGCTGGGCGCAGCTTCGCGGTTCCGATCGCCTGGAAGATTCAGGGAAAAGCGGGCGGCGAAACGCTGCCGGATCCGGCGCGCGGCCCCGCCAACAATGGCGGCCAATATGGCGAGCGGATGGGCTGGCACCTTCCCGCCTTCGACGACACCAAATGGGCAGCGGCGAAGGTTCCAGCGGCGACGCCGCCGGCTGGCACGACCTGGTATCGCACGCGCTTCGATGTCGCGGTGCCGAAAGGGCAGGACGCCACGATCGCGCTGGCGTTCGGCGATACCGACGTGCCGCGGTCGATGGCGCGCTATCGCGTGCTGCTCTTCGTCAACGGTTGGAACATGGGACAATTCATCGCCCATGTCGGACCGCAGCGCGTATTCCCTATCCCCGAGGGTATCCTGAACCACCGGGGCGCCAATACGATCGCGCTGGCGGTCACCTCGGACGGCGCGCCCGGGGATGCGCTAGAGGCGGTCAAGCTGGTGACGCTGCGCAATGTCGCCGGCGGGGTGCCGGTGCGGCTGGTGCCCGCGCCCGCGCGTCCCGCCGAGCTCAATCCGGTCGCCGCGCAATGATCGGCGACCAACATGTCAAGTCGCGCGGCCGGGCTCTGCTGCCCGCGCGCCAAACCCGCAGGAGAAATTGATTGGCTGCCGTTACCCATGACGTCCCGCACGGCGACGTCACCACAGCGATCGACAAGCTGATCGACAATTTGCTCAACATCAAGGACGAGACGGGCGAGTTCCTGCTCCGCCTCGAGGATGGTCGGGTCATCGACACCAAGGGCTGGGCCGGTTGGGAATGGACCCACGGCGTCGGACTGTTCGGCCTGTGGCGGCTGTTCGAGCAGACCGGCGACAAGAAGGCGCTGGCGGTCATCAAACAATGGTTCGACGATCGCTTTGCCGAAGGTACGCCGACCAAGAACATCAACACGATGGCCCCGTTCCTGACGCTGGCCTATCTCTACGAATATGAAGCTGATCCGCGTTACCTCTCCTATCTCGACACCTGGGCCGAATGGCTGATGGCGCCGGACGGCCTGCCCAAGACCGAGGAGGGCGCATTCCAGCACCTCGTCTATAATGACGATAATCCGGGCGAGTTGTGGGACGACACGTTGATGATGTCGGTCCTGCCCCTGGCCAAGATCGGGCTGCTGCTCGATCGTCCTCAATATGTCGAGGAGGCCAAGCGCCAATTCCTGGTCCACATCAAATATCTATACGACAAGACCACCGGACTGTGGTTCCACGGCTGGAATTTCAACGGGCGGCATAATTTCGCGGAGGCGCTGTGGGCGCGGGGCAATTGCTGGGTGACGATCGCGATTCCCGAGATCATCGAAATCCTCGATCTGCCGCCGGGCGATGCCTTCCGCATCTTCCTGGTCGATACGCTGGCGGCACAGGTCAAGACATTGGCCGAGACGCAGGATGCCGATACCGGCCTGTGGCACACGCTGATCGTCGATCCGACCAGCTATCTGGAGGCGTCCGCCACCGCGGGCTTCGCCTACGGCATTCTGAAAGGAGTGCGGAAAGGCTATCTGCCGCGCCATTACGAGGCGGTCGGGATCAAGGCGGTGAAGGGGGTCCTCGCGAATATCGATGCGGCGGGCGAACTGAAGCAAGTCTCTTTCGGCACCGCCATGGGTGACACGCAGCAATTCTACAAGGACATCGCGCTTACCTCGATGCCGTATGGACAAAGCCTGGCGGTGATCGCGCTGGGCGAATTCCTGCGGACGTACATCTGATGGCGACCATGTCGCACTGCCGGTGCAGCGGCAGCATCGCCAACCGCCGCGCGGTCACGTCCATGGCACTCGGGGGGCGATAGGATGGCAGGCGCTCCAATCGCGGAGAGCCCCGCCGCGCCGATGCGGCCGGTGCGCTGGTACAATTTGCTCTTCTACGGGTCGAACGACATCCTGGGCGCGGGCTCGATGGCCGTCATCAGCACCTGGATCCTGATCTTCTACACCAGCTTCTGCGGCCTGTCGGCGGCGGAGGCGACGATCATTTTCGGCGTGGCGCGGGTGCTCGACGCATTTACCAGCCCGCTGATCGGCCATCTGTCGGATAATCTCGGCCGCACCTGGCTGGGCAGGACATTCGGCAGGCGGCGGTTCTTCATCCTCGCCGCCATTCCGCTCCTGCCGTCGTTCGCGATCATGTGGGTCGCGGGGCAGGGCTTCTGGTATTACCTCGTCACCTATGTGTTGTTCGAGATGGTCTATGCGATGGAGATCATCCCTTACGAGACTCTCGCCAGCGAGATGGCGACCGATTATCGCATCAAGGCCAAGTTCGCCGGCGCGCGCATCCTGTTGGGGCAATGTTCCGCGATCGCCGCCGCGTTTCTCCCCGGCCAGCTGATCGGTTATCTCGGCCCCGGCTCGCCGCAAACCTTTCTGTACATGGGCATCATCTTCTCAGTGCTGTTCATGGCAGCTGCGGCGCTGCTCTACGCCTTCAGCTGGGAGCGCCAGCGGCCGCCCGGGATCGAGGAAGCGGAAGCGGCGGCGCGGCCGTCGCTGGGTGCTGCGTTTACCGCGCTTTATCGCAACCTGTTCTCGACGCTGCGCATCAGGGCATTCCGGTTGCATCTCGGCATGTATCTCGGCGGCTATATCAGCCAGGACATCTACAACGCGGCCTTCACCTATTTCGTGATCTTCGCTTTGGCCGGGTCGACCACGATCGTCGCCAACCTGGTCGGCGTGACCTATGTCGTCCAGCTGATCGCGGTGGTGCTGGCGATCAACTTCGCGCTGCGCATGTCGCCGTCGGCCGCCTACCGGCTTGCCGCAGCCAGCTTCGCGATCGGCGTCGTCATCTTTCTGGCCATGTATTGGGCC
The DNA here is from genome assembly GCF_001598455.1 of Sphingomonas pruni NBRC 15498. GTDB lineage: Bacteria > Pseudomonadota > Alphaproteobacteria > Sphingomonadales > Sphingomonadaceae > Sphingomonas > Sphingomonas pruni. The sequence continues at coordinate 76,666 of NZ_BCYZ01000010.1, forward strand.
GGATATACCGCGACCTCGGCGCTGTTCTGGTTGCCGGTGGTGTTCGTCGGCCTGGGCCGGGGGGCGCTCAATTATATTCCCTGGGCGACGTACAATTACATGGCCGATGTCGATGAAATCGTGACGGGCCGACGCCGCGAGGGCGCGTTCGCGGGCGTCATGACGTTCGTGCGAAAAATGAGCCAGGCGCTGGCCGTGATCCTGGTCGGCCAAGTGATGGAGGCGTCGGGTTTCGTACCCAAGGCCGCGACGCAGAGTCCGCAGACAATCGTCGCGATCGCCGCGGTCCTGGGCATAGGGACACTCGTCGTGCTGGCATTCGGCGTGTTGGTCGCCGCGCGTTTTCGCCTGGATCCGCATACCCATGCCATCCTGCTCGAAGAGATCGAACATTTCCGCGGTGGCGCGCGCAGTCCGACTGATGCGCTTCATGCGAAGGTGGTGGAGGATCTGTCGGGTTGGTCCTATGATCGGCTGTGGGGCAACAATCGGGTGGCGGGGCCATAGTCAAAACGCGCGTCTCCGCGGCAAATGCGCTCCACGCGACCGGTCGTTACCATCTCGTTTCCGTAGCTCACGAGGTTTCTTATTTCCAAGTTGCCGTCACCCAGGGTGCTGATCTCGGACCAGGCGATCAATGCCGCGCGCGGTATAAGGTCTATCAGCATGCCGTCGACGACGCGGATCGCCCGCGCCATCGCGATGGACATAATCGGCGGCACCCTGAAACCGGGCGACAGGATTTCGGGTGAAGAGGAATCGCTCGAGCGTTTCGGCGTGTCCCGCACGGTGTTGCGCGAAGCGATCAAGATCCTCGACGCCAAGGGTTTCGTCACCGCGAAACCCAAGGTCGGCACGCGGGTTCGCGACCGCCAGAGCTGGAATTTCCTGGACCCCGACGTCCTGGCGTGGCGCATTGCTGTCGGGCTCGACCCCGATCTGCTGCAGACGCTTCGCGAGGCCCGCCTTGCCGTGGAGCCGTTCGCGGCCCGTTTGAGCGCGCAACGGGCATCGATGAGCGATCTCGCCGAGATGGAGGCGAGCGTGCGGTTGATGGACGAAGCGATCGGCGACCGGCAGCTGTTTGCCGAAGCAGACCTCAAATTTCATCGAGCAGTGACAGCGAGCACCGGCAATTTCATCCTGGGGTCCTTCTCCGCCATCGTCGAGACCGCCCTGGTGTGCGCGACCTTGCTTCTTCCGCTCGAAGACGAGCAGTTGCGCAGCGAAGCGGTACGCAGGCATGCCGAATTGTTCGATGCGATCGTGGACCATGACGGCGATCGTGCCTTTAAGCTGATGACCGACATGATCGCCTTTGGCGGGGAGGTGGGTGAAATGTCGTCAAAGCCCAATCGCCGGCGGCCCGGACAGTCCTGACACTCGACTTCGACACCGCTGAAACGGCTGTCACAGGCAATTCGCTGGCCCGCGCATGATCGCTCTTGCGCTACATTATGTCTGAGTTAAAAAGGGGCGAACCGGCAGGAAAAATCCCGGATGATCAGGACCCCCGGTTCCAAGGGAGATGGAAATGCGTCTGCTGCTCGCCGCCTTGGCTATGTGCGTTGCCGTACCTTCGAGTTCGTTTGCGATGGGCGACGAGGAGCCTGACGCTGTGGTCGTTCATGGCGACCGGCCTGCTCCGAAGTTCGATCGGCACATTTTTGGCCAGTTTGCCGAGCATCTTGGCCATGGCATCTACAACGGAATCTGGGTCGGGCCGCGCAGCAAGATCCCCAATATCAAGGGCTATCGCAAGGATGTGCTCGAGGCGCTCAAGGCGATACGGGTGCCCGAGATCCGCTGGCCCGGGGGTTGTTTCGCCGACGAATATCACTGGCGCGACGCGATCGGCCCGCAGGCAAATCGCAAGGTCTCGATCAACACGCATTGGGGCGGGGTCACTGAGGACAATGCGTTCGGCACGCACGAATTCATGGATTTCTCCGAGCTCGTCGGGGCGGACGCCTATGTATCGGGCAATGTCGGCTCGGCGGCCCCGGTGGAGTTGGCCGAGTGGGTCCAATATATGACCTCGCCGGTCGGATCGACGCTGGCCAACGAACGTGCCGCGAATGGACGGAAACAGCCCTGGCGGCTTCCGATGATCGGGCTCGGCAACGAGTTGTGGGGATGCGGCGGGAGCATGCGCGCGGAATATGCCGCGGACTTGACGCGGCGCTACGGCACCTTCGTGAAGATGCCGGCGGGCCAGCACGTCATGAAGATCGCCAGCGGCGCGAATTCGGGCGATACCGATTGGACCGACACGATGATGCGCATCGCCGGCAAGAACATCGACGGCATTGGCGTGCATTATTACACGGTACCAAACAGCTGGGAGCATAAGGGAGCGGCAACCGGTTTCGACGAGGACCAATGGGCCCGCACGCTTGCCGCAACCGTCCGGATGGACAAAATCATCGCCGAACATGCGGCGATCATGGACAAATATGATCCAAGCAAGCGAGTAGCGTTGCTGGTCGACGAATGGGGGACCTGGTACGATGTCGAGCCGGGCACCAATCCCGGATTCCTGTATCAACAAAACAGCCTCAGGGATGCGCTCGTCGCCAGCTTGAACTTCGACATCTTCGCGCGGCACACGGATCGCCTGCGCGGAGCGAACATCGCCCAGATGGTCAATGTGCTCCAGTCTTTGCTCCTCACCCAGGGCGACAAGATGGTGAAGACCCCAACTTATTGGGTGTTCGACATGTACAAGGACTATCAGGACGCGACGGTGTTGCCGGTCGACGTCGATGCGCGGACGTACAGCAAGAACGGGTCTTCGCTGAAGACCATCAGCAGCAGCGCCGTTCGCGATGCGGCCGGGGTCGTGCATGTGGGTCTGACCAATGTCGATCCGAACCGTGCCGAAACGGTCCGCGTCAAGCTCGACGGTCTCAACGTCGCGAGAGCGTCCGGTCGCATCCTGACCGCTGCCGCGATGGATGCGCACAACACCTTCGGCGCTCCCGACACGGTCAGGCCGACACCTTTTGTCGGCGCCACGATCAATGGACAGACGCTGAGCGTTTCGCTGCCGCCCAAATCGATCGTGATGCTGGATTTGCGTTGAGCCGGTTTAGGTCGACACAAAAGCCTTCCGGCGCAAGTCGATCGGTCGCCGCCCACCTATCCTCCGAACGAGCGCCGATTGCCAGCGTTCTGGGCGTGCCGAGGTAGATCGATCCCGCCTGGCTGCGAGCTATGACTTCGGCATCGAACATATTCGCGGCGCGAACAGCACGGTCCGGCCTTTGGCGACCAGGCTATAGTCGCGCTGGCCGCATTGCGTAGACTTTGCGCCGGAACCCGGCCGTCGAATGCGTCGCCCGGCATCCGAACCTTGCTCTCCGAACAGGAGCATGGAAACCGGTTTAGCCGGCTGCGCGCAACGCGATCACGACTGCGAGGGGGTAGAGAGGCCGGCGCGTCCGGTGAGCTCACTCCCGCGGCCGGAACGATGGCCGGACACCGCCCTCCGCACGCGAGACTGGGAGAAGAGGAAGGCACCGGCTCTGGGCGTCACGCTATTGCCACGACAACGCTCGGCAAGCGGACATGAGCAATGGCCGCGTCGGGGAAGAGAGTTGGATCGATACTTTGCGATCCGGTACCGCTCCACAGAGGCCGTGGCGGCCCCCAAACAGCAGCTCCGTCTAAGGCACCTATCGGGGATAACGCGTATATCCGACGCACCTGCACGACCGGTACATCATGGCCGATCCCAAGCCGCTCAGGCGACGCCTAAATGCAGGAGAAAGTCATGCGTGACGTGCTGGTGCCGATCCATGACGATGTCGGACAGCAATCCCGCCTGCAGGCGGCGTTCGATCTCGTTCGGGCAAGCCAGGGAAGGCTTCTGTGTCTCGATCTGGCCGGGCTGGATGCCAAAGGGGCAGGGGCGGCGGCCGGCAACTCGCTGGTGATGGAAGCCGAGGTCGCGCCGCTTACCACGGTGCGCGATCAGGTTGCAGCAAGTGGTCTATCGGTTCAGTGGCTCCAAAGCCGCGAAGAGATGCTGCCCGCGATAGCCACCTTCGCGGCGCAGGCCGATCTGATCGTGATGAGCGCGCCGCGCGCGGATCTCTTTCCTCCCACCTATGCCGCCATCAGCGAGCTATTGGTCAGCGCCAACGCGCCGATCATAGCGGTACCGCCGGAATCGCCCGGCATATCTCTGAATGGCGAGGTGCTGATCTGCTGGGACGGATCGCGCGAGGCGCATCATGCTTTGGTGGCGGCAATTCCTCTCTTGCGGCGCGCATCGGCCGTCACGATCGTCGAGATCGACGATGGCTCGCTCAAGCTTCCCGCCAGCCAGGCGCAAACCCTGCTCGCGCAGCGCAACATCGTGGCACATGTCCGCTCGGACCTGGCGTTCGGCGAGAAGGCCGGTTTCGTGCTGCTCGAGCAGATCGATCTGCTCAAGGCCAATTATGTGGTGATGGGCGGGTTCGGGCATTCACGCCTGGTCGAGAACATCTTCGGCGGCGTGACCGCGCGGCTTCTGCACGAGAGCTCCGTGCCGCTCTTCCTCAAACATTGACGTCGGGAAAAGACCATGGCGATCGATCCTATCCGACACCTGGTGGTACTCGCCCATCCGCGTCGCGGTAGCTTCAACCACCAGATCGCGCAGGCCTATTGCGACGCGGTCGAGGCGTGCGGCCAACGGGCGTTCCTGCGCGACCTTTACCTGAACCGCTTCGACCCGGTGCTCGAATATCTCGGCGAAGCTCCCGAGCTGGAGGTCGTCTATGACCTCACCGAAATCCGGCATTGCGATGTCGTGGTGTTCGTCTACCCGATTTGGTTCGGGGGCCCGCCGGCTATGATCAAGGGCTATGTCGATCGTGTTCTCGGCGCCGGATTCAAACCGAGCCACGACCACGCCCAGGCCCATAATCCCTTTCTCAAGGGGCGGCACATGATCAGCTTCTCGACCTCGGCATCGACCGAGGCCTGGCTTGGCGAGCAAGGTCAGCTGACGGCGCTGCGCGAGAGCTTCGACCGCTATCTCGGCACGATCTTCCAGCTCGCTGCGACCGAGCACGTCCATATCGATGCGGTGGTCGAAGGGCTGAGCGAGCAATATGCCGCCGAGCAGCTCGAACGCGTCCGCCAAGCAGCGCGGAACACTTGCGCGACCGTGCTCGGCGCGGCACACCGTGCCGAGATGGCGAAGCTTACCGACGAGGAGACGCGGCCGGATGCCGCTCGCAAAGATTGAACGCCGTCATCGTCTCCCGGGCGGGACGGCGCGCTGCCCGCGTAGCCAGTGACGGAACCGTCGCCGCAGCCGGCTGTGCCGGCATCGCCATCGATCGATAATCGAGCAAAGTCGCTCGATCGACTGAAACGGCATCCGCTTGCCAGGGTCGGGCCGGGGTTGATCACGGGGGTCGCGGACGACGATCCCAGCGGGATCGCTACCTATTCGCAGGCCGGCGCGGCCTATGGCCTGGGCATGCTGTGGACGATGCCGGTGGCCTACCCGCTGATGTCCGCGATCCAAATCCTTGCCGCCCGCCTAGGACGCGTGACCGGCAAGGGGCTGGCCGCGAATATGCGGCTTGCCTTCCCCGGCTGGGTCGTCACGACGCTGGTGATCCTGTTGCTCGTCGCCAACACGCTCAACATCGCGGCCGACATCGCCGCGATGGGGGAAACCGCCGAACTGGTCGGCGGCGTCAGCCGTCACGTGATGATCGCGCTGTTCGTTGCGGTGACGCTGCTTCTCCAGATCTTCGTGCCCTATCATCGCTACGTGTTCTTCCTGAAGTGGCTGACGCTGTCGCTGCTGGCCTACGCGGCGGTGCTGTTTGCGGTGCATGTGCCGTGGGGAGAGACACTGCGGCAGACGGTCCTTCCGCACTTTCGCCTCGACGGCGCGGCAGCGACCATGATCGTGGCGATATTCGGTACCACCATCAGCCCCTATCTCCTGTTCTGGCAAGCGTCCGAGGAGATCGAGGACATGCGTGGGGCGCCGTCGCTGCGGGATGATCCGAGCGCCGCGAGCGCGGAGCTGAGCCGGATCGGCTGGGATACGTGGAGCGGCATGCTCTATTCCAATCTCGCTTCCTACTTCATCATTCTCGCCACCGGCGTGACGCTTCATGCCGCGGGAATCACCCAGATCGATACCGCCGCCGAGGCCGCCGCGGCGCTGCGCCCGCTCGCCGGTGCCGAAGCGTCGATCATCTTTGCCGCCGGAATCCTCGGCGTCGGCTTTATCGGCGTGCCGGTATTGGCGGGTTCGGCCGGCTATGCCTTATGCGAGGCGATGGGGTGGGAGTGGGGGCTCGACCGCAAGGCGACCGATGCGCGCGCCTTTTACGCGATCATCGCGATCAGCGTTCTGCTCGCGCTGGTGCTGCAATTCCTACCGATCAGCCCGATGCGCGCGTTGTTCTGGAGCGCCGTCATCAACGGCGTCGTCGCGATACCGCTGATCGTCGTGCTGATGATCCTCGCCTCGAGATCCACCGTCATGGGCGCCTTCACCGCATCTCGACCCTTGATCTGGTTGGCCGGGGTCGCGGCCGGATTGATGGGCGTCGCGGCGGTCGTGATGGTCGCGGGCTTTTTCTAAATACTGCTCGCTGCCGGCGAGGCCGCCGCGGGGACCTACGTATGATCCCCGATAGGCCGGGCTGGGAGGCGCGTCCTATCCCGCCATCGCTCGACGAGGGAGAAAACCGATGGAGCGAGACGCACCGCAAGCGGCGCCAAGCGATATCGTAGAAGACTATTGGCTCTCCGGCCACGCCTTTTGGCTGCGCCCTCTGGAATGGTGGGTCGCGTGGTGGAACGCCTGGAGTCTCCCGATCGTGCCGCATCCCCACGCGCACCTGTCAATGACCGGCCGTCCTCTCACCGTGCCGGAACCGATCGCGAGCGCCCAGGAACAGGATCTGTTCGCGTGACGACGCTCACAAGGAAGTTATGATGGCCGTCTTTCACGCCGATCTCGCCGCCCGCTCGGTGCCGCGATACACGAGCTATCCCACCGCCGCCGAATTCACCGAAACGGTGGGCGCCGTCGAGCATCGCACAGCTCTGGATGCGCTCCGGCCGAGCGACCGGATCTCGCTCTATCTGCACATTCCCTATTGTCATGAAATCTGCTGGTATTGCGGCTGTAATACCGGACCGGTCGGTCGCGCATCGCGCCTGGACGTCTATGTCGACGCGCTGGTCGCGGAAATCGACATGATTGCGGATCGCGCCAAGGGCAGCGTCAGCCACGTCCATTTCGGTGGCGGCAGCCCCAATGCCTTGTCGCCCGAGCAGTTCGAGCGCGTCGCCACCGCGGTTCGAAACGGCTTTCGAATCCTGCCGGACGCCGAATGGGCGGCTGAGCTCGATCCGCGGCATCTCGACGCCGATTTCTGCCGGATGCTCGCGGCAAACAACGTGTCGCGGGTCAGCCTGGGCGCGCAGACGTTCGATCTGGGTATTCAGGCTAAGATAAACCGACTGCAGCCGTTTCGCATGGTTGCGCGCTGCGTCGAAGATTTGCGGCGCGCTGGGATCGCGCACATCAACCTCGACCTGATGTACGGTCTGCCCGGGCAGACGCTCGACACGATCGCGCGCACGATCAGGCTGGCGCGCGATCTGGCACCCGATCGCGTCGCGATGTTCGGCTATGCCCATTTGCCGCGGATGCTGCCGCGCCAGCGCATGATCGCGGACAGCCAGCTACCCGACGCCGAAGCGCGTTTCTGGCAGAGCATCCTGGCGCGCGACCTGTGGTTGGAAGAAGGCTTTCGACCGATCGGTTTCGACCATTATGCGCGGCCCGACGACAAGCTCGCGCTCGCTGCGGCCAGCGGCACGTTGCGGCGCAATTTTCAGGGGTTCACCGACGATGACGCCGATGCGGTGATCGGACTCGGCGCATCCTCGATCAGCCTGTTTCCCGGGCTGATCACCCAGACCGAAAAACATGTCGGCCGATATCGGATGAAGGTCCAGAACGGTTGCCTCGGCACGGTCAGGGGAGTCCGGCGCTCGGCTGACGATCAACGGAGCGGCGCGGTGATCGAGCGTTTGTTGTGCGACGGTCGCGTCGATCTGGTCGAGCTTGGCTGGTCGTCCGCTGCCGCGGCGCAGGCAATGGCGGACGCCGCACCGGGCTTGGCCGCGATGCAGGAACGGGGGCTCATCCGCCGTCATGACACCGGGTTGATGATCTTGCCGGATGGCGAACCCTATGCGCGGCTCGCCGCGGTCGCGTTCGATACGTTCCGGACGGCAGCCGGCGACCGATTCAGCAAGGCGGTCTGATTACGTAGCTATCCCGATATTGCGGCCTCGTGGCCCGGCATAGCGTGCTTCCATCCCGGACGATGGAGGCCGTCATGAAGAATATCCTTGTCCTGGCGCATGACGATTGCGGCCAGGAGGCGCGGCTGCAGGTCGCGATGGACATCACGCGAGCGATCGATGGGCATTTGACCTGTCTTGACGTCGCCATGACCTCGCTCGTCGTGCCCGATTTCAACGGCACCTATACAGGCACCGCACTAATGGCGGAGGAACGGCAGGCCGAGGTCGCCAACGGCGCGGCAATAAAAGCGCGGCTCGACAGGGAAGGCCTTTCCCACACCGTGATCGATGCCACCGGCGATGCCGCGACCTGTCTGCGCCGCGCGGCCAAACTCGCCGACCTTGTGGTGGTCAATCGCGGCCTGGACGACAAGGCGGCCTATCCCAATATGTTCGACCTCGCCGGAGACCTGATCCTGGAGAGGCATACACCGGTCTTCGCGGTACCCGAAAAGGCACGGTCGCTCGACCTTAAGGGCAGGGTGGTGATCGCCTTCGACGGATCGAACCATGCCGCCGCCGCGCTGCGTGCGGCAGTGCCGCTGCTCAAGCTCGCACGCTCGGTAACCTTGTTCTATGCGGAGGACGGATCGCTGCGACTGCCTCTCGAAGAAGCCTCGGCGTATCTCTCCCGGCACGGCGTCCATGCGAACATCCGCCGCGAGAAATGCCTGATGGATCGGCCGGGTTCGGTGATCATGGCCGAAGCGATGATCGAACATGCCGATTATGTGGTGATGGGCGCATTCAGCCGGTCGCGCTTCCTGGAGGCGGCCTTTGGCGGCGCCACCCAGCGGATGCTGAGCGAAAGCCCGGTGCCGATCTTCATCGTTCACCGGGCTTGACCGAGGCATGGAATAGGGGGCGACGCGGATCGCCCCCTTTTTGCGACGTCCTCAGAACCGGAAGCCGATTCCCACGCCAGCGACGATCGGATTGATCTTGACGTGCGCGGTGCGCAGGGTCGCGCCGCTGGTCAGGCGGGCTGTGGTCCGCATGTCGATATACTTCACGTCGAAATTCACGAAGACCTTCTCGCTCACCGGAACGTCGACGCCCGCCTGCAACGCATAGCCGACGCTGTCGTCGAGCTTGACCTTGGTCGCGCCCAGCGCGGTGTTGAGCGAAGGCGTCGCCTTTGCCGAATAGAAGACCGAATAATTGATGCCTGCACCCAGATAGGGGCGTATCTTGCCGTCGGGCGCGAAGTGATATTGGAGCGTCAGGGTCGGCGGCAGCACCCAGGTGTTGGCGACATCGCCAAGGCCCGAGATCGTTCCGCGGCCCGACACGCTGTGCTTGGTCGTCGCCAGGATCAATTCCGCGCCGATATGGTTGGTCGCCATATAGGTGAAGTCGACTTCCGGCATGACGCTGTCGCCGACGCCGACCTTGCTTCCCGGGATGCCGGAGACGGCGCCGGAGCTTTCGTTCGGCGCGACCACGATCGCGCGGGCGCGGACCAGCACGTCGCCTTCCTTGGCAAGGGCCGGCGTGACGGCAAACGCCGCCGCCACACCCGCGAGCAAGATTACTTTCCTCATGAATGCACCTCCTGTTGAAGGTGCGTCGCTATCCTTCTGAAGCAACGGGCACTTTGATCGCACGCAACAAACGCCGCTACGTAAATTCCCGTATGGGCGGTGCCGGCATCTTGGCCGATCAGCAGCCCGTGCTTGCCAAGACCATCATCGATCCCGATTTGCCGGACTCTTCGCTCGATGCCGAGCTTGCGTCGTTCGTCGCCAGCGCGACTGATCGCGCCCTCTTCCTGACCGCACCGGACGGCAGGATCGCGAGCTGGAACCGGGGCGCCGAGCTGCTGACCGGATGGCGTCCGGAACAGGTCAAAGGGCAATCCGTAGCGTTGCTCTACACCGTGCAGGACTCCGGGACGGGCAAGCCGCTCAGTGACCGCGCGGCAGCGGCGGCCTCCACCTCGCCGTTGCGTTTCGAAGCCTGGCGAATTCGCAAGGACGGTTCCGAATTCCTCGCCGATGTCACGATCTTCGCCTTGCGCAACGAGGACGGCTCGATCCGGGGGTTCGGCCAGAGCGTGCAGGACGTGACCTCCAGGAAGGCGACCGAACAGGGCCTGGCCGAGCGCGAGATGCACGTCCGGTCTATCCTCGCGACCGTGCCGGACGCGATGGTGGTGATCGACGAACGCGGCGTCATCGTCTCGTTCAGCGCCGCCGCCGAACGGCTGTTCGGCTTCACCGAAGCCGAGGTCGCCGGGCGCAACATCAGCATGCTGATGCCCAACCCCGACCATGACCGCCATGACGATTATATCGCACGTTATCTGGCAAGCGGCGAACGCCGCATCATCGGGATTGGTCGCGTCGTTGTGGGCCGACGGCGTGACGGCAGTTCCTTCCCGATGGAATTGTCGGTCGGCGAGGTCAACGCTGACGGGTATCGCATCTTCACCGGCTTCATCCGCGATCTCACCGAACAGCAGCAGTCCGAACTGAAGCTCAAGGAACTGCAATCGGAATTGATCCACGTCTCCCGGGTGAGCGCGATGGGGACGATGGCGTCGACTCTGGCACACGAGTTGAACCAGCCGCTAACCGCGATCGCCAACTATATGGAAGCCGCCCGTGAACTGCTCGAACGGCCGGGCGAGGATGTGCGCGAATATATCGAGGAAGCGATCGAACAGTCAGCCAAGGAAGCGTTACGGGCCGGCCAGATCGTCAGGAGATTGCGCGATTTCGTCGCGCGCGGGGAAATGACGCGCCGCGTCGAAAGCCTGCCGGCGATGATCGAGGATGCGAGCCGCCTGGCGTTGACCGGTGCACGCGAGCGGGGCGTCCGGGCGTTCTTCCATCTCGACCCTGCGGCGAGCGAGGCCTTTGTCGATCGCGTACAGATCCAGCAGGTGCTGGTGAACCTCATCCGGAACGGTGTGGACGCGATCGGCGACCGGAAAATCCGCGACATCACGATATCGACATCGCGCGAACCGAACGGGATGATCCGCCTGTCGGTCGCGGATACCGGGGCCGGACTTGATCCCGAACTGGCTCCGCAATTATTCCAGGCGTTCGCGAGCACGAAGGAAAGCGGCATGGGGCTTGGTCTGTCGATCTGTCGCACCATTGTCGAAGCGCATGGCGGCCGGATATGGGTCGAGGACAATCCCGGCGGCGGTACGATTTTCCATTTTACAGTTCAGAGCGGGGAGACCGACGATGAGTGAGCGGCGGTTGGTGCATATCGTCGACGACGAGGATTCGATCCGGCGGTCGGCGAGCTTCATGCTGCGCACCTCCGGGTTCGACACGCGGACCTATCCGTCGGGCGTCGAATTCCTGAAAGAAGCCAAGCACGCCAACCCGGGATGCGTATTGCTGGACGTCCGCATGCCCGAAATGGACGGTATGGAAGTCCAGCGCGAACTGAACGAACGCGGCATCACGCTGCCGGTCATCGTCCTCACCGGCCATGGTGACATCTCGATCGCCGTTCAGGCGATGAAAGCCGGCGCGATCGACTTCCTCGAAAAGCCGTTCGAGAAAGGGCAATTGATGGTCGCGCTCGACGCAGGCTTCGCCAGGCTCGAACGACGTGAGGAGGCGGCAACCAGCACGCACGACGCCGAAGTCCGCATCGCCGCGCTGACCGGGCGCGAGCAGGAAGTATTGCAGGGGCTCGCGCGGGGGCATCCGAACAAGACGATCGCTTATGACTTGGGCATCTCGCCGCGCACGGTAGAAGTGCACCGGGCCAATCTCATGACCAAGCTGGAGGTCCGCAGCCTGTCGGAAGCACTGCGCATCGCGTTCGCGGCCGGTTTGGAAAGCTGACCTGCGGATCATTACGTAACGACGACCCCCGACGGCCATGCGACGGATACGACCATGAACAGTGGCGCATCCCCCCTTTCGGACCCGGCGGTAGACGTGCAGCGCGTGGTGCTGTTGATCGAAGATGACGAAGCCGTGAGGCGGTCGTTGCAGATGCTGCTCCATTGGCGTGGCTATGATGTGCGATCGTTCGCGGGCGCCGCGCCGGTGCTCGAGGGGCATGCGATGGACGATGCGGACGTGCTGATCGCCGATTACCGCCTTCCCGACGGCGACGGCATCAGCGTGCTGCGCTCGCTCCGCCGGGCGGATTGGAAAGGCAAGGCCATTCTGATCACTGCCTTTCCTTCACCCACGCTGATGGAAGCCGCGCGTGCCGCGGGGTTCGACGCCGTGCTCGAAAAGCCTTTGCGCCAGCACGACCTGATCGGCGCCCTGGCGGGCTGAGTTCGATGGCATCCGTCGCTCTAGCCTGGCCCGAAACAGACTGCCGTGCGTCTCCAGCGCAGGAGCCGCGTTGCATGCAATGCATCGGCCGACAGCAGTCGATTTGCGCCGATCTATCGCCGGACGTGTTGCACGAAATGGCGCGCATCGGTCGCGTGCGCCAGCTGCGCCGCGGCGAAGTGTTGTCGTGGGAAGGCGACGAAGTCTACGACGTGGGTAACGTACGCGATGGCGCACTCAAACTTACCGCATCGCTTCGGGACGGCCGCGAACAGATACTCGGTGTCGCCTGGCCCGGCTCGTTCGTTGGCGAATTGTTCGCCGGCCAATGGGCGTACCGGGCGACCGCGCTGGCTGCGACGACGGTGTGCGTGTTCCGGCGCGCGGACTTGAATATTCTGGCCGCCAGCCGCCCCGCGGTTGCGACCTCGCTGCTGCGGCGCCTCTCGAACGATCTCGACACCGCGCGTCGATCCATCCTTTTCCTCGGCCGCAAGACCGCCGAAGAACGCGTTGCGTCGCTGCTGATCGACATGCGCCGATCGATGCCCTGCGATGCCACCGGTGCGACCCCCATGTCGCTCAACCGCCAGCAGATGGCGGATCTCCTCGGCTTGACCATCGAAACCGTCAGCCGAAAAATACGCCGGTTCGAACGAGCGGGCATCATTCAGCTTGTCGAGACGCGGCTATTTCGGGTGCTCGATGACGTCGGCCTCGCCCGGTTGGCCGGCTAAAACAATGATCTGATCCGGGAATCTACGCATCGTCCCGACGGCAGGGCAGGTGCAGGATCGCGGACATGCCCTGATTTGCCCACCACGACCTGCTTCCATCTCGAAACGCACTCGCTCATCCCGGGCGCATATGTAAGGGTACGAGAGCAGGACGCAGCGAAGCTGGTGTGAAATGACGCGGTCGAACGAGCTTTCCCTTTCAGCCTGAGGATCATGCGATGACCGGAACGATGCTGACGGTAATAGACGACGTTGAGAGCGGCGCTGGCACCATCCGTACGATCGCAGCGCGAGCAGAACGCCACGAGGCGCGTCTGATCGTCTATCTGCTGACGCCCGGCCCGCTTGCCGCACCGGAGCTCGCGCCGTTCGGCGTGCTGTATTTGCCCGACCAGGTGTTGCAGGCCGATTCAGAGGAGCAGGTCGCGAAGCTGCGATCCAAATTTGCCGGCTCGCCGGTGGACATGGACATTCGCGGCCTGTTCGACGACGTCGCTTGGCTCGCCGGCGACGTGCGGCGTGCGCGACCGATTGCCGACCTCGCCGTCATCGGCTCGCACGAGACCTGGGCAATCCCTTATCTGTACCGGCGCGTCACCGAGATGCTGGCACTGGCGTCTGGTGGGCCGCTCGTCATCCTGCCGCCGGGCCGCTCGCTGGCCACCGTCAGCCACGCGGTCCTGGCGTGGAAGCCTTCCCCCGAGGCCGTCCGCGCGCTCCACGACCTGGTGAGCCTGCTTGAGCCCGGTGCACGCGTCGATATCGTGAGTTGCGGCGACAAACCGAGCCAGGACGGCGATTCACGCGGGCATGGCGCGGTTGCCGATTATCTCGACCGTCACGGTTTCGAGGCGGGATCGGTCTGGCTCGATCAGCGATACGATGTCGCCGAGCAGCTCCAGACCTATGCGCTCGAAATCGGCGCCGATCTGTTGGCGGCGGGGGCATTCGCGCACAGCCGATTGCGCGAACTGGTATTCGGCGGCGTCACTGCCGGCTTGATCAACCAGACGCGAATTCCGGTCCTGTTGTCGCGATAGAGCGATGACGGGGGCGGGCCAACCACTGCTGTCGCTCGGCTATGCCGTGGCGATCGGTCTGTTGGTCGGCCTCGAACGGGGCTGGACGGGGCGCGGCGAAGACGACGGTCACCGCGTCGCCGGCATCCGCACCTTCGGCCTCCTCGGACTTGTCGGCGGTGTCGCGGGGCTGATTGCCGGGTGGATCGGGGTTGCGATCGTCGCGTTGAGCGGCATCGTCCTGATCGTCGGCTATTGGCGCCAGACCTTGGCCAGCGACGGGCAGAGTGCGACCGGTGCGGTCGCCGGCCTGCTGGTCCTGGGCCTGAGCGCGCTAGCCGCGTCCGGCCAGCCCGAAACGGCATTGGCCGGCGCAGCAATCGTCATGTTCCTGCTTTCGTCGCGCCAAACGCTCCACAAGCTGGTCAGCGACCTGACGGCCCAGGAGATGCGCGCGGCAGCCGAGTTCGCCATCGTCGCGCTGGTCCTGTTCCCGCTCGCGCCCGATCGCGGCATGGGTCCGTTCGCAGCGATCAATCCACATCATCTGCTGCTCGTCGTGGTAATGGTGAGCGGCATTTCGTTCGCTGCCTATCTTGCCGGTCACCATGTCTCGCGCGCGAGGGGCCCGATGCTCACGGCAGCGGTCGGGGCGCTCGTATCGTCGACTGCGGTAACCGCCGCTCTTGCCCGGCGGATGCGGGGCGATGGCGATGAAGCGGCCCCCCTTAGGGTCTCGTTGCTGATCGCCTCGATCGTTGGTGGGCTGCGCGTCCTGGTGTTGATTGCAATTCTGGCACCGGCCGCACTCGCCAACGCTGCGTACGCGATACTTCCCGGCCTGGCGATACTCGTCGTGGCGGCAGCTTGGTCCGGAGGCGGCAAAGCGCCGATGATCGACGAATCGCCGCCTGTCGGCAATCCGCTCGAACTCGGCGCCGCGGTGACGTTCGCGGCGATCGCTGCGCTCGCGACCGTCGGTGCGCGACTGGCATCTTCAGCGTTGGGCTCTTCGGGTTCGCTGATCGTTTACACCGCGACGGGTATGGCCGACGTGGATGCCGCGGTTCTCGCTTTCTCGTCGTTGACGATTCCCGAGCAGGCGATGCTGGCCGGCCCGGCCTTGGCTGCCCCGGTCGCTGCGAATATGCTGCTGAAGGCGGTCGTCACCATGGTGCTGTCGCGCAATCGGGTCGGCGCGGTGGCGGCGTTACCGCTCTTCGCCTGCGCCGCGGTTATTGTGTTCGCCGCAGCGATCATCTGGTTCCACACCTGATCCGCGCGGCATGGGACGACGAACCCGCCTCAGCCGCCACCGCTTCCCAGCACGAACATGTTGTCGAGCCATTGCTCGCGCTTCGCAGCACTCTGTTCCACGGCACCATATAGAATGTGATGGACGGGCTTGATCCCCACGAACCGCAGGATGTTGCGTTCGAGGCTCTTCACGCTGTGCGAGCGGAACCACAGGGCGTAGAACGCCGCGGGCATTCCCATCGTCACGACAACCGTGGCCGATTTGCCGCGCAGCAGGCCGCCGCCCAGCGACGCCTGGTCGTTCAGCGCAAATCCCGGCCGCATGACCTGTTCGAGGAATGCCTTGAGCAGCGCTGGCACGTCGCCGAGCCAGAGGGGATAGAAGAAGACGATATGGTCGGCCCAGGCAATTGACGCCTGGGCGTCGGCGATCGCCGGCGAGGGCAGTTGCTTTGCCCATTCATCCCTCGACCGCAGGATCGGGATCTCCGTCGTCGCGAGATCGATCCGGCGTACCTCATGGTCCCAGGCAAGGGCGCCCTTGGCATAGCGGTCGGCGAGCGCATGGATCAGCCTGGCCGGATCGGGATCGGGATGACCGTCAATCACCAGGATGCGCCGCTTCATTGCGCCGGCTCCATCGCCGCCGCGGCCGGCTGCCGCAGCGTACGGCGCAGCAATACCTCGGACCCAAGGTCGGTGCCCGGCACCGGCGCGAAGCCCGCTTCGCGTTCGAGCATCAATGCGGCACGGTTCTCGCAGCTCTCGACCGCCTCGATCGCACCGATTCCCTCCGCTTCGGCATAGCGAACGATGTGCTCGACCAGGGTCCAGCTGACGCCCTTGCCCTTGAAGTCTCCGCGGACCGAAACCGCCAGTTCGGCGCGTTCGCGATCCGGATCGCACGCGAGCAAAGCCGACGCGATCGCAGTGCCGTCCGGCGCGAACGCCAGGAAATGCATCGTCCGCCAATAGTCTATCTGGGTCATCGCCACGAGCCGGTCGCGGCCGACGTCGCGCAGGCCGGTCAGGAAGCGGAACCGCAAATCGTCGGTCGTGACATGGTGGAAGAGATCGGCCAGCGCATCCTCGTCATCGGGCAGGATCGGCCGCACGTGCATCGTCACGCCGCCGCGCGTCGTCAAATTGGCGGCCCATTCCATTGGCGCCGGCCGGATAACGAGCCGCGAACCCGAATCGTCGAGCGACAGCCCGATCCGGGCGTCGAGCGCGATCGCGCCATGCTCGTCGACGAGCAGCGGATTGATATCGAGCTCGGCGATTTCGGGCAGGTCGATGACCAGTGCCGACACCGCATTGAGTGCGCGCACGACGGCGTCCGTATCGACCGCAGGCACGTCGCGATAGGCGCCGAGCAGAGTCGCCACGCGCGTACTCTCGATCATTTCGCCCGCCAGCACGCTGTCGAGCGGCGGTAGCCCGAATGCGACGTCGCGCGTCACCTGGACCGCCTTGCCGCCGGCACCGAAGGCGATCACCGGCCCAAAGGTCGGATCCCGCGCGATGCCGATCAACAGTTCGCGGCCGGAAGAAGACTTGACCATGGTCTCGATCTCGAACCCGGTGATCGATGCTTCGGGGTGATCGTGTTTCAACATGGTCGTCATATCCGCGGCGGCGCGCTGCGCGTCCTCGGCGGTGGCGACGTTGAGCGCGACGCCGCCGACATCCGACTTATGCGGCAACTGCGGCGATACCACCTTCACCGCATAGGGTGGGGGGAGATCGGCACAGACCTGCGCTATCGCATCCTGGTCCCGGGCCAGCATTCCCCGCACCACGGGGATGCCATAAGCGCCGATCACCGCTTTCGCCTCGGTCGCGGAGAGTTGCTGGCGACCCGCATTGCGGGCGCCGACGATGACGGCGCGAGCACGGGCGCGGTCGCTGGCAGGAACGAGTTGGCGGGCAGGGGCGCGCATCAGCGCCTCGCGGGCGGCGCTCGCTTTGGCGAGATAGCCGAA
This sequence comes from Sphingomonas pruni NBRC 15498, assembly GCF_001598455.1. Taxonomy (GTDB): domain Bacteria; phylum Pseudomonadota; class Alphaproteobacteria; order Sphingomonadales; family Sphingomonadaceae; genus Sphingomonas; species Sphingomonas pruni. The sequence goes on from NZ_BCYZ01000010.1 coordinate 94,275, forward strand.
CGCGCGGACGGCGTCGTCCAGATTGTCGAAGACGGGTATACCGGCGGCGTCGAACAGCGTTCTCGCCGCTTCGGCGTTGCGCGGCCCCATCCAGCACGCGATCAGCGGCTTGGCGGCGGCCGATTCCGCCCGTGCGGCGATCACGTCCCTGGCGATCTCTTCGCCCGTTGCGACGGCGGTCGGGCAATGGATGATCAGCGCCGCGTCGACCGCCGGATCGGCGAGGACGGCGCGCGTGGCGACAGAGAAGCGCTCGGCCCGTGCGTCGCCGACGACATCGACCGGATTGGCGCGCGACCATGCCGCCGGCAGGTCGGGATCGAGCGCGGTGATCGTATCGGCGGACAGGTTGGCCAGCCTGACGCCGACGCCCGGCAAGGCATCGGCCGCGAGCACGCCCGCGCCGCCGCCGTTCGACACGATCGCCAGACGATCGCCGTAGGGCGGCCGGTAGCGCGACAGGATTTGCGCGGCATCGAACAACTCGGCCAGCGTGTCGACCAGGATGATGCCCGCACGGCGGAAGGCGGCGGCATAGACGTCGTACGATCCGGTCAGCGCGCCGGTATGCGAAAACGCCGCCCGGCACGCAGCCGCGTTTCGGCCGGCCTTGATCGCGATTACCGGTTTGATGCGCGATGCCGCGCGCGCCGCCGACATGAACTTGGCCGGGTTGGTAACCTGCTCAACGTAGAGCAGGATCGCATCGGTATGCGGATCGCCGGCGTAGAAGTCGATCAGGTCGCCCAGATCGACATCGGCCATGTCGCCGAGCGATACGACTCCCGAAAAGCCGACATGACGGTCGGCCGCCCAGTCGAGCATCGCGGTGACGAGCGCGCCGCTCTGCGACAGGAAGGCGAGCCGCCCGGCGGCCGCATTGCGCGGCGCGAACGAGGCGTTGAGTGCGACATGCGGAAGCAGCAATCCCAGGCAATTGGGACCGATGAGACGGACATCGTGCGGCCGCGCGGCGTCGAGCATGGCCTGGCGCGCGGTAGCGTCATGGGGAACCGTCGAAATGACGGTCACGACCCGCGTGCCGATCGCGCCCAATTGTTCGATGATCGCCGGGATGGTCACGGCAGGAGTGACGACGATCGCGAGATCGGGTTTGCGCGGCAGATCGGCGATCGATGCCACCCACCAGACGTCATCCAGCTCGACTTTGTCGGGGTTCACCGCGAACACCGTCCCGGCGAAACCGCCATCGATGATATTTTCCAGCACGCGCGTGCCGAGCGAGCCGGCCTTGCTCGATCCGCCGATGACGGCGATCGGTTGCGGATGATTGAGCGCGTCGAGATGTCGGATCGTCATGATGTCAATTTCCGCCAAAGTCAGTGGGTCGGGCGGACTGTGCCGGGCGGACCAATCGATCTCCATCCGTATTGCCCCGGATGCCGGCCGATCCCGTCTACGGGTTACTACGCATTTGGATTCGGCCGGGATTCGCGCATCCCGCGCCGACACCGGGAGAGCACATTTGCCGTACCAACGACTATTCACCCAGGCGATCGACCGGCTGCATGCCGAGGGGCGGTATCGCGTGTTCATCGACATCTTGCGCAACAAGGGGATGTTTCCCAACGCGCGGTGTTTTGCCGGGCATAATGGGCCGATGCCGATCACGGTGTGGTGCTCGAACGATTATCTGGCGATGGGCCAGCACCCCAAGGTGATCGCGGCGATGGAGGAAGCGCTGCACGATGTCGGCGCAGG
>NZ_BCYZ01000011.1 GCF_001598455.1 Sphingomonas pruni NBRC 15498
GGGCCCCTGCGGGCAACCGCGAAGCGGCGGGCCGATTTTGGAGCCCGGACGTCGTCGCGCGTCGGTCACGATGCCAAAAGCATCGCTCCCTCCTTGCTCCTCGCCGGACGTCAAAATCGGCTCCGTCACGACCTTGTGGTAATTGAGCACGGACCCTAAGCGGCGGGCATGGCGAAGACCCATCGTTTCTTCTCGCACCACACGCACGAATTCCTGCGCGTGGGCGCCTGCACGCCGGTGGCGAGCGTCGGCGATATCGCCGCCAATGTCCGCGAGACGATCGCGCTGGCGAAACGCGGTCACAAGGAAGCGTGCGACCTGCTCGTCTATCCCGAGCTCAATCTCACCTCCTATGCGATCGACGATCTGCATCTGCAGCAGACGATCCAGCGCGCGACCGAAGCGGCGCTGACCGAAGTCGCCGAGGCGACCGCCAAATTGCGCCCGGTGCTGCTGGTCGGCGCGGCGGTCTCGCGCAATGGCCGGCTCTATAATTGCGCGGTGGCGATCCATCGCGGCCGGATCCTGGGCATCGTCCCGAAGATCTTCCTGCCCAATTATCGCGAATATTATGAGAAACGCTGGTTCGCGAGCGGCGAAGGCGTGGTCGGGGCGGAGATCGACATCGCCGGGCAAATAAGTGTTCCGTTCGGCACCGACCTCATCTTCGCCGCCAGCGACCTGTCCCATTTCATTTTCCATGCGGAAATCTGCGAGGATTATTGGGCGCCTGTCCCGCCCTCGACCTGGGCGGCACTGGCCGGTGCGCTGGTCTGCTGCAACCTGTCGGCGTCAAACGTTCTGATCGGCAAGGAGCGGCAGCGGATGCTCCTGTCCGGATCGCAGTCCGACCGCGCGATATGCGCGTACGTCTTCTCCGCGGCAGGCCCCGGTGAAAGCACGACCGATCTCGCCTGGGACGGCCAGGGCATGGTGCATGAACTGGGCGAGCTGATCGCCGAGTCCGAGCGCTTTCCGGCGACATCGGGCCTGTTGGTTGCCGATGTCGATTGCGGCCGCGTCCGGCACGAACGGATGCGCAACAGCACCTTCGCCGACGCCGCCCGGTTCGCCGGCGTCGACGACGCGGATTTCCGCTTCATCCATTTCGAGGCAAAACCCGATTTCGCCGATGTCGGGTTGAAGCGCGACGTGCGGCGGTTTCCGTTCGTCCCGAACGCGCCCGAGAAGCTCGACGCCGATTGCTACGAAGCGTTCAATATCCAGGTCTCCGGCTTGATCCGCCGCGTCGAGGCAGCCCGCGCCAAACGGTTGGTGATCGGCGTGTCCGGCGGACTCGATTCAACCCATGCGCTGATCGTCGCGGCCAAGGCGATGGACCGGCTGGGCAGGTCGCGCGACCATATCCTGGGCTATACCATGCCGGGCTTCGCGACGAGCGAGGGCACCAAGTCGAACGCCTGGGCGCTAATGCGCGCGCTCGGCGTCGCGGGCGACGAGATCGATATCCGACCCGCCGCCAGACAGATGCTCGAGGATATGCGGCACCCGTTCGCCAATGGCGAACCCGTCTATGACGTGACCTTCGAGAACGTTCAGGCCGGCCTCAGGACCGATTATCTGTTCCGGCTGGCCAATCAGCATGACGGCCTGGTCGTCGGCACCGGTGACCTGTCCGAGCTTGCGCTCGGTTGGTGCACTTATGGCGTCGGCGATCAGATGAGCCATTACGCGGTCAATGCCGGCGTACCCAAGACTCTGATCCAGTTCCTGATCCGCTGGTGCATCCGCACCGATCAATATGATGGCGAAACCGACCGCGTGCTCGACGCTATCCTGGCGCAGGAAATCTCGCCCGAACTGGTCCCCGCCGGTGCCGACGGCGCGATCCAGTCGACCGAGAGCAAGATCGGCCCGTACGAACTCAACGACTTCTTCACGCACTATATCGTCCGCCATGGTCTGGTGCCGTCCAAGGTCGCGTTCCTGGCGCTGAAGGCGTGGGAAGACGCGAGCGCGGGCCGCTGGCCGCGCGATTTCCCCGCCGCCGCGCGACACGCTTACGACTTGGCGACGATCCGCTCGTGGCTGGAGAAGTTCCTGTTCCGCTTCTTCACGATCAGCCAGTTCAAGCGTTCGGCGATCCCCAATGGCCCCAAGGTCTCGGCCGGCGGCGCGCTATCCCCGCGCGGCGACTGGCGCGCGCCGTCGGACGGCACTGCCCAGCCATTTCTCGACGAACTGGCCGCGAACCTGCCCTAGGGCCCATTTAAGCCGTTTCAGCCCAGCTGAAACGGGTATGGTGCCGGCCCGCTCTCCCACCCGACCGGGTGGGGAAACGGATCGGCACCGCAACCGAAATCAGAGTCCGATCTGAAGCGTCGCGCGCAGCGAGATCGCGGCGCGGCTCTGCTGCTCCTCGGCACCCACTTCGCCACCGATGCGGAAGCCGGGCGAACCGCCTGACGCGCGGAAGCGGCCGACCCAGCCGTCGGTGCGCTTGTCCGGAATCAGGGTGAAGGCCTGGCCACCCGCGAAGTTCGCGGTGGTCGCGCCCAGTTCGCCGCCAAGAATCTGGCGGCGCCCCGCCTCGATCTCGGTGTGGAACCAGCCATCCTCCGTCGAGCCGAAGCTGAGGCCCACCGCCATTGTGGCATTGGCGGCGAATTCATCGCTGGTACGCTTGGCGATCGACAGGTCGAACGCCTTGCCGCCGCCCGTCTCGGTATGGGCGTCTTCGTCCAGCCGGTAATAGTCGACCGACAGGATCGGACGGAAGGTCAGGTGACCGACCGCGCCTTCATAGGAAGCGCCGCCGGTGGCCGAGAACAGGTTGCCGTTCCATTTCGAGCTGTTTTTGAGCGCGACCGCCGTGCTGGTGCCGTCATTGCCGGCGAAGCTGCGCTCGCTGGCGAAATTGACGCGCGCCGCGGAGACGCGAGCGAACGGACGCAGGCCGCTCCACTCGCCACGCCAATAGGCGGCGACTTCATACTGGTCGGACGACACCGTATTGTCAGTACCATTGTCGTTGTCGTTGCCGTGCAGATAGGCGAGCGACAGGCCGAAATTGCCGAGCTTGGTCTTGTATTCCGCGCCGCCGGACGTCCCCCAGCCGTTAATGTCGTAGGACGCGGTGTTGAGGAAGCTCTTCGACCCGCCATAGGCGACTTCCTCGAGCCAATAGCCCCAATGCCCCTTGTCGACAAAGGGCGCGCCGCCGTCGGTCAGCATCCGGCCGATCGCGCGCGATCCCGCGCTGACCGCCGCGAAGGTGCCGCCGGCATGGTCCGGCAACATCTGGCGGATCGCGGACTGGAACGCGGTGCCGTCGGTGATGTTGAGGAACGAGTTCGCCACCTTGCTGTCCTGGCTCAACGCGGCATAGATCGCGCCATATGCCGCCGAGCCCGAACGGTTGAGGCCCAGTTCGCTCGCCGTCTTGGCGGCGATGTCGATCGCGATCTGATTGGCGGGACCGCCGGTCGCGATGCTGGTCTTGTACATGTACGGCAGCGCAACGGACGAGGTCGTCAAATTGCTCGCGCCGGTGACCGTGCCAGCCGTCAGGATCGTATAATGGCCGGTCCCGGTAACGAGCCCGGTCAGCTTGATCGCGAGCTTCGAATTGGTATCGAAGCTGGCCGTCCCGGCGACATTGTACTGCGTCGCGGTATTGGTGGTGGTGTTGACGGTGACGCCCAAGGTGCCGCCGCCGGTTACGGCCAAGGAGCCGATCGATACCGGCGTCGTGCCGGTGTTGGTGAACTTGCCTCCGTTGACCGTGACCGCCAGGCCCGAAGCGTTGGCCAGCGTGCCCGAGAAGGTCGAGGTGCCGCCGATCGTCAGCGTGTCCGACCCGCCGCCGAAATCGACCGCGCCGGTATAGGCAGCCGTGCCGGCCAGGGTCATCGTGTCGTTGCCCGCGCCGAACGTGGCGTTGCCGGTCATCGTCGCGTCGCCCGACATGGTGAGTTGGTTGTTGCCCGCACCGAACGTGACATTGCCGGCAAGCGAGCCGTCGCCCAGGTCGAGCGTGTCGTTGCCGCTGCCGAAGCGAACGTCGCCGACGATCGACGGCGCGGTCCCGCTAGCAACGACGATCTGCCGCACCGTCGCGCCGGCCGTGTTGGCGCTGAGGTCCACAGCGATGTTGCGGGTCGATGCCGCGTCGGCGCCGCTGGCAGTGATCGCCCCGCCATTTTCGACCAGCGTCACACTGCCCGATTTGTCGACGATCGCGGTCGCGCCGGCGGCGGTCCCCGCGCTCGCCGAAATCGTGCCGGTGTTGCGGATCGAGGTCACGTTGGCGCCAGCATCGACCACAACGGCTTGCGACAGCTGACCGGCGGTCGAGGCGCCCGTCGCGGTGATCTTGCCCGAATTCACGATGGTCGGCACCGTCGCGCCGGCGCCGATGCGCAACGCGGTCGCATTGGCCGCATTGGCGGTCGCCGCAATGCCGCCGGTGACCTGCATGCCGTTGGTGATGGTGACCGCCCCGCCCAGCCCGCCGATCACGACACCATTGGCGTTCACGCCGGCATAGAGGCCGTTGCCGGTGGCCGTGCCGTTGACGATGAGGCCATAGCCGGCGGTGTTGGCAACGGGACCCAAGGTGACCGAGTTACCCGCCGCGCCGATCTGAAGTGCGGCGGCCGAGCCATAGGAGGTGATCGCCGCCGATCCTTCGTCGGCGTCGGGAATGCCGTCCTTGTCGGTATCGGGGTCCGTCGTGCTGAGCGTCGGCGGAATGGCGAGGATAACGCCGCCACCGACATTGCCGGTGATCGAGACCGCGGGACCGCCCTGGAGCAAATCGTCGGCGTCGAGCTTGCTCGGATCGCTCGGCACCGTCGTGTAGCGATATCCCGTGCTGGAAATTGTGCCCTGCAACGTCAGCGCGCCCGACACGTTGCCGTTGATCAGAACCGCGCTCGATCCGCCGCCCTGTGCCGTGATCGTGCCGGCAATGCGCGCATTGCCGTTGATGTCGCCCGTCTTGACGCCGGCCGAATTGTTGCCGGTGACGGCGATCGTGCCGTCGGTCGACAAATTGCCGTTGAGCGTTCCGCCGAGCAGGATGCCGTAGGAATTGTTGCCCTCGACCGTAATCGAAGCGCCCTTGGCGTTCGTGATCGCACCGGTGAAGGCGCCGCCGGTGCGAATGCCCGCGCGGCCAGTACCCGACGCCAGTGGGCCATCGAGGTCGCCGTCATTGTCGGTATCGGTCGGCGTATAGGTCTCGTCGACGATGATCTTGCCGGTATTGTTGATCGACCCCGTCACGCCGGCGGCCGCGCCGATCCCGGTGGCATTGTCCGAATTGGTGATCTGGATCGTGCCGGCGTTACTGACGCCGTTGTTGCTGTCGATCGTCACCGCCGTGCCGCTGGTGACGGTCACTGATCCCGCCGAAGTGATGCTGACGTCGGACGGCGCGCCGTTATTCGCGGTCGACGTCTTTACCGGCGTGGTGATTGCGGTGGAGATCGTGCTTTGCGCCGCGGCGGGCGTGGCGGCGAACAGGATGACGGGGGTCAGGCAAGTCGAAGCAAGCAATACGCGCATCTGCAATCCCTTTTTCGGATGCCCGTTTGGGGGGGGCGGCACCCGTTCAAAGGCGATGACGGCGCCGCGGCGGCGCAACCTTGAAGCCCGAGGTAAATTTTTGGGACTGCAAGGCCTGCCGCGCGCTTCACGGCTAGACTCAGCGGCTAAAATGCGGCGTCGACCCCGATCCGGATCGTGCGCGGGCGTAGCGGCGTGATCTGCTGTTCGCTGGTGACCGCGAACGGCGTGCCGAGCGCAAAGCGGTTGCCGACCTCATCGGTCAGGTTGGTAACGCTGGCCGTCAGCGCGAAACGATCGAAGGACAGTCGCGCGGAGATCCGCGTATCGAGATAATCGCCCTGTTCCGCCCCCAGGATCGGGCCCACGCCCAACCGCGAACGGCCGGTGTATCGCGCCGACGCCGCGAGGGAGATTTGCGCGGTATCCGACACCGCGAATTCGTATTTGACCGCCCCGCGCGCGACGACATTGGCGATGTTGGGGACGCGGCCATAGGTCACCGCGTCGGCCGCGACGGCGTTGACGATGTGCGAGGTCTGCGGCTTGCTGTTCGGACCGGGGATAACGAAGCTGAGGAAGAAGGGACTGGGATTGACCACCTTGCTGTCGTTCAGCGAAATGCCGCCCTCCAGGCTCAGCCCGGGAGCCGGACGCCAATCGGCCGATGCGGAAACCGTCCAGATCCGCCCATCGCCGATATTGGCCGTGCTCGGCAGCCCACGGCCATCGATGAAATCGGCCTGGATGTTGCGCCACAGGGTCCGCGAGACGCTGAGAGAGACGCCGATCGGGTCGACGCCGGGCACGCCATGCCGCATGCCGAATTCGAATGTCTCCGCGCGGTCGTTGCGAAACCGCCGGACGAAATCGCCCTCGATCGCCAGCCCGCCCGGCCGAAAACTCTGCTGATAGCGAGCGTAGAGCGTCAACCGGCGAAGCGGTGTCGCCGACAGCGCGAACGACGGCAGGAAAGCGCTTTCCTCACGTTCGGCCGTCACATCAGCATTGAGCCGCGCGATCAGCGGCACGACGTCGGCCCCCTCGCCCGTCAACCAGACATGGCTGTAGCGGCCGCCCCCGGTCAGCGTCAGCTTGGGCAGCAATTCGACCGAGACCTCGCCATAGCCGGTCGCCTCGGTAATCCGATTGACCACGCCCGTGGCCGGTAAAGGCATGTCGGGATTGCCCATGGCCCGGCTGAGCCTGGTCGTGTTACGCACCACGCTGGCGCCGAACACCCAGCCCAGGCCATCGGTCATCGGCCGCGACAGGCGGTTTTCGAACGAGAACAGGTCGGTATGGTTGTTCTGCTTGAACAGCCGCTCGGGCCCGTTGGGTTCGGTGGCGTCGTAACGCTCGCTCAGCCGCTGGCGCGCGATCCCGAGCGAGGAGACGAACAGCAGTCCGCTGTCGAAGCGACGGCTCGCCACCAACTCACCCAGCGCATAGGTCGCATCGCTGCCCTGCGGGAGCAGGCTGTCCCGGGTGAGCGGCGGCGCATCGCGATCGGCATATTGGCTGTCGAGATTGCGCGTCTTTTGAAACGTGCCACCCAAGTCGATCGTCCAGCCGCCGACCTTGCCACGCAGCGTCGCACGCCCGCCAAAGATGTTGGAGCGGTTGACATCCTTCTTTCCGAGCAGCGGGTTGTCGATATAGCCGCCCTCGGTAATGCCGTATCCGAGCACGCGAATGCCCAGCGCATCCTCGGCGATCGGCAGGTTGAGCACCCCGGCCAGATCGGCCCCCGGCGCGCCATGCCAGGTCGCCGAGACGCCGCCGGTCAGCGAGCCGCCAATCGTCGTAAGATCAGGCGTATTGCGGATGACACGGATGATCCCGCCGAGCGATCCGGCACCGTATAGCGTTCCTTGCGGCCCCTCGAGCACTTCGACCGATCCGACATCGTAAAGCCTGAGATCGGGATCGGGCGCGTTGTAGGTCAGGCGCACGTCGCCGAAATATTGGCCGACGGTTGCCTGGGTCGGTCCGGTGAAGCTCGAATCGGCGATGCCGCGGATGAACAGCTTGTTGCGGCCGGCTCCGAGATAGGTCGAAGACACGGTGGCAACCCGCGAGACGATGGCGTCGGTGCCGTTGTCGGGATCGCGGCCCAGGTCGAGCCCCCCGATCACGGTGACCGCGCCGGGAAAATTCTGCAGGCGGGTGTCGCGCTTGCTTGCGGTTACGACGATATCGTCCGCGGCCTGCGGCTGGGGCGCTGGCGGTGGGGAAACCGGCCGTTTCGCCGCGATGGCGCGAGGGATCGGCTTGGGCTTCGGCGGTGGAGCGGGGACGATCCGCCACACGCCGGGCGCCGGAGATACAGCGCGAGCCGACGTTCCCCTCAACAGTAGCGAGAGGGCGCGTCCTGCGCCCATCGTACCGCGCACCGCGCCGACTGGGCGGCGAAGCAAGCCGGGATCGTTCACCGCGACGACGATGCTGACGCGCGCCTGCGCGCCGAGTACCGCGATCGCTTGGCCGAGCGTCCCGGCAGGAATGTCGATCGCCTGATCCTTCGCCTCGGCCGGCGATGCGATCAGACAAAGCCCCGCCAGCGCCGCGGGGCCGGCGAAACCCCTCATGGTCCGGCGATCACCCACCCTTTGCCTGAACGGCGCACATTCGCGCCGAGAAGGATATTCAGTCGCGCCATGGTCGGCTCGACACCACCGTCGAGCCGCACCACGCCACGGAACGGCCGCGCGGCGACCGTGTCGCCCACGCTGACCGGCACCCCGAGATTGCGCTGCAGGTCGGCGGCGACCCGCGACAGCGGCGCTCCGTCATAGAAAAGCTGGCCGCTGCGCCATGTACCGACATCGGCCGGGCGAATCGCGCTCAACCGGCCGGTGCGCTGTCCCCTGGCGAGCGTGAAGCGCTGGCCCGCAGGCACGTCGATGCCGGCCTTGCCCGGATCGACCACCACCATCCCTTCGCTCACCGCTAGGTCGAGCGCGCCGTCGCCGGTCGTCACTTCGAACGTCGTGCCGGCATCGACCAGCGTCGCATCGGCGGTTTCCAGCCGGAATGGGCGCGTCGGATCGTGCTTCACGGTAAACAGCACCTGGCCGCGCTCCATCCGCGCGAAGCGCTGATCCTTGCGATCGAGCTCGATCCTGGTTTCGCCGTTCAATTCCAGCTTGGTGTCGGCGAGGACCAAGGTGCGGCGTTCGCCTGCGGCAGTCTGCACCGAATACAGATCGCGCGACGGCCAGGCAAGCCAGGAGCCGGCGGCAACCGCGAGCGCGACCGAGGCCGCGAGCGCACCGCCCAGCCAGCGGCGACGCGAAGGGACGACCGGCTCGTCGAAATCGGGTTCGGCTTCGGCCGGCCAGCTAACTCCAGCCAACAACTCATCCAGATCGCGGTCGGCGGCGGATGTTTCGGCGTAAGCGCGCGCATGCGCGGCATCCGCGGCAAGCCATGCCTCGAACGTTTCCCAGTCGTCGAACGAGGGATCGCGCTGGCGGATCAGCCAGGTGATGGCTTCCTCCTCCATCTCGCGCGTCCAGTCGGTCATGTCCGCCTCCTGTTAGCGAAGACGGACTCGGTCGGGTCAAACCTCATCGATCGACCTCCGATAGTCGAGCAGCGCGCGATAGGCGCGCCTGAGATCCGCTTCCACGGTGCTCAGGCTGACCCCCAATTCGCGCGCGATATCGCGTTGCTGGACGCCATCGATACGATGACGGCGAAAGATCGTCGCGGTGCGCGCGCCCAATCCGTCGAGTACAGCCTGCACGCCCGCCAGCGTCTCGCGCGCCACCAGGCTGCGGTCGGGCGGCGGCGCGTCGGACCGGTCGGGCTCTGTCGGACCGGCGGCATCGCTCCAATCCTGCTCGCGCCGCTCGGCCTGGCGCCGCGAGCGGAAGCGATCGACCATCAAATTGTTCGCCGCGCGATAGAGATAGGACAAAGGTTGGGCGACCGGTCCGGCATCGGCCGTCGCCACACGCACATAGAGGTCCTGAAGCACGTCTTCCGCCGCATCCCCCGCGCCGCGCGAGATCAGGAATCGCAACAGCTTCTCCCTGTTCGCGAGGATGACGGCCTGAAGGCCGGAGGGAGGGAGGTCGTCCATAAGCGGCGCGAAGGCATAACCCGAAAGGGATGGCGACGCCCAGTACGGCCTGCGCCGCCGCTTATCCAGCCCCATTGCAGGCAGCGACTCCGGGCCGAGCCGCTACCTTTGACCGCGACCCCTGGACTGCATCCACTTTTATGGGGCTTGGCTGAACAGGCTGGCTGAAGGCAGCACTTCGGTCGCGCCCGAATGCCGCGTCACGGCATAGGTGAAGCCGGGAAGCAGGGCATAAGCTCCGATCCTGCCATCCTGACCCAGCGCCAGGAAACCCACTTGCAACCCCTTGATCGCGTCGCCGCGCATCTGGGCAATATGTTTGACGGCTTCCTCGCACGCCGCCTGGGGGGACAGCCCGGCGCGGATCGAGGCAACGACCCGAGCGGTCCCGGCGATCCGCGTCACTTCCTCTCCGACGCCGGTCGATGCGGCAGCACCCACCCCCTTTTCGAGGAACAGCCCGCACCCGGCCTGGGGCGAGTCGCCGACCCGCCCGCGCATCTTGAATGCCATGCCCGACGTCGTGCAGGCCGCCGCCATCGCGCCGTCCAGGCCGCGCGCCATGATCCCGAGCGTGTCATGGTTGAGCTTGGAACCGGGCGGTCCCGGCAGTCGGTTCTCGATATTGGCGATCGGCCGGTATTTCGCGGTCTTGAGCCACTCGCGCCAGCCTTTCTCGGCTTCGGGCGTCAGGAGGTTGGTGCGCTTCATGCCCTGGTCTAGCGCGAAGCGGGTCGCCCCCTCTCCGACCAGCAACGTATGCGGCGTCTTTTCCATGACCAGCCGTGCGACCGAAATGGCGTGGACGATGTCCTCCAGCGCGGCGACCGCGCCGACGCCGCCGCGATCGTCCATGATGATCGCGTCGAGCGTCACATGGCCGTCGCGATCGGGATAGCCGCCATAGCCGACCGAGTGATTGGTCGGATCGGCCTCGGGCACCCTGGCTCCCGCCTCGACCGCGTCGAGTACCGAGCCGCCGGCCTTGAGGCGCGCAAGCGCCGCTTCGTTCGCAGCCTTGCCGAAATCCCAAGTGGACAGCACGGCGACCGGATCGCTCTCACCCGCTTCGGCCGCGCCCGCTGCGAACACGGCCGCCGCGCCGATCGCCAATGCACCGCGTCGCGAAATGCCGTCGTTCATGTCTCACTTCCCTTTGTTGTCAGCGCTGTGCGCAACCGTTGCACGATGACCCGATCGGTCGCACGTCGCGGCCCCGTTGCAAAGCCGAGCCGCAGCGTGGCGGCATCGGGTTCGGGGCCAGGACGGCTGGCCGATCCATGGACCTCGCGCACGCCAGTGCCGGCGATGATCCGCTCGATATTGTCGGGCGTGACGCCCGAGCCCGCGATGACCGACAGCCGCTCCCCCGCGGCAGCGACCATCCTCACAAGCGTTGTCATGCCTTCGATCGCGGTCGGTGCGCCGCCCGAGCTCAGAATTTTGTCATAGCCGAGCGCAATCGCCTCGCCCACAGCCGCGACGGGATCGGGGACGAGATCGATCGCGCGGTGCAGTACGATCGCCACATCACGCGCGGCGTCACGGAACCGTGCCAGCGCTTCGCGGTCGAGTTCGCCATCGGGGCGCAACGCACCGACCACAACTCCGTCGACACCACGCGCCCCAGCCGCGCCGATCTCCTCGACCATCAAAGCCACATCGTCTTCGCTATAGACGAAGCCGCCCGCGCGCGGGCGGATCATCATATGCACCGGACACCCGGTCCGCAGCGCATGATCCAGCAGGGCCGCGGACGGCGTCAGGCCGCCGAGCTCGAGCGCCGAGCAAAGCTCGATCCGATCGGCCCCGCCGGCGACCGCGACACCGACCCCGGCCGCATCGTCCACACAGATTTCCAGGATAGCGCTCACAGCTCATTCCTAAGCGGCTTCGGCTCATCTTGCCAGCGTGGTGGCGAATGAACCTTTCAAGGCATTCGCGCGATTCAGGTGGCGATGGATATGACCGCGCCTCCGCCCAAGGACGTGACCGGTGAAAAGCCGGCCACGGGCTTTTTTGGCAGCCGCGCCTGGCGGATCCTTCGCAACAGCCTGGTCGGCATACTCGCGACTCTCTTCATCATCTGGCTCGTCCTGTTCATCACCAAAGGTCGATTCCTGAAACAGCCCTTCGAGAGCGTCACGACGCGGATGGCGGGCCGCGATGTAAAAGTGGGAGGAGACTTCCAGCTCTATTTCGCGCCGCTGAAAATCAAATTCTACGCGGAGGGTTTGAGCATCGCCAATCCGAAATGGGCGACCAGGCCCAATCTGTTTCAGGCGCAAAAGATCGACATGCGGGTTTCGCCGTTGAGCATGCTCTTCGGCAATCGCCGCATCTACTGGCTCGACCTGACCGGCGGTTCGGGCGACCTCGAATGGAATGCCGGCCATACCGCCAACACCTGGACGTTTGCCGATACGGGCGGCAAGCCGTTCAAATTGCCGCGGATCGACCGCGCGACGGTCGTGGGCACAAAGGTGCGCTATGTCGACCCACGGATGCGGCTGCTCGCCGATCTGGGGATCGACCCGATCGCCGCCACCAACAAGCAAATCGGCAAGGCGGTCGAAGTGCACGGAACTGGACAAATCCGCGACACGCCGTTTCGCCTTGTCGCGCAGTTGAGGTCGCCGGACGCGACGCTCGACCGCGGCGAGAACAAGCTGGTCGCGCGCGCCTGGGCCGCAGGCAACGTGATCGATGTTGCAGGGACGCTGCCCTCGGCAACGGACATCGAGGACGTGCCGCTGCGCACGCGGGCGCGAGGCCGCAACCTGGCCGACCTGCTCGGCATTATCGGCGTGGTCCTGCCCAACACCCGCGACTATGCGTTGCGCGCGCAACTGGTGAAGGACGGAGCCGAATATCGCTTCACGCATATGACCGGCCGGTTCGGCGATAGCGACCTCGCCGGACGGCTGACGATCGCCAATGGCGAACGGCTGCGGCTCGATGCGGCATTGGCGACGCGCGAACTCGATATCGTCGATGCCGCGCCTTTCATCGGCTATAATCCTGATATCGTCGCAGCAAAGGGCGCTGTGGCCGCCGCCGCGGCGACCGGAGCCGCACCCCAGCGCGTGCTACCCGACGCCGCGCTGCCGGTGGCCGAATTGCGACGTTTCGATGCCGGGCTGCATTGGACGATCCAGGATATCAAGTCGCGTAACGTCCCTATTTCGCATGTCGACCTGACGCTGGCGCTCGATCGCGGACGGCTGGCGCTGTCGCCGCTGAGCTTCGCGATGGCGCGGGGGAACGTCGCATCGGACCTGATCTTCGACACGCGAGCGCGGCCGGCCCTCGACACGTACGACATTCGTCTATCGCCGACGCCTATGGGCCGACTACTTGCCGGCTATGGCGTCGACGAGTCAGGCACGAGCGGCACGATAAAGGGTCGCATCCAGTTGAAGGGGCGCGGCGACACCATCCACGATTCGCTCGCGACCTCTTCCGGCCGTGTGGCGTTCATCATGCCGAGCGGCAGCTTCTGGACGCGTAACGCCCAGTTGTCGGAACTCGACATCGGCACGTTCGTCCAGAAGATGTTCGAGCACAAACTGAAGGAGCCGGTGCAGATCAATTGCGGGCTGATAGCCTTCACCGTGCGCGACGGGATCGCCGCTGCCGATCCGATCATCATCGACACCAAGAAGAACGTCATCCTCGGCCGTGGCGGGCTGAGCTTCAAGAATGAAAGCCTCGACCTCGCATTGCGCGCCGACGGCAAGCAATTCTCCTTGTTCTCCGCCCAGTCGCCGGTCGGGCTCAACGGCTATTTCGCCAGGCCGAGTATTCAGGTGATTAGCCCGGAGTTGCTCGCGCGCGCCGGCGGCGGCATAGGTTTGGCCACCGTCGCCAGTCCGCTCGCCGCCATTCTCGCTTTCATCGATGTCGGTGACGCGAAGAGCGCTGCATGCGGTCCAATTCTGGCCGGCGCTCATGCCCAGGCGATGCGGACCACGAAGGGCAAGCCGCGTGACGATGTCGGCAACGGCACCACCGCCAAATCGGAGACCGGCAAGGAATCGGCTGCGGATCGCAAAAAGCAAAAGAAGAAGTTTCTGGGCATCTTCTGACGGCGAAAACACCGGCGTGGATAGAGCGAGGCGGGAAACGGCGCGCAGTCCCCCGACAACGTCAGCTTTGCATCGAAAACCAATATTTGCGAAGATCGGTTCGCGAGGTGCTCGTTATCGAAATCCCGACGGCCCGGAACGCGGGACATCAAACCCACAGCCAATGTTGACGGCTATTGCGTCAGCCTCAGTGCGACGGTGCTCCGGCGGGCGATGCTGGCGCATCTGACGCCGGCGTGCTTACCGGGGGCGAACCGGCGGCTGGAGGGGGCCGGGTACCGGTTCCGCCCGCTGGCGGCTGCCCCCCTGTCACCGGCGCCGCTGCCGCCGGCGCGCGCCCGACCGGAGCCTGGTGTGCGGGTGTCCCCGGAGCTCCGGCAGCGGTTCCTCCGGTCGGCGCAGGTCGGCTCGCAGCCGGCTGCGCAGGGGCAGGGGCAGCTGCAGGTGCCGGCGTTGGCGACGGAGGTGCCGGCGGCGGGCGCAGGCCGGCATCCAGCCGCGCGGCGCGTGCCGCCTCGTCGGCCGATTCCGCCGTCTGCCGCGCGGTGCGGTCGCTGGCGATCCGCGCCGCCTCGGCATCCGGATTGATCGTGTTGACGCGGATTCGCTCGACGTCCTGGACACCCGCCAGCCGGGTGAGCGGGACGTAGTCGGTGCGGAACACGAGCTCGACCCCGCTGCTCAGATTGACGTCCGTATGCATGTTCTCGGTGGTCTGCGTGCGATCGGTCGTGACGTAGCCGATCGTGTTCTGGACCTTCGCCTCCGCGCCCCAGGGCCCGAACTTGGCATTGACGCTCGCGTTGGTCGTATTGTGCAGGTCGAATTGCGAGCCACGGTCATTGGTCGCCGCGCTGGTCGCGTCGATGTGAAAGTTCATCGCGGCGTTGAGCCGCCCGCTTTCGATGACGATGCGCTGAAGACCCATCTGGATCATCGTCGCGAGCAATTGCTGGCGGTTGCGCGCCAGCGTCTGCTGCACGAACGGCACCAGCGTTTCGGGGTTCGATCCGGGCGGCACCGGATCGCCCGCTGGGATGCCGAGCGTGCTGCGCAGGATCGCTTCGGATGGCGGCTGCGCGCCCGATTTGAGTGCTAGCCGGGTAGAGGCGGCGCGCTCCGCCTCGATCTCTGCCTGGCGTTCGCGGCGTTCGTCGGGGCTGAGGCCGCTCAGATCCTCGGGCATGCCGTCGCTGTCGTCGCCTCCCTGCACCTCGTATGATGCGGGGAAATGTTCGGCGAGCCATTGCCGCGCGCCGCCGACGCCGACATTGCTGTCGGCGAAACCCTCGGTGGTCTGCGCGACATTGCGGATCAGCTCGACGAAGGCGGTGAGCTGCTGCTGGTTCGAATCGTTCATCGCCTTGAACACGCCGGTGATCAGCTCGGTCACGAAGCGCGGGAACGACACCGCGTTGAGCACGGCCTGGGTCGTGCCGGCGACGCGATCGACGGCGACGCCCGAAAATTCGGAGCCTGCATTCTGTGCCAACGCCAGCACGGGGCGCGGACGCCGGACGCCCTGCAGGTCGTCATGGTCGAGCGCGGCCGACCCGATCTTGACCAGGCCGCGAGCAAGATCGCGCCGCGTGGTCTGATCGAGCGCGTTGAACCCCTGCTGGGTCGACAGCAAGGCGTGGACATTGTGGCGGACATCGTCGCGCGCACCAGGTTGGCCCGGCCGCGCGGCCGGCACCGGCGCCAGAAAGGCGGCCGACGCCATGTCAGCCGCCCAGCGCGGCCCAGGGCGAGCTCGCAGGCGGTGGCGGAGGGGGCGGTGCGATCGTCGCGGCGGCGGGCGAGGAATCCCCCGCGACGCTTTCGCCGATACTGAGCGTCGCCTCGATCCAGTCGGCGGCCGCGCCCACCACCGCATCGCCGACGGTGACCAACGGCGCAGCGCCCGACGCCTGGTCGGCGATGTCGGCGAGCCAGGCGATCACCGTCATCCCGGCCTTGCCGCGATGGACATAGGGGGTTGGCTGGACCGGCTGCTGATGGGCGGCGCGAGCGATGCCCGTTACCACGTCCCACACGTCGCGTGCGCCGAAGGCATGGCGCAGGTCCGGATGGCCGACGATCGCGAAGGCGTCCTTGAGCATCTGGACGATCTCGTTCGCCATGAACGCGGTGATCCCGCCGCTCGCCTGGGCGAGGTTCTGGACCAGCGCCCGCACGGCGGCGCGCACCCGCGCCTGCTGCGCGCTGCCGCCATAGGGATTGCCCGCCGACAATTCGTCGAGCTTGTAGAGCGACTCGCACAATTCCAGCATGCGATCCTCGAACTGGAAATTGCGGTCGGCGTCGGCCGCGGCAGGTCCGGTCGAGGTACCGAACAGGCGCGAGAAGAAGGCACCACGTTCGGCCGCGCTGACGCGTTCGTTGCGGTGGCGCCACCATGTCGCGACCAACTTTTCCGCGCCGCCCAGGTCCAGGGCCGTCGCGCCGGTGGCCGACAGGCCCGCGAGCGTTTCGACAGCTGGAATGATCCCGGCGGGCTCGAGATCGGCGGCAAGATAGAGCGAGGCCAGGGCGCGCAATTGCGCCTTGTCGACGCGATCGGTCGCGGCGTCGGGAATGTCGATATCGCCGAGCTGATCGAGCGCGAAGGCGAGGCCCGGCGCGGTCGCGCGCGCCACCAGCCGTTCGCCGGTCGACAATGCTGCGCTAAGCTGGGCGTCGGCGATCGGGGCGATGGCGGACATGCCCATGGCTCAGTGGGTTCCCGCCGCGGGCGTGGTGGCGGCTTTGGCGTTGGGATTATACGGCGTCGAATTGCCCTGGATCACCGACATCATCTCGGGCGTCGCCATCTTGTCGAGCGGCAGATAGTCGCTCTTGAAATTGACCCGCACCTCGCCCGACAGCTTGGCCTTGACCTCGGCCTTGGATTCGCTGGTCTCATCGAGCGCGGAGCCGACCGTCGCGACATGTTCCTGCGTCGCCTCGAACGCGGCGCTGGCGCTATAGGGCGTGTACCAGCTGCCATATTCGGCCTTCATGCTCTCCTTGTATTTCTGCGCCGAGCGGTCGTTCATCGACGCGGTGTAATGGCGGTTGGCGGTGTCGCTCGCGCGCATGTCGAAGATGACCTTGGCGTTGATCGACCCGTCGGTGATGACGATGCGGTTGATCCCCAGCATGACCATCGAGGACAGCAATTGCTGGCGCTGCTTGGCCATTTGCAGCCGCGCGGCGGTGACCAGCCGCAATTCGGCATTGGCATCGCTGAGGTCGGTGACCGGTGGATTGACGTTCATGTCGCGGCTGATCTCGGCGAGGCGAACCTCCGCATCCTCGCCCGTCGCCTCGAGCCGTGGCGGCGGCTGAGCGGCGGTGTCGCCATCGGCGAAACTGTCGGCATTGCTGCCGGTGCCGACCGACAAGGTGTCGGGATAGGCATCGGCGAGATAATCGCGCCCCGACGCCTCGCCGATATTGTCGCGCATGAACTGGTCGGTGGTCTTGGCGACATTGGCGATCAGCTCGCCATAGGCCCGCATCTGTTCGATCGAGCTTTCGACGATCGCCTGAAAGACGTTCTTGATCAGCCCGCCGACGAACTTCGGAAAATCGACCTTCTGGACCATCTGGCCGAATTGCTCGACGCCCTGCTGCGTCGCACCCGCGACGAAATCCTTGCCGGCAAAACCCGGGCTTTGCGACAGCGCCTTCTTGGTATCCTCGACCGGGTCGGCCAGCGCGCCGGCGATCGGTGCGGCGGACGCCGGTGCGACCGGCGCGATCTCGCCGCGCGCCTCGCGGCCGGCGATTTCAGAGCGAACCCCGTTCGGATCGGCGATGTACGACAGCACGCGTACCGTGTCGGCGGCGATCTTCTTGCGTTCATCATCGGGCAGATCGAGGAACGAAGGGATGGCGGTCAGCAGCCGCCGCACCTCCGGGCGCGTGGCGTCGAACGCCTCCGCGCTGGTCGGCGGGAGACCGCCGGGAGAAGGCGACGGGCGCGGTGGCGGGGCGACGAGCATCGCGACCGCCTCAAGCCGCCGGTGCCGGGGCAGGCGCCAGCGCCGGTGCCGGTGCCGCCGCGGCGGCCGGGGCCGCCCTGGGGCTCGGCACGACGTTGGGGTCGGCCGGGGTGGCGTTGCCCTGGATCGCGGCGATCATCTGCGGCGTCGCCATCTTGTCGAGCGGCAGATAGTCGCTCTTGAAATTGACGTCGACCGCGCCCGACAACTGGATCTTGGTCTGGAGCGCGGCGGTCGACGATTCCGACGCCGCGGTCTGCGCCGTGATGATCGGCTTGTTCTCGTACTGATATTCGCCCTTGGCGTAATAATCGGCGCTGTAATCGGTATTGCCGTCGCTACGGCTATAGTCGCGCTTGCCGCCGCTGTCATACTTGCCCGAACCCGACGACGTCTGCTGGACGTTGCCATAGCGGTCGCGCGCCATGTCGGCGGCGGTCGCGGTGCGGCGCTTCGACATCGTGTCGTTGGCGCGCACGTCGTAGATGATCTTCGCCGAGATCTTGCCGTCGGTGACGACGATGCGGTTGATCCCCATCAGCACGATGCTGGCCATCAATTGCTGCCGCTGGCGCGCGAGCTGCATCCGGCTGTTCTCGATCAGCGCCTTTTCGACATTGGCGTCGGACAGATCGAGGCTCTTGAGCGCACCATTCTCGAACTGGAGCTTGTTGTTGACCTGCTTGAGTGCTTCGCCTTCGTCGACACCCTCCCGCAACTCGAGCTTGGGGCCTGCGGGCTGATCGCCCCAATCGTCCTCGCTCTGACCGATCTGGAACAGATCGGGGAACTGGTCGACCATATTGTCCCGCCCCTGATTGTCCGAGACATTGTCGTCCATGAACTGGTGGAGCGACTTGGCGACTGAGGCGATCATCTCCTGATACGCCTGCATCTGCTCGATCGAGCTCTTGGTAATCGACTGGAACACGCCGCTGATCAGCGCCGAGACGAACGACGGAAACTGGACCTGGTTGAGCAGTAATCCGGCGGTGTTCGCGGCCGCGGTCGCCGCGTCCGCCTTGAACTCGTCCTTGCCGATCGCATCGACCGCGGCGTTGCGCTCCTGCCAGCTCGCTTCCGCCGCCGACTTGTCGTCGCCCTCGGCCAGCGCTTGCGCCGCCGGCTGGCCGATGCCGCCGGGGATACGGTTGCCCTGGATGCCTTCGGGCCGGGCCAGATAGTCGGCGATCAACGCGGTGTTGCGCGCGATGTCCTGCTGATCGCCAGGCGACATCCGGCGGAACGCATCCGACTGGGTGAGCAGTTGCGCGACGCTTTGCCGAACGTGCGGGTCGGGCGTCGGCCCGGCGGCGGGCCGGCTGGGCGGAGGAGCGATCGATTGGGCGGCGGCGTACATGGCGAACCTCGCGGGGAAAGCGTCTTTCGGGTCAGGCGGCGGCTTGCAGCGCCTCGGGCGGCAATTCGAACTCGACCGGGCGCAGATAGAGACTGACGCGCGGCGGCGCGGTCGCGTCGGTGCGCAGGCTGACGATCGAGAACCGCCCCGGCCAATGCTCGTCCTCCGGTGTGAACGCCCCCATCCAGCGTTCGAGCGCGGCCAGCCCGCGCGGTCGTTCGGCCAGCCCCATGGTGAGCAGGCTGAGGAAGCTGGGCGGTACGTCGGGGATCGCCGAGAGCAGCACGTAGATCTCGAAATCGGGGCCGTTGGGCCCTTCGCCGAACGCCAGCAGGGCGCCATGCGCTGGCAACTCGAAACGGCCGCCCAGCACCAGCCCGAGCATCTGCATGATACCCGGCAAACGATGCCCGATACCGAGCACGTCCATCACCGGCTGCAGGTCGGCGAGCCGCAACGGCTCGGTGCAGGCGAAGGTCAGCCGTTGTCCGCCCATGTCGCGCTGCGCCGCCATCGTCGTGAACAGCGGCTTCAATCCCGGCACCAATTGCAGAGCGGCCTGGACGATGCGGCCGAGGTTGATCGGCATGTCGTCGATCATCCCGCGCCCGTCGGGCAGCTCGTAATAGACTTTCGACGCATAGAGCCCGTCGCGGTCGAAGCTCGACCCGAAGAATGCGCCGTAATCGAGCTTGCCGCCGGGCCGCGCGAAGCCGCGATACGGTTCGCTCGCCTGGTCGAACCAGCGAAGGGCGTCGCGCCCCATGAAGCTGCCGACCAGTCGCCGCATCTCGCGCGTCGATTCGTCGCGCCGGTCGATCGACGATGCCTGGGGCGGCAACGGTTCGATCGTGAAGCGCAGCTTGCCCGGCTGGGTCTCCGAGAAGCTCGGCTCGAAGGGCGCAGCCATCGGCAACAGCGCATTGTCGCGATAGCGCGGATCGTCGGCCGGATAGGCAAAGGTCCGCATGAACAGGTCCCGCGACGGCGCGAACGGGTCGGCCGTGCCAAGCGCGCGGGCCGCGCTCTTGAGCCGGTGTTCGACCCGCTGCACCAGCGGCGCGTCTCGTGAAGGAAATGGCATTGTCTGTTCCTCAAGCGTTCGAGGGTGGACGACCGCCCGGGGTCAATGCGGGCGGTGGCCATGGCCGTTGGCGTACGCGGGATAGGCCGGCATACCGCGCCCCAGCCCGACCCCGAGGTCGCCGATCCCGTCGAGCATGTCGCGGGCCATGGCGGGGATCTGGATCGGCTTGGAGGTCATTTGCGGCGCCTCGCGCGGCTGCGACAATTCCTCGATCTGGCTGTCGGTGGTCGCGGTGTCGGCGAGCCACAATTCGCAGGCGTTGACGAGGTCGTAGTCGGTCGGATCGATCGTCGAGCGATGCGTCGCGGCGACATCCGGGTTGCGCACCTGATCGATGTCGATGATCGGCCCGGTAGCAGCATTGACCCGCACCACGTTGTTGGCGAGCCAAGCCGTGATGATCGTCCCGCACGTCGCCAGCGTCCGATAGCGCGAGCTGGTCTTGGCCCCGCCCAGTTCGTAGGTGGCGACCTGATCGACCACCTGCCACATGTCCTTCGCCCCGTACGAGCCGAGGATCTCTGGATCCTGGAGCAGTCCGATCATGAACTTGACCTGCGACTGGATCTCGCGCGCGGCATAATGCGCCATGCCGTAACCATGGAGCGAGAGGTTGCCGGCGAGATCGCGGGCCGCCTTGCGCACCTGCTGATGGCTGATCGGGCTCGGCGTCGCCGAACGCAGCAATTGGTCGACCTCGCTCTGGCGGATGAACGACGACACGGACGAGACGAAGCGAATCCACAGATCGTTGAACTCGCGATTGACCATCCCGCCGGGATCGCCGCCCGGAATGCCGAGCGTGATCGCGGCAAAGTTCTTGCGCTCCTGTTCGGACATACGGTTGGGCGCCTCGCGCCAGTAGCGATAGAGCATCTTGCCGGCATTGCCCGGACCGATCGGCAGCATGCCGTGCTGGAATTGCTCGACGATGCGGTCGACGACCTGGAACACCTTGAGCTCCTCGAACATCGCCGAGACGATCATCGGACCCATCACGCGGACATTCTCCGCGACGATGGTCTGATCGGCGAGATCCTCGAGGTCCGGCAGGTCGATGCCAAGGTCGGCGATGCTGTCCTCGCCGCCGATATTCTGGACCTGATCGAGCACTTCGTTGACGCGGCGGCGCAATTGCGGCTCGGTGACGGTAACCTTGCGCTGGGCAAGCCCGCGCAGCACCGCGGCATATTCCTGGGTGCTGACCCCCGGTGCATCGCCGCCACGTCCGTCCGGATCGCCCTCGCGCGCCAGCAGCACCAGAACGCGGTCGGCAAGCTCGCCATAGCTCCGCGCCTCGCCCACCGCGGCGAAGAATTGCCGCGTGAATGCGTCCATCAGCGGATGGTTGACGTTGGGATAGATTGTCAGGCCGTTGCCCTTGCCACCCGCGGCGATGGTCATTCCCGTCCTGTTGGTGTGCTGCGGCACCAGCATGACCGGCGGCGGGGTCGCGCCGTCGAGCGCGAGGATACCCATGGTCAGCGCGACGATCGAGTAAGGCTGGTTCTCTTCCACATCGAACAGCAACTTGCCGCCATCGACTTCGGTACGCAGCTCGGGATTGATCAGCGATTGCGTGTTGAGCAGGGTGCGCGCGCCGACGAACAGCGGATCGCAGACCTCGTCCATCTTGCTGTTGTTGCGCTGGCTCTTGGCGATCTCGTCGAGGATCTTTTCCGACAGCTCTTTCTCGGCCTGTTCGGCGGTGCTGAGTGCGCGGCCCTTCTTCTCGATCGCGACGAGGCGTGCGACCGTGTTGACGTGGCGATCGTGTGCGATCCGCTCGCGGTCGGCGAGGTCGCGGAACCGGGTTTCGGGATTGATCATGCTCATCTTGGTGTCTCCTTGAATTCGTTCGAGATTGGCTGGTCAGCGTGGGGATGTCGGGTCAGCCGTCATCGGCGCCTCCATCGTCATCCCCGTCGGCCGGCTGGCCGAGCGCGCGGTCGAGATCCTGGTCGAGTGCGGCGAGTGCCGCGGCGGCGTCGAGAATGCCGGCACCGCAGCCGCTGACGCCGCTCGCGGCAAAGGGCTGTGCGGTGCGCATCAGGATGTCGCGCACCGTCTCGGCATCGATTGGACGCGCGCGGCGATGGCTACGCGCGACGAGCAGGGCGGCGGCGCCGGCCGCGAACGGTGCGGCGAAACTGGTGCCGGTGGCATATTGATATCCCTCGATCGCGGTGGTCAGCACATGTTCGCCGGGCGCACACAGGGCGACGTGCCCGCCGCGCGTCGAAAAGGCGGTCGGACGCCGGTCCGACCCGACCGCGCCGACCGCGATCACATCGGGATAAGCGGCAGGCCAGTAGATCGTCTCGCGCCCGTTATTGCCGCTCGCGGCGATCAGGATACAGCCGCGCGCAATGGCATAGGCCACGGTGTCGGCGTGCGGTTTCGGGCTGTGCGGCGCCAACGCGGAATCGTCGGTCCCGAAGCTCATGTTGATGACCTTGGCGCCGAGATCGACCGCGAGCTTCATCGCCATGTCGAGATCGCTGATCGCGCCCAATCCGACCGCGTTGGTCTTGCCCGGCAGGCGCGCCGCGGCGAGCGCGCGCATCGGGATGATCCGGCACGCGCCACCCAAACCGCGCGGCATCCGCAGGCCCTCGCCGGCAATGATGCCGGCGCAGCCCATGCCATGGCCGACGAAACGATCCTCCGGATTGCCGTCGCTGCGGCGGTGATCGCCGAGCAATTGCACGCCCGGCGCAACGTCCGCGCTTTCGAGCCGCACCGTGTCGAACCCGGCGCGGAACGTGTGGGGGAATTCGGGATGCTTCTCGACCCCGCTATCGACCAGTCCGACGACGACGCCGTCGTCGCCCGGCTCGATCGCATGAGCCTCGGCCAGGCGCACCATCTCGCGCGGCGCCCAGCCATCGTCAGTGTCCGGCGCGGCGAGCGCATGGGCAGCGTCGAACGGCGTCACCGCGACGTAATTGGGTGTGGCGCTTTCGACCGTCGGCAGTTGCCCGAGCGTCTCGCAGAGTTGGCCGACCGGCGTACCGGCGGGAACGCGCAGCATCAGCGTCCGCGCCATCCCGGTCTGCTGCTCGATCGCATCATAGCCGAGATGACCATGTCCGGCACCGTGCGCGCCCGCCGCGGAGAAGATCCGCGCGGCGCGGAACCCGCCAGTTCGTTCGCGGATGATGCGGTCGATCGCACCGCCGTCGATCGAGGTCGCGGCGGCGAGCGCCCCGCGCGCAATGTCGCGGACCGTGGGAACGTGCGCCGGCGCTTCGCCCAGCGCGAGCTTGAGCATCAGGCTGGTCGGCAGACTGTATTGCCGTTCGCCGGGCGATGCCCAGGGCGTGCCAAGTGCGCGGATCGTCATTGCCGCGTCTCCGTCACTTCGGGGATGGCGGCGATGCCGATCGGCGCCAGCACAGGCTCGGGCGCGGCGTCGGCCGTCCGGCGGACCGGGGCGAACGCGCTGAGGTCGAAACTCATGGCGGTCGACAGCGCCGGTTCGGGCGCGATCGCGAGTTCGCCGGCCCATTGGTCGTGGCCCGGCGCGAGCAGCAGTTCGTTCGACGCGGATTTCAGGATCGACACCGGTTTGTCGCCGATCCGGACGTGCGGGAACAGATTGCCGCGAACGAGGTTGCGCCCGGTGACCCGGATCATCGGCGGCGCTTCGGGGTCGGCACCGGCGGCCGGGCGCACCGGCTCGACACGCTGGACGAGAGGTTCGGACGAACGATCGAGCGCCTTGCGCAGCCGGTCGATCGACAGGTTGGTGACGCGGCCGATCGTGTGGACCGAGCCCTTTTCCTCGGCGCGCTGGAGCTGTTTGACGGTCCGCACGCCTGCCCATTCGAGCCGCTTGCGTTCGTCGCTGGTCAGTTCGTCACCGAGCTCGTCGAGCGGCTGGTCATCGGGATCGTCCGACATCGCCACGGCATTCTCCTCGATCGCCGGGCGGGTGATCGCGGTGAACACCAGGTGAAACATGCTGGTGTCGGTTTCCCCAGGGCCGGCGGGGCGAATGCGGATCTCGCTGTCGGTGAACTCGACATGCGCCCGCAGATCGAGATTGATATCCTTGATCGCGAAGGTCAGCGGCAGGTTGAGATTGCGTGCCTTGATCGCCATCGCCGACTGGGCGTTGTCGAGCTGACTCTGCACGGCCTGGATGAAGTCTTCGAGCCGAAGCGTCGCGGTGCCGTTCATGCCGCACCTCCGTCGGCCGGAACCGCGTGCCAGGTCACCGCGAGCCGGGCAGGCTCGGGATCGAACGCGGTGCGCGTGACGAATAACGGCACGTCGCCGATCAACTCAGTGCCCTCGGCCGACCTCACCAGACGCACGTCGATCGGCAGTGTCATTTCGAGCGACCGCGCGCGGACGGCACCGCCGCCGCCCATCAAGTGCGCGGCATCGGCGAGATCGCCGAGCAATTCACCGAGGGGGCGGCGGCCGTTCATGCCGGCGCTCCGGCGGGCGCCGGCGTCGCGACGGGCGCGGGCGCCACGGCCGGTGCCGGTGCCGGCGGAGCGGGCAAGGCAGCGGCTGCCGGTGCCGACGCGGGAACCGGGGCAACAGGCGCAGCGCCGGATCTCGGCGTCGCCTGGCGGCTGTGGCGCTCCAGCAATGTCCGCTGCGCGTCATCGACAAAGCGGTCGAGCGGCAGCGTTTCGGATGCGAAGTTGATCTTCACGTCGCCGAACAATTCGGCCTTTAGCTCGCTGTCGGACTGCGCATTGACGCCGACCGTCGAGACCTTGGTGATCGCGCCCTCGCTGCCGCGCGCTCCCCAGGTGGTGCCGCCGGTGCCCGGGTCGTTCGAGGTGGCATATTGGACCGCGGCATTGTCGGTCGCAGCAGCGCGAAAGCGCAGCCGCGCGCCGATCGAGCCATCCTTGATGACGACGCGCTGCATGCCGAGCAGCACCATGGTCGACAAGGTCGACAGGCGTTGCTGCGCGACGCGCTCGCGCGCCTTGGGCAGGATGTTGTTCTCGAGCGTGTCGGCCGAGAATTCGTTGCCGTCCTCTCCGAAGTCGGCGAGCCAGCTCGGTTCGGATGTATCGCCGCTGCCGTCGTCGCCGCTGCCGCCGCTGGGCTTGGTGAGCGGCGCGAGCGTATAGTCGCCGCCATTTTGCACCAGGGTGACGTCGCGCGGATATTGCTCGACCAGCCAGGCACGCGCCTGCCCCTGGGTGACATTTTCCTGGGCGAATTGGTCGAGCGGCTTGGACACCGCGCTGACCAGGTCGGCAAAAGCCTCCATCTGCTTGATCGAGCTGTCGACGATCGCGTCGAACGTGCCGTGCACAAGCGACGCGACGAAGGCCGGAAAATCGATCTCGTCGGACAAGGCGCCGGCGCGCCGCCCGAGCGCGTCGGTCGCCTTTTCCTTGGGCGCGGTCGATCCGTCGCTGGTCGTCGTGCCCGACGCCGGCAGCACGCCGTCGGTCGATCCGTCGCCGGCGGGCGCGTTCGGATCGGCGATCTCGCGCCCGAAGGCGTCGCGCGCCATCGCCATCGCGGGGGCGACGGTGCCGCGCGCCGGCGGCGGTGGAGGGATGAGGCGAGCCATCGGCCGTTATCCGCGCGCCGGGCTCAAGCCGGCTGCAATTGCTGTTGCGGGACCGGCGCGGGGGCTGGCGTTGGCGCGGGTGCGGAGGACGCGACTGGTTCGGCTGGCGCGCGATCGGCACCATGCCGGGTCTGCTGGCGGCCATCGCCCGACAGCGTCACCTCGCTGACCGCGACCTGATCCTCCTCGCCCGAGCGGCTGAAGGTGGTTGTCACCCTCACCTTCAATCCGCCTCGTTCGGGCGTCGATCCGTTGCGGCAGATGTCGGCGCGCACCGTCGCGCTCCAGCCGTCAAGCACCTGGCCCTCGGTCGGGGTGATGGCGATATCGCCGACCGCGCCGTTCTGGAATTTCCAGTCGATCGCGACGCCAGCCTGGGTGCGTCCGCTCGGCCCCTCGATATAGGGCCAGTCGTCAAGCACCACGCGTTCGCCTGGCATTGCCGGCGTGCCTGCCCCGCCCGCGAGCGCGTTGTCGGGCAGCACCATGCCGGCAAGCTGCGCGAGATCGTAATTGCGCCCGTTCTTGCTGCTGGCCTGGCGCGTCAGCGCGGTACCGACGCCGAGCCCGCATTCGCCCGCCGACGGATCGGCCAAGGCGTGGGTCCGGGCCGCCGCGCGGCGCGGCGGGGTCGCCGCCAGGGAAAAGGCATAGCCCGCTCCCGTCGCGCTGCCGCGGTTGATCGTGTGGCCGAACGTCCCGCCCGAATGAAGCAACTGGATCCGGTCGATATTGCCCGCCGCCTCGAACTCGGTGGTGAAGGCGTCATAGGTCATGATGTACTGGCTGCCGGTCTGGTGCGTGTCGGCATAATTGCCCGGCGCGCCCGGCGTGCCCACGACGCGGTCCCAGGGATCGGTGATGCGGACGTAATAGGCGCCGTCCTTGCGATACATGCCGGTGACGACGATCGCGTGGATGCCGGGGACGTCGGCGGTGACCCAGATCGGTCCGTTCGCCTCGAGTACGGCGCGGAATCCCTCTGGCGTGTAGCAGGCATTGGGTTCGACCGTCAGGCCTATCGCATTGGCGAAGGCGCGCTTGTCGCCGGGCGCCAGGCCGCTGGTCAGCGAGCTGGTGAGGTTGTGGCATTGCGCGATCAGCTCGGGCGAGACGCTCTGGCGGTCGCGCCAGCCGATCACCATCGCCGCGGCGGTCGCCCAGCAACTGTTGTCGGTCGGTTGCGGGATCGGATAGACCTCATCCCAATTGATCGACCAATCGTCGGCATCGAGCGCGCGGGCGCTGCCATAGCTTTGCGCGGCCGCGGGATCGGGCAGCGCGAAACCGAACGCACGCAGTCCGGCGCAGACGGTCCCGAAATTGGTCGGCAGCGCCCGGCTCGGGTCGGCGGCATAGGCATCGAGACCGGCCTTGCCCGCAGGCGTACCGCCTGGTGCCGCCTCGTTCGCCGCCATTAGCAGCGCGAGGTCCCGCGCATTGCTCGCGGTAGCGAGCTGGGCAAGCTGGGCCGAGACGCTCGCGCCGATCGCAGTCTCGTCGAGCGCACCGCTCTGATCGGCGGCGCTTTGCGGGAAGACGATGAAACTGACCGGGAAATTGTTGTTGAACCGGCTGCCGCGGCCGCTGCCGCCGAGATTGGTACCGACCTTTTGCGAGCCTTCGCCCAGCGCCGAGCTTTGCGCTCCGCCCGAATCGACGAAGTAGAACGGGCTCTGCAACGCCTGATCGTGACGAATGGCGAGGCCGAAATCGCCGAGCGCCATGCCCTGATCGCGAAGCTTGCCCGACAACGCGCCATAAGGGACGCGCGAGGCGTCGAAATAGCGCCGTTGCGCGTAAGCCGGTTGCGACGCATCGGCCGCGCGCGCGGTCTGCGAGACGTAATAGCCGGGCGACGGGTCGCCATTCTTCGCCTGCTGGATGACCGGATAGCGGCCCTTCTTCTCACGCTCGGGGCGTTGGTCGAGCAACGCGTTGCCGTTCGCCACCTGGGGATCGGACGGCGTCATCGCGACCACGCCGACCCAGCGGCCATCGTCGCTGACCGCGTTGGCGAGGTTATCGTCGCCGGTGTCGTCGGGGTGATAAGCGGTCGGCGAGCCATCGAAATCCACGTTGGGATGGCCGAAGAAGACGAACGCGACCGGTTGGTCGGGCGCGGTGTCCCACGCCACGGCGGTCAGCTTCACGCGCTTGTAGTCGACCGTGTGCCAAGGGCCGGGCACGTCGGCGAACACCAGGGACGAACCCGCCATCGCATGCGACAGCTGAGCTTTGCGCCCGGACGCGCGCGCTGCCACCGGCCGCGCGCGCGTACCGAGCGACTGCGCCGCCGCGGCCGGAAGCGGCTGGATGGGAATCCAGCTGGTGCTGATATCCTGATCTGTCGGCGCCATCAGCGAGTCCGGCCCCTTGCCGTTCGCGACCGGGTCATAGGAATAGACCAACTGGCGGTTGATATACAGTTCGTGCGCCGGGAATCCGTCATGATCGCCGACGATCATCACCTCGGGGCCGTTGGCGCCTTGCTTGAGATAGATGGCGATGTCGGAATCGATGTCCGGCGACGTGATCAGCGGCAAGGCCCCGGCCATCTCGATCGACACGACCGAACTCTGGCTGGTCATCGCCAGGACGCTGCGACTGGTGGTCGATGCGCCCTGATAGATGCGCAGGTTCGAATCACTGACCGCCAGCCGGGCGCGGCGCGACGGTCCCGGGCCGCCGGCAACCTTGTCCATCCACCAATCGGGCTTGCCGTCGACATGGTAGGTGTAGGTCGAATCGTAAGCGGTCGATTCACCCCAGTGCCGATCGACCGTGCGCAGATTGCTGATGCCGCTATCGGCGCCCAAGGTCAGCGTCGCGGTGATCTCGGCGCGGCTGGTGCCCTGGTCGTAGCTGAAGCCGCGATTGTCGCCGCCGAAATCCTCGCCGCCGATCAGGTGGCTGCCAAGGTCGTAGTCCGACATCGGCCCCTTGATCAGCGGCGACGGGATGAACGCGCGATATTTGATCTCGATCGTGCTGCCGCCGCCATCGAGCGCGTTCGCGACGCCCAGCGACTGGCCGACCGGTTGCGGCTGCGGCGCGCAGAATCGGTTGCTCACCAGGTTCATGAAGTGATCCCAGTCCCAGGCGCCATCGGGGCAGGAGCCGTGGCTGGTATGGGGATCGGCTTCGCGATGGCCGATGATCGTCGTGCGATCCGGAGTCAGCCCGTATTTGTCGCACAGATAGGTAACGAGCGCCGCGGACTCGCAATATTGCGTGTCGGTCGGCGGCGTATAGGGATAACATTGCTGGCCGCCGCCCGGTTTCGGGTAGCAGGCGCCGCCTTGCTTGATCGCGACATGCTCGATGCCGATACTGCGGCGGTTGGCGCCTTTCGCGTGCCAGGCGGTGTCGGCCTCATTGACGAACTGGACGATCTCGCCGTCCTGGCCGACCAGATAATGCGCGCTGGCCTGCGCGCCCGCCGCGGTGAAGGTGTTGACCGTGCTCGACGTCGTCGGCGCGTCGGTGATGTGGATGACGATACGGTCGATCGTCGTGCCGTTGCGCCCCGCGGTGAAGGCCGGCGACGGAGCGATGCGCGAGACGCCGCTATAATCGGCGGTGGTCAGCGCCAGCGCGCTCGCCTGCGCTTCCGGCGGCGATGCGGAATCGTCGCTATAGGGTGCAGCATCGATCCCCATATTCTCCGGATCCACGTCGAAAGCCCGTCCGAAGGCGAGACCCGCCGCGGTGGCGGCCGGCGCGGTGGTAGTCGAGGGTGGGGTCGTGGGGGCAGGTGCGATCGTACTTGGCGTCGGCGCGGTGGCGCTCGGCGTCGCCGTGGCAGGGCTCTGGCCGTCGGCCTTGAGCGGAGGAAGCGGCCCAAAGCCGTCATCATAAGGTACATCGGCGGGCGATGGCGGGGCAGCCGAAGGCGACGACGCACCGCCGCTGGCGGCCGGCGCGGGCTGCCCGACAGCGGGCGCGGGCGCGGCCGGCGTCGTCCCCGGCTGGGCGCGGTCACCGGCCCATTCGGCGACGGACGCGGGTCCAGCGATATAGGCGCCGCTGACTCGCGTCGGGAACATCCGAACGCGCCGCAACGCCCGGTCGCTCAACTCTCCAAGCGAGATGTACGGGCTCGACGCTGTGGGCATCACGTCGACCGTCCAATCGGTCGCGGTCGGCGGCGTCGCCGTGGCAAGCCCGAACCACAATTTGTCGGCGGAGATGAACCGCGCCAGCACTTCGGGCGGCACGACATAGACCGCTTCGCCGCGCGACAGCGACAATATCCCGTGCTCGCGGCTGGTGTAGAAAGTGGATGGCGTCCGCCCCTCCTTCTGGGTGAAATATTTCAGGTCGGTCGCCAGCACGACTTCGGCGACGCGTGGCGGGCTGTCGGTCCAGATGGTGAAGCTGAGCATCGGGAACCGGTCGGTCACCTTCAGGCTTCTGGGGCGGAGTTGCGCTGCCATGATTCTACCTCTCGTCACGATTTGGGTGCGCGCGGCCGTCGGCGGCGGTGCGCTTGCGGCGCGCGTTGATCGCGCGCCGTTCAAATTCTTGCGGGTTGATGATCGACAGGTCGCCGTCGAGTTCGGCAATGTCGGGGATGTCGTGGTGCGCGCGTTCGAATTGCGCGATCGACTGGTTGAGCAAGGTCGCCAGCAGCTTGGCATGAACCGGGCTGACCGCGATCCGGCTCATCAGCTGGATGTCGCCCGATTGCGGCTCGACCTGCCCGGCATCGAGCAGGAACTCGAACGCATTGTGCCCGACTTCGAAATAATTCGCATAGCAGGCGAGCGGCGGCCGGTCGTGGCGCGATAGGGCGCCTGCCGGATAACGGTCGGGTTCAAGGTCGGCTGCTTTCACGGGACCTCTCGCGTTGCGATGAGGATCCATCAGCAAGGCGCGGGCCAAATCGGCCGAGCGGCGCTATCGGTCTATTTTACAGGGATTTTCTCGGCGGCCTGGCAGACCAAGCTCCCATTTCGGGTGTCGCATGTTACACCTTGGGTGTCACCGAGTGACATCGTCGGAATCGGCGTCCGGGGCGGGATCGAGATCGTATTTGGCGAGCTTGCGGTACAGCGTCATGCGCGACCAATTCATTTGCCGCGCCGCCTCGACCTTGTTCCAGTTGGTTTGGCGCAGCACGTTGACCAGCCGATCGCGCTCGGGCTCGCCGGCCGAGCGGTTCTGTTCGAACAGCCGGCGGAAGGCGGGCGGCAGATCGCCGACTCCGACCGCGCGACCGTCGGGCGGATCGATGAACAACGCCTCGACCATGTTGCGCAATTCGCGGACGTTGCCCGGCCAGTCATAGCGTCGCATGCGATCGAGCAAGGCTGTGTCGGGTCGCCCTACGTGCAGCGAGCGGCGGCGGTTCTGCTCAGCGATGAACTGATCGACGATCGGGCCGATGTCCTCGGGCCGCGCGCGCAGCGGCGGCATTTCGATCCGCGCGACGTTGAGCCGATAGAACAGGTCGGCGCGGAAGCGGCGCTCGGCGACGAGTTCCTCCAGTCGCTCGTTGCTCGCCGCGATGATCCGCACGTCGACCGCCTGGCGGCGCAGCGAGCCGACCGGGATGACGGTGCGGTCTTCCAGCACGCGCAGCAGCTTGGCCTGCGCGGGCGGCGTCATCTCGCCGACCTCATCGAGAAACAGGGTACCTCCGTCGGCCTGGACGAAACGGCCCGGGAAGCTGGACTGCGCGCCGGTAAAGGCGCCGCGTTCGTGGCCGAACATCTCGGATTCGAACAGGCTGTCGGGGATCGCCGCGCAATTGACCGCGACGAACGGTCGCGCCGCGCGCGGGCCCAGCCGATGCACTGCGCTGGCCACGCGCTCCTTGCCGGTGCCCGTCTCGCCAGTCACCAACACGGTGGCGTCGCTCAACGCAACCTTGGCGAGATAGCCGCGCAATTGGGAGATCGCCGCGCTCGCGCCGAACAGGCCATCCCGCGCCGCAATGTTCCCCCCTTGGTTCAAGACGAGCCCCATCGTTCGGCCCGCGCGCTCCCGAACGCGGCCGTTCCAGCGAAAGCTGCCCTACCGACAGGTAAACCTGCGGCGTCGGGTTCTTCCAATGTACGTGACGATCGGCGTTTTCGCCCTGACAGTCGTGTCTGCGACCTGTCGTTGCATGTTACGGCAAGGTTCGCTGAGTCGACAAATCAAATCCGTCCCGAAACGGACGGTTCACCGACACAAAAACCCGGCCTATCTCAATATTATGCTTACAGGCGGAGCAAGCAATCGCGCAGCAGCACCCACTGCAAAGGGCAAGTACCGACGCCCGCGCGATCCCGATACCGCCCTTGTCGTTGACCGTGAGTCCGATCGACAATGGTGCCGCTCGCCGGCGCCAGACGCGACCGGCGGTCGAGCGTCCGATCGGTCACGTCCAATTCGTCAGGCGAGCGCCGCCACGAAGGCGCGGGCATTGGCGCCGACCGCATCGGCGCTCAGCCCCGGCTTGTACAGCGCGGAGCCGAGACCGAAACCGGCCGCCCCCGCCTCGCGCCATGGACCCATGCCGTCCGGCACAATGCCGCCGACCGGCAGCACCCGCGTCTCTCGCGGCAGAATCGCGCGCATCGCTTTGAGCACTGCTGGGCTGGCTGCCTCGGCCGGGAACAGCTTGAGCGCCGTGGCTCCCGCATCGAGCGCGGCCAAGGCTTCAGTCGGCGTGGCGATACCGGGCAAGGACACCATCCCCGCCGCGACACTGGCGCGGATGACGTCCGCGTTCATGTTGGGTGAAATCACCATGCGGCCGCCAGCCTCGCGGACGCTGTCGACCTGGGCGGGGGTGAGGACAGTCCCCGCCCCGATCATCGCGCGGTCGCCGATCGCCGCCACCAGCCGTGCGACGCTGTCGAGCGGATCGGGCGAATTCATGGGCACTTCGATCAGTGTGAAGCCGGCCGCGACCAGTTGCTCGCCGATCGCGACCACTTCATCGGGCCGCACGCCGCGCAGGATGGCAACCAGCGGGCAGGCGGCAAAGGCGGCATCGAAGGCGGCAATATCGGTCACGATAGAAAGGCTCCCAATCTGGTGATGCCGGCGACGAAGGCGGCATGGCTGTCGACGATCATCGCGGCGCGACCATTGGCCTTGACCGCCGCGGCGTACAGGCCGCCGAGCATCAGGTCAGCAATGATATAGGCGGTGTCGAACGAGTGTTCCGCGACACGCGCGGCGACGTCCGCGCCGATGATCAGACCGCTGGCGAAAGGAGCGGCGTCGGCATCGTCGCGTAGGCCGAGCAGTTTCGCTGCGCGGATGCCGAACAGCGAGGCGGTCAGGTCGCGTTTCGCTCCCGCACGTGCGCCCTCGAGAAAGGCGTCGCCGAGCACGACCTCGGCGCCGAGTTGCGCCGCCAGGATGCCATGCGATCGCACCAGCCCGAACAGTTCGCCGGTCATCGCGGTGGTGAAGCACGCAATCCGCCCGCTGGCCATCTCCACCCATTTGCAGTGCGTGCCCGGCTGGACGAGCATCGCATCCGCCGGCGCCAGCCCGCCGGCGACGGCACCGAGCAATTGCACTTCTTCGCCGCGCATCACATCGCCACGCTTGCCGTCGACGAACGACACGCCCGGGACGATCGCGGTGCGCGCATCGATCCGCAACAGATTGGCGCCAAGGTCCTCGATCCCGGCCGGCGCCGCTATGTACGCCGCCTCTCGCCAGCCGATCGTCGATCCGACCATGCCCGCCATCAGCACCGGCAGGTCGCCGAACCGCGCACGGATCGCGGCGAGCTCACCGGCGAAGTCGCTCACCGCGGTGACGCCGAGCGCATCGCGCTCGGTCGCCACCACCGCGCCGTCCTCGATGCGATAGACGCGCCGGTTGGTCGTGCCCCAGTCGATCGCGAGGAATGGACGCGCGCTCATGCGCTCACCACCAGGTCGCATAGAGTGCGATGAGGATCAGCACGATCAGGCCGGCGGCGATGTTGAACCCGGCCGTCGTTCGGAACGAAACACCGCGCATGGTGATCAGATTGCTCTCCGCGCGGGCTGGGCGCAGCAGCGATACAATTACCGCCAGCGCCAGCGCGACGAAAAAGACGATCGACATGCGGTTGATGAACGGGATCGCGTTCAGCGCCGCCGATCCGCCCCAGCTGGCCGGGAACCAGAAGATGAAGCTGACCACGACCGACGCGATCGCGCCGACCAGCGCCCCCATCTCGGTCGCGCGCGGCCAGAACAGGCCGAGCAGGAAAATCACCGTGATGCCCGGGGTCACGAAGCCCGAAAATTCCTGGATATATTGGAACGCCTGGTCGAGGCTGCCGAGCAACGGACGCGCGGTCAGCATCGCGATAATGATCGCCGCGATCGCCGCCACCCGGCCGACCAGCACCAAATGCTTCTCATGCTCGATCGATCCGGCTGCGTTCTCCGCCCGCGTCTGCACACCTTTCCTCTTGGCGTAAATGTCGAGCGTGAAGATCGTCGCGATCGAATTGATCTTGGACGCGGTCGAGGCGATGATCGCTGCGATCAGCGCCGCGAAGACCAGGCCGAGCAGGCCGGTCGGCAACAACCGCATCATCGTCGGATAGGCCTGGTCGGGCTTCGCCAGGCCCGGCGCCAGAACCACGGCGGCGATCCCCGGCAGCACGATGATCACCGGCATCAGCAATTTGAGGAACCCGGCGAACACCACGCCACGTTGCGCCTCCGACAAGCTCTTCGCCGCCAGCGCACGTTGGATGATATATTGGTTGAACCCCCAATAGCTGAGGTTCGCGATCCACATTCCGCCGACCAGCACGGCGATGCCGGGCAGGTCCTTGTAATGCGGATTGTCGGGCGACAGGATCATGTCGAAATGGTCGGGCACGCGCCGCGTCAGCTCGGTGAAGCCGGCGATGACCCCCGCGTCGCCACCGATCTTGCCGAGCGTCAGATATGCGATCACCAGTCCGCCGAGCACGAGCAGCGTGACCTGGACGATATCGGTCAGCGCCACCGCCTTGAGTCCGCCGCGCAGCTGATAGAGCAAGGCGAAGGCGCCGAGCCCGACCAGGGCGACATCCTGGTTGAGGCCGGTCACTTGCGTCACCGCGATCGAGCCCAGCCAAATGATGGAGGTCAGGTTCACGAACACGTAGAGGATCAGCCAGAACACCGCCATCACGGTGCGGATGGTCGGGCCGAAACGCTGTTCGAGGAACTGCGGCATCGTGTAGATCTTGTTGGCGAGGAAGATCGGCAGGAACCATTTGCCGACGATCAGCAGGGTCGCGGCCGCCATCCATTCGTAGGACGCGATGGCGAGACCGATCGCATAGCCGGACCCCGACATGCCGACGATCTGCTCGGCCGAGATGTTGGCCGCGATCAGCGACGCGCCGATCGCCCACCAGGGAAGGTTCTTGGACGCCAGGAAATAGTCCGACGAGTCCTTGGTATGCCCTGCCTTTTCGCGGCTGACCCATTGGGCAAGGCCGAAGATACAGACGAAATAGATCAGGACGACCGCTATATCGATGGTGGCGAGCTGCATTCGCTTCCCTTCCCCTCCGGCCCACCGCTCGCTATGCCAGATTATGCGCTCGGCCAATTATATGATCTATGGTATCTAACAGCCGATTGGGAGCACGCAAGCGATGTCGACCGATCCCGATGAAGTTCGTACCTCGCTCGGGCGCAACCTGACCTATGGATTGCTCGACGCGCTAGGCAAATCGATCGTCACCGGCGGCTATGACGGCAAAGTCTTCCCGACCGAGGCCGCATTGTCAAAGCAGCATGGTGTCAGCCGGTCGGTCACGCGCGAGGCAGTCAAGATGCTGACCGCGAAAGGTCTGCTCAGCGCGCGCCCGCGCCAAGGCACGATCATCGAGCCGGCGAGTTCGTGGAACCTGTTCGACCCCGATGTGCTGCGCTGGCTGCTCGATCGCAAATTCTCGATCGAGCTGCTGCGCAATTTCAGCGAGCTGCGTAGCGCGATCGAGCCCTCGGCGGCGGCGTTGGCGGCAACCGCCGCGGACCGGGCCGGGCTTCAGCTGATCCGGGCGGGATTCGAACGCATGAAAGCGGCGGAAGCGGGTGAGGACGACGCCCTCGAGGCCGACATCGCCTTTCACCTCGCGATCCTGCGCGCCTCGGCCAATCCGTTCTTCGCCCAGTTCCGCGACGTCGTCGCGACCGCGCTGCGGACCTCGATCCGCTTCACCAACCGTATCCAGGGCCGCACCGCCGATCTGGCGGCGCACCGCGCGGTGATGGTCGCGATCGAGGGACGCAAGCCCGAGGCCGCACGCAAGGCGATGGGCAAGATCATCGCCGAGGTCATGGCGCTGATCGCCAATCCGCCGGCGGCGTGAATATTCGGGACATCTCGACAATTGGGCCGGTCCTCACTTCGCCGGACCTATCCCGCGCGACTGCGAAGAGCTGGGAAAAGCGGTTCCTGGTCGGGAGCTCCGATTAGCGACGGCTACTGGCAGGGCGGGCGGCGCCCTGCCCGGTCGTCAGGCGATAGGTCATGATATTGCGATAGGTCTGGCCGGGCGCGAGGCGCGCAGAGCCGAAAGCCGGCTGGTTGGGCGTATCGGGAAAGATCTGCGGTTCCATCACGATCGCATCGCCTTCGCGATAGATGCGCTTCGCCTTGCCCGAGGAGGTCCCGTCGAGGAAATTGCCCGAATAGAATTGCAGACCCGGCTGGTTCGACCACAATTCGAACCCGCGGCCCGAGGCGGGGTCATAGACCTTGGCCATCAGATGCTCGCTTGGCGTGACGCTGCGGCCGATCACCCAATTATGATCATAGCCGCGGCCATAGACGAGTTGACGGTCGCTGGCGTCGCGCACTCGCTCGCCCACGGCATGGGGCACGCGGAAATCGAAGGCGGTGCCAGCCACCGGGCGGAACTCGCCGGTCGGAATCGCGCCGTCGTCGGTCGGCAGATAGCTGTTGGCCGGGATCGTCACCATCAGCCCCATGGCGCCGTTGGCCGAGCCTTCGCCCGACAGGTTCCAGTAAGCGTGGTTGGTAATGTTCGCGAGGGTGGGCGTGTCGGTTGTGGCGGTATATTGGATGCTGAGCGCATTATTCTCATCGAGCGAATAGGTCGCATCGACGGTCATCGTTCCGGGATAGCCCTGGTCGCCATCCTTGCTGACATAGCGCAAGGTGACCGACGCCGCCGGCCCCGATTTCACCGACACCACCGACCACAGCACCTTGTCGAACCCGATTGTACCACCATGCAGCGAGTTTTTGCCGTTATTGACCGGCACGCGATAATCGCGCCCATCGAGGGTGAAGCGGCCGCGGGCGATACGGTTGGCGAACCGTCCCACCGTCGCCCCGAAATATTGCGGCGTCTTGAGATAGTCGTCGATCTTGTCATAGCCGAGCATCACGTCCGCTCGCTTGCCGTTGCGGTCCGGTATCATCAGCGATTGCAGCGTCGCGCCGTAGGCGATGACCGTCGCCGAGACGCCCGCCTTGTTGGTCAGCGTGACCGCCGGCACCGCGCGCCCGTCGGGCAGCCTGCCAAAAGTCGATTGGCGCGCCTCGGCCGCCATCGCCGGGGTGGCGACGCCAATCAGCAATGCAACCAGCACGATCGAGCGCAGGGCCATGTCAGTTTTCCTTCATCCGCGATATTGATAGGGGGTGCGGCCGCGACATCCGGGATCGACCTCGAACAGGCAGCCCGCTTCGGCCTCGTCCACGCCGTCGGCTGCCGAGGTGACGAACATCCGATCCAGCGCCTCGCCGGCGAAGGCGACATTGGTGATCTGCGATGCCGGCAGGGCGAGCGTCCGTTCGCGCCGGCCATCGGGATCGAACCGGGCGACGCACGACCCGCCCCAGCACGCCACCCATAGATGCCCGTCTGCGTCGAGCGTCATGCCGTCGGGATGACCCCAGCCGGGCTCGAATACGATATGCGGCGTGCGCGCCCCGACGCTGCCGTCGTCATGGAACGGATAGCGAAAGATCGTGTCGAGCGCGGTATCTGTGTGAAACAGGAAATCATCGCCGATCGCCGGACCGTTGGGGATCGTATAGCCGTCCTCGATCAGCGTCGCCCGACCGTCCGGGTCGAGCCGATAAAAGGCTCCGCTCGGCCGATCGCAGGACAAGGGCATCGACCCCGCCCAGATCCGTCCCGCGGCGTCCGCCTTCGCATCGTTGAAGCGATTGCCGTCGCGCTCCGGCTCAGGTGCGGCGATCGGCGCGATCGCCAACGGATCGAACGATAGCGCCACGAACGCGCGGCCGAGCCCGGCGACGAACCCGCCTTTCTCGCGCTCGATCAGCCAGCCGATCGTGTCGGGCATTTCCCAGCTATCGACCCTGTCGTCGGTCAGGCGTAGGCGATTGACCCGCCGCCCGAGGATGTCGACCCAATAGAAGGCGCCTTCGCGAGCGGACCACAAAGCCCCCTCCCCGAGCACGTCGCGACGGTCGCGCGCGATGACCCTGACAGCGTTCACGAATGGCTGTCCCGGTGAAGCCCGTACCGGGCGATGCGCTGATATTTGACCCCCGGCTCGAGCACCGCGCCGGTATCGACCTGCCCGGTCACCCCGCGCCGGATTTCCTGCCACGGCGTCTGCGAGTCCGTGGTAACCGCCTGCGCCACCGCGGCAAGTTCGGCACGGTGGCGATCGCGCTTGGCGGCGACGACCAATATGTCCGCGCTCCGCCGCGCAAGGTCGATGGGATGGTCGCGATTGTCGAACCGCGCGCGGCTGCGCAGCCGAAGGTGATCGGTCATGCCGCACCTCCCGTCTTCGCGCGCCACTGAAATCCCATCAGCCCCCTCGTCCTTTTCTCCCGTGCACCGGGCCTTTGTCGTTTGGGTTGATAGCGCCACGCATCATGGACAGAAACCCTATTTGTCTTACAAAATAAGTACGGGATTGGAATGCGCGAGCCGCGCCAGCATAGCCGCGCTCGCATAAGGGCTCACGATTTGGACGCGGCCGTCGTTTATGCGCGCATTCGGGGGAATTGGGCTGCCGAACGGGGGCGGATATCGACGGCGAACATGGGCCAAAATCGGTTCCGAGAGAAGCGGACGGGATCATGGCAGACAGGGATTCTGCGTTCGAACAACAGACCATCGACATTCCGCAGCGACAGCGGAAATCGGACATACATCAGCAGCACCAAACGGATTACGTCCGGTGGTGAGTTGAGGGGCGGAATGGGTTAGATGGATGCCCTCGACTTGCGGCTCATTCGCCCCAAAATCATCTGCGCCGTTCTTCCGACAGCACGCTCTAGTCGTTGAGCAGCGCCGCGTTGCCCCAAGTGACCACCGTAGGCACCTTGTTTCTGGCCGACTTGCCGCGCGCCACCAATTCGACAATCTTCACACCGGCAATATTGGCACGCAACGTCTGCGCAGCCTGGCCAAAACGGGTCGGCCTGGATATCGCTAGCAGCTTGCCGTCTCCATAAACGGCAAAGGTAACAACGTCGTCCGTATCGAACGTCGAATCGTCGACACCGACGTCCGCGATGAAGCGGCGGAAATTACCATCGGCCCTTAGCTCGAACCGTGAATTGGCGAGAACGCCGAGGCCGGTCCCATACATCTTGCCTTGGATACGCAACGCCTGCCGATAGGGGGTAGCATCGGCCTGTGCGCCGCCCCATCCGGTATAGGCCGGGGGCTCCCCCGTGTCGGTCGTGCTGCCCCAGGGGGTAATCATGCGATGGATCGTGGGGTCCGGTTGGGGAATGGATACCCCATCGACGGCCGGATTCACTCGTCCGGGCATTTCCGACAGATAGATGCCGTCCGCCAGGCTGCGAGTGCCGGCGGCATCAAATATGGCCGTTTCGCGCGGCTGGAGATGGATCTTCATTTCCCCCGAAAAAGCCGGGAGCGTCGCCCCGGTCCAGAGATTCCTGAGGGCGATCGGGGCGCTTCCGGAGAATTTCAAATGGTTGGCCGTCAGCGTCACGTCGGCCGACGCGAGCCCTCGATTGAAGATCGCCACGGCTTTGTGACCATTACTGAGCAACTTGACCAGGATTTGAACGTCATCGGTATCATAAGCCAGCACCGCCTGGTTGCCCGCCGGATCCTGGTCGACCGCGATGATGTCGCCGTTGCCGAGAATGTCCATAAGCGGCTGTGGCGCTTTCCTCAGATCATATCCGATCAAAAGCGGCGCCGACAGCATCGACCAAAGGGCGAAATGCGACTTCGCTTCCGTCAGATGCTGCTCGTCGAAGTCGCCCTGCCCGACGAAGAGCATATCGGGATCGTTCCAGGAGCCGGGATGCGCATAGAGCGCCCGATTGGCCGCGCTGTCGAAATTCGCCAGCATCCGTGTCCAGCTCGGCGTCAGGTCGTCGCTGGTCCGCGAAAGATTGCCCACGTCCTTGCCCCAGGCACGCACATCGGCCGATCCCCAGGCGCAGATCGAAAACACGTAGTCGCCATTGGGCTTGGAGCGCTGCAGGGCATTGGCGACTTGCTGGTAGAGGTTGCGAACGGCGGAGATGTCGGTCCGACGAATCTCCTTGATGTCGACGAGCGGCCCGAGCGCGCGATACTGCCCGGATCTGACACCCTCGCTCTCTGGCCCGAACGCGCGGATGCCGCAGCCATCGACCTTGATGTAGTCAAATGCCCAGTCGCCGAAATACAGTTGGATGTCCTGATCGATATGGCCGTACAGCCCGACCTCGCGTTCGGCGGCAGTGCCTTCGGGGAGGTTCGGCGCATTGGGGGCGAAAGCCTGCGAACAGGTGTTGGCCCCGATATCCGAATAGATCCCCGCCTTCAGGCCCATAGCGTGAATGCGATCGGTGAACGGTTTGAGACTGGTCTGTTCCGTCCCGCCGATCGCAGCGGACGGAAAAGTCGACGTGCGGACAATCATCCGGCCGTCCGGCATCCGTCGCTTCAACCACCAGCCGTCATCGATGTTGATGTATCGATAGCCCTTGCGAGCCAAACCGCTGTCGACGATCGCCTGGGCGGAGGCCAGTATCTTCGCTTCGGTGACATCCGTGTGGAAGGCATTCCACGAGTTCCAGCCCATTGGCGGGGTTGCGGCCCGTCCGCTCGTGACTGCGGTCCATCGTCCGGTAGGCGACAGCGGGTCGTTTGCCGCCCAGGCCTCGCCGTGGATCGTCAGCATCAGCGACACGCTGAGGAGAGACGTTAGAACAGACCGTGTCATGCCTTACCCCAATTCAACTTTGCAATCACACAGAAGCTTTCCGGCAATTGCCCGCGAACACCGCTTGCCGTCTTACCGATGATGCGCTCGGTCCGGTCCGCAGGAGCCCTCATTCCGACTTCCCCGCGTCGATCACCTTGCTCAGCGCGTCGGCGATCGTCCGGTCGTCGGCGGTCGACGGATGAGAGTCGCAGCCGGTCATGGCCAGCCCGCGCACGGGTACATAGTCGATCCGGCGCTCACCGGCGGCGCGTAACCTGTCGACCACCTTTCGCACTTCGGCATCGATTTCTCCGCCGGCCAGATCGGTCGCCCACAACACAAATCGCGCCTGCGGATTGCGTCGCCGCAAATCCTGGATGAAGCGGACATAGCTTGCCTCGTAATCGGCATGCAGCGCGTCGCGCGTGGCCCATCTCTCGCCGGCCTTGAGCGGCGTGGAGAAATCGTTGGTGCCCAAAGCGATGACGATGAATTGCGGTCGCCAGTCGGTACCGGAATAGCGCTGGGCCTTGTCGAACAGGATGAAAGGATAGGCCTCAGGCAGCGTGTCGGCGGCGAAACCGCCATAGTTACGAACGACCCCGCGCCCCGAAATCGCATTGACCTGGTAATCCGCCCCGTACCGTCGGGCGATCACCCCCGCTATTCCCTGGGAGGTGTCGGTAGTGGCCCAGACCTGGTCGGCAGTGCACTGGCGGCTCGGCGAAGTATTGCCGTAGCCGACTGTATGGGAATCGCCGATGAACTCGATCTGTCGGGCGCGGGCGCGGACGGGCATCGCCTTCGTCCCTGGCGCTGGATAGAATCCGCCAAAGCTGCTCGGCCCCGCCTGTCCCTCGGTCACGACCTCGACCCGCACCCGATGCGGTCCGGGCGAAAGACCGTCGAGCAAATACAATCCTGCGCTGGGCTTAACCAATGGCAGTGGCGGACGATCGTCGACCAGGACGTGCAGAATGACGTCGCCTGGTCCGATCTTGAAATAGACCGCGGTGCCCCTAAACGCCGTCTCGAAATAGCTGCCGGGCCATTGGCGTTGATAATTGGGGGCGGCCGCCGTGCCGCGCTGTATTGCGCGCCCGCCGATGCGGATCGGTAGCGGCGTCCCGAGCGTCCCGAGGTCGAGGCGAGGAACGATCCGCACGTCCCGTGCGGTCGCCGGCGCCACGCTCGCCAAGGCGAGAACGGCCGCTGCAGCCAGAATCTTCATGCGCACCTCACTTGCTGAAAATCGAGAGACCGCGCGACGATCTCCGGATCGCGACCGATCCGGCCTGGCCGAGGCCATTAAGCGCCGCCGCGATTGCGAAAAACGCCGGCATCATTCGCACAAGGCGCATCGTGGAGGGCGACCACCGCGCGAACAGCGAGCTTTCGGATTCCGAAACTTGGCCCGGCACGGCCACGGTCGACGCATGGATACCCGACGTCCGCCCGCCTTCTTGCATGTCCCCTCCACTCCGTTTGCCGGATATTCGAGCGCCGAGCGATCTCGCTCCAACAATCCCGTCGCCGTGAATTCATCATATTGTTTGACCCGTCAACAAAAAATGATAGCGCTACCTTGGGTCGACGCGAACGGCACCAAAGAGGCCGACCGCGACCCAAGGGCAAGCCGCGGTTTCCGTTTCGCGACGCTAGGAAGGATGTTCTCATGACGCTCTC
This sequence comes from Sphingomonas pruni NBRC 15498, assembly GCF_001598455.1. Classification (GTDB taxonomy): domain Bacteria; phylum Pseudomonadota; class Alphaproteobacteria; order Sphingomonadales; family Sphingomonadaceae; genus Sphingomonas; species Sphingomonas pruni. Next base: position 42,533 of record NZ_BCYZ01000011.1, read on the forward strand.
ACGACGCGATCTCGTCAAGTCCCCCCTGGTATTGGCCGGCGCCTCGGCGATGGGTTTGGGCGAGGCAGCGATGGCCCAGCCGAGCTCGACGATGCCTGGGGAAATCGTTGAGTTGTGGCCGCGTCCGCCAGCGGGCGCGCTTCATGCGGACATGGCCGAGATCGTCGAGCAATCCTCGTCGGACCCGTCCCATAGCAGCCGACGGATCAAGGGCATATCGAGGCCGCGAATGATCGCTCTTCGGGCGGCGCAGCCGAATGGCGCGGCGATGCTGATCATTCCCGGCGGCGGCTTCGCCTGGAATTATTTCGAGCATGAAGGATACCGGATAGCCGATGTGCTGAACCGTGCCGGGATCACCTGCTTCATACTGCTCTATCGTCTGGCCCAGGACGGATGGACCAACGCGGCAAGTGTCGGCCCCGCCGACGCCCAGCGCGCGATGCGCCTTATTCGCGCCCAAGCACCGCGCTTCGGCCTCGACCCGGCGCGAGTCGGCGTCATGGGGTTCAGCGCCGGCGGCTTCCTGGCGGCGACCCTTGCCACGCGGCATTCCGCGTCATTTTACGCGCCAATCGACGCGACGGATCGGCTCGAGGCGCGACCGTTGCTGGCGGCGCCGATCTACCTCGTGCAGACCATCGACCCGGCTTATGCCTATGGCGGCGCGGCGCCGTCCTTGTTCGGCAGGTCGCCGACCGCGGCCGAGATTCGGCAATGGTCGCCCGATCTCAACGTCACACCGGCAGCGACACCAACTTTCCTGCTGCACGCCGAAGATGACGATACCGTACCCGTCGCAAACACCACAAAGCTGCGCGACGCGATGATCGCGGCCAAGATCACGGTGGAGACGCATTTGTTCAGCCGAGGCGGTCACGGCTTTGGATTATGGCCCCAGCCCGGCGCGCCCGATGGCCTGTGGCTACCGCTGTTCCTTCACTTCGCGCGGCAGGAGAAGTTGATTGCCTAGGATCGTGTGCAGGGGTCCGAAGAGAGCCTCAGCGCCTGGTCCAACAGCCGAAATTGGTAGTCGGTACGTAGCACGTGACGGCCGAACAGCCCGTGGCGGAGAGGGTGGGATTCGAACCCACGGTACGGTTACCCGCACAACGGTTTTCGAGACCGTCCCAATCGACCTCTCTGGCACCTCTCCGCGCTGGGGGTCCGCACCCATATGCGCTGCCTGGACAGTGCGGATGCTGGTCGAAGGCGGCGCCTCTAACGTACGCGAACCGGCTGCGCAAGCGGTCCGCTTGTGCGGCGCCGAAGAAACTCTACATTATGATCATGACTCGTTCCCAACCTCATGATGTGCTTTCGCAATTCGGTGTGCCGATGCCGGCGGTCGCGACCGCGCGGTTCACGATCGGGGATGTCGTTCGCCACCGGATGTTCGACTTTCGCGGCGTGATCTTCGATATAGACCCGGTCTTCGCGAATACCGAAGAGTGGTATGAATCGATCCCTGAGGATCTGCGCCCTTCCAAGGAGCAGCCTTTCTACCATCTGCTCGCCGAGAATGGCGAGTCGAGCTACGTCGCCTATGTCAGTCAACAGAACCTGCTTCACGACGACAGCGAGGAACCGGTCGATCATCCGGCTATAGACGGACTGTTCACCGGCTTTGCCGACGGACGCTACAATCTACGCCGCGAGCATCGGCACTAGGGCAGGCGCCCACCGATCGACCAATGTGTGACTTTTGTGCACCGCAAGAAAAACTTGCGATGCATCGCTCTGCCCCACGTCTAGGAATGTTACCGACCTGTGACGATATTCGTCGCGACAGGGTGATCGGGGGCGCGAGCCCCCGCGTATAAAGGGGTAACTTCATGAGGCTCAACCGCACCGCATTGGCGATCGCCGCTTCCACGATCGCGCTGGCAACCAGTCATGCCGCTTTCGCTCAGGACACGCCAGCGGCGCCGCAAGCCGAGCCGGCCGCCAGCGATCAGGACGCCGCACCCGGCAGCGAGATCATCGTCACGGGCACGCGCGTTGCCGGGCGCACCAAGCTCGACACCGCATCGCCGGTCGACGTTCTGAGCGGAAACAGCCTCCGCCAGCAGGGAACGACCGAGCTTGGCGCCGCGCTTGCGGCGGTCGCGCCGTCGATCGACTTTCCGCGTCCCTCAGCCGTCGACGGCACCGACGCGATCCGCCCAGCAACGCTGCGCGGCCTATCACCCGACCAGACGCTGGTGCTGATCAACAATGTTCGCGCGCACACCTCCGCGCTGCTCAACATCAACGGCTCGGTCGGCCGCGGGTCTGCGGCGACGGACCTAAATACCATTCCGACCGTCGCGCTCGACCGCATCGAAGTGCTGCGCGACGGCGCGTCGGCGCAATACGGGTCCGACGCGATCGCCGGCGTCGTCAACCTCCGCCTCCGCGAAGCGCGTTCGGGTGGCGGCGTGTCGACCACCTACGGTTTCTACAATACCGATATCGAGACCGCGCGCGGCGATCGCCATACCAATGGCGAGCACACCGTATCGGTGTCAGCATGGCAGGGCATCGGCTTCGGCCAGGACGGCTATCTGACCATCTCGGGCGAATTCGTTAATCGTCAGCCTACCAACCGCGCCGATTTCGACCCGCGCGTGACGCCCAGCGTCGTGACCGGCCGCTTCGGCGATCCGGCGGTTACCCAGTACAGCCTGTTCGCCAATTTCGGCACGTCGATCGGTGGCAATTGGAAGCTGTATGGCTGGGCCGGCTATCAGGATCGCGACAGCCGCAGCGCGGCCTTTCCTCGCCTGCGGACCGTCGTGATCTCTGGTGCGAACACCGTTGGCAACACCTTGACGCAATATCCCAATGGTTTTCTGCCGATCATCAATACCAAATCGCGCGATATCAACACCGCGCTGGGTCTGAAGGGCGATCTCGCGGGTTGGGACGTCGATCTCAACGTCTCCTACGGCCGCAACAAGATCGGTTTCCGCACGCTGAATTCGGCCAACTACACCTATGGCGCGTCGACACCGACCAGCTTCTCCGACGGTGCGTTGATCTATGACCAACTGGTCGGCGGCCTCGACGTGTCCCGCAAGTTCGACGTGTTCCAATCGCTCAACGTCGCATTTGGTGTCGAGGGGCGTCGCGAAGGCTTCCAGATCCAGGCGGGCGAGCCCGCATCTTACAATTCCGGCACCGCATTCCCGCTCGCCCAGCCCGGCGCGCAAGGTTTTGTCGGCTTCGCACCGGTCAACGCGATCAATCGGCATCGCCAGAACGGATCGGTCTATCTCGATCTCGAAGCGCAGGTCACTGACAAGTTCCTGATCGGGATCGCTGGTCGCGGCGAGGACTATTCGGACTTCGGCACGACCGGCACCGGTAAGGTTTCGCTGCGGTACGACTTCGCTCCGTGGTTCGCGCTGCGCGGCACCGCATCGACCGGCTTCCGCGCGCCGGCGCTGCAGCAGCAATATTTTACCTCGGTCGCGTCGGTGATTCAGAACGGCTCGCCACTACTGACCGGCCTTTACCCGTCGGTTTCTCCGGTAGCCACGGCATTGGGCGGCTTGCCGCTCAAGCCGGAAAAGTCGACCAACTTTTCCGCCGGCACGGTGATCCGCGTGGGCGGGTTCGACCTGACCGTCGACGGCTATTACATCAAAATCCGCGACCAGATCGGCCTGTCGGAGAACATCCAGGCGAGCTTCAGCCCGCAAGTCGCGGGAATCCTGGCGCCCTATGGCGTGCAGGCGGCGCGCTTCTTCATCAACGGCCTGGCATCGACCACGCAGGGCATCGACGCGGTTGCGCATTACCGGCTGAAGTCAGCTGGCGCCGGCACGTTCGACTTCACGATCGCGGCCAACGTCAACAAGGTCGACATCACCAAGGTACCGACGTCGACTGCGGTCAACCTCAATCCGGCCCCCACGCTGTTCGCGCGCAGCCGCATCCTGACGTTCGAGCAGGGTACGCCGGGCGAGAAGATCACCGGCTCGATCGACTGGTCGCTCGACAATCTCGCCGCGACCGCACGCGTGACCTATTATGGCGACGTCAACCAGCCGGGCACGGCGGCCAGCGGTGCTGCCGATATCCATACCGGACAGCACGCGATCACCGACTTTGAGCTGCGCTACCAGCCCAAGAAAGGCGCGCAGGTCGCGCTCGGCGTCAACAACCTGTTCGACATCTATCCGGACAGGACCATCGCGGCGAACAACACCACCGGTGTGGTCGGCTTCCCGTTCTACTCGCCGTTCGGGTTCAACGGGCGCTATCTCTATGCGCGTGTGGGCTTCAACTGGTAAGGGACAGGCAAGACACGGCGGCGCGGTCACAAAACCGCGCCGCCACGGTTGACAGAATCACCTCACTCCCTTAGGCGCGCCCCTTCAACCGTGGGGCCCCGGCCTTCGCGGGCATACGGATTTGAAAGAGAAATAGGGCCATGTTCGCAGTCGTGCGCACGGGCGGCAAGCAATATCGCGTCGCCGCCGGAGACAAGATCGTCGTCGAGAAGATCGACGGAGAAGCCGGTAGCTCGGTGACGCTGGGCGACGTCCTGCTCGCCGGCGAGGGCTCGGACCTGCAGTCGACCGACGGCCTGACCGTCGCCGCCGAGATCGTCGCACAGGCGAAGGGCGAGAAGGTCATCGTCTTCAAGAAGCGCCGTCGTCACAATTATCGCCGCCGCAACGGCCACCGCCAGAACCACACGATCCTGAAGATCGTGTCGATCGGCGCCGCCGAAAAGAAGGCCGCGCCCAAGAAGGCCGCCGCCAAGAAGACTGACGAGGCCGGCGCTGAAGCCCCGGCTGCCGAAGCTTAAGTTCGAGGAAGAGTAGAGATGGCACATAAGAAAGCAGGCGGTTCGTCGCGCAACGGTCGCGATTCGGCTGGCCGTCGCCTCGGTGTGAAGAAGTTCGGCGGACAGGAAGTCGTTGCCGGCAACATCATCGTGCGTCAGCGCGGGACCAAATTCTATGCCGGCCGCAATGTCGGCATGGGCAAGGACCATACCCTTTTTGCGCTTACCGACGGTCGCGTGACCTTCCACGAGGGCAAGCTCGGCCGAAAGTTCTGCTCGGTAGACATTATGGCGCAAGCCGCAGAATAACGGGCAACCGCACGGGTTGCCCACCAGGGCGACCCGGGTCTCGGGCTAACCAGAGACCGAACAAGGGAGACGGGTCGCCCCGGCTCCCTTTTTTCATGCTCCCTCCACTTCCGGGTCGCGGAAACGTCATATCGACGTGCGAGCGGCCCGGCACGACACGGAGAGTGAGATGTTCGCGCGGACCAAGAGACTGACATTACGCCCCGGCTGGCCCGAGGACGCCGCCGAGATCGCGCAGGCGATCGGGCACGAGCAAGTCGTGACCAAGCTGTCGCGGGTGCCGTGGCCCTATACCGAGGCACATGCCGCCGAATGGCTGGCGACGTCGCGCGCCAAGGACAATGTGTCGCTATCGATCCTCGCGCACGAGGAAGCTACCCCACGCCTGGTCGGCGGGATCGGCATCCACCCTGCTGAGGATATGGACGGCCACGAGCTCGGCTATTGGTTGACTCCCGATGCCTGGGGCCGTGGCTATGCGACCGAGGCAGGCCGCGCCGTCTTAGGAATCGCGCGCTATGCGATGGGCTTGAAGAGCCTGCGTTCGCGCTATTACGTGGACAATCCGGCCTCGGGCAACGTGTTGAGGAAGCTCGGCTTCAGGCCGACCGGGCGGATGAATACCTATAGCCTGGCGCGCCAGCGTGAGGCCGAGAGCATCACGCTGGCGCTCGACTTCGACGCCGATGCGCCGCTTTGCCGAATGCCGATCGCGGCCTGAGTCTCAATCCGCCGCCCGGGACCGCGCCGGGCGGCGGATTGATTTCATGCCCGGAAGCGCCGAGAGGTCATCCATGTCCGTGACCCCGCTTCCGATCCGCCGTCGCCTGAGCCCCGAGGAATCGCGCGAAGCCGCGCTGGAGGCGGCCCGCAGCCTGCTCGTCGAACTCGGCCCACAAGCGGTGACATTGAAGGCGGTGGCCGCGCGCATCGGCCGGACGCATGCCAATCTGCTCCATCATTTCGGCTCCGCGGCGGGGCTGCAGAAAGCGCTGATCGAGCGGATGGCGGAGTTCATTTCGACCACCATCCGCGAAACCGTGATTCGCCAGCGCGCCGGCGATCAGAATCCGCGCGAAGTCGTCGACCTGGCGTTCGACGCTTTCGACACCGGTGGCGCGGGGGCGCTCGCCAGCTGGATGATCCTGTCGGGAAATGAGGACGCGCTCGACCCGATCCTGAAAGCCATCCACGATCTGGTCGACGAATTGACCGAAGGTCATTCGAAACAGGATCGCCCGATCGAGGACGAGACGTTGCAGCTCGTCATCATGGCGCTCGGCGACGCCTTGTTCGGCGCGCCCCTCGCCCGTGTCCTCGGCCTGCCGCGCGACCGCGCGCGCCAGCTAGCCTTCGAAGCATTGTCCGCCGGAAGCGCGACAAGGGGCTGACGTCCCGGCGCGATTGGAACACGGTCAATAGCGGGTGGGACGCTGACCGCCTTCCCGCCGGGGTCAGGCATCCTAGATCGCGTCTATGCCTTTCGTCCCCGAAACCAATCCTTTGATATGCCGAATCCTTGGACATCGCCGCTCGCAGCGCGTCTGGCACGAGGGCGATGGTTATCGCGCCCAGTGCAAACGCTGCGGCGTGGACTTGTTCAGGCCGCGTGGAGCGCCGAGCTGGCGGACGTCTGCGGGCGCCCGCGACTGAACGCGCGATAATCCGACGGGGTCATGCCAAAGCGCTCGCGGAACAACCGTCCCAGATAGGCTGCGTCGCAGAAACCCCAGCGCTCGGCGATATCGGCGATCCGGTCGTGATCGGACGGATCACTCAACGTTGTGGCGACGCGTTCCAGCCTTCGCCGCATGACATAAGCGTGGACGCCGCCCTCAGCCGCGAACAAACGGTAAAGCGCCGATCGCGACACGCCCAAGGTGCGGCATAGATTGGCGACGGAAAGCGTCGCCGAACCAAGTCGCATCTCGATCTCCGCGCGTGCCCGCATAAGTGCTGCTCCCGCGACGGCATCGGGAGCGGCTTCACCACCCCTGCCCTGCGCGACTGCAACCGCCAGCAGATCGAGCACCGATGCCGCCAGGCGGCCGCCTTGCTCGACCGGCAGGCGATCGGCGCCGCGCCAAATCTGCAACAGGTGTTCGCGCAGCAACGTCGCCGTGTCGGGAGCGATCGTTAGCCCGTGCAGCGATGCGACGCTGGGCAGGAATTGTTCGGCAAGCGCGCGGGGTACATGGAAATAGGCTGTTGAGCTTGCTTCCGAGACGTGCGCCTGCGGCTGCGCCATGTCGGTCAACACTATCGATCCGGTTGACCCGGCGAACGGCGTTCCATTCATGTCGCCCAGCGCGCCGCCCCGGAACCGGACGTTGACCACCAGGTCGTCGACGCCGTCGGCCGCCACCATGGCTCGCGTGCGGTCGAAATACTGACCGGTGATCGTCGAGAAGTGGATTTTGAGCGGTCCCAACGTGACCAGATCACTGGCGACATCGAACGGCTCGTGAGGGCGTGTCTCGTAGAGACGGCCTGCGGTCGAGGGCGATCGACCCCGCCAGGCGTCGTGGCGATCCTTTTCCGGAAGGTCGGCGGTTGAAAAGCGCCCGGTGAAGATCGCCGTTCCGACTGGATATTGGATACAATTGACCACGACGCGCCCCCTCGCCGGTCCTCTTATGTGCGCCGCAACAAAATAGGTAAACAACGCATTGGCCATCTGGTCCAAATTCGGGAATGGCGGTTGGGGGTTAGCAGCGCGCCCTTCCGTCGCTACAGCGGGCCATGCATTTTCTCGATCAGGCCAAGATCTTCGTCCGTTCGGGCGCCGGCGGCCCCGGCGCCGTCAGTTTCCGTCGCGAAAAGTTCGTCGAATATGGCGGTCCCGATGGCGGCGACGGCGGCAAGGGCGGCGACATCGTGTTCGAAGCGGTCGCCGGCCTCAACACGTTGATCGATTTCCGCTACACTCAGCATTTCCGCGCGCCGCGCGGGACCGGTGGCGCGGGATCGAACCGCACCGGCGCCGGTGGCGACGATCTCGTGATCAAGGTGCCGGTGGGTACGCAAATCCTCGCCGACGATGAGGAGCGGTCGTTGCTCGCCGACCTGACCAAGGTCGGCCAGCGCATCGTATTCCTGCGTGGCGGCGATGGCGGCCGCGGCAATGCCAGCTACAAGACGTCGACCAACCGCGCGCCGCGCCAGCATGGCACCGGCTGGCCGTCCGAGGAAGCGTGGGTGTGGTTGCGCCTGAAGCTGCTCGCCGATGCGGGGCTGGTCGGACTGCCCAACGCCGGCAAGTCGACCTTCATCAACCAGGTCACCAACGCCCAGGCCAAGGTCGGCGAATATGCCTTCACCACCACCCGGCCCCAATTGGGCGTGGTGCGGCACAAGGGACGCGAATTCGTCATCGCCGACATTCCCGGCCTGATCGAAGGTGCGGCGGAGGGCGCCGGCGTCGGCGACCGTTTCCTGGGGCATATCGAGCGCTGCCGCGTGCTGCTCCATCTGGTCGACGCCAATGATCCCGACGTGGCCGAAAGCTATCGCATCGTGCGCGACGAGCTCGAAGCTTATGGCGGCGGGCTTATCGACAAGCCCGTGGTCGTCGCGCTCAACAAGATCGACACGCTCGACGATGAGCTGATCAAGGCGTTGTCGCAGGAACTGGAAGAAGCCTCGGGCGCGGAGGTGATCCCGATTTCCGGCGCGAGCGGCGTCGGCGTCGATTGGGCGCTCGACAAATTGCTCGAAGCGATCCCGAGCAACGAATCGCCGGTCGACGACGACGGCGTCGAGGATGAAGTGCGATGGTCACCGCTCTGATCGTATCGCCGGTAGCGGGCCGGCGCGGCGCCCGCTAAGCGAAAGCGCGATGCCGGAGATTTCGCCCTTTGCCGCCGCGCGCTGCCCGCGCCTGATCGTCAAGGTCGGGTCGTCGCTGCTCGTGACGCCGGAAGGCGAGGTGCGGCGCGATTGGCTGGCGGGCGTCGCGGCCGACATCGCCGCGGCCGCGCGGCAGGGACAGCAGGTCGCGATCGTCTCGTCGGGCGCGATCGCGCTCGGCGCGCGGCGGCTCAAGCTCGCCAAGGGTGGACGCGCGAGCCTGGAAGACGCCCAGGCGGCGGCGGCGACCGGCCAGATCGCGCTGAGCCAGGTCTGGGCCGAATGTCTCGGCGCCGAAGGGCTGACCGCGGCCCAGATGCTGGTCACGCTCGACGATCTCGAGGATCGGCGCCGTTATCTCAATGCCGCGGCGACCCTGGGCCGGCTGCTCGGTCTCGGCGTGGTACCGGTGATCAACGAGAACGATTCGGTCGCGACCGAGGAAATCCGGTTCGGCGACAACGACCGGCTGGCGGCGCGGGTCGCACAGGCGGCGGGCGCCCAGGGCGTGCTGCTGCTGTCTGATATCGACGGCCTTTACGACCGCGATCCTTCTCAGCCCGGCGCGACCCTGATCGAGCGCGTGACGCGGATCGACGGCGCAATCGAGGCGATGGCCGGCGGATCGCTATCGGGCATGGGCTCGGGCGGCATGATCTCCAAGATTCAGGCGGCGAAGATCGCGACCCGCGCGGGCATCGCGCTGGCGATCGCTTCGGGACGGGTCGACCACCCTTTCGCGCGCTATGTCGAGACCGGGCACGGCACCCTGTTCCCCGCGCAGCGCAGCGCGCCGGCACGCAAGGCGTGGCTGGGTGGACGGCTGACGGTGCGCGGGACCGTCCATATCGATGCCGGCGCGGTCGCCGCGCTCAACGAAGGCAGGAGTCTCCTCCCCGCCGGCGCGACGCGGATCGAAGGCGCGTTCGCCCGCGGCGACCTGATCGCGATCGCCGGTCCGGACGGCGTCGTCGCCAGCGGGCTCGCCGAATATGACGCCGCCGAGGCGACGCGGATTGCCGGCAAGCGTAGCGACGAGGCCGCGGCGATCCTCGGCTATGCGCCGCGCGCCGCTCTGGTCCACCGCAACCATATGGTGTTGGCGTGACGCTGATCGCGGTTACCGGCGGCACCGGGTTCGTCGGCAGTCACCTGATCGAGCACGCGCTTGCCGAGGGCCATCAATTGCGCGCGCTGACGCGCCGGCCGCAACCCGACCACGCCGGCATGACCTGGGTAGAAGGTGCGCTCGGCAATCCCGACAGCATGGCGGCCCTGGTCCAGGGCACGGACGCCGTCCTGCATATCGCCGGTGTGATAAACGCGCCCGATCGCGCCGGGTTCGCGGCGGGCAATATCGAAGGGACGCGCGTCCTGATTGCCGCGGCCGAAGCCGCCGGGATCCGCCGTTTCGTCCAGGTCTCGTCGTTGACCGCGCGCGAACCCGATCTGTCGCTCTATGGCTGGTCGAAGGCCGAGGCGGACCGATTGCTGATGGCAAGCACGCTCGACTGGACCATCGTCCGCCCGCCAGCGATCTTCGGTCCGCGCGACCAGGAGATGCTCGAGCTGTTCAAGCTGGCGAAGCGCCATGTGCTACCGCTGCCCCCGGCCGGCGGGCGAATGTCGGCAATCGCGGTCGGCGAACTCGTGCGCCTATTGCTGGCGCTTTCCACCAGCAACGCTTTGATCCGCGAAATCGTCGAGCCCGATGACGGTGCCCCCAACGGCTGGGACCATCGCGACTTCGCCCGCGCGATCGGCGCCGCGATGGGCAGCAAAATCGTGCCTCTTCCCCTACCCCGCCCGGTACTGAACGCCATCGCCGCGCTCGACGGCCTGTTGCGCGGCAAGAACGCCAAGCTGACTCCCGACCGCGTAGCCTATTTCTGCCATCCCGATTGGGTCAGCCACAAGACGCCGCCGAAGGACATTTGGGAGTCCCGCCAGGATACCCGATCGGCGCTGGCAGCGACGGCGCAATGGTATCGCGCCCAAGGGTTGCTATAACGCCGGCCAATTCCCGCCGCATTTGGCGGGCAACGCCTTCGCGAGAACAAGGGAAAAACCATGAGCGACCGCGCAGCAATTTTCGACACCGTCACCGGCCTGATCCAGCCGTTCAACAAGAAAGGCGTCGCTTTGTCGGACGCCACCACGTTCCAGCATGACCTGGAATGGGATTCGCTGACCGTGATGGATTTCGTCGCGGCGATCGAGGACGAGTTCGACATCATCATCACGATGAACATGCAGGCCGAGATCGAGACGGTCGGCCAGCTCGTCGACGCCGTCCAGAAGCTCAAGGCCGCCTGATCCGGTGGATGGGGAACAGAGAATGACCGACGCCATCGACACCGCCGAAGCCCTTCCCGAGAATCCCGCGTCCGTGGCGCCGGAAACGGACTTAATGTCCAAGTTCGACGGCCTGATCGCCGAGCGCCAGGCATTGCTCGACAGCGGCGTGACCGATCCGTTCGCTATCGTGATGGAGCAGGTCAAGTCGCCGACCGAGGCGGTGATCAAGGGCAAGGACACGATCCTGCTCGGCACCTACAATTATATGGGCATGACGTTCGACCCCGACGTCATCCAGGCGGGCAAGGATGCGCTCGACCAGTTCGGATCGGGCACCAATGGCAGCCGTATGCTCAACGGCACCTTCCGCGACCATATGGAAGTCGAACAGGCGTTGCGCGATTTCTACGGCACGACCGGGGCGATCGTCTTCTCGACCGGCTATATGGCCAATCTCGGCATGATCTCGACGCTGGCCGGCAAGGGCGAGTACGTCATTCTCGACGCCGACAGCCACGCCTCGATCTATGATGGCTGCAAACAGGGCTATGCCGAGATCGTCCGCTTCCGCCACAACGACATCGAGGATCTCGACAAGCGCCTCGGCCGGCTGCCCAAGGAACCGGGCAAGTTGGTCGTGCTCGAAGGCGTCTATTCGATGCTCGGCGATGTCGCGCCGCTCAAGGAAATGGTCGCGGTCGCCAAGAAGCACAATGCGATGGTGCTGTCGGACGAAGCACATTCGATGGGCTTTTACGGCCCCAACGGCCGCGGCGTGTACGAGGCACAGGGTTGCGAAGGCGATGTCGACTTCATCGTCGGCACCTTCTCCAAGTCGGTCGGCACGGTCGGCGGCTTCTGCGTGTCCAATCACCCGAAGTTCGAGGCGATCCGCCTCGCTTGCCGGCCCTATATCTTCACCGCCAGCCTGCCGCCGTCGGTCGTCGCGACAGCGGCGATGTCGATCCGCAAGCTGCAGCACGCACATAACAAGCGCGCGCATCTGTGGGAAAATGCCAGGCAATTGCATGGCGGGCTGACCCGACTGGGGTTCAAGCTCGGCACCGAAAATCCGGACAGCGCGATCGTCGCGGTGATCCTGGATGATCAGACCCAAGCCGTGATGATGTGGCAGGCGCTGCTCGACAGCGGGGTCTATGTGAACATGGCGCGCCCGCCGGCGACTCCCGCGGGCACCTATCTTCTGCGGTGTTCGCTATGCGCAGAACATACGGCCGATCAAATCGCGACGGTGTTGGAGAAATTCGAAGCGGCAGGGCGGGCAGCGCACGCGATAAATTGAGGGAACCTGCGGGGTTTCCTAGATTCAACCGATTCGGTACAAGACGGCCATGAGCGGGAACGACGCCGAGCCGGGGCTCGTCGATCAGGCACGCACGGTCTGGCGGGGCATTGCCCTGGCGGTGATGGCGTTACTCGGCACCGGCATCGTCGTCGCGCTGATCGTCATCCTGTCGGATACGACCGCGCAGCGCGATCGCGCGCTGAAGGCGCAGAGCCATAGCTACGACGTCATGATTCTGGCGCGCACGCTGTCGGGCACGATCGCGCATGCCGAAGCGGCGCTGGGGCGGTATGTGATGAGCCGCGACCAGTTGGTCGGCCGCGAATATTATGACGAGTGGAGCTCAGCGCGGAACCAGATCGACCGGCTCGATGCGCTGACCAGCGACAATTCCATGCAGCAGCATCTGATCGACCAGCTGCGCGCCACCTATGAGGAGCGCGGCAAGGAACTGGCGATCACGGCGCTCAGCACGTCGTACAAGAAGGACAGCCAAGCCTATTCTCGCTTCTACGCCGCGGGCAAATCGGCGACGTTACGCGATATCGACCGCCAGCTCGACGCGATCATCGACTCCGAACACGACCTGCTCGACAAGCGCGTCGCGGCGGCGGCGGCGTCAATCCAACGGTCCAACACCGTAGCGATGATCCTGGCCGTATTCGGCATGCTGATCCTGATCGCGGCGGTCGTGCTCGGCTGGTTGACGATCGGCGTGATGCGCGAGCGTGCCGTCGCACGTGCCGACGCCGACATCGAACGCGAACGGTCGGCGGCGCTCGAGGATGCGGTAAACGAGGCCACCCAGGCCTTGCGCGCGCAGGAGGCCAAGCTGCGCCAGGTGCAGAAGATGGAGGCGGTCGGCCAGCTGACGGGTGGCATCGCCCACGATTTCAACAATATGCTGGCGGTCGTTCTTGGCGGCCTGGAACTCGCCCGACGCACCTTGAAGAGCGATCCGGCAGGCGTCGGTCGTCATCTCGACAATGCCACCGAGGGCGCTCATCGCGCCGCCGCGCTGACCCGGCGCCTGCTCGCTTTTTCGCGCGAGGAGGCGCTCAACCCCGAGCCGCTCGCGCCGATCGCCACGATCGAAGGCATGTCCGACCTGCTCGATCGCACGCTGGGGGACGCGATCACGGTGGAGACGAGCGACGACGGCTCGTCCTGGCATATCTGGGCCGACCGCCACGAACTCGAAAACACCATCCTCAACCTCGCGGTCAACGCGCGCGATGCGATGGATGGCCGCGGACGGCTGACGATCCGGGCCAGCGCGAAGACACTCGCCGCCAATGAGATCGGCCACTGCCTGGCCGGGGACCATATCGCGATCGCGGTCAGCGACACCGGCTGCGGCATGGCGCCCGAGGTTATGGAGCGGGTATTCGAACCGTTCTTCACGACCAAGCCGGTCGGCAAGGGCACCGGGCTGGGTCTCAGTCAGATCTTCGCCTTTGTCCGTCAATCGGGTGGCGAGATCGCAATCAGCTCGGTCGAGGGCGAAGGGACCACGGTCACGCTGTATCTCCCACGTCATTTGGGTGTCGGAGACGTGGTGGCGAAAGCGGAAACGGCGACGCCGTCCGCGCCGCCGTCCATCCGCGGCCTCGGCGTGCTGGTGGTCGAGGACGATCCGCGCGTCCTCAACGCCACGATCGGCGCGCTCGAGGAATTGAAGCACCGCGCCGTGCCGTGCCCCGACCCGCTGGACGCGCCGCGCATCCTCGACGATCTCGGGCCATTCGATCTCGTCATCACCGACGTGCTGATGCCCGGCCAGACCGGCCCGGAGATGATCGCCGGATTGCTGGCGCGCCGGCCCGATCTGGCCGTGCTGTTCGTCACCGGTTATGCCGGCGAAGGGTCGGCGGCCGATTTCGGCGGGCGACCGGTTTTGCGCAAACCGTTCACCATCGCCGGGCTGGAACGCGCGATCGCCGATGCGGTCGCGGATCGGCCGACGCCGACCGACCAATTGGCCGCCGAATAGAGCATCGCGCGGAAAAGTGGGTACCGGTTTTCCGCGACAAGCAATGCGTCCACGAAAAACTAGCGCGGCGTGTCCGATTCAGAAATCGAGCATGCCGCTCTAGCAAGTTTTTCCGGCTGACGCGGACCGAATGCCGCCCTATAGCCGTTCGATCATCTCCCCAGCCGCTCCCGGCCGAGAAGGACCCTTTTTCCGTCAGCCATGAAGTCCATCGATCGCTACATGGCCCGGCTGATCGCGTTGCCGCTTTTCTCCACGTTGGTGATCGCGGCGATGCTGCTCGTGCTCGACCGCATGCTGCGGCTGTTCGACTTCGTCGCGACCGAAGGCGGACCGATCAGCGTCGTGTGGCAGATGCTGGCCAATTTGCTGCCCGAATATTTCGGTCTCGGCATCCCGATCGGGCTGATGCTCGGCTGCCTGCTAGCCTTTCGGCGACTCGCGACATCGTCGGAACTCGACATCCTGCGCGCCGTGGGCATGAGCTACGGTCGACTGCTGCGCGTACCGTACATGTACACGATCGTCCTCGCGATCCTGAACCTGTTCATCGTCGGCTATGTCCAGCCCAAGGCGCGCTATGCTTACGAGAATTTGCGCTACGAATTGCGCACCGGCGCGCTCGGCGCCTCGATCAAAGTCGGCGAGTTCACCACCTTCCCGAATAACGGCCCCACCGTCCGGATCGAGGAAAGCAAGGATGAAGGGCGCGAGCTGAAGGGCATTTTCGTCCAGCGCAACGACGACAAGGGCGGCTCGTTCGCGGTGACCGCCGAAAAGGGCAAGTTCTACGCGGCCCCCAATCCCGACGAGATCATTTTCCAGCTGACCAATGGTACGCTGGTCAGCAAGGAAGCGAAGGTCGCAGTGCCGCGCGTGCTGCGCTTCAACGTCTGGAACTTCCCGATCCGTCTACCGCCGACCAGCGCTTTTCGCGCGCGCGGCGGGCGCAATCTGGAATTCACCCTGCCCGAGCTCGCCCAGATCGGCCGCGATCGAACGCAACCCGAACCGCTGCGCGACACCAGTCGCGCCGCGTTCCATTTCCGCATCACCGAGGTGGTGTCGATGTTCCTGTTGCCTATGCTGGCGCTGGCGCTGGGCGTCCCGCCCAAAAGATCGTCTTCCGCACTGGGGGTATTTCTGTCGATCGTGATCATCGTGACCTATTTCAAGGTCAACGAATATGGCGAGGGGATCGGCGGCCTGGGCCGGGTCGATCCGCTGATCGCCTTATGGGTGCCGTTCACGATCTTCGCGGGCCTGGTGCTCTGGATGTATTACACGATCGCCTATGTCCCCGGCGGCCAGCCTATCGGTGCGCTGGAACGCGTATTCGCCAAGATCAGCAAGGTCGTCGTGCGCTGGCTTCCGTTCCGGCGACAGCGCCGCAACGGCGACAACGACGAGCCGGAGGCGCAGCCGGCATGATCTCGATGCAGTTCTTCCCGTCGCGGACGGTGACGACGTATATGGCGAAGAGCTTCCTCGTGCGCACCTTCGCGGTGCTCGCGGCGTTGGTGATCGTCCTCCAGTTCCTCGACGCGTTGAGCGAATCGGGGCGGATTCTTGCCCATCCGGGCAACGGGCAGGCGGAAGTCTGGCGTTATATCAGCCTGCGCACGCCGGAGATCATTGCGCGCTTCCTGCCCTATTCGGTGCTGTTGGGCGCGATCATCACCTATTCGACGCTCAATCAGAATTCGGAAGTCATTGCGATGAAGGCGTCGGGCCTGTCGGCGCATCAAGTGCTGGCGCCGATGATCATCGCCGCGATCGGCGTGGCGGCGATCAGCTTCGCGTTCAACGACCGGATCGTGAGCCGGGCGACCGACACGCTCAACCGCTGGCAAAAGGTCGATTACGCGCCGATTCCGATCGACCGCGGCGATCGCGTCAACATATGGACACGGTCGGGGGACGACCTGATCAACGTCAAGCTGGTCAAAGGCCGGGGCGACGCGGCGATCCTGAACGACGTGACGTTCTACGACCGCAACAAGGCGGGAGAGCTACAGGCGACGATTTCGGCGCCGCATGGCCGCCGCGAAGGCAAAGGCTGGCGGATCTGGCCAGCGCAAAAATTCGACGTCGCCGGCGGCGTAGCGACCAATCTGGGCGCAGTACTCGTCGGGGAAGGCGTGAGCCCGGACCAGTTCACCCTGGCGACGGTCGATGCCGATGGCCTGTCGTTCACCGAATTATGGTCGGCGATCGGCGACCTCAAGGCCGCGGGCCGTCCAACCAAAGCGCTCGAAGGCGATCTGTGGCACAAATTGTCCGGGCCCCTGTCATCGATCCTGATGCCTTTGCTCGGCGCGATCGCCGCGTTCGGCATCGCGCGATCGGGCAAGCTCTTCGTCCGCGCCGTGATCGGCATGGCGCTTGGCTTCACCTATTTCGTGGTCGATAACTTCGCGCTGGCGATGGGCAATCTCGGCGCTTATCCGCCGATTCTCGCAGCCTGGGCACCGTTCGTGCTGTTCCTGATGATCGGCGAAGCGGTGCTGATCAGAACCGAGGAATAGCGGCTACCGCGATGCCGGGCGCGTTCCGGCATTGAAGCTAACGGATTGATCGTTGGCGAAGCGGCGCCCCCAACACGTTCGGGGGAAGATCAGCGCGCCTTCATCGTACTGGTGGCGAGGCGGACCGCCAACATCGGCAGGCCCTTGTAATTGCCCTTATGATACGGCGAGTCCGGCTCGAGCGCGGCGGTGATGCGGCGGTGCGCGGTCCCCAGCGCGTGGTAAGGCAGGCCAGGCAGCAGATGATGCAGCGCGTGATAGCGCAAACCCACCGGCGCCCACAGCATCGGCAATAGCGCAGGCGGCGGCACATTTACCGAATCGAGATATTGCGCGGTGACCGTCATCGCCTCGCCCTCATTCTCCCACAAATGGGCAACGAGCGTGCGTACCTGGTTGATAACGGCGACCGCCGAGGCGACGATCAGGAAGGTGACGAAGGCCTTGAGCGGGACGATGCCGGTGGCGGTCAGGGCGATCAGCATAATCGACCACAGGCTGGCAGCAGCCTCCAGCCGGTGCCACAACCGCCGCGCCTCGCCCTCGGGTGCCCTGCGCTGGAATGACGGGTTGATCTGCAGGCCCGAATAGCGCGCGACGACGACGCGGCGCAGCGCCGGGACGAGCAACGATAACGGGGTCAGGATCGCGTAGCGGACCAGCAACGCGATCGGCGCCAGTGCCGACACCAGCAGGAAAACCGGCAGCGTCCACGGCTTCATCAGCGCAAGCGGCAGATATTCGGGGTCTTCCACCGTGCCGTAGCGCGTCCGCGCATGATGCAGGTTATGGACGCCTTCGTACATGAAGCTCGGCGTCAGCAGCGGGATGCCGACCAGCAGGTTCCAGGCCAGCCGGAACCCCGGCACCGCCGAATGCTTGATATGGGTGAGTTCGTGGATGAAGCTTTCGGCGCGATACAAGGCCAGGACCGCGACGAGGCCCGCCGCGATCGCCCAGCCCAACGACGGGGCCAGGATCGCGCCGGCCAGGGCCGCATAGCCGATTGCCGCCGACAACAGCATGTCGAGCCAATAGATGCGCGGATTGGGCACATTGAGGTCGCGGGTCAGATCCGCCGCCGCCCGTAGCATCGCCCTGTCGTCGTCGATCCGCACGCGCACGGGCGCGGCATTGGCCGCATCGGCCGTGCGGCGGTCGAGAGTCACGATTGTATCCATGGGAAGCGCCATTGACCGAACATAGTGGCGACACGGTGGCATTCCAACGACGAAGCCGCCGCCGATCAGGGTGATCGCAATTTCCCATCTTTACGCAAAACGGCGTCGCCTTGGGATTGTCCGAGCCACGGACAAAGCCTAACGCGCGGTCTGTTCCAGCCTGATGAGGTGCCGATGCCCGGTCAAATGACCATCCGCCCGATCGACAGCAAGGGCGACCTGAAGAAGTTCGTCGCCCTGCCCTATCGCTTGTACAAGGACGATCCGAATTGGGTGCCGCCGCTGAAAGGCGATGCGTTGAAGAAGCTCATTCCGGGCAAGAATGGCTGGCTGAGCCACGCCAAGCAGCAATTGTTCCTGGCCGAGCGCGACGGCAAGGTCGTCGGTCGCATCTCCGCGCATATCGACACGCTGGCGCTGGAAATGCCAGCCGACCAGGGGTTCGGGCCCGGCTGCGGTCAGTTCGGCTATTTCGACGCCGAGGACGAAGCGATCGCGCAGGCGCTGATCACCGCCGCCGAAGCGTGGCTTAAGAATCAGGGCATGGACCGCGTGCTCGGGCCGCTCAGCGCTTCGATCTGGGAAGAGCCGGGCCTGCTGATCCAGGGCTTCGATCACCCGCCGACGATCATGATGGGGCACAACAAGCCCGAATATCGGGGCTGGATCGAGCGAGCCGGTTATCAGCCGGTCAAGCAGGTCATGACCTATGAGCTCGACATCACCAAGGAATTCCCGCCGATCGTCAAGCGCATCGTCCAGATGGGCGAGCGCAACGACCGCATCCGCGTCCGTGAAGTCGACAAGTCGAAGTTCGACGAGGAGGCGGCGATTATCCTCTACATCCTCAACGATGCCTGGTCGGACAATTGGGGGTTCGTGCCGTTCACTCCGCCGGAGATCGACGATATCGGGGTCATGCTGAAGCCGATCGTCTACAACGACCTGATCCGTATCGCCGAGCTCGACGGCAAGCCGGTCGCGTTCATGATCACGCTCCCCGACCTCAACGAAGCGATCAAGCCGTTGAACGGCAATCTGCTGCCATTCGGTTGGGCAAAGCTGCTATTGTGGCTACGCAAGCCCCAGACAAAGACGATGCGTGTTCCTTTGATGGGCGTGGTGAAGGAGTTGCAGGCGTCGCGCATGGCGAGCCAGTTGGCCTTCATGATGATCGAATATATTCGCCGCGCAGCGATCTCGAACTACAGCGCCACCCGAGGCGAAATCGGTTGGGTGCTCGACGACAATCAGGGCATGAACGCCATTGCCGATGCGATCGATAGCAAGGTCAACAAGGTCTATCAGATCTACGAGAAGCGCATCTAAAGAACGCCACGCCGCCGAGCCTGGCTGGGAGGGCGACAGGCTCGGCGACGCGGCAGGTATTCCGGACCCGGTCAAGCGAGGGAATGCGCAACCCGATCCGGAGACCTTTCAGGGGTTGAGTGGATCGAAACCGTCCTCGCGCATCCACGCGTCGCGAGTCTTGCAGACCTTTTTCGCGATCCGCGAGCCTGTGACGGTGTCGACGATGCAATATTTGGTCGACGCGGAAGGCGGGGCGGTCGGTGTGGCGTTCGCGACCGGAGTTACGTCGCCAGCAGGCGTCGGTCCGGCGGCCTGGGCGGAGGCAGCAATCGTCGTCAACGCTGCAAGGGCGATGGCACTGGTGAAGGTCTTGATCATGGCTTCATCCTCTCGACCGGGTGCGGCGCGTGCCGCACCCCGTGAAGCTTCTCAGTTCTTCAACTGTTTGGTGGGATCGACACCCTCCGCCCGCCATTGTTCGAGCGTTTTGCAAACCCTGCCGCCGACGATCGACCCGGTCGGCGCTTCCACCCGGTAACAATAACGCGCCGGTGCGCTGGCCGCGGGCGCCGGCAGATCCTTGGCCTCTGCCTGATCAGCCTTGACCTTACCCGAGGCGAGGGCGGGGCTACCAGCCAAGACACTTAGGGCCGCTACCGCGGCAAAGGTGAATTTGAACATCTTCCTGCTCCTGAACTAGCTGGCGGGGGTGACCAGCACGTGTGTTGGTGCATTAAGTATGCCAAACAGTAGAATCTATATTAATCAGTGCTTTACGTGACGACTACGTCTGTAGACATTGGCGTGGCAAACCAAAGCGCGGCAATTTCCGCCAAAGATCGGCGTAACCCGCAGCGCGATTTACGCCGCCGTCAAAAGCGGCGGGCGATTCCCGCGTAAAGCTCGAAATCCGGGGCATTGCGATCGAGCCCTGCAACCGCCCCGACATCCAGCTGCAGCGTCTTTCGCGCCATCCAAGCAAGCGATGCGGACGCTAAATCCTGCGTAGTCGACCCCGACGGATCTTCATCGCGAACCAGTTGGTCCTCCAGCGTGAGGGTCAAGGCATCGTTCAGCGCGAAACCGACGCCGATTACGGCGCTATAGGCCAGATGCCGGCCGCGTCCGTCCTGATCGACCGCGGCGTCAACTTCGGGCGT
This sequence comes from Sphingomonas pruni NBRC 15498, assembly GCF_001598455.1. GTDB lineage: Bacteria > Pseudomonadota > Alphaproteobacteria > Sphingomonadales > Sphingomonadaceae > Sphingomonas > Sphingomonas pruni. The sequence goes on from NZ_BCYZ01000011.1 coordinate 63,248, forward strand.
CACCTCGAGGTTGACCGTCTTGGAGAGATCATAGGTCACAGGCACGACGAGCCCAGCTCCCCAATCCCCCGCCCCGACCGGAGACCGTCCGACCGGCAGCGTCACGAACGGTTGGACCGCCACCGAGAAACCACTACCATCGGGATTACGCAGATTCGCTTTGATGCCCAGCGTCGCATCGCCGGTACGGGTCGCGCGATCGACGACGCCGCCGGTCCTTTCGCGAACAATTCCCAACGGCGTCCAACCAATTTGTGCCTCGACGCTATCAGTCAACCCAATCCGTAGCGACGTATCGCCGATCAGCACCGTGTCGGTGCGATCGCCACCCTGTTTGTCGAGCGTCCAGTCGCCGAGCGAGGTTTCGACCGATACCTGTCCCGGCGCCATGGTGCAGGCCGGCGTACCGAGACCCGGCCGCGCCGGGCAGTAATCGCGGCTCTGATCGTCGGCATGCGCGATGGCAGGGGCGGACACAGCTGCCGCGAACAGCAAAAGCATCGCGCCAGCTTGCCGAGGATGGAGAGCCATCGGCCTAGCGCAACCGGACCCAAGTGGGGGCGTGATCGCTCGCCTTTTCGCGGCCGCGATATTCCTTGTCGACCCCGGCATCGGCCAGTCGGTCAGCAGCGACTGGGCTTAGCAGCAGATGGTCGATGCGAAAGCCGGCATCGCGCTGCCACGCGCCGGCCTGATAGTCCCAGTAGGTCCACACCCCGCCCTGGGGATGGCGTGTGCGCAGGCTGTCGGTCCAACCCTGGTTCAGAAGGGCACGATAACGCTCGCGGCTCTCCGGCTGGGTCAGCGCATCGTCGGCCATCGCGCGCACCGAGAAGGTGTCGTCGTTATTGGGGATGACGTTATAGTCGCCGGCGAGAACCGCCGGGACTTCCTCGGCGAGCAAATCGCGCGCGCGATCGGCCAGCCGTTCCATCCATTTGAGCTTGTAATCGAATTTCGGCCCCGGCCGCGGGTTGCCGTTGGGCAAATAGATCGACGCGACCACGAGTCCATCGACATCGCATTCCAGGTAGCGGCTATGCGCGTCCTCGGGATCGCCAGCCAAGCCCCGCTGACGCTCGACCGGGTCCTTGCCCCTGGCCAACACCGCAACGCCGTTGAAGCCCTTTTGCCCATGCCACACCGCGCCATACCCGGCGGCGCGAATATCGTCGATCGGGAAGCCGTCGTCGGCCGCCTTCAATTCCTGCAGGCAGACTACGTCGGGCTGCTGCTCGGACAGATATTCGACCAGCCGCTCGAGCCGCGCCCTGATGCCGTTGACGTTGTAGCTGACGATCTTCACGCGGTGCTTTCGTTGGGTTGCAGAGCAATCTCCAACAGAGGCTTACACCGAGAAAGACGAACCGCAACCACAGCCCGAGGCCGCGTTGGGATTTTCCACCGTGAAATGCGCGCCACCGAGCGTGTCGACGAAATCGACCGAACAGCCGCGCACCAGATCGAGGCTGATATCGTCGACCGCCAGCTTAACGCCATCGGTCTCGACCACGGTGTCGCCGTCCTCCAGCCCATCCGCGAGGCCGAATTTGTATTGGAAACCCGAACAGCCCCCGCCTTCGACCGACAGGCGAAGGATAGCGGGCTTGCTTTGGCGTTCGGCGATCCATGCCACGCGCTTGGCGGCGGCAGGAGTCAGCGCAATATCGGCAGCGAGAGTAGCCATGGTGCGGAGATAGGCGCTCGCCGCCCGCTCAGCAACTGACGGTCGAGAAGATATGAAAAGGCCGCCCCGTTTGCCCGGAGCGGCCCATCCTCTCGCGTCCCTCGAGAAATCAGTCGGCCGAGTCCGCCGCCGGAGCAGTGCTGACCGGAACGGTGTTGAGCTGCGGGCTCTTGATCGCCTGGAGATAATCGGCGGTCTGCAGGAACGGCATCGGATTCACCGCGCGACCGTCGATGCGAACCTCGTAATGGAGATGCGGACCGGTCGATCGGCCGGTCGAGCCCGACATGGCGATCAACTGACCGCGCTTCACCTTCTGCCCGGCGGTGACCAGGATCTTCGACAAGTGACCGTAACGGGTCTGAATGCCGCGGCCATGATCGATCTCGACCAGATTGCCGTAGCCGCCCGCACGCTCCGCACGATCGACCGTGCCGTCGGCGGTTGCGTACACCGCAGTGCCGGTCCCGCAAGGAATGTCGACGCCCGGATGGAATGCCGCGGTGCCGCGGAACGGGTCGCTACGGATGCCGAAATTGCTGGTGAACTTGAGGTTGCTGACCGGCTGAACCGACGGAATCGAGATCAGGCCATCCTGCAGCGTGTCGAGCTTCTTCCAGGTCTGGAATAGCGCGCGGAACTGGGCATCGGCGGCCATATCGGCGGCCGCCTCGGCGCTATCGGCGGCTTCGTAGGGCCCGCCCATCGCCGCATTCTTCGGCTGGAAGCGGTTGGGGTTGATCCCCAATGCCTTGGCCCGCTGTAGCGCCGCGATATACCGCTTTTCGGTGGTGATCCGCGCCTTGATCGCCAGCGTCACCTGATCGTGCTCGACTTGCGTCAGCGGCGCGACGACGTCGGCGGCAGCCGCGGCGGCCTTGGGGTCGATCGGCTGATAAGCCACCGGCTGGAGCTCGCCCTGCCCGCTGATCGCGGCGGCCAGCATCTTCTGGCGCGCTTCGACCCGCTTGGCGCGGGCGTCGGCCACGTATTTGATCTGCTGGATTTTCGCCTGCATGCCGGCGACCTGCGCCTCCATCTTGGCGACCTTTGCCTCGGAGGTGAGCGGCGTTCCGGTGAGCCCGGATAGCGCCACGGCGTTCACGCCTGCCTGGGCGACGCCGTAAGCCGAGAAGCTCAACGTGATGGCGCCCGCGACGGCAACCGCGGCCTGCGTCCGTCCCGCAATCGAGAAACGACGAAGATCGCGGCCATCATGGAAAATGAAATCGCGTGTTTTGAAGAATTGGCGGCAGCGAGCGAACGCGTCCTGCAAATTCGTAAGTTTAATCATGCGTCCCCGGCGACCCTGGCGACGATCACCGCGTTATACGGCGACCATGAAGATGGTTGATCCGGGCCCAGCCCCTCCGCGCCCGGTTGTTGGGGAGGACAAGTGCCAGCATGTCGTTTTCATGCAAGAGGCGCGTAAAATTCGCGGGGCAGACCGGCAGCTTCGCGGGCTGAGTCGTTGAATGGCGGCTTAATCACGCCGCGGAAATGGCGCCGCACCAACGCCCGCCAATGCGATTCGACCGCGATTCCAGATGATTCGCAGGCCGCACGAAACCAGGTTGCGCCATACGCAACATGACGTATCTCATCGGCCAGAATACGCTTGAGAATTCGAGCGGTTCCCTCGTCGCCTGCGGCGAGGAAGCGATCGATCGTCGCCGGCGTCACGTCGAGCCCGCGTGCTTCGAGAACCATCGGCACAACAGCAAGGCGCGCGAGCGGATCGTGCGCGGTCGCTTCGGCCGCTTCCCACAGGCCGTCATGCGCCGCGAGCGCGCCATAATGGCTGCCCAATTTGCGCAGCCGCCGGTCAAGCAGCGCGAAGTGCATCGCTTCGTCCGCACCCACCGACAGCCAATCGTCGACGAATTCGCGGGGAAAATGGGCGCCGAACCGCCCGGCGAGATCGAATGCCAGGTCGATCGCGACGAACTCGATATGCGCAAGTGCGTGGATGAGCGCGATCCGGCCGCGTTCCGATCCACCCTTGCCGCGCCGGGGCATGCGGTTGGGCGGAAGCAATTCGGGTTCCGCTGGCCGTGCCGGCCGATCGGGCATCGCGACGTCGAATTGGTGCGCGAGATCGCCCCGTCGCCAGGCGCGAACGGCTGCGCGCGCCTGTTTGACCTTGGCGGCGGGATCGCCAATCTCAAGCACCGAGCGGCAAGCGTCGGCGATCGTCATGCCGGTTTCGACCACACTCATGCGAGGGCGTACCGCATTGGTGGAATCAGGCTACCGCCCGCCACTCACCCCAATTCCCGGACCGCCGACAACACCTGTTCGACATGGCCCGGCACCTTCACTTTGCGCCAGACCCTGGCCAACTTGCCCGTGGCGTCGAACAGCCAGGTCGACCGGTCGATGCCCATATATTCGCGGCCATACAGCACCTTGGGCACCCAGGCGCCGAACGCGTCGATCACGCCGGTCTCGTCGCTCGCGAGCGGCACGGCCAATGAATATTTGTCGGTGAACTTTCGATGCTTCGCCGGCGTGTCCTTCGACACGCCCAGCACGGCGGCGCCGGCTTTGTGAAAATCCGGCAGTGCCGCGGTGAAGTCCTGCGCTTCGCGCGTGCAGCCCGCGGTGTCGTCCTTGGGATAGAAATAGAGCACCAGCGGCTTGCCGACATAATCACGCAGGTTGATCGTCGCACCGTCAGACGCCGTCAGCACCGCGTCGGGCAGCATATCGCCGACCTCAAGTCCCGCCATGTGTCTCTCCACTTACCGATTGCCAGATCCGCGTGACGTCCTGCCGGGTCGCCTCGAAACGCGCAACCAATACGTCCCAGCTTTCGGCGCCAAGCGCGCGCAGAATTAGGGCTCGGGTCGGCGGCGATGGCGGCTCGTTGTCGGGCGCGACCAGCCGGAGCAACACCAGCATGCGCGTCAGGAAGCGATAATCCTCGCCAAGCGACGCGGGGACGATCCCTTTCCGCGCCAGCATATCGATCGCCGGGTGGAGATCGGGATCGATCGCGACTCCCGGGTGTGAGAGCTGCGCGACGTGGACCGCGAATTCGAGGTCGACGAGACCGCCGGGCAGCAGCTTGGCATCGAGCGACCCCCGCGGTGGCTTGTGCCGCGCCATTTCGGCTCGCATGTCGACCGCGTCGGCAATGAGCTTGGCAATGTCGCGCGGTGCCCTCAGCACCGCATCGATCACCGCGGTCACATCCTGGCGCGCGTGCTGCGAACCGAACACGGGACGCGCGCGAGTCAGCGCCATATGCTCCCAGGTCCAGGCATCCTCTTGTTGATATTTGGCGAAGCCGGCGAGCGAAACGACCAGCGGGCCTTGCGCGCCCGATGGCCGCAACCGCGTATCGATCTCGTACAAGGCACCGGCAGCGGTCGGCACCGACAACGCGGCGCTCAGGCGTTGCGCGAGGCGATTGTAATAATGGACCGCGCCGAGCGGTTTCGGACCATCGGATTCGGCGGAGAAGTCCCCGGTGAACAGATAGATGAGGTCCAGGTCGGAGGCATGCGTGAGCGCACCGCCGCCGAGCCGCCCGAGCGCGAGGATGAGCAATTCGCTATCGGGCACATGTCCGTGCGCACGCGCGAACTCGGCGACCGTCGCCGCGCCGAGCACCTCGATCGCCGCTTCGGCGACGCGCGCATAGCCATGCGCGACCTCCAACGGGTCGCTCGTCCCTGCCACCAATTGGGCACCGAGCGCGAAGCGCTTCTCGCCGACGACCAAGCGTACCCGTTGCAATGCGGCTTCGTAATCGTCCCCAGCCTCACCCGAGCGCATTTCCGCGGCGAGCGCGGCGACATCACCGACCGGCTCCAGCGCGGTCGCGTCGATCAATCCGTCGAGCAAGGCCGGCCGTCGGCTCAGCGCGCCGGCAAGTGGCGGGGCGTGGCTGAGAATCGTCGCCAACAATTGCCCCAATTGCGGCCGCGCCTCGATCAGGCGGAAGAAATTGATCGCGCTCGGCAGGCGCGACAACATCGTGTCGAGCTGAACGAGAGCAGCGCGCGGATCTGGCGCCTGGCCGAGTGCCGTCATCAGTCCCGGCAGAACCGCCTCGAGCGCCTGACGCGCCGCCGGACTGCGCAACGCGGGATACGAGCCGCCGCGCCACCGCTCGATCATCTGGATCGCGCTCGCGCCGTCGTCGAAACCCATTGCGCCGAGTTGTGCAGACAAGCTGTCGGCATCGCTCGCGAGCGCCGCCTCGTCGCGCGCATCGAGCGAGTCGTAGATTTGCCCGACTCGCTCGACGTGAGGTCGCAGCATCGCGATTAGACCCGCGCTATCCTCAAACCCCGCTAACCGGCTCACGCCTTCGAGCGCGTCTCCGGCGCGCGGCAGCGCATGCGTCTGTCGATCGTCGACCATTTGCAAGCGATGTTCGATCGTGCGCAGTGCCACATAAGCGGACTTCAGCGCACTTGCCTCGTCGCCCGTTATGCGGCCGGCGGCCGATAACCGGTCGAGCGCGTCCATCGTCGCCGGGGCTCGGAGCGACGGATCGCGGCCGCCATGGATCAACTGATGAATCTGGGTGAAAAACTCGACCTCGCGGATACCGCCACGCCCGCGCTTGAGGTCGTAACCCGGCCCGAATGCCTGGCCTTGTGCGTGGTGATCGCGAATCCGCCGGGTGATCTCGCGAATCTCGCCGACCGCGCCGAAATCGACTGCCCGGCGCCAGACGAACGGGCGGATCGCGTCGAGAAAGCGTTGCCCGAGCGCGATGTCGCCGGCGCAGGCGCGCGCGCGAATGAAGGCAGCGCGTTCCCAGGGCAGCGCCTGGCTCTCATAATAGGATATCGCCGCATCCACCGGCAGCGCGATCGGCGTCACCTCGGGCGACGGGCGCAGGCGAAGATCGACGCGGAGCACATAGCCCTCGCCATCGCGCGCCTGGAGCAGTTCGACCACGCGCCGCGCGATCCGCACCGCCGCTTCCACCGGCTCTTCGCGAGAGCGGTGCGGCAAGGTCCTCGGATCGAACAACAGGATCGGGTCGATGTCCGACGAATAATTGAGTTCGTGACTACCCTGTTTGCCGAGCGCGATGCCGGCAAAACCGCTGGCGTCGGCATCGGGCGCTCGCTCGTGGATGGCGGTACGGATCGCGAGGTCGAGAGCGCGATCGGCGAAATCGGTGAGCCGTCGCGTCACGCCGACCAGGTCGAGCGCGCCGGCCAGATCGGCGATCGCGACGATCAGCGCTTCGCGCCGGCGCGCGCGGCGCAGCGCAACACTCACCGGCAGATCGGGGTCGAACGGCGCCGGATCGGGTACCACGCCTTGCGCCAACTGGGCGGCAAGGTCTGGCTGCTGCTCGAGCGCGAGGCGCAGGAACGGCGCATGCGCTTGGGCCCTTGAGACGGCGTCCGCGAAATTCGGTTCGGTCACCGGTTCTGCCAATGGATCCAGGTGCAAGCTGCCACAATCATGTAACCGGCTGTAGAACACTCGTCAGGAGAGCGCCAATCGTGGCGCAAACAGCACGAGTTGATCCAGATCAATAAAACTGACAACGAAGCGGCAACAAATTGTGGCAATCGGCGTTCTAGCTGGCATGAGCCCGCCCAACCCCCATAGTCCGGCGACGCCATCCGGTGGCCACGATATCGTGCGCCGACCGCGCCAAAGCGATGGCGTGGGCAGTGCCTTGCGCCAGATCTACACCGGCGCACCGACCCTTCCGAGCGACCTGCAATCGCTGCTGAGGCGGCTGTCGAAAGACAATTAAGCTCGCCTCTTGCGGCGGTAAGAGTGATTCAATTCCGGGAATTGGGTGCGGCCGGCATATGCCTGTGCAGCTTTATTCCTCATCGTCATCAATGTCGTCGCCCTGATCGGGTGCCGGATTATGATCACCGCTCAGATCGTCGACCTCGTCCATGATGGTATCTAGCGCGGTACGGCCCGGGTGATCCGGCGAGTTGCGACGGGAGGTGAGCTGTCCGCCGCTCAGGATCGCCTCGAGCGCTACGCGCCCCCGCGCGACGCGGCTCTTGATCGTGCCGACCGCCACCTGACAAATTTCGGCGGCTTCTTCATAAGCGAAACCGCCCGCACCGACCAGGATGAGCGCCTCGCGTTGCGGCTGCGGCAAGTGCAGCAGCGCGCGCTGCATATCACCCAGTTCGACATGCTTGTCCTGACTGGCGGGCGCGGCAAGGATGCGGTCGGCGACCAGATCGTCCCATTCGCCCTTGAACCGAGCGCGGCGCATCTGGCTGAGATACAGGTTGCGCAGGATGATGAAGGTCCAGGCGCGCATATTGGTGCCCGCCTGAAAGCGCTGCCGTGCCGCCCATGCCTTGAGCAAGGTTTCCTGCACCAGGTCGTCGGCAAGGTCGCGGCTTCCCGACAAAGAACGGCCGAAGGCGCGGAGATGCGGGATCACTTGTCCCAGCTGTTCCTTGAACTCCGGATCCGACAAGGCGACGTGTTCGATCACTTCCCCATTATCGTCAACGGTGCCGGTCTGTGTGCTGCTCATGGAACTCCGTCGAACGTGGGGGCCGCCAACGCGCGACCCAGAGGATACATAGGGTGATATGGACGCCAGGGCCAAGCCGGACCGCTCCATCATTGATGGAACAGCACCGGGCCCCACACGATCAGCGACAGGATCACGACTGCAAGCGCCAACGAAATGCCGAGGATGTACCGCGTGATACCGGGCGTCTCTCCGGCGCGTGCATGCTCGGCGTCGGTATGCACCGAAGTCTCTGGGGGAGTATGTTCAGCCATGAGGGCAGAACGCACGGATCCCGTTTTGGCTCCGTAACCGATGGAACTTTGAAATTTATGGTCGAGTTCCGGTCTGCTCGGGAGATATGCCTCCGCCGGTGGCATCTTGTCGGATACCGCCGGCGGCTGCCCACCCCTGAACGCGGCTCAAGCCGGTACGGTCGACTCGTCGAAGAATAGCGCCTGGCTGATTGCGGCCTTTACCGTCGACCGCTGGAACGGCTTGGTGATCAGGAAGGTCGGTTCGGGCCGTTCGCCGGTCAGCAGACGCTCCGGGAAAGCGGTGATGAAGATGACCGGCACCTGGAATTCGGCGAGGATATCCTTCACCGCGTCGATCCCCGAGCTATCGTCGGCCAGTTGGATATCGGCGAGCACCAAGCCGGGACGATCGGCCATCGCCGCGGCGACTGCCTCGTCGCGCGTGACCGCGACGCCGGTAACGTCATGCCCCAGATCGCGAACGATCGTCTCGATATCCATCGCGATGATCGGCTCGTCCTCGATGATCAGCACGCGTGCCCGCGTCTGTTTCTCGATCTCCGCGAGCGCCTCCGCCACGAGCTTTTCCACCTCGTCATTCTCGACGTCGATCAGATAGGCTGCGTCCTCGGTGGTGAAGCCTTCCATCGCCGTCAACAATAATGCCTGACGCGACAACGGCGTCATCCGCGCCAGCCGGGCACGTGCGATCGCCTCCTGGCCGCTGACGGTGTCGCCGGCAAGAATTTCGCTCTCGTCGGCATTGGCGCTCTGCCAGATCGCCTGGAAGGTGCGGTAAAGGCCGAGCCGAGGATCGACATCGCGCGGGAATTCCTCCGGCGCGGCGACGATCGCTTCCAACGTGGCGCGGACATAGCGGTCGCCATGTTCCTGGCTTCCCGTCAACGCCCGCCCATAACGACGCAGGAACGGTAGATGAGGGGCTAGCTGCTGACCGAGCGACATGACGATTTAAATCTCCCCGATAGGATGCCGGCCCTTTAGTGGGGGCCCGGCTTGGTGAATGCAACGCGACAAATTTTCTGTTCGCTAGTGGAACAATCGAGATCGTTTTTGGTTTCACAGATATGATGGCGCATTCTAAGCGCCGTGTCGGGACCCCCTCTTGCGGGTCGCTTTCTGTTCCGGCATGGCCGGCATGTATATGAGGGGGATTGCATTGCAGCCTGGCCGGCCGTCGTCAAAGCGGGACAAGAAGTCCGACGACAAGGAAGACAAGGGTAAAAAGGGCAAGGACGAAGCGATGGGCGCCGCCCTTCGATCGGTCTATCATGCCGCCGCCAGCGAACCCGTTCCCGATCAGATGCTAGATCTGCTGAACAAGCTGGGATAATCCATGGGCGGCCTGACGGCTGGAGAGCGGGCGGCAGGTACGCTGGGTGCACGCGTCGCGCGCATGCCGACCGGCGCCAAGATATTCATTATCCTGGGCGGAGCGCTGTTGCCCTTCGCCGTCATCGCCTTTTTCGCGACATTGTCGACCACGCGTCAGGCGGGCCAAGTCGCGGCCTCGCAATTGCGCGTCGCCGCCCAGGAAAGCTCGCGCAATCTTTCGATCGAGCTGGTCGGCGACATGACCGCGCTGACCTCCGCGATGAAGGCGCTGGCTGTCGACCATGGCGATACGCCGAGTTGCGCCCGCGTGCAGGGCGTGTTCGCGCAACCATCGACCACCGGTGCCGGATTCATGATCCTCGACAGTCAGAACCGGCTGCTCTGCGGTTCACAGCTGCCGGTCGCCATGCCCGAGCAGATGCGCAGCACCGGATCGACCGCGCGGATCGTTCCCGGTAAAGGACTTGTGCTGGCGGTCAACGCTCCGGGCGGGCAGGTGCGCGGCGCCGCTTTCTTCCCCGCGAGGTTTCTCTCGGACATCGCCAAACCGACCGGCTTCGCGTCGGATTACGAGGAATCGCTGAGCAGCCCTGACGGCCCCGACCGGCTGGTTCTGCGATCGATGGCTGGCGAAAACCCGCTCGATCTGTACGTACCGGTCCGCGCGGCGCTGGGGATCGGCGATCTGTCGGCCGAAATGCGGATGCGGACGAAGGTGCTTACCTCGCCGATCCTGATCGCGTTGATCTTTCCGATCCTGATGTGGGTCGCGGCCGCCGGCTTCGCCTGGTTCGTCGTCGACCGTCTGTTGATCAAGCCACTGCGGACGCTGCGCGCCAGCGTCGCTGCCTATCGGCCGGGCGAAGTGATCGATCCGGCGGTCGTGCGATCGCTCCCGGCGCAGGAAATCCGCGAACTCGGCGAGACGTTCCGCTCGTTGAGCCGAACGCTGATCCTGCACGAAGCCGGATTGGCCGAAGGGCTGGTGCGTCAGACGCGGTTGACGCGCGAAGTCCATCATCGCGTGAAGAACAACCTGCAGGTCATCTCAAGCCTGATCAATCTTCACGCGCGCGGTGCTCAGGCGGCCGAAGCGGCACGCGCTTATGCCTCGATCCAACGGCGCGTCGACGCGCTGGCGGTGGTTCACCGCCACCACTTCGCCGAGATGGAGGATAATCGCGGGCTGAGCTTGCGCTCGGTGATCGGCGAACTGGCGTCCAACATCCGCGCGACCAGCCCGGAGAATTCCGGGCTGTCGATCCTGCTCGATGTCGAGCCCTGGCTGGTTACCCAGGACATCGCGATCGCGATCGCCTTCCTGCTGACCGAGATCATCGAGCTCGCCATCAGCGTCATTCCCAACGCGCAGATCCACATCTCGGTGCGCGAGGGTGAAACGCCGGGCACGGCGATCCTGCGCGTGACATCCCCCTCGCTGGTCGACGGCGACACGCTGGTCGGCGCGTTGGGACAGCGTTACGCTCGGGTGATCGAGGGCCTGTCGCGACAGCTTCGGGCGCCGCTCCACCACGACCCGCTGACTGGATCCTATGAGATCGCGGTTGCCGTGACTGGACGCGACTAAAAAAATTTTTCGCGTCGCGCTTTTTTTTTGGAACAACCCCGAAAAAGGTGCGTTTGGACTTCCGGATAGCGACCTTATGCCCCCCCGCTCTCGCTATCCACGACATAGGCCCGGAAGCGTCAACCCCTCCCCCCCCGGTGGCGCTTCCGGGCCTAAATTCGTCTAAACGCAGCGAAAATCGCAAAAATCATGATGACCGGCGAGCGAATGTGCCCTCTCGACGATCGGCGCGCTGCGCGTTACCGCAAGGTCAGCAAAATTCGGGAGATATCATCATGCACAAGGTTATCGGCCTGACGATCGCCGCCGCCGCGCTTCTGCTTGCCGGCTGCAACACGATTTCGGGCGTGGGCAAGGATGTCAGCTCGGTCGGCAGTACGGTTTCGAAGACCGCCGACAAGCACAAATAGACGGTTCAGGCCGTCTCGGCGTCGGGAGCCGGCTGGCGCTCCCGACGTTTGTGCGTCAGCCAGATCACACCCAGCGTCATCACATAAAGTCCGACCAGCGGCAGCGCGAGCATGATCATCGACCCGGCGTCGGGCGGCGCCAGGAACAGGGCGACGCCGAAACAGCCGAGAATAGCATAGCGCCACGCCTTGACGAGCTGACCCAGCGTCACGATTCCCGCGCGTTCTATCAGCATCAGCAGCACGGGCATCAGGAAGGCGACGCCGAACCCGAACAGGAACTGCATCACGAAGCCGAGATACGCGTCCATCGACGGCAGCGCTTCCTGCTGCACACCGCCGACATCGCTTTGATAGCTCAGCAGGAAATGCAGCGCGGCGGGGATCGCCATGAAATAAGCCATTGAGCAGCCAGCCGCGAACAGGACAGGCGTTGCCAACAGGAACGGCAGCAGTGCGCGCTTCTCCTTGCGGTACAGGCCCGGCGAGACGAATTGCCAAAGCTGATTGGCGATCACCGGAAACGCCAGGATGACCGCCGCGAAGAACGCTACCTTCAACTGGACGAAAAACGCTTCGAACGGCTGCGTGTAGATGAGCTTGGTTTGCCCAGCGAGCTTGAGCGGGTGGACGAGCACGCCGAAGATCGCTTTGGCGAAGTAGAGGCAGATACCGAACAATATAGCGAGCGAGCCGAGGCTGATGAGCAAGCGTTTGCGCAGCTCGATCAGGTGATCGAGCAAAGGCGCGCGGCTCGCGTCGATATCGTCCTCGTCACTCATCGGATCATTCACTGGGGGTTTCGGGCGGGGCGGCCGTCTTGGGCCGGCGCGTACGCGGCTTCGGCGCGGTCTGCTCGACCGTGTCCGACGCCGATGACTTCGCGGCCTTTGAGCGCGGTTTGCGCGCCGCCTGTTTCGGAGCAGGTGCCGGGGAGGATGGCGGCAGGTCGGGTTCGGCAGCGATCACCGGCTGTTCGACCATGACCGGTTCCGGGTCGGAATAGGTGTCCGTCCCCGCATTGTCCTGAGGCTTTGGCGCCATCAGCGCGGCCATGTCGACCGTCTGCGGGAACTCGCGCATGATGCGCTCATTTTCCGCTTTCCACTTCTTTTCCATCTCCGCGAATTCGGCCTCGCGGATCATGTCGTCGAAGCCCGAGCGGAACTGGCGCGCCAGGCCGCGCGCCTTGCCGACCCATTGCCCGGCGAAGCGCATCGCGCGCGGCAAGTCCTTGGGCGGAATGACGAGCAGCGCCACCACCCCCAATACCATCAATTCGGTCGGGGCTACATCCAGGATCACGGCCGGATACCTCTCCGGCGGGGCTTAGCGTTCGGCGTCGCGGACGCGCTCGGCGGTCGCGTCGATCGTCGGATCGGTCTGCCGCTTGGCCTCGATCCGGCTCGGCGGGACGACATCGTCATCCTCCGCCATGCCCTTCTTGAACTGCTTGATGCCCTTGGCCACGTCACCCATCATGTTCGAGAACCGGCCTCCACCAAGGACCAGGATCGCGATCACACCAAAGATCAGCCAATGAACCAGGCTGAAACTACCCATCACAAGATCTCCCAAAGGCGTAAACGCTATCTAGTCCCGATCGCCGTCATTTTCCACTTGTTCCTCACCGCCGTCTTCGGTCCCGCCGGCGACCGACAGTTCGGCCATGGCGAGGTCGATCGGATCGAGCAGTCCAGCGGCGCGCAGATCGTCGATGCCGGGCAGATCGCGACGGCTGGCGAGGCCGAAATGCGTGAGGAATTCGGGCGTGGTGGCAAAAGTGAGCGGGCGCCCCGGCGTCTCGCGGCGTCCGGCGGGCCGGACCCAGCCCGCCTCCATCAGCACGTCGAGCGTCCCCTTGCTGATCTGGACGCCGCGGATCGCTTCGATCTCGGCGCGAGTCACTGGCTCGTGATAGGCGGTGATCGCGAGCGTCTCGATTGCCGCGCGCGACAGCTTGCGCGGCTCCTCGCGGTCACGGCGCAGCAAATGCGCGAGATCGCCGGCAGTCTGGAAATGCCAGCGATCGCCACGCCGGACCAGTTCGATCCCGCGCCCGGCATAATCCTCGGCGATCCGATTCAGCGCACCGCGAACGTCGATGTCTTCGCCGACATGCGCACGGATCATGTCGACGGTCAGCGGCTCATCGGCGGCGAATAGTACCGCTTCGACCGCGCGGACCGGATCGTCGGGATCGATCGTCATGCCTCCGCCCCCTGGCCGGTGGCCTTGAGATAGAGCGGCGCGAAGGCGGATTTCTGGCGCAATTCGGCCTTGCCCATCCGCGCCAGTTCGAGCGCCGCGACGAAACTCGACGCGAGCGCCGATTTGCGGAAGGCGCCGTCCAGGCTGTCGGGCAGGAAACTTTCAATCGTCGCCCATTCGATCCGCTCGCCGAGCAACCGCGACACGCGTTCGAGCGCAGCGTCCAGCGTCATTACCAGCCGGTCATGGACGACATGGAAGACCGGGCGATTGCGCGCGTTGATCTGGCCGTAAGCGGCGATCAGATCGTAGATCTCCGCCTGCCATTGCGCCTTGCGCACAGTGCGCAGTCCCTCGGGCGCGCCGCGGCGGAAGACATCGCGGCCGATTCGGTCGCGCGCCAGCAGCCGCGCGCCAGCATCGCGCATCGCATTGAGCCGCTCGAGCCGCATCTGCAGCCGCAACGCCAGTTCCTCCGGGCTCGGTTCGATCTCCGGGTCGCGCGGCAGCAACAATGCCGATTTGAGATAAGCCAGCCACGCCGCCATCACGAGATAATCGGCCGCGACTTCGAGCTTCAGCGTGCGCGCGTGCTCGATGTACGAGAGATATTGTTCGACCAATTGCAGGATCGAGATCTGCTTGAGATCGACCTTTTGCGACCGGGCGAGCGCGAGCAGGAGGTCGAGAGGACCTTCCCATCCTTCGATGTCCAGTGTCAGCGTGTCGTCGGCGGCCTCCATTGGGGCATCTTAGTCATAGACGTCCGCGATGCGAAAGACGGGTAGCTGGAGCGATTGTGGATAAACACCTGCCTAGCAATACTCCGTCACCCCGGCCTTGTGCCGGGGTCCAACGGTCTGCAAGCGCCAGACAAGAGGCTCCAGCTACTCCCTAACCGGCTCGTTGG
>NZ_BCYZ01000012.1 GCF_001598455.1 Sphingomonas pruni NBRC 15498
TGAATAAAGCAAGCCAAAGCTTGTACAGGCACAGGCCCGACCATTAGTCAGCGCGAGCGCCCCCTTCCCGATACCGGCCAGATCGCGTCGAGCGTCTGGCCGCGCACGACATGGTAATTGTCGTAGAGGTTGACCGTGGGGTCGCAATGCGGCGTGCGGAGCGAGACGCGATCGCCGAGCGCGAGCGAGTCCGGCAAGGTCAACAGGGCACCATGTTCGTCGCCCATGAGGAAGAAGCGCGCGCCATCGGCTGCCCCGGTCTCCACGGAGGGGAGCGGCGCATCAGTCGCCATCGACTTGATCCCGGCGTCGAGCGTGAAAAGGCCGGGCGTGTTGGCGCTGATTACGCTGGTGTCGATCATCAGCGAGGTCTCGAACGGGATCGCCGCGCCCTCCTCGCCGGTCAGATCGCAGGCGCGATATTCGTCGTCCATGAAGATATAGGAGCCGACCTGGAGCTCGGTGAAGATGCCGAGGCCAACATCGATACGGTGCGTCCCGGTGCCGCCTCCGGTGACGATCTCCGGCGCGCCGCCGGCCTCGGCCAGGGCTATGATGATCGTGCGGAGATAGTCGGCGCGCTCACGCATGGCTGCCTCGCGCTCGGCGAAGGCATGGATGTGCTGGTGCGAGCCGCAATAGAATTGCACGCCGCGATAGACCAAAGCCGGGAGCGAGCGGATGACCTCGAACAGTTCGACGGCGGCCTCCGGTGACGCGACACCGGTGCGGTGGATACCGGGATCGACGTCGATGATCACCGATAACTTGGCCTCGCCTGCCCGCTCGACCGCTTGCGCGATGGCGCGCGCGTTGTCGGGATTGTCGACCACCGTCATCAGATTCGCCGACCGCAGGTTGAGCGCCGCGAGCCGATCGACCGCGGGCGCCGGCACGACCGGCGACGTGATATGCAGCCCGGTGATACCACCATCAGCCAGCGCTTCGGCTTCGCCGATCTTGGCGCAACACAGTCCAATCGCACCTGCCGCGATCTGGCGCCTGGCGATGTCGACGCTCTTGTGCGTCTTGGCGTGCGGGCGAAGCTTGAGTCCGTGAGTGGCGGCAAACGTCGCCATCCGCGTGATATTGCCGTCCAACCGGTCGAGATCGAGCACAAGCACCGGTGTGTTGAGGTCGCGGCGCGACCCTTGGCGGCCGATCAAATGGACATGCAGTTCCAAATCGTTCACGTGGGTCAGCTCCGGGCGGGAGGGGTCAGGCCGAACAGGCGGGCAAGGTCGTCATTGACGAACTTCTGGCCCGGATCGACGGCTTCGCGGACGCGCAGGAAGTCACCGGTGCGCGGATAGAGGCGAGCGACATCGTCAGCGGTCATGGTGTGGCGCTTGGCCCAATGCGGGCGGCCGCCCGAGCTGCGCAACACCGGCTCCATTTCCGCGAATAGATCACGCCAGGGCATCCTGGCATATTGGTGGAACGAGATGGAGGCTGCCGGGCCGATGTGGAACGGGCTCATCCAGATATCGTCGCCCGCGGTCAGGCGGAATTCGAACGGGAAAGCGACCGGGAGCTTGCGGCGACGGATATAGGCGATCGCCTCCATCAAGGTCGGCAGGCCGGCCGCACGCGGCATTTCATATTCCATTTCCTCGAACCGGATCGTGCGGTCGGACGGAAAGACGCGCCAGGCGGGTCCGGTCCGCTGGGTCGGCTTGGCGCTCATCTTCATCATGAAGCGCTGCAGCGTAGGGATAAGCTTAGGTACGCGGCGTCCGATTTCGCAGATATTGCGGAAGATCGATTCGTCGATATCGGTCGAGTGCTTGAGGTCGCCGCTGCCCTCGACCGGATGGAGCGTCTTGAAGATCACGTAATCGGCATAAGGGAAGACGAAGAACTCGAAATGGCGGGTGGCGGCGCCGAATTCTTCCCAGCGCTCGGCCATTTCGGCGAGCGGGCGGCGCTCGATCCGTTCCTCGAGATAATATGCCGGCAAGACGTTGATGCGGATTCGCGTGGCGACCCCGAACAGACCGAGCGACAGTCGCTGCGCCTGATAGAGGTCGGGATTCTGGTCGGGGCCGCACTCGACCAGGCTGCCGTCGGCCAGCATCAATTCAAAGCCACAGGCCTGGGTCGAGAGGCTGCCGAGTTCCGCCCCGGTGCCGTGCGTGCCGGTGGCAGTGGCGCCGGCCAGCGATTGCGGGTTGATGTCCCCCTGATTGATCAGCGACAGCCCCTCGGCCCACAGGGCCTCGGTCAGCCGATCGAGCCCCCAGCCGGCGGGGACCCAGGCCGTGCGGCGGTCAGGCGCGATGTCAATCCCGCCTTCGTAATCGCCCATGCTGAGCAAAGTGCCCGAGGTCTCACACAGCGGCATGAAGGAATGGCCGGCGCCAGTGACGCGCACTTTGCCGGCGGCCTGGATCAGGCCCGCCAGCTCGGCGCGGGTCTTCGGACGCTCGATACGCTGCGGACGAGCGGCGACGCTGCCCGACCAATTGTGCCACTCCATGCCTGCTCTCTCCATCGGCAGCGGTCAGTCGAAATGCTCGAGATAGCGTGCGAACATGACGCACACTTCGCGGTTGATGATGTCGGCGTCGCGATCGGGTTCCTCGACCACCATCTCGCTGGCCGAGTAACCGAGTTCGACGATCAGGCGGCAAGCGACCTGGATCCGGCGCTCGTCGGTATTTGGATATTGGCCCCGCAACGTATCGGCGAACGCGGCCGCGACCATGTCGCGCGAGCGGATGCGCAGATCGTTGAGCAACGGCACGGCGCGCAACGCCCGGCCGATGGCGATGCCGCCGGGGAATTCGCGATGGACCGCGACCATTCGCTCCTGGATCGCAATGCTCTTGGCGAGTCGTTCTTCGAACGTCGCGCCGGTCAGACCGCCCTCGGCGGCCCATATCAGCACTTCGTCGTCCTGCGCGCGCATCAGCCGGTCGCCGAGTTCTTTCAGCACCGCATATTTGTTCGGGAAATAGCGATAGAGCGCCGGCGGAGTCAGGCCGGCCCGTTGACAGATCAGGTTGGTGGTCAGCTGTTCGAACCCGATCTCGCGCAGCAATTCGCCGGCGACGTCGAGGATCAGTTCGAACGTGTCCTGACCGCGCGCCTGTATAGGGCGATGCTTGGTCGCGAGTGGAATCGCTCGGCGGCGGCGTTTGCCGGCCTGCCTTGCGGGCGGGTGGGAAGGCGAAGAGGCTGTCGTCATGCGGCGAAGGAGTGGCTTTTGGCCCGCACAAAGTACAGCAGCATGACGATCACCAAAGATGTCGCGAGCAGGCCGATGCCGAGGACGAGGCTTTGCCGCACATCCGCCTCACCCACCAACAGCGACGCCAGGAACGGTCCCGCACTGCAGCCCAGCAGGGCCGCGCCCGACCCGAACATCGCCGCGCGCCGTGTCGGGTCGGCATCGATCACGAGAGGCGTGAAGAAAGGCGAAGCGAACATCCACAGGAAGCCGAACATCGCCGATACGGTCAGGAAAACGGTGACGCCGGGCAGATAGGCGAAGACGACCATCGCGGCACCCATGCCGAGCAGTGAAACGACGAGAGTGAGCGCGGTCGGAATACGCCCCGCAGCGAAGGTAGCGAGCAACCCGCCTACGACTTGCGCACCGAGCGACAGCGCCATTGCCAGCCCTGCCGTGCCCGCGGGATGTCCCGACTGACGCGACAGGGGCTCGACATAGATCCACACCGCCAGGATGCCGGCATTGAACGCGAAGGCGGCCGCGAGCGCGACCAGCCCGCGCGTGCTCAGCCGTCCGGTCGGCTGGTCAGGATCGACCGGCAACACCGCCAGGCTGTTGGGCACCAGCAATCCGGCGAGCCCGGTCGCGACGCCGATCGCGGCAAGCACCGCGAACCCCGCTCCTACGCCGGCCGCCCCTTCGACCAGGGCGCCCAGCGCGGCGACGATCACTGCCTGCGCCAGCGTCTGTACGGTGAGATAGATCGCGGCCCAGCGGTCCGGGCGCGCCGAACGCACGATCATCGCCGTCATCAGCCAGATCAGCGCACCGCTCGGGATGCCGTTGAGGCCGCGGACGAGGACCACTGTCCAGCCGTCGGCGACGATCGACAGCGCGTTGAGCCCGGCCATCGCCAGCCCACACAGGATCGTCAGCAGCCGCAGGTTCCTGATGCCGTAGAGCGGTCCGGTCAGTCCGGCGGCGACGCCCATCGCCAGCAATTCGGCGGTTCCGGCCTGCCCCAGCTGGGCGGGGCTGATCCGCCCTGATGCCTCGAGACCACCGAGCAGCAGCGGCCCCACACCTGCGAACAGGATTCCGGCGACGCCCGCGAACAGGATTGCTGCGATCTGCACCGCGCCAGGGCGCGGGCCGATCCAGCCATATTCGCTCTCGGTCGTGATCCCGGTCACTCTCGCCCGCCGCTCAATAATGTGCGCGGAGGTAGAGGCCATAGGTGCGCGGCGGCCCCACGCTCACGACGTCGAAGCCCAGGCTCGCGATCGGCGTGATGTCGGAGATGTTGGTTTCTCCGAAGATGTTTTTCCCCCAGACGCCGATCTCTAGCTTGTTGCGAACGAGTTGCACGCCCAGCCGCCCGTCGACATAGACCCTAGCCTGATCGCTCAATCGCGCCGTGTTGGCGGTGTCGAAGAAGACCTTGCTGCGATAGCTCGCGCTGACATTCGCGACGATCGCGCCGAACGATACGGGCTGGGTATAGTCGACCGCGGTCTGGACGCTGATCTTGGGCGCCGACGGCAGGGTGTTGCCGGAATAGTCGGCGTTTGCGTCGGCCGACACGAAGTTACGATAGGTCGCGTTGAGAAAAGCCGCGTTCATCGACAGCGTCAGGCCCTTGGTCGGCGTCGCCTCCAGTTCCAGCTCGCCACCGTACATGCGCGCGGCCGAGGCGTTAGTGAACAGCTGACGCGTGATCAGATGGTCGATCACGGTCGTATAAACCTGGAGGTTCTGATAATCGTAATAGAAGGCGGCAAGGTTGGCGCGCAGGGTGTGGTTGAGCAATTCGGTCTTCAGGCCGGCTTCATAGGCATTGACCGTCTCGTCCTTATACGGGCCGATATTGGCGATCTGATCGGTCTGGCCACTAAAGAAACCGCCGCTCTTCGTCCCGCGACTATAGCTCGCATAGGCATTCACATCGGGTGTGAAGCGATATTGCAGGCCGAACTTGCCCGAGACCGAGTCGAACGTCTTGGAACCGTCGAAGGTGAAATACGGGTAGGGAGTGAGCGTTTCCCCGCTGAAATAATGGAAATCCTTATGGTCGGCCGAATAGCGCAGGCCGGCCGTTACCGTCAGGCGTGGGGTCAGGTCGTAGTCGAGCTGCCCGAACGCGGCATAGCTGTCGGTCTTTTGCGTCAGCGGCCAAATGAAATGGCCGATACCCTGCACCGGATCGGGGGGTAGGAACGACAGCACGTCGTAAGCAGAATTGTTGCTGAGATAATCGTGTGCGTAATAGAGGCCAAAAACGTAGCGCAGCGCTGGCTTGCCGCTCGATTGCAGGCGCAGTTCCTGGCTGAACGTGTTCTGCCGCGCGATATAGCTGGCAGTGATCACCGGCAGCGGGTTGGCGTCGGTTTCCTCCTGATCATTGCGGTCGGCATGCTGGTAGCCGGTGACCGAGACGATGTCGGCCGAGCCGAGGTTGATCGTCAGCGTGTTGGCAACTGTGAACAGGTTGACCTTGTCCTTGCCCTCGAAGCTGTAGTCGCCCTGGTAGAGGTTTTTGCTGGCATTGGCATAGCCGACCGCGTTGGTGCAGTTCGCGGTGCCGTAATAAGCCGGCGCACAAAGACCATCGGGGCCCGCGACATCCGGGCTGACCGGGAACAATGTACGGTTATACGCCCAGATCGATCCGCCGCGCGACTTGCCCACGGTGACCGCAAGGTCGTCGGTGATCGCGCTCGACGGCGTGAAATGCACGCTGCCGCGCACCGCCCAGCGATTGGCGTCGTTGCCGCGATTGCCGGTCAGCCGGTTGATTGAATAGCCGTCGTCGCGCTGGTAGATGCCGGCGACGCGCACCGACAGCAGGTCCTTGACCAGCGGCAAGCTGACCCCGCCTTGCAGATTGACCGAGTTGAACCGGCCATATTCAGCGAGGAAGTCCGCTTCGATCGTATCGCCGGGTTTGCGGCTGGAAATGTTGAGCGCACCGCCGGTAGTGTTTCGGCCATAGAGCGTGCCCTGCGGCCCGCGCAGCACCTCGGCCTGCTGCAGGTCGAAAAAGGCGAAACGCTGGGCCAGCGGCGACACGACATAGACGCCATCGGCATAGATTCCGACTGCGCTGGCGGTTGCCGGATTGAAGTCGTTGACGCCCACGCCGCGGATGAAGATGCGCGGATTGGCACCGTTATCGTCCGACTTGATCTGCAGACCCGGAGTCGCGTTCGACAGGTCGACTAGGTCGAGGATGCGCTTGTTCTCGAGCGTCTTGCCGGTCACCGCGCTGACCGCAACCGGCACGTCCTGCAGATTTTCGGAGCGCTTCTGCGCCGTGACGATGATGTCGCCGACCCGCGGCGCATTATCGTCGGGCGGGACGACCGCCGTTGCCGGAGGGTTACTCTGCGGCGCGTCCTGCGCCGAAGCGGATCCAGCCCATGCAAGGGCCACCAGCGAAACACCAACCGCGACTGCTCGACGCATAACCACTCCTTTTTCGAGTGAGGACGCCTAACGGTAGCAGGAACTATCGTAACTGCAAGGCGGATGCGATCACGCTAAATTCGCCTTGCAATACGCAATGTTACGGATGGTTGTTAAGGGTCGCAAACAAGCAGAGCGCGACCTAAATTGCTGCCGACGCGCCAAAAAAGCTCGTGAAATGACGCTTTTGCGACTCGACTTAACCGGTGCCGCGAGCAGAAGCCGCGGCCGGACGCCGCATCTTACGAACTGGCTTCGGCCCGGGCGCGGAGTGACTTAAAAATCAGGCCAGCGCGTTGGCGTATAACGTCGCGCGCATCGTCCAGTTGGAGCAGCGATCAGCGCCCTGGCAATATTTTCCGCTTCAACTGGAGGCAGACGGGAACGGAACTGCCCGCCGTCGCGATCGCGACGACGGGCAGCGTCCCCCCAACGAACGCTCAGATCAGCGGCAGACGTAGGTGCAGGTGCAGGTGCACCGCACCCTGGGCCGCCACTTCTTCTTCACCGGCGCGCGGTAGACCTTGCGGGCCACCGGACGGTACGTCTCGGTGATATATTCGGTGGTCGTCGTCGTGGTGGCCGCGCCCGGGATCACGATCGTGGTCGTGGTGCCTGGCGGCGTAAAATAGGTGCCGGCATAGCCGCCGCGATAGGCGATGGCCGGAGCAGGCGGGGGCGGCGGCACGGCACGATAGTCCGTGCGCTCCTCGTAATAGCTGCTGTTGCCGCCATAGCCCGGCGCGGCATAGTCGGCGCCATAAGCCGGAGCCGGGCCGCCAAAGTTCGGTCCGGAGCCGTAGCCATAGCTGTCGTCATAGGCGTAACCGTCGTCATAACGGTCCCAATCGATGTCATAGGCGCCATCATAGACCACGCCATACCGGTCGACGAGCAGCGCGTCGTTATAATAGCGCGTCCAATAATAGCCGGCGGGCGGCGTCATCAGCCCATAGAGCTGCCAGTCACCGATAATGAAATTGGACGCCAGCCAATAATTCGGGATGCGCTTGCCGCGCTTGATGCGCGAATAGCCGTTCCAGCCGCCGGGAGCCTGGACGCCGGCCCACCAATAGCCGCCGACGCGATTGCCCCAACGGCTGCGATGACCGCTCCAGCCGCCGCGCCATTGGCCCCCGTTGTTCCAGTTCCCCGGGTTGCCGGGACGCGGGCCATTGCCATTCCAGCTGCCCGGATTGCCCGGACGAGGTCCCTGCCATTGGCCGGGATTGGGGCGAGGCATCGGCTGGCCCTGCGGCGCGGGTTGGCCGCCCCTCCAGCCGCCGGCGGGAGCGCCATTGTTGCCGAGTCGCTGGGCGTCGGCGGCGCCGCCGCCAAAGGCCAAAGTGGCCGCAGCCGCGGCAATCACTAGGGTTCGCATGGTTAACACTCCCTGTTACTCGGCGCGGCCATTAACCAAGCCGGCGCGATCAATCTTGGGAATGACTACCAAAAACCCCGGTTTTCCGCCAGTTTTTCGCCAGCGTTATGTTTGTCCCGATCTGGATCAGGATTCAGCTGTTAACCCTATCCATCAACAATCGGGCGATCTGTTCGATTCCGGCAGCATCCTCTTCATCGAAACGGGAGGGTTCGGGACTGTCGAGATCGATCACCGCGACGACGCGATTGCCTGAGACGATCGGCACGACCAACTCGGCACGGCTCGCGGCATCGCAAGCGATATGGCCGGGAAATGCATGGACGTCGGCGACCAACTGAGTCTCGCGCGTCGCCGCCGCGGCACCGCAGACGCCCTTGCCGAACGGAATGCGGATGCATGCCGCTTTGCCCTGGAACGGTCCCAGCACGAGCTCGTCGCCGACATTGCGGTAGAAACCCGCCCAATTCAGGTCGGGCAGATATTGCCAGAGCAGAGAGGCGACGTTGGCCATGTTGGCGACCCCGTCGGGTTCGCCCGCCGTGACCGCGTCACAAGCGGCGAGCAGGTCGCGATAGAGGTCGGGCTTTGAGCCGGCGGCGATGTCGAAGGCGTACATGAGACGCGATGTAGCGATCGCGGAACCCCTGCGGGAGGGGTAGATTTACCGCCAGCTCGCAATGCGAGCGATGGGGCAGATCCTAGTCGGATTTTTTCTTCGCTCGTCCCGTTCCGCCGGCATGCCGCAGCGGATATTTCTCCAACGCACGCTGCCACGAAACGCTGTCCGTCAGGCGGGATTGCACGATGTGGAGCTTTTCCCAGCCGGGGAGCTGATGGAGCAGGCGTCGCGTGGTGTCGACCAGCACCGGCGGAATGGTGGGGCTGAAGGTGATACGGCTGATGGCGGCCCGGTCTAGCGGGATGTGGATCACGTCGTCCTCGTCCCCACCGACCGCGATGGCGCGAAATTCGGCTTCGTCGCGGAAACCGGCGCGCTTCATGAACGGCAGGCGATGGATGTCACTGGCGTCGATCGTCGCGATATCGGCGATGCGGACATAGTCGACCGGCCCGATCAGGCAATTGGGGCGACCGTCGAACATCGCGCAGAACCGCGCCTTGTCAAAATGAACGCAGACACCCGCCGATCCCCCGGCGAACACCTGCCAATGGTGGAAGGTTTCGGGCGCCTCGGTCAGGCAAACGGCGCCGACGAAACCGTGGCCGAGATGCTCCTGATAAACCGCCATCGCCTTGCGGTCATTGGCGTCGACCCAGGCCGACGGGCTGACGAGCGTGATCCGCTCGTTCATCAGCATGTCGATCGCCACCGGCAGGCTGGTGTAACGGCGCAGGCTCGGGCTTGGCTTGGCCATCCTCTATTCCCTCAGTCGATGCGGACCTTGCCGCGTCCAGCCTTCACTGTGCTGCGACCTTTCTTCTCGTCGACCCGCCGCGCCTTGGCCGCGCGCGACGGCTTGGTCTTCACGCGTCTGGCCTGGCGGACGTGCGCAGAGCGGATCAGGTCGGCAAGCCGCTCGCGCGCATCCTGGCGGTTGGCTTCCTGCGTCCTGAAACGCCGTGCGGTGACCAGCAATTCGCCGCCCGCCGTCATCCGGCTGCCGGCCAATTCCTTGAGCCTCTCATAGGCATAAGGCTGGAGGCCGAGCGCAAAGACATTGACCCGAAGCTGAACCGCGGTCGCGACCTTGTTGACGTTCTGCCCGCCCGGCCCGGTCGCGGCGAGGAAGCGTTCTTCGACAATGGCCGTATCGACTCGGTCGACCCAGCCGTCTCCGTCACTCATGACCGAAGCCCGCAGCCGCGAACCGTTCGGGGATCGGAGCGACGGCATGGATCGCCGGCCTGCCGTCACGAGGGACGACCAATTCAGCGGCGTGGAGCAGCATCCCGGCCTTGTCGGCGCGGCCATAGACCGCGTCGCCGACCACCGGGATGCCCAGCCCCTCGAGCGCGTGGACGCGAATCTGATGGGTTCGGCCGGTCGCCGGACGGAACTCGACCAGGGCGCGTCCGCCGGCAGTGCGGAGCACGCGCCAGGCAGTGCGCGCGGCTTTGCCATCGGGCGAACCCGTCATCCGCCACCCCTCTTCGCGAGACGAGACCTTCGCGAGCGGAAGGTCGATCACGCCTTCCGTTGCATCCGGCACGCCTTCAAGCACGGCAAGATAACGCTTCTCCACGCGGTTTGCCTCGAAGGCTTGTTGCAGGCGGGCGTGAGCCTTGGGGTTGCGCGAGAGGAGCAGGCAGCCCGACGTATCCTGGTCGAGCCGATGCACCGCCATCGGCCAGCGTTGGAACCCGAACGTCAGGCTGTCGAGATGGTTCTTCAGACTGATCCCGCCACGGCGCGGCGGATCGACCGGCAGGCCCGCAGGCTTGTCGATCACCATCGCCTCACCGTCGAGGAACAACACCTTATCCGCCAGCATGGTCTACCCCTTGCCACTCAAGCCGCGCCCGTGCCAGTGGGTGCGTGCTTTGTTTCCCCAGGAGCGTGTTGATGCCGTTGCGGTGGCTGCTGGTTGCCTTTGCTGTGTTCGCTCCTGCCACGGCTCTCGCGCTGACCCCGGTCACCTTGTGCAACGGCCAGACCGTCGAGCCGCTGCCCGACGGCCGGGTCCTGGGGCATATTCCCTATCCCGATGGCAATCCCGCCGACATGGTCACGATTCCCGGCAATTTCGGGATGGGGCGATCCTGCCAACTTCATCGTGATGCCGCAGCGGCGGTGAGCGAGTTGCTCGCCGCCGCCGATCAGGTGCCGGGGGTGAAAGGCAGGCTGCACGGCATATCCTGTTTCCGCACGACCGCACGCCAACGCCAGATCTTCTGTAGCCAGATCGGGCCGGGCAAAAGATGCAAGGACGCCGCGGAGCGCGCAAAAAGCTCGGCGCCGCCCGGCTATAGCGAGCATGCCACGGGCTATGCGCTCGATTTCGCGGTCCGGCCGCTGGCACCGGGTTGCGGCGATGTCAGCGATTGCATCGCCAATTCGCCGCCGGGCAAATGGCTGTTGCAGCATGCAACCGAATTCGGGTTCGAATTGTCGTTCCCACCGGGCAACGCGCAAGGCGTGACGTGGGAGCCGTGGCACTGGCGTTGGGTGGGCATCAGCGCGACCGCGCCAGGTGCTGCGGTCGCTCGAACCTTGTTCGCGACGGCGCGTACGCGCTTTCCGGCGTCACCCGGCATCCCCGATCTGTCGCCTGAATGGCAAGAGGCGATCCATGCGTCGCCCTCGTCAGTCGGGGCGCCGGCACCGGCGGAAACCTGGCCGAAATAGGACCAGGGTCGACGGCAATTACTGCGCGGTGTCGGAGACGGAACACGATCGCTCCGGTAACTTGTGCCAGTCTTGTCGACGGAGCATAGGCCGATCATTGGCGAAAGATCGGGCACGGTAATGCAGGAAATCGGTGTCGGCTTGATCGGCTATGGCCTGGCGGGCCGGGCGTTTCATGCCCCCTATATCCGTGCCACGCCTGGCATGACCTTACGCGCGGTCGTCACGCGCGATCCGGCCAAGGTTCATGCCGATCTGCCAGGCATGCTTGTCGTTCCTGACGTCGCGACGCTGTTGGCCGAACCCGGCATCGATCTCGTCGTCGTCGCCAGCCCCGACCCGCTCCATGCCGCGCACGCGATTGCGGCGCTGGAGGCCGGCAAGCATGCACTGATCGACAAACCGTTCGCCACGAGCCTGGCCGATGCTCGCCGCGTCGCGGAAGCGGGCGAGACCTCGGGAAAATTGGTGACGATATTCCAGAACCGCCGCTGGGATGCCGATTTCGGCACGCTGCGGCGGCTGATCGCGGACGGTTCGCTGGGTGAGATCGTCCAGTTCGAAAGCCATTTCGACCGGTGGCGTCCAACCCCGACGGGCCTGTGGAAGGAGGCGCGCGAAGGTGGTGCTTGGCTCGACCTGGGGCCGCATCTGGTCGACCAGGCGGTGCTGTTGTTCGGGCAGCCAGTGGGAGTGAGCCTGGATCTGGCGACGTTGCGCGGGGGCGCGCCGTCGCCTGATTATTTCCACGCAGTACTGCGCTATGAGCGCCATCGCGTCATTCTGCATGCTACCAAGCTCGCGGCGCAACACGGCCTGAGGTTCGCGGTGCATGGGACGCGCGCAAGTTGGATCAAGCATGGCAGTGACCCGCAGGAAGCCGCGACGCTCGCCGGGCGCGCGCCGGGAAGCGAGGATTGGGGTACCGATCCGATCCAAGGCGTGCTGACGATCGGCGATACCGGCGATACTTACCCTGTGCCCAACGAGCGTGGCGATTACCGGGTCTTTTGGCAGACGCTGGCCGATGCCATTCGCGGCAACGGCGCGAACCCGGTTCCGGCGAGCCAAGCGATCGCCGTGATGGAAGTGCTCGACGCGGGGCTGCGCAGCGCCGCCAGCCGCTCCGAGATTGCGCTCTAAGCCGCTCGCGCCCTTCCCTCCTCAAGATAGACCGACTTCGGTCGGATCAGGCGGCCGGTCAGCGCTTGCTCGCGGGCGTGGGCGATCCAGCCGGCGACGCGGCCCATCGCGAACACCCCGGTGAAGCTCTCTTTCGGAAAGCCCACCGCCTCGAGCAGCAATGCGGTGTAGAATTCGACATTGGTTTCGATGACCCGGCTTTGCTTGCGCTGACGCAAGGCGACGAGCGCGACGCGTTCGACCTGTTCCGCGAATTCCAGCCGCCCGCCGACACGGTCGAGCGTGTGGAGGGCAGCCTTCAAGGCATCGGCGCGCGGGTCGCGGACGCGGTAGATACGGTGGCCAAAGCCCATCAGGCGGTCGCCATGATTGAGCGTACGATCGATCCAGGCGTGCGCGTCGCCTTCCGCGGCGATGCCGTCGAGCATTTCGATCACCGGGCCAGGCGCGCCGCCATGGAGCGGGCCCTTCAGCGCGCCCAACCCCGCCAGAACTGCCGATGTCAGCCCCGCCTGGGTCGACGCGACGACGCGCGCCGCAAAGGTCGATGCGTTGAGACCGTGGTCGCTGACCGTCACCAGATAGGCGTCGAGCGCCGCCCCGCCTTTATCGCGGCCGAGCATCCGCACGACGTCGTCGGCGTGCCCGCAGGACGGATCCGGGGCGATCGGATCCTGCCCGGCGGATTGGCGAAGCAAAGCGGGAATCAGCACCGCCGGCGCGGCGATCAAGCGTAGCGCGTCGTCGAGCGTTACGCCGTCCGGCATCGGTGCGATCGCCGTGCGCATCGCGTCATAGACGGGAAGGTCCGCCAGCAGGGGCAACAATGGGCGCGCGCGGTCGAACGCTTCGACGCGCGCTTGCCCCAGCGTCGCGGCCAAGCGCTCCGGGTCGGGCAGGTCGTCAAAGAAACCGCCGAACAACAGATGCACGGTTTGTTCGAACGTCCAATGTCCGGCGAGCGCTTCCAACGGATGACCGCGAATGATCAACCGCCCCGCCTCGCCATCGACATCGGAGAGCACGGTTTCCGCCGCGACGACATCTTCCAGACCGCTACTCATCGACCCAACTCCCTTGACGTGACGCGGCGCACATGGTCGTGTCGCAGCCGTCAATCAATCTTGATCAAGTGAATCAATCATGCAGGAATGGCTGTCTCGCGAGGAGGCATTGGCTACGCTCAACGTGCGACCGCAGACGCTCTATGCCTATGTCAGCCGCAGGCTGATCGAGCGGCGCGCCGATGCGGCCGATCCGCGACGGAGCGAATATCGTGGCGACGACATTCTGGCGCTGACCAACCGGCGCGCGCGGGGACGGCGGACGGCGTCGATCGCGGCATCGGCGATGGCCTGGGGTGAACCTGTTATCCCGACGCGGATTTCGACCGTCGCGCATGGGCAGCTGATCTTTCGCGGGCGCCGGGCGGTGGATCTGGCTGATCACGCCACTTTGGAAGAAATAGCCGCATTGTTGTGGGAACGGCCGGTAGCGGCGTTCCCCACAGCTGTTGGCGATGGCGATCCCTTCCGTGCGCTAGCGGCGCTGATCGCCGGCGCCAAGCCGATGATTGGACGAGCGCCCGCCAAGCTTGCACAGGAAGCGTCGGTCGCTGTCGCGGCGATCGCCGGCGCGTTCGGTGCGGCTGGAGACGGACCGATACACGAACGCCTGGCACGCGGCTGGCGGCTCGATACAGCGGGCGCCGATCTTGTTCGGCGCGTGCTGGTGTTGCTCGCGGACCATGAACTCAATCCCTCCACCTTTGCCGCGCGCGTCGCGGCGTCGACGGGATCACCGATGGCGGCGTGTGTAATGGCCGGCCTGTCGACGCTGTCAGGGCCGAAACATGGCGGCGCCGGCGCCGCACTTGCCGCGCTCACTGCCGAAGCCCGGGCGAATGGCGTCGACGCAGCGGTCGCGCGCTGGCTGGCGGCCGGGCATGGCCTGCCGGGATTTGGCCATCCGCTCTATCCACACGGCGATCCGCGTGCCGCTGCATTGTTGCCGCTGGTCGCGCTCGACCCGGCGCTGATCGAGCTTCGCGACGTGGTGATGGACGCGACCGAGACATTGCCCAACATAGATTTCGCCTTGCTCGCGATCTCGGTCGCCCTTGGCCTGCCCGCAGACGCACCGTTCCGGCTGTTCGCCATAGCGCGCGGAGTCGGTTGGGCGGCGCATGCTATCGAGCAGTCGGCCAGCGGCGCGGTGATTCGGCCACGAGCCCTGTATCAAGGATTAGCGGCCGACGATCTCGGGACCGATCGCCAGGGCAACGAAAGGTGGGGCCCGGACGCCGTCGTCCGGGCCCCATGATTTCGTCAGTAGGTGCCCGAGAAGCTACGGTTGAGGATGCGGCCGTCGCTGTCCTCGTCCTGATCCCGGCCGGCGCTGTCGCCGCCGAAGAACGCGCTTCGCTCTTCGTCACGCCAGTGCGCCTTGGCCTCTTCGGCGGTCTTTCGCACGATTACCTTGTCATCGACCCGGTCGATCCAGCGCGATGGGATCGAGTGATGGCGGCCGCCGGCATCGGGATCGCTCTTGGTGAGAAGGATGCGATCGCCGCGGACCTTGTCGACCGTGCCGATATGTTCGCCGTCCGAGCCGACCACATCCATATGTTCGGTCACGCGCTGCAGGCTCGACCGCTGGGTCTGCCGTTCGTTGCGCCAGCTACCGAATTCGTTGGAAAACCGCTGCTGGTTCTCGCGGCGATATTCGTCGTAATCGCGATCGAGCGCGGCGATCTGACCGGCGCGCCAGCTGTGATAGTCGTGGTCGCCACGATAGTCGCTTTGACCGCCATAACGCTGGTCGTAGCGCTGATCCGCTTCGCGCCGGCGCTCGGCCTCCTCGTCGCCGAACCATGACCGCACCTCGTCACCGGCGCGGGCGAAGAAGTTGCGGTCATCATAGCTATAGTCGCGCGGATCGCGGTCATATCCGCGAGCGGCGCTGCGCCGACCGCGATACATCTCGGCGCGCTCGTAATCGCGATCCTCGTCGCGGCGGTCACCGACATCGGCGAAGCGATTGCGATCGGGCGCGTAGCTGCCACGATAGCGTGCGCACGAGCCATAATCATATCCGCGATTGGCGAAAGTCGAGCTACGGCCGCGACCGTAATAGCCGCGGTCATAATCGTCGCGATCGAAATCCGGCCCACGGCGCGGGCCGATCATACCTGCGGCCTCATATTCGCGGGCGCTCGTATAGGTGCGATCCTGGCCCGAGCCATAATCGCGACCGTAATTGTCGTCGCCGGGCGCGTAATAATCGCCTTGCAGTGAATTGCCGCGGGGGTAGCGTTCATATGCCATCTGGCGGGTCCTCTCATCGGGGTTGGACGGCGAGCGCGGCAAAGGGGGGAACCGCGCCCGCCTGTCCGCTTAAACGGGGCGCAAAGGCCGCCAGTTCCGCAATTCAGCGACCGCTTGACGCAGGTTAGCGAGGTTGTCCGTCAGCTGGGCGCGACCTGTTTAGCCGACGCGGCAGACCGCGTGTTGCAAAGCCGGAAAATGGTCGCTAGAGGCTCGCGCTCCCAAGGGCGGAAGCGCCCTTGCGGCGTGGGCGGGGCTGTAGCTCAGATGGGAGAGCGCTGCAATCGCACTGCAGAGGTCAGGGGTTCGATTCCCCTCAGCTCCACCAGCCGCCCACGCCAGATCGGACACGCTGCGTCGGCATAGCTAGGCTGTGATCGGCCGAGGGTCAGCGGCAAGAGGATAAAGCGAAACTGGCCCGGCCTGCTTTTCAGCAGGGACGTGTCGGACCGTTGCTCCACACCGCCGCTACCGTCGGCGCTTCCTCTTCGAGCGCTTGCAATCGATCGTACCACTGTCCGATGTTCTGCGCCGCCGGCGAAAGCTCCTCGGACTGCAACCGGGCGGCGATCCAGCGCGCGCGCAAGCTTTCCAACTCGATCCAGATCGCGCCGATGACGCCACTGGCGCGCGGTTCTCGCTGCCAGACGTTGACCCGCCCCGTTTCGATCGTTTCCCAAACGAGCGCTCCGATTTCGTCGGCGATCAGCCGGTCGATCGAAGGTCGGCGGGTACACAGATCACGAAGCGTCTCCGCGACCGGGATCAGAGCGCGCGCGGCGTCGATCAGCGCGGCCACCGCCGGGTCCCCGCTCCAACAGTCGACAGCGAGAAGACGCACGCTCTCGGGATGGAGCTCGGGCAAGGGCTGAACAGCGGCAGGCGGCAATGATTGCTCCCACGCAGGAAGAATGGCGAGCAGCATATATGGGACATATTGTCCAACCATTCAATATTGCCAGCGGCAATCACTCCGCCGATTGACACAATCATCCGCAGGACGATCTGGCCAAAATCAGCCGCGTCTTCGCGAACTTTTGCCTTCACTCTCCAATTGGCCGGTACGCCATTTTTCGATCATGTGCGGACCGGGCACGTCGGGATATGGTCCCTTCCCAGCCACGCGCCGTCCAGTGAGAAGAAATTCCACCGACACTCCCGTTATCAAGGCGAATTGCTCCATCAACGCATGCGGCATCGGCGTGCGCGATTCGTATTTGCGATATCGTTCGGCCGGCACGCCGAGCAGGGTCGACATCTGCCCGGCCGTCATTCCTCTCAGCTGCCGAAGCGCCTTCACCCTGGCGATGTAGAGAGCGTCGAATTCCTCGGGCGTTATCGGATCGATCATGGACAGATTGTACCATGGCCGCGCCCGAACGCAAGGCAGCAACCGATTGTTGAAATGTTGGACAATATGTCCAATAATTCGCCTATGACCAGCTCTGCATGTCCCCAACGCACCAGCGGATCCCAGGATGAACCGGAAACGAGGTGCGCAGAATGTGGGCGCCCGTTCTGCGACCATCCCGATCTCATCTACGGCGGCATCGTCCCTTCGCCTCGTCAGACTCGGCCCGAGGCTGACGCGCGAAAAGGCTGAACGATCGCGCCAGCCAAATCAGACATCGAAATTATCAGGAGAAAGACGTTGGCGGAGATCAATCCGAAGATCCGACAGGTGGACGACCGGCTCGCGATGATCCGTGCGAGCGCCGAGCGCCGCCTGGCGGCCCTTCCTCAACGCGACACGCGACCCGACGCCGCCGATCGTCTGGCCGCGGCGCTGCACCAACGCGAGGACGCCGAAAGGCGGCACGAGGCAATGATCAAGCGGTGGCGACACAAGAATGAAGGCACGCCCGAGACGCACGAAAAGGCGAACGCGCTGCCTGAGCGGAGGAGACAGTCGCCGCTGCATCGAATGGAACGGCTGGGCAAGATCAGCGCGGACGAGCGCGCGGCGGCCGAAGAGATCGCCGGCGTGGCGGAACGCATCCGGCGCGCCGGATCGATACGGTCGGCGTCATTGGAAACGCGCGTCGACTTTGCCAATTCGGGGCGGGACCAGTTGGTCGAGTCCCTGAAAAGCGTACGGTTGGAGGTCGCCTATCGCGCGTGGTGCGAGGCGATTCCCCGGCCGACGGCGATGGTTCTCGACATGGTCCTGAGCGACCGGTCGTTCGTGCAACTGGCGCGTGCGCATGGAATGCAATGGCGGACGGCGCGCAAGCGGTTGATCACCGCGTTGCGGATGTGGCCCGAGATGGCGGCGGCAGCGCGACGGGATGTCGATCGCGAGGATGTCGAGGCAGTGTACGCACGGCTGGGCGCGGGAGAGTTGCTGTGATGGCAGCGGTACACGGTGCGCCGACGCCACTCGCGATCGATCGAGAAAAATAGAACAAACCGTGAAAACTTCTTGACTGCCACGAAAAAACGTGTATGTAGCAATCATCCAAATTTGCGTTCGACCGAAACGGCGTCGCGCAATTTTCTCGCAGACATTCCACGGGTTAGGACACTCAAGCGGCAACGTCCGAACGTTGCCGCAAAAGGTTGTCGCGACGCACCGGCCGGATTGCGATCGGTGGAGTTCGGATGGCAGGACGGAAGCGGGCGACCACGGGGACATCGGCCAAGGGCGCTGCTGTTCCCGTTGCGCTCACCACCCCTACCCCGTCCCACCCTACCAACGTTTCGCGCGCGAGCCCGCGGGCGACGATCGAGATCACCGACGCGATGCGGGCGGATGTGCGGCGCTTTGCCGAGATCGGAACGCCCTATGCGGTCATCGCGCGGATCATGGGATTGAGCGCGACGACATTGAAGCGGCGATGCCGTGCCGAACTGGACGCCGGTGTCGAGATCGCCAATGCGCGGATCGCGCTGACCTTGTTCGAGACCGCGATGGGCGGGAACACGACGGCGATGCTGTGGTGGGAAAAGACGCGCGCGGGGCGGCGCGAGGGCTCCGCTCCCGAGCCGCGCGAGATCGGCAAGCGCGCTGCGGAGACGATTACGCGCGATATGTCGGCACGTGAGGCGGCTGAGCGCTATCGGGAGGAATTGGGGTGACGGCGATTTCGACGCCGCCTCGCCCCACTTGGCCGCCGGACTATGTCGCCGAGCTGATGGCGCGGCAGCACCGGTTGCG
This sequence comes from Sphingomonas pruni NBRC 15498, assembly GCF_001598455.1. GTDB lineage: Bacteria > Pseudomonadota > Alphaproteobacteria > Sphingomonadales > Sphingomonadaceae > Sphingomonas > Sphingomonas pruni. Next base: position 18,961 of record NZ_BCYZ01000012.1, read on the forward strand.
GCGGCTGAAGGCGGATGCCGGGCTGCGCGCCGGGCTGGCCGAGCGGTATCGCGAGAGTCCGATCAGTTGGATCGCGCATTGGGCAGTGACCTATGACCCGCGCAAGGCAGCGAGCGATGCTCCGACGGTGATGCCATTCCTGCCCTTTCCCCGCCAGGCCGAGATGATCGCGTTCCTGCACGCCTGGTTACGGAACCGGATCGGCAATGTCGATTGCCGATCCTGCGGCAAGGGAGGCGGCTGATGGGGTTCCTCATTTCCCTCGCGCTCGGCTGGAAATGGCCTGGCTGGGCCGCTCGCCTGCTCGGCTGGGCGGTGCCGGTCCTGGTCGCGCTCGCGGCTGCCTGCACGATGGTCGGGCTGATCTATCGCACGGGCAAAACGGCCGGCGGGGCGAAGGTCGCCGTGCAGGCCGAACAGGCGCACGCCAAGGCCGTCGCTACCGCGCGCGCCGACGAACGCCACGCCCAGGCGACCGTCGATGCGATCGGCAAGCGTGTCGCGGCGGCCGACGACCAGAGCACTGCCCTCGTCCGTTCCAAAATCACGGAGATCCATAATGCGATCGATTCGACGCCCGGTACCGGGGCCAGCGTTGTTGCTCCTCCCGCTGTTTTCGACACTGCCGGGGTGCGCGCATCCCTCAACGCTGTCGTCGACGATGCGAACAGATCGGCCGATATTGCCGATGCCGAGCGTTGAAATGACCAGGACCGAACGCCTGCCGACCCTGACCGGCAAGAAATCGGGCGAGTTGATCCTGATCGACAAGGGCGAATATGGCGAGCAGTTGGACCTGCTGGCCGAAGCGATCGGCGCGGTGGCGCGGCTCAACAATCGGCAAGGCGCGCGCAACGCCTATGACCGGTGCGTCAAGGCGATCTTCGAGACGGGGACTGCGCCTGGCGGCTGTCCAAGCAGCACGGCGCCGCGGCACTGATCGAGATTGTAGCAGAGCGGACACAACCGGCGAACAATCGCGCCGGATCATGTGCCTAGCGCTCAATATGTCCGAATTGCTGGCCAATTCCGGTTGACCCAATCGCGGCACGCGTTAGCGATTCTTCTATTCGTCCTGCGGGAAACAGGACCAAAAAAGGGGATAAACATGTCGCACCGTTCCGCGCGCCGTAACGCGCGTCTTCGCTTCGTCTTGAATACGTCCGCCGCGCTGGGCTCGCTCGTCGTTGCAGCGAGCGCCCACGCCCAGACCGCCGGCGCGATCGCCAATCCGGGCGCCAACGCGCCGACCGGCAATTATTATTCGCCGCAGGACGCGACGTCGGTAGCACCGCCCGAGACGTCGATCCGCGAGCCGCAGATCGTGATTTCGCAGCCCGGCAATCCCAATTCGTCGACGCCGCCCAATGGCGCGCTCGACGCCAATGACGTGACCGGCGTCGGCGAGATGATCATCGATCAGCAGAACGGCTTTATCGGCCTGTGCACCGGCACCCTGATCAATCCGCGCACGGTCATCTTCGCCGCGCATTGCGTCAACGAAAGCCCGGACGGGAATAGTTTTCAGGATCCGTGGGGCTATGGTGCCGACAATGGCGGCCGGCCGATCGCCTTCGGATTCCGCGCCAATAACAATGCCCCCGGCAATTCCGCGTTCGGCAACTGGTTGTACGGCGGGTATCAGACCGACGTCGCCAACTATCTCTATAACGTCAATCAGGTGACCTATAATCCGGCGTCGACCTCGCTTGGTATCGGCAACAACTTCCTGCAGGGCGACATCGCGATAGCGACGCTCGATACGCCGGCGGCGAACGTTCCGACCTGGGCCATCCTGCTGTCGCAGCTGCCGGCGCCGGCATCGATCGATGCGGCCAAGGGCACCGGCTATCACGTCACGATCACCGGCTATGGCGATAGCGGCACCGGCAATACCGGCGACACGCGCGGAGTCGATTTCCGCCGCCGCGTAGCCGAAAATTACATCGGCCTGCTGGGCTCGCTCGACGATGTCGACGGGTTCTTGTTCGGGGTCAATGACGGCCTGCCCCAGAACCTCTATCAGCTCGACTTCGACGATCCGCGCCGCGGCGCGCTGAACGCGAGCATCTATGATTTCAACCTGTTCCGCGACAATGCCTTGCCCAAGGAAGGCATCACCGCGCCCGGCGATTCGGGCGGGCCGCTGATCCTGGATGACACCTTTTCGAAGAAGCTGGTGATCGGCGTGCTGTCGGGCGGCAGCCGCTATTTCAACAGCCAGCCTTCAGCCAGCTATGGGACGTCGGCCTTCTATCAGCCGCTCTATCTCTATTGGGACTGGATCGCGGCGAACAACAATTACCATTATGTCGGGTCGAAAGCCGGTGACGCGAACTGGACCGACCCGACGCATTGGGTCACCAATATCGACCCCAATTACATGACGATCGTCGATGGCAATCTGGTCAACGGCGTCCCCTCGACGCTGGGCGACGGCGTCAACGGCACATCGGGCAAGTTTGGCGAGATCTGCATCCAGCAGGGTTCCAACAGCGATTGCTACAACACGACCACCGGCGTCGAGACCTATAACGGGACCGAATATCAGTTCACGCCGGCGGGCGGACAGCCGGGCACCAGCCCGATTCCCGATCCGACGCTGGATAACGGACTGCCCGGCGCGACCAACTTCGTGCCGAACGACCGCGATCCGGACGCGGCGACGCACACCCGCGCCGCCTATTTCGACGTGACGCTGGGCGCCGCTGGCACGACCACGCTCGACACCCATGTCGCGGTCGATCGCTTGACCGTTGCAGGATCGGGCGCGCGCCTGAACATCGCCAATGGCGGATCGCTGACCAGCCTGATCGACATCACCCAGACCAATGGCCGGATCACGGTCGATGGGACGATGAACTCGGTCGGCGATTACCTGTTGTTCTCCGGCGCGCTGGACGGCCGGGGCCGGATCAACACGCCGTATCTGACCAGCGTGACCGGCATGATCGCGCCGGGTACGGTCGGTACGATCGGCACGTTGACGGTCGGCGGCAATCTGGTGCTGTCATCGGGCAACGTCCTGCTGATCGACCTCGGCGCCAACGGGGCGTCGGACAAGCTGGCGGTGGTCGCCAACCAGTTCAGCGCGCCGGGGGTTGCGGTGGACGGGCTGGCGTCGATCGGCGGCGCGGTGCTGTTCGCACCGGCATCCGGCTATATGATCCGCGACGGCGACACCTATCAGATCCTGACCGCGCAGAACCAGTTGACCGGCACCTTCAGCACGACCGCGCTCAGCGCGATCCTGACGCCGAAATTCCTCTATTCGGCCAATGACGTGAAGGTGAAGATCGTCGCCGGCAAATATGCCGACGTCGTCGCGGCCAGCTCGCCTGTACAGGGGGCCTATGCCAAGCTGCTCGATGGCGATCGTTCCGGCAGCTACGCTGCATTGGCGGGGCTGTATGGGCCACTCGATCTGCAGAATGCGGCGACGATCCGATCCACGCTCGAAAGCTGGGCGCCGCGGACGGAAACGCTCAAGGCTGCGCTCGGCACCGCCGCCACCGACAATATGGCGCGCTTCTATCGCGATCGGCTCCAGGCACTCGGCAATGACGACCTGGGAGGCACGGTGGCGATCATCGGTCAGCCGCTCAGCGTCACCGCCAATTTGAACAATGTCGGTCCGATGGGATCGTACGAGCCGGGCGTCGCCGGCGGAGCTCAGGCCACCAACATTTCGACCGGCAAGGTGCCCGACGACGTCAGCGTGTTCTTCGCCGGCGGCTATCTGAACGGCAACAGCGCGCCGATGGCGACTGCGATCCCCGCCGGCGGGCGTGATACTTTCGACGGCTGGTACGGTGCGGCCGGTGTCGAAAAGCAGGTGAGTTCGACCGCTACGATCGGCTTCGCCTTGTCCTACACCAACACGCAGGGCGCGACGACGACCGGCGCGACCGCCAAGGGCGAACTCTATCAGGGCACGCTGTACGGCAAGCTCGGCCTGAAGAACGGTTTCGGGCTAGACGGCGTGTTTTCTGCCGGCCTGTTCGATACGCATATGGTGCGATCGGCCAGCCTGGTCGGGACGCCTTACACGCTACGCTCGGATGATCAGGCGTTGGCCGTCAGCGGCGAAGTGGGCGTGTCGTGGACGGCGAACCTGGGCGGGCTCAAGCTCGGGCCGCGCGCCGCAATCCGTTACGGCGATATCGGCTTTTCCGACACCGCCGAGAGCGGAGGCCCGATGGCGTTGCGCATCGATCGCGAAGGGGTGCACTCGACCCAAGGCCGCCTGGGCCTGACGCTGGGCGGAGGCAAGGGCAAGGTGCGGCCCTATCTGACCGGCTATTACGTTCATGACTTCGACAATCAGCCGGCGTCGTTCGGCGCGAATTTCGTCGGCGGCGTCGGGCCCGCCGCGCAGTTCGCTTTGGCGGGCCGCGACAAGGATTGGTGGGAAGCCTCTGGCGGGCTTGCCATCGACATGAAGAACGTCACGCTCTCGGTCGGCGCCGACACGACGATCGATCGCAGCGACGTGAAGAACCAGAGCTATCGCGGAAGCATCACCTTCCGCTTCTGATCTCGTTCAATCGCTGGAATAACCGAGCCGCCTTCCCTTCGGGGAAGGCGGCTTTTTTTGTGTCCGTCGTCCGAGGTCACGCCGCGATCGCGGTCGCTTGCGTCTTGGCATCCTCGAGCGCCTTGGCCCGCGCGTCAGGGCCCATCGCAATCCCCTCGGCACGGACGAAAGCGATGTCGGTCACGCCCAGGAACCCGAAGAAACCACGAAGATAGGTTTCCTGATGGTCGAGCCAGGCCTGCCCGGTGTCCGACCCGTAAAAGCCGCCACGCGCCGACGCGATGATCAGCTTGCGTCCATCGGCCAATCCTTCCGCACCCTTCTCGCTGTAGCGGAAGGTGGTGCCGGCGATCGCTAGGCGGTCCATCCAAGCCTTCAGGTTGGAGGGAATGCTGAAATTGTACATCGGCGCCCCGATCACGATGACGTCGGCGGACAGGAATTCCTCGGCGAACGACGTGTCGCCGAGATCGCCCAGGGTCACATGCCCAAGCGGATCCAAGGCGAGGTCGCGACGCCGGACTTCGGCATCGGGGTGGAGCGTCCTCAACCTGGCGATCGCCGCCTCTCCGATCGAACGCGTGACGCTGTTTTCCGCGGTGATGCTGCTGTCGACATGAAGGATGATCATGGTGCCTCGCTGGTATTGATTAGTTACTGAGGCACACTAGATAACCGCCATCATTCGCGTCACAAGAAGGCACATTTTTGGCGATGAGGATCAATTATGTGCCCCGGTATCAACGATGTAACCGAAGGGTCCGATAGTGAATCCCCATGGACCACAATGCCGCGGCGTGACCGGCGTGCTCCAGCGTGTCGGCGACAAATGGAGTATGCTGACGATCAACGCGCTGGCCGATGGACCGAAGCGGTTCAGCGAATTGCGGCGTTCGGTCGAGGGTATCTCGCAGCGCATGCTGACACTGACGGTGCGCGGTTTGGAGCGGGACGGTCTGGTCACGCGAACCGTCACCCCCAGCATTCCACCCCGGGTCGATTATGAACTGACCGAACTCGGCCAATCCCTGCAGCAGCCGGTCGGCGAACTCGCGCGCTGGGCGGTCGACCATCTGACGGTGATCCAGGCCGCGCAACAGCGCTTCGATCTGGCTGCGGATGCGCGCGACGACGGCAAGCTCAATCCGTATTGAGATTGTGTCGGGCCGGCCGATATCGGGCTTGGTCGGCGGTTAATACCCTGCGGCTTCGCCCGTCCCCTAGCAACGGAATCGAACACCGGGGTCCTAACGACTCGCGCTGACTCCTTGGGTTTCGAATAGACGGATTCCTGACAACATGGTAAATAACCTGTTGCGCATGACGGACATGCCGAGCGGGGGTGAATGGTCCAGATCCTGTTCCTGTTGGCATTGGCCGCGAGTTTCGCGGGCTATGCGGCCTATCTGACGGGCCTGAAGCGGGATCTGGTCGAGCCCAACCGCGCATCCTGGTTGATCTGGTCGGCAGCGACCGCGGTCGAGGCGTCGACTTATGCTGCGGTAAACCCCGAGGGACTGCAGCGCTGGGTATTCCTGTTCGCGACCATAGCTTGCGTCGCGATCACGATTGCCTTGTGGCGCAGGTCCGCCTGGACGGTACCGACGCGCACCGAAATGTTCTGCATCGCGACAAGCCTTACCGCCCTGGCGATCTGGGCGATGTTCCGCGACGCTTTCTGGGCGCATATGCTGGTGGTGGCCGCCGTGCCCGTCAGCTTCTGGCCGACCTGGGCCAGCGTCGTCGCCGATCGCGGGCGTGAACGGTCGCCGGCTTGGGGGCTCTGGACGCTCGGCGACCTCGCGACGCTGATGGTCGCCGCGCGCACGCCGGGGAGTCCGGTCGGCGAATATGCCTATATCCTGGTCGAACTGATCTGCCACGCCAGCATCTGGTTCATGGTCGGGCTGGCGACGATCAATCCCTTGCGCTCGCTGGGCTTCCGCAACGGCCGCTTCTACGTGCTCGATGCCATCCGCACGCCCACAAACCTGTTCGCGGTGAGCGAGAACCATCTGGGCAAGGCGGTATTCGCCGCCGCGCCGTTCGTCGAGGGCGACCGGCTGATGTCGTTCACCGGGCGCCGCTTCCGCGCCGACCGCATTCCCAGCCTGATGCGCGGACAATCGGACCGGTACGTCCAGGTCACGCCCGATCATTATATGGGACCATCCGGACGGATCGACGATCTGGTCAATCATAGTTGCGCTCCCAATGCGGGGCTGCGCTTCACCGACCAGGGCGTGGTGCTGGTCGCGATCCGCGACATCGCGCCGGGCGAGGAGATCTGCTGGGATTATTCGACCACGCTGGCCGAATCGAATTGGCACATGATCTGCCAGTGCAGGGCGCCCGATTGCCGGCGCGTGATCGGCAATTTCTCGACACTGAGCCCCGAGCGCCAGGAATGGTTCCGAGCACGCAATCTGGTCGCGCCCTATCTCCGGCGCAAGGATGATTTCCGCGACGGACAACGCGCCGCCTGACGAAATCCGGTCATCGGCAGGCCCCTGAGCCGACGGTGGAAAAGATCGCGCTTCACGGCAAAATCGCGACCGCCGCACCAACTATCAGCGGTTCCGCAGGGAATGCTACCAGGACGGTTGACACGCACCCGATCCGGGAGCATCCGGCCGCCGGACGCGACTCATGTCGCGCCGCAACAAAAGGTCTCAACCCCAAATGCCAGACGACGACAGTCGAAGTTGGGCGCGTCCAGCGCGTTGATCGGGGCCTGAACGACTGGCCTCGTCCGACGCGCAACGGCGCTCTCGCGGACGAGGAAATCATCAATGTCGGAAACCACCTTCCGGACGCGCGTGCTGCGCGCGTCCCCGCGGTTGTGGATCGGTCTCGCGCCCAATCGCGCCGACCTGATCGCGTTCATCCTGCTCGCGGCAATCGCAGCCGCTGCGCTCAAGGGAATCGGCGGCACGGTCGGTCCGATCACCGAACTGGCGCAGCATCCGATCACGCTCGATCCCGCCAATCTGCCCTGGTACGCGCTGCGCACCACCTTGCGCATGTTCGCGGCGCTGTTCGCCTCGCTCGGCTTCACCTTCGTCTTTGCAACGCTCGCGGCGCGCAGTCGCCGCGCCGCGCAGATCATCGTCCCGATGCTCGACATCCTGCAATCGGTGCCGATCCTCGGCTTCCTGACCTTCACCGTGACCTTTTTCATGGGATTGTTCCCCGGCCAGGTGATGGGCGCCGAACTCGCCTCGATCTTCGCGATCTTCACCAGCCAGGCGTGGAACATGGCGTTCAGCTTCTATCAGTCGCTGCGCACCGTCCCTTCGGACCTGGACGAGGTCAGCCACGGTTTCGCGCTATCGCCGGTGCGGCGGTTCCTGCGGCTCGACCTGCCGTTTGCGACGCCGGCCCTGGTATGGAACGCGATGATGTCGATGTCGGGCGGGTGGTTTTTCGTCGTCGCTTCCGAAGCGATTACCGTCGGCAATACAACCGTCGCCTTGCCGGGACTCGGATCGTGGTTGGCGATCGCGATCGAGCGACAGGATTTTGCGGCGATCTGGATGGCCGTCGGCGCGATGGCGATCGTCATCCTGCTCTACGATCAGCTCGTCTTCCGCCCGGTGGTCGCCTGGGCCGATCGCTTCCGCTTCGAACAGACCGCGGGATCGGATCGCCCGAAGAGCTGGGCGTATGACTTGTTCCGCGCGACCCAGATGTTGCCGCTGATCTTCGCCCCGGTAACCGCGCTCGGCCGATTGCTGCTCGCACTCGACTTGGGCGGCCGTACGCGCCCCGCTTCCGCCCCGGCTCGTCCGCGCGGCGAGTGGCTTTGGCGCGCGTTGGTGGTCGCAGCGCTCGGCTACGGAATCTGGACGCTTGCCGATTACGTCGCCGCCACCTTGACGTGGCGGGATGCGGCGGCGGTATTCGGACTCGCCCTGCTGACCTTGCTCCGCGTCGTAGTGCTGATCGCGGTCGCGAGCGTGATCTGGGTGCCGATCGGCGTGTGGATCGGTCTGCGCCCCGCCTGGGCCGAACGCCTCCAGCCGGTCGCCCAGTTCCTGTCGGCCTTTCCGGCGAATATCCTGTTTCCCTTCGCGGTGATCCTGATCGTCCGCTTCCACCTCAACCCCGCCATCTGGTTGTCGCCGCTGATGATCCTGGGGACGCAATGGTACATCCTGTTCAACGTCATCGCCGGCGCCAGCGCGATACCGACCGATCTGCGCGAAGCGGCCGGCATGTTCGGCGTGCGCGGATGGCAATGGTGGCGCCAGGTCGCGTTGCCGGCCGTGTTCCCCTATTTCGTTACCGGCGCGCTGACCGCCTCTGGCGGATCGTGGAACGCCAGCATCGTCGCCGAGGTCGTGGTCTGGGGACACGAACGACTTGAGGCGCCGGGACTTGGCGCATGGATCGCGAAGGCGACCGCCGCCGGCAACTATCCCCGGGTTGCGCTCGGCATCGCCACGATGTCGGCCTTCGTCCTCGCCTTCAATCATCTAGTCTGGCGGCCGATGTACCGGTTCGCCGAGCGCCGCCTTCGCCTCGCCTGAAAGGATCGGACCATGGCCAGCATCTTCACGCGCCGCCCGCTCGTCTCGGTCGAGCACCTTACCCATCATTATGGGCCGAAACGTACACAACCCGTTATCGACGACGTGTCGATCGCTTTGCATGAAGGCGAGATCGTCGGCCTGCTCGGCCGCTCGGGGTCGGGCAAGTCGACTCTGCTGCGTTCAATCGCGGGCCTTCTTCATCCCGATCAGGGCGACGTGCGATTCGCGGCGCGCGAGGACGCCAATCCCGACGTCGCGATGGTGTTCCAGACCTTCGCCCTGTTCCCGTGGCTGACCGTCCAGCAGAATGTTGAATTGGGGCTGGAGGCACGCCGTGTCGCCCCGGCCGAGCGCCGTGCCCGGGCGCTGGCGGCCATCGACCTTATCGGGCTCGACGGGTTCGAGAACGCCTATCCCAAGGAATTATCGGGCGGCATGCGTCAGCGTGTGGGACTGGCACGCGCGATCGTCGTCGATCCCGCCTTGTTGCTGCTCGACGAGCCCTTTTCGGCGCTCGACGTGCTGACCGCAGAAACGCTCCGGACGGACCTGCTCGACCTGTGGTCGGAAGGACGGATGCCGATCAAGTCGATGCTGCTCGTGACGCACAATATCGAGGAGGCGGTGCTGATGTGCGACCGCATCCTGGTCTTCTCCTCCAATCCCGGGCGGGTCGCCGCGGAAATCGAGGTCAAGCTGCCGCAACCGCGCGACCGGCTCGATCCAGATTTCCGCGCGATGGTCGACGCGATCTATGCGCGGATGACCGCCCGTCCCGCGGGGACGCCCGCCCGCGACGGGCTGTTCCCCGGCACCGGTATCTCGATGGCATTGCCGCACGTATCAACCAACAGCATCGCCGGGCTGATCGAGGAAGTCGACGCACAGCCGTTCGACGGCAAAGCGGCTTTGGCCGAACTTGGCGATAGCCTGGGCCTCGAAATCGACGAATTGTTTCCAATCGCCGAAACGCTTCAGCTCCTCCGCTTCGCCGAATTGCGCGGCGCGGACCTGGTTCTTACGCCCCAGGCACGCCGCTATGCCGGAGCCGATGTCGACCAGCGCAAGGCGATATTCGGCCATGCCCTGATCGCGCATGTGCCGCTCGCGCAGCATATCCGCCGCATCCTCGACGAACGCGCGTCGCACCGGGCGACCGGCAGCCGGTTTCGCGACGAACTGGAGGATCACATGTCCCCGGACTATGCCGACGCCACGTTGCGGACGGTGACGCAATGGGGCCGCTATGCCGAAATCTTCGCCTTCGACGAGGATCAGGACAGTTTCAGCCTGGAAGATCCGGCGTGATCCCGCGCCTGGCGGCGGCTGCGGCCGCCGGCGTGGCGACGAGCTTGATGCTCGCCGCCGCACCCGCTCGCGCGTCTGGGGTTGAGCATGTCGTCGACGATTCGGCGGTGGAAACCCCGGGCACCTGCCATGTCGAAAGCTGGGTGACGATCATCCGCCGCGACGACGGCGTCGCCACGGTCGCGCCAGCCTGTACCCGCCGGCAATGGTCCAATGTCGAGCTTGGCGGGTTCGTCTCAACAGCCTGGGACGGCAATACGCGCGAGACCCAGATCGGCATCGCGCCCAAATGGAATCTTCGCGACGAGAAGCGCGGGCTGGGTCTCGCGCTGTCGGGATCGGCGGGGATCGATGTCGCGCGGGGCCGGCTGGCGAGTGCATCGTTGATCGCGCCGGTGACGATCCCAGCGGGACGGCTGCGCTTCAACCTCAACATAGGGTGGCAATGGACTCGCGCCGATGGGCATGCGGCGATCGCCGGTGGCCAGGTCGAATATCAGGCCACGTCGACACTGACGCTGATGGCCGAAAGCTTCGTCCGCGATCACGGCCATGCGGGCGGTCAAGCCGGCTTGCGCTGGAATCCGAAAGGCGGTCGGATCGATTTCGACCTGGTCTATGGCCGATATGTTGACGGCATCGCTCCCCGTGCAGTCTCGCTGGGCCTGACGATCCATCACTAGCATTGACCCCTTGCGCGGCACCAATCCCTCCCCACATCCGCGCCGTTGATCGCGGGCGTGAGGGAGCGCCAAAACGTCGCCATGAGCAGCCTGCCGGTCCACTCAGCCTCTGCCGCTAAACCGCCGATCCGCGCGTGGCGGATCGTTGGAGGTGCGTTCCTGCATTTCGCGGTGCCCGCCTATCTCGTTACGGTCGCTGTGGTGACGCTGTTCAACGCACCGGCGGGCGCCTCGGCCGGCGATCTCTTGCGGCTAGCGCTCGGTTATAGCGGCTGGTTTCTGGCCGGTTATGCCGCGCTGGCCCTGGCTGGAACGATCGGGATGGCGGCAATCGAGCCGGCGCTGGCGATCCGCCGCCACCGGCGGCGAGCGCGTGACCCCGGTTTCGCCTCCGCGGAATCGCGCATCCGCGTCACGCGCGCTCTCGCCGCTGCCCGCTCGCTTCCCGGCGGTGAACTCCGTCGCCTGATCGACTCGATCAGTGCGCAAAGATGGGATCATGACGATTCCCGTTTCCAGACGCTGTCCGAAGACCTGCACCAAGTTGTCTGCGCGATGACCGCCGCCAACGCGACCGCTTCGACCAAGTCGCGCTCCGACATCATCGACCTTGCGACCGGGTCGTTGCGTCGGATCGATGACGCTTTAGGCGAGCTGGTCGCCGACCGCGGTCGACTCGACCATGGTGACGCGCGCGCGGTGGCGCGCTACGTCGAAAATCGGTATGGCTCTTCCGATTTCGCTGGCAGCTAGACTTGGACCGCATTAAATAGAGAGCGAGCGTGATCGTGCGCTCTTCTTTAGGTCCCAAGGACACCCACCACAGATGACAAATATGTATGTGCTCGGCGCTTCGGCCGTCGTGGCCCTCGTCGTCGCTTGTCTGTTCGTCCTCTCTCGCTGCGTTCGCTACGTGCGCAACAACCGCGTCGCGATCGTCGAGAAATTGTGGAGTCGCAACGGCTCCGTCACCTCCGGCCTGATCGCGCTCAACGGCGAGGCCGGCTATCAGCCGATCGTCCTGCGCGGCGGTTATCACTTCTTCATGCCGTTCCAGTATCGCGTCCATTCGCAGCCTCTGGTGACCATCCCCCAGGGCCAGATCGGCTATGTGTTCGCGCGCGACGGCGCTCCGCTGGGGCCGACGCAGACGCTGGCCAGCAATTTGCGCACCGCCGATTTCCTCGACGTACGCCGCTTCCTGGAAGATGGCGGGCAGAAGGGTCCGCAGCGCGCGATCCTGCGCGAAGGCACGTACGCCATCAATCTGGCGCAGTTCGTCATCATCACGCGCGAACATCTCTACGGCCTGATGCTCGAGGCGAACGACTTCGATCTGTTCAGCAACATGCAGCGCGTGATCGAGGAACGATCGGGTTTCGAATCGGTCGTGATCAAGGACGCTTCCGACATGATCGGCATCGTTACGGTGCATGATGGCCCGGCGCTGACCGCCGACCAGATCATCGCGCCGGAAGTCGGCACCGACCAGGACGACATCGCAACGTTCCACAACAGCTTCCAGGACCCGGAGAAGTTCATCGCGGCGGGTGGCCGGCGCGGCCGGCAACTTCAGGTGCTGGTCGAGGGCAGCTATTTCATCAACCGCCTGTTCGCGACGGTCGAGATGGTCGCCAAGACAGTGATCGAGGTCGGCCATGTCGGCGTCGTGATCAGCTATACCGGTGACAGCGGTGCCGATACCTCGGGCGACGATTATCGCCACGGCGAATTGGTCGATCGCGGTACGCGCGGTGTGTGGAGTGAGCCGCTATTGCCGGGCAAATATGCGTTCAACACCTATGCCGGGAAGATCCTGGTCGTACCCACGACCAACTTCATCCTGAAATGGGATCAGGAGATGACCGGCCAGCACAAGTTCGACGAGAATCTGTCCGAGGTGTCGCTAATAACCAAGGACGCGTTCGAACCCACCCTGCCGCTCTCGGTCGTGGTGCATATCGACTATCGCAAGGCGCCACTGGTCGTGCAGCGGTTTGGCGATATCAAGAAACTGGTCGAGCAAACGCTCGATCCGATGGTCTCGGCCTATTTCAAGAACGTCGCGCAGAAGAAGACGCTTATCCAGTTGCTCCAGGAACGCTCGGACATTCAGGAACAGGCGGGCGATCAGATGCGGGCGAAGTTCACCGCCTATAATCTCGAGTTGCAGGAAGTGCTGATCGGCACGCCGCGCGCCGCCGCGGGCAACGACCAGATCGAAAAGGTCCTGCAACAGCTGCGCGAGCGCCAGGTCGCGGAGGAACAGGTCACCACCTATGCCAAACAGCGCGTCGCGGCCGAGGGCGAGAAGGACCTGCGTGAGGCGCAGGCGCGTGCCCACCAGCAGACCGCGATCACCGAGTCCGAATTGTCGATCACGGTGCAGGAGAACCAGGGCAAGGCCGCGGTGAAACGCGCCGCGCAGGAAGCCGAGCAGACCCGGACGCTCGCCAAGGCCGAAGCCGATCGCATCCGGATCGTCGGTGAAGGCGAGGCAGCGAAGGTCGTCGCGCTCGCGGGCGCGGAAGCCGACCGTATCACGAAGACGGGTCTCGCCACCGCCGAGACGATCGAGAAACAGGCCGCTGCCTCGGGCGGCGCGCAGTTCCAGCTGACGCGTCAGGTAATCGAGCGGCTGGCCCAGGCGCTGGAGACGTCGGGTGTAGACGTCGTGCCGAGGGTGCAGATCAACACGGGCGGCGACACCGGTGCGGGCGCCGGCGGCGGCGCGCTCCAGGCGCTGATCGGGATGCTGTTGTCGGAGAAGGGCATTTCGATGCTGGCGACGCCCGCGGCGAATGATCGTGGCCCGGCGGGGGTCATCGACGAAGACGCCGAGGTTGCGGCGGAATAATGATCGAGACGGCTCGCGGTCGGGTGCACCCCGGCCGCGAGCGTCTGATCATTACCTGAAGTAGACGGGAATGCCGTCGGACAACGGCTGACGCTGTGTAGTCGTCGCCGGAAAGAAAAACGGGGCCGAGGCCGGTGCGGATAGAACCCCGGCCACCTCGCCGATGATCGACAGCAACATTATGCGAGCGGAATGGAGCGCTACCCGCATCGCGCTCGCGAGACTGGGCTCGAACCGCTCGATTGCATCGGTATCGGCTCCTTCCAGCAGCGCGACCAAATGATGTTCGTCGCGCGAGAATCCGATATCCAACGGGCTGCCGGCACGGAAACGCCGCCGGAATCCCCCTTCGAACAAGGTCATCACGCTATCGAAGACCGGCGCGAGCAGACCGGCGCCAAAGCGTTCAAGCCGTTCGTACAGACTCGGCTGAACCGGATCGCCGGCATCCCGCGCGATCCGCCAATGCCTGGCGCTGTCGATAATGGTCCAGATGGCGGCAGGCGAAAACGCGAAACGCATAGGGATTCCTTCCAGACACCCCTTTCGATCGCGCCGCTCTTTCGGTTCGCTGACGAAGCGATACGCTCGGCCTGTTGCAGCGGCAAGACACCGGCGCGCAGTTCGTCCGATATCGCGACCTAAACGCGACCAACCGTGAAAGCGGCTTACGGAACCTCAGTCACCCGGTGCAGGGAGTGCAGCTGCATGTCGGCGTTTTGCAGTTCGAAAGCTCTCGCGCTGGCAGCAAAGCTGCACTATGTATGGATCTTCATCCATACATAACATCGAGACAGCCGAATGCCGCCCGTACAGAATAGCAACGACAAGTTCCGCTGGATCGTCGAAACGGGTTGGAAGGGTCTCTGCCCACGATGCGGCAAGGGGCATATGTTCAAATCATGGTTGAAGGTCACAGATACATGCGAATGTTGCGGATTGGACTACCGGTTCGCGGCGCCTGACGATGGCCCCGCCTTCTTCTCGCTGTGCCTGATCGCCCTCCCGCTGATCTTCATCGTTGTATGGATTCAGGTCGCATACAATCCGCCGATATGGGTCCATCTGGTAACGTCGGTGCCGATCATGGTCGCGGGGTGCCTGTTGCCGTTACGGCCGATCAAAGGCTGGCTGGTCGCATCGCAATATGTAAACCGGTCACAGGAAGCGGGTACCGAGCGCCTCTGGAACCAGCTGCACGGCCGCACCAGGGGCAGCAATTTCGATGACTGACGGCTGGCTGCCCGACCTGACCAAGACTCGCGCGCCCAAATATCAGGTGATCGCCGACGCGTTGGGGTCAGCGATCGAGCGCGGCGATTTGAGCGGCGGGGATCGCTTGCCGCCACAGCGTGATCTGGCGGCGCGGCTTGGGGTCGACCTCACCACGGTCACCAGAGCCTATGAAACCGCGCGGCAGCGCGGCCTGATCGAAGCGCATGGTCGCGCCGGCAGCTTCGTGCGCGGCGCTTCACCCGCTCAGATCGAGGATGCCGCACGGGTCGATACGGGCATGAATATGCCGCCCGAATTGCCCGGCGATATGCTGGGCCGCGCCATGCGCGATACCATCGCGCAATTGCTCGCCGACGGGTCAGGGTTGCGGATGCAATACCAGCCGACCGGAGGAAGCGCGGCGGACCGCGCAGCAGGGGCGCGGCTGATCGCCCAGGCCGGCGTCGACGCATCGGACGATCAAATCGTCGTTACTCCCGGCGCGCAGAGCGCGCTGCATGCGATCATGAACAGCATCCTCTGCCCTGGCGATGCCGTGGCGTGCGGACAGTTCGTCTATTCGGGCTTCAAGGTGCTGGCCGCACGGCTGGGATTGCGGCTGGTCCCCTTGCCGAAAATCGACGGAGACGTCTTGGCGGCGGCCTGCCGCTCCCAACCGATCCGCGCATTGTATGTGGTGCCGACCAACGACAATCCGACGGCGGTGACGCTCGATGCGACAACGCGCCAATCGATCGCCCAGGCGGCGCGAGCGAACGACCTCATAGTGATCGAGGACGATGTATATGGCGCGCTATGCGCCGCACCCGCGGCGCCGATCGCCGCACTCGCGCCGGAGCGAACGTGGTACGTGGCGAGCGTTTCCAAAACCATCTCTCCGGCACTGCGCATCGCTTATGTTCGCGCGCCCGACATCGGCGGCGCGCTCCGCCTTGCCGCCGATGTCCACGAAACCGCAATCATGGCCCCGCCGCTCAATGCGGCGATGGTGCGGATCTGGCTCGACGACGGCCGTTACGATCGGCTGGTCGAGGCGATGCGGAACGAAGCGATGCGGCGTCAGGCTATCGCAGCCGATATCCTGGAAGGTTTGCCCTATCGGGCGCATGCTCAGGGCTATCATCTCTGGCTTCCGCTACCCACTGGGCTCGACGGCGCCGAACTCGCCGACGCAATGCGGCCGAGTGGCCTATCGGTCGTTGCCGGCGACCGTTTTCGCGTCGCGCCGGGCACGGACCAAGCGGTGCGGATATCGCTTGGTGGCATGATCGATACGCCACGCCTGACCCGGGCCCTCCATCTGATACGTGGCCATTTCGGTACGCGCCGGCAACGCCCGCTGGTCTGACGGCGAGCGTGCTCTTGGCAGGCAGTGATTAAGTCAGATCTCCGCGGCAACGGAACCGCGGGCGTTACGATCGCGTTCTATTGCGCCAGTAGGAGGTTCAGATGGCAGATATTCGTACCGACGATCGTACCGTGGTCGAACGCAGCAGTTTCAACGTCGCCAATGTAATCGTGGCGATTGCCCTCCTGTTGCTCGTCCTCGGCTTGCTGAAATACTTCCACGTGTCGCCACTCTGAGGCTGGATCGCATGGTGAGACGTCCAGACGTCTTCGGCGCCGCCTTGGCAGGCTGAGGTTCTTCCCTGCGAAACTGACTGTAACGCTAACGCCCGCCGCCACCGGCGGGCGTTGCAGGCATCAGGACCCGCTGGGTTTCTCCGCTGGTCCGTGGCCGGTCTGCGGGTAACCGTCACCGGCTGCAGGATCGCTGGCGAAATCTTCTCCCGGATTGCCACCGCCGGCGCCCACACCGCTTCCGTGCACCTCTCCGGTTCGCTCATCGAAAGACGCGCGGCGACCATTTTCCGATGGAAAACGATCGTCGGCTAATTCGGTGGAATGCGTCGGCACTTCGGCGCTCTGCTTCGACGCTCGATCGGCGGCGAAATCATTCGCGTCATATTCCTGGCCGGAATAGCCCGGACCGTTTCCGATCTCCCCGCGCTGCACGTCGATTGGCGTGCTCTCGATGGCTGTATGGGCTGGTGGTTGCACCACTCGCTTGTGATCGTCCGTCATCGTCTGCTCCTCTCACGCTTCCAAACGCATGAGGGCGACAAGCGAGCCGCGCTTTCTTCGACTCGACAATAAGCGCTGTCAGGCGGCGAGATCGGCTTTCGTTGCTTCACGTGCCGGCGCGCGCAGCACCAATCGCGCGGTCGCGCCGCGGCCGACGCCATCGCTTTCGAGACTCAACGAGCCTTCCATCGCGGCCACCGAATTGGCGCACCAATGAAGTCCAAACCCGCCCGATTTGTGCCGTCGCGTCGAAAAGCCGCGCTGGAACAATTGTGGCGTACCGCCCGGATCGAACCCCTCGCCCGTATCGTGGATCGCGATTTCCACACGGCCGTCACTCGTCTCGGCGATCGTCACGTTGATACTGCCCGACCCGCCTGCGGCAGAGATAGCCTCGGCGGCGTTGGAAAACAGGTTCCCGACGACCTGGCTCAGCAGCACGCGATTGGCCATCACCGGATATTTCTTCGCGGGGAAGTTGAACGCAATTGAGGCACCCTTCCCGGAGTGCCGCGCGATCGTCGCATTCTGCGCGATGATCTGTGTCGCATCGCATTCTTCGAGCGGCGGCCGCTCATGCGCCAGTCGTTGTTGCGCCCCGATGATCTCCAGCACCTGACGCATCGCGTCGCGGCCGATTTCGAGCTGCCTGCTCCGGTCCTCACGCTGCCGGTCCTCGGCATCGAGAGCAGCGGCAACGAACGAAACCAGCTTTTCCCGCCGCTCGGGTGCGACATCCGCGGCGGCCAGCTCGGCCAGGGCGCGTTCGATCAGGGCGCGGTCGACAGGCGCGCCTTGGCCGATCCCGGTCGACAAGATGGTCGACACCGGATTCAGCGCGTTCCGCACATTGTGCATCACCGCAACCGCACTTTCGGATCGCCCGAGCTCGAAACCCTGCGCCTCGACCTGTTCGCGTAGTTCCTTGAGCTGGACCAGCATCGCGTTGAAGCTGCGGCCGAGCGAGGCGATCTCATCGCGGCGACCGACATCCTCGGGCAATAGGGTCAATGAGCCGGAGTTGCGAACGCGCTGCATATGCCCCTCGACCAGGCCCAATGGTTTGAGCACGAGATGCGAGAACACCCGGCTCAGCACCGCGAGCACGAGCGCGAGCAAAATGGTCGATCCCAGTACCGCGAGCCAAAGCATGTGGCGGCCGAGTTGCGAAACGTCACGCGGCACCACGAAGCTGGCGACGGCCACCGGCCTGCCTTCTGCTCCCGTCACCGGCACCGCGATCTGCATCGTCGTCGAACTGGTCGTGACGAGGTCACCACCGGCGCCGTCGAGATCCAGACGCGCCGGCACCTGCAGTAATTTTGCCAACTGCTCCGACGTGATCCGGCGTGCCATGACGACATAACCGCGCGGCACGCCGGTACCGTCGCTCTTTCTGACCTTGGCGACGCCAATCGCCGCCACGACCTTGCCGAGGCGGATATAGAAATGGCCCGAATTGCTGCCCTTCATCGCGCCGTCGAGCGGTGCCTGGCGGATCGCCACGACCATCGCGTCGCGTAGTGCGTCATTCTCCCGCCCGGTGCGCGGATCGATCCAGCGCGCGATCACCAGGCTGCGATCGGGGCGCAGATAGGCCATGGCGTCGACGTCGAGATTGGCCATCGCCAGCGGCGAAAAGCTTTCCTGCTCGAACGCGCGCGTCGGCTTGACGATATAATCGTAGCTGGAATTCCAGTCGCCATAATCGCGTACCGAGCTTTCGACCTTGCTCGCGAAATCGGTGAGCGCGGCGCGCGTTCGCTGGACGTGTCCGTCCATCGCCTGGCGTTCGAGTGCGTTGAAGCTGGGGGTGATGACCAGAGCAAGCAGCACCGTCAGCGCGATCGAGCCGATGAGCCCAACCGATGCGAGGATCAAGAGCAGCTTGCCGCCGAGCGACGCGAACGACAATCGGCGCCCGCGCGTGGCGCGCGACCAAGCCATCAGCCGTTGGTCCCGTCGCCTGCCCGGATCGCGAATTCGTCGCCTTCGAGATCGTCCTCGCCGCCAATATAGCGCTCGTGCGCGATCTCGCGTGCGATGTCGGCCGAAACCGGTCGTGAGAAATAATAGCCCTGCAAATGGCTCGCTCCGGCAAGGCGCAACGCCTGGACCTGCGCGTCGGTCTCGACCCCTTCGGCCACTACGCCCAACCCCAGCGCGCGGCCGAGGTGGACGATCGACTGGACAATCGCGGCGGATTCACGCTCACGCCCCATGCCATCGATGAAACTCTTGTCGATCTTCAGGCAGTCGAGCGCGAACTTGCGGATATTGTAGAGCGACGAATAGCCCGTTCCGAAATCGTCGAGCGCGATGCGGAAGCCCATCTGGCGCAATTTGTAGAGCGTCTCGGCGGCGCGTTCGGCATTGTCGAAGATCGCCGTTTCAGTGATCTCGATCTGGACGCGGGCCGGCGCGATCCCCGCGCGCATGACGCGTTCGACGACATGGCCAACGAAGTTCAGGCGACGGAATTGGCGCGGGCTGAAATTGATCGAGACATATTGCCCGGGCCATTGCTCGAGCACTTTCAACGCCTCGTCGAGCACCCAGTCGCCCAGTTCGTGGATCAGGTTCGATTCTTCGGCAATCGGGATGAACAAGGCCGGGCTGATCGGCCCGAATTCGGCGGTGTTCCAGCGCAGCAGCGCTTCGAACCCGACCACTTCCGTATCGTGTCCCGCGACGATCGGCTGATAAGCGAGGCTCAATTCGCCACGTTCGATCGCCTGGCCGAGCCCACCTTCGATGCGGCGGCGGAAACGGACGCTTTCGTCCATGCTCTCATTGTAGGCGCGGACCACGCCGCGGCCCGATTTCTTGGCGTCGTTGAGCGCGAGGTCGGCCTTGCGCATCACGTCGATAGGGTCGCGATTGTCGTCGATTTCGGCAATGGCGAGACCGATCGAAGCGGACGCCTGGACCGAATGGCCGATTATGCGAAAGCTGGAGGTGCAGGCGGCGATGATATGATCGCAAGCCATGACCGCCGCCTGTTCGCCGATTGTGTCGAACAAGATGCCGAACTCGTCGCCGCCCAGCCGCGCGACGGTCGCGCCGGATGGGGCCGATTGCTGCAGGATCGCGTAAATCGCGCGGATCAGTTCGTCCCCTGCGAGGTGCCCCAGCGTGTCGTTGACGATCTTGAATCGGTCGAGATCGATCATCGCCGCCGCGAACATCCCGCCGCCTCGCGACTTGTCGGTCAGCGCTTTCAGAAATGCTAATCGATTGGGAGCCTCGGTCAGCGAGTCGTGCGTCGCCATGTGCAGCGCCTTCGACTCGTTGGCTGCGAGTTCGACCGCCTGTTCCTCGAGCTTCGCCATCGCCGCGGCAAGTTCGCGATCTGCCTGCCAGCGGTGGGTGAGCGCGGTCGCGGTCTGGACGACCTCGGCGGTCTCGAACGGCTTGGCGATGTAGAAGATCTTGTCCGCCGGCCCGGCCGCCTTTGAGATCTCGATCGGCGAGAAGTCGGAGAAGCCGGTGACGATGACGAGATTTATGTTGGGATCGAGCGCGCGAATGCGCGTCGCGGTTTCCTTGCCGTCGATCCCCGGCGGCATTCGGACGTCGATAAAAGCAACCGCAAACGGCGCGCCGTCGGCGATCGCATCCTCGACCGCGGCAACCGCGTCCAGACCCTGACTGCAATGGACGGTGTCGAACGGTGCGCTGGCTGGTTCCGCGACCGGCACGTGCGCGTCGCCGAACAGCTCTACGGCCATGTCGCTGAGCGCATCATGATTGGTCGCCACCGGCGCGAAGCAGTGCCGGTAGGACTCATGCATTGCCGGTTCGTCGTCGACGATCAGAATTCGCACCGCGCGCTGTTCCTCGCTTGGCGGGACGCACACGACGCCCCAATGTCATTGCGGAAACGTAAGCGGATGGGGTTAAGGTGCCGTAAACGATCTTTAGCAGGTGGCGGTTCTCGCTGCCTGAGCGTCCTTATTCAGCCCTTCCGGATCAATCCCTAGCCGAGCGCGTGCTGCCCCAGCAGGATCGCGCCGAGCGGCCCCGCTTCGGCACCGAGCGCAGCCGCGACGATATAGGCGTCGAGATCGCCGAGCAGCGAGCGATCTCCATAACTACCCAAGCTTTCATCCAGCATCCTGCGCACCATCGGCA
Organism: Sphingomonas pruni NBRC 15498; assembly: GCF_001598455.1. Taxonomy (GTDB): domain Bacteria; phylum Pseudomonadota; class Alphaproteobacteria; order Sphingomonadales; family Sphingomonadaceae; genus Sphingomonas; species Sphingomonas pruni. The sequence continues at coordinate 40,336 of NZ_BCYZ01000012.1, forward strand.
GCAGCCAGGGCACACCCAGCGCCACGCCGCCGCCAAAGACGATCCGGCGCGGAATGCCGGTCAGCACCAGCGTATGGCAAAGTTGCGCGATTGGATGGGCAACCTGGGGCCAGATCGGCGAATGTTCGGCGATCTCGTTGGCGGCAACGCCCGCGCGTGCCTTGATCGCTGGGCCCGACGCCAATCCCTCGACGCAATCGCCATGGAACGAGCAGATGCCGGGCCAATCGTCACCCGCCAACCGCACCGGGCGGACATGGCCCAATTCCTGATGGGTTAGCCCGACTATAGGCTTGTTCCGACCGATCAGCCCGACACCCACACCAGTGCCGACTGTAATATAGGCGTGATCGCTCAGCCCCTTGGCCGCGCCCCACTGCCCTTCGGCCAAGCCGGCCCCGACCACGTCGGTATGAAAAGCTGTCGGCACGCCGTAGCGGTGTTGCAATCGCCCCGCGACGTCGGTGTGCTCCCAACCCGGCTTGGTCGTCGCGGTGATATGGCCATACGTAGCGGCGCCGGGGTCGATCCCGATCGGCCCGAAGCTCGCGATGCCGATCGCGTCGAACCCGCGCCATTGGTCGAGCGCTTCCTCGATCGCCGCCATGGTCGTTTCGGGATCCGTCGTGTCGACCCGTCGTGCCTCGACAATCGTCGCCCCATCCTGCGACAGCACGCACACGCACTTGGTTCCGCCAAGTTCGACCCCAGCTATCCTCACGACATCATTCCCAAAATTCGCTCCGCCTGAACGAGGTGGAGCGCTTCCACCATCTTGCCGTCGACCTGGATCACTCCGCCATCGCTGTTGGCGAATGCGTCGCGCACGCGGGTCGCCCATTCGACCGTCGCGGCGTCGGGTTCGAATGCGGCGTTGCAGATTTGGATCTGGCGGGGATGGATCAGCGACTTGCCGTCATAGCCCATTGCGGCGGCCGCCGCGCATTCGGCCTCGAGCCGCGCATCGTCCGAAAAGTCATTGCAGACGCCATCGAGCGCGACCAGCCCGCGCGACCGCGCCGCCGCCAACACCATGGCCTGCACCGGTGCCAACCAGGCACGATCCGTTCCCGGCCGCGCGCCGAGTTCGAGCGCCAGATCGTTTACGCCAAGCACGAATCCCTGCACGTCCGCCTCGGCGATATCCTGCAGCCGGCCGAGCGCCTCGCACGTCTCGATCATCGCCCAGAGCGGCGTCTCGGAACCGAGATGATCGCGGCATTTTCGGACGTCGCCTGCATTGCGAATCTTGGGCACCAAGACGGTCGCCCCCCTCCCCCGCACCGCCGCCAAGTCCGCGGCTCCCCATTCGGTGTCGACGCCGTTCACCCGGATCACCGTTTCGCGGGGTCCAAACCCTTGGCCAGCCGCCGCTATCGCCGCCCCGCGCGCCGTGATTTTCGCTTCCGGCGCGACGGCATCTTCCAAGTCCAGGATCACCACATCGGCGGCGAGCCCTCTCGCCTTTTCGATCGCGCGGGGATTGCTCGCGGGCAGGAACAGCGCGCTGCGGCGGGGACGAAAGCTCATGCCACCCCCTTGCCTCAAGCCGCCGGGCGGGACAATGCGGACGCAACAAGGAGATTCTCATGGCTGGCATGGCGCATTTCGACTGGGCGGACCCATTCCTGCTCGACGATCAGTTGAGCGAGGACGAGCGGATGATCCGCGACACCGCGCGCGCTTATGCCCAGGACAAACTCGCCCCACGGATCATCGACGCGTTCGCCAACGAAACGAGCGACCCGGAGATCTTCCGCGAGATGGGTGCGCTGGGGCTGCTCGGGCCGACGATCCCGGAAGAATTTGGCGGGGTCGGCGCGAATTACGTGTCCTATGGGCTAGTCGCGCGCGAGGTCGAGCGGATCGATTCCGGCTACCGGTCGATGATGTCGGTCCAGTCGAGCCTCGTCATGTACCCGATCTATGCTTACGGCTCGGAAGAGCAGAAGCGCAAATATCTGCCCAAGCTCGCCAGCGGCGAATGGATCGGGTGTTTCGGCCTGACCGAACCCGATGCCGGCTCGGACCCGGGCGGCATGACGACCCGCGCGACCAAGACCGCCAACGGCTATTCGCTGTCAGGCGCCAAGACCTGGATCTCAAACGCCCCGATCGCCGATGTGTTCGTGATCTGGGCGAAGTCCGACGCGCATGGCGGCGGCATTCGCGGCTTCGTCCTCGAAAAGGGCATGAAAGGCCTCAGCGCGCCCAAGATCGAAGGGAAATTGAGCTTGCGCGCGTCGATCACCGGCATGGTGATGATGGACGAGGTTGAGGTCGGCGAGGATGCGCTGCTGCCGGAGGTGCAGGGACTGAAAGGGCCGTTCGGCTGTCTCAACCGCGCACGCTACGGGATCAGCTGGGGATCGCTCGGCGCCGCCGAATTCTGCATGCACGCGGCGCGGCAATACGGGCTCGATCGCAAGCAGTTCGACAAGCCGCTCGCCGCCAACCAGCTGTTCCAGAAGAAGCTCGCCGACATGGAGACGGAGATCGCGCTCGGCCTACAGGCATCGCTGCGGGTCGGCCGACTGATGGACGAGGGCCGGTTCGCGCCGGAGATGATCTCGATCGTCAAGCGCAACAATGTGGGCAAGGCGCTGGATATCGCGCGGATGAGCCGTGACATGCACGGCGGCAACGGCATTTCGGGTGAATATCAGGTCATGCGCCACCTGATGAACCTGGAAACGGTCAACACCTATGAAGGCGCGCACGACGTCCATGCGCTCATTCTCGGCCGGGCGATCACCGGAATCGCCGCTTTCTAGGATGCGCGTCGCGCGCACGGCGGTTGCGGGGAGGAACGCTTGCTAAACGGCCGCGTCGGGCGCAGTCTCGCTGGGCCGTTGATGCTGATGGAGAGTGTAATGGTTCGGATTGCTTTCGCCCTTGCTGCCGTCGCGATGCTCGCGACACCGGCCACGGCCGCCAACCGTTGCCGAAACGCCAAGGGCCATTTCATCGCCTGTCCCAAGCCCAAGCCCGCGGCCACCGGAAAGTGCCGCAATGCCAAGGGCCATTTCGTGAAATGCGGAACGCCGGGCGCCAAGCCGGCCTGAGCATTAGCGGACGAGAGTCAAACGACCCGGACGAGGTGAGTCAAAGTCCGGACCGCCCGTCCTTCCCAAGGACGCATGTAGCGGAACACGATCCGGTACATGCCCAGCCTGTTGCCGACGATGCGATAGGTCGCGAACGACGGCGCGCCGACCATACCCGGTCGCGTGGCTACCGTTGCGACCAGCGTGACGCTGATCCCGCGATCGGCGTCAACCTTCCACATATATCCCGTGCTGGCATTGGTCTGCAGGTCGACCCTGGCGGGTTGGCCACGGCGCAGCGTCGTAGCCTTGCCGCTGTTCGCGCCAGCCAGTGGATGTCGGCCGGCGCGGCGATGGCTGACGGTGCGATCGTCGAGGTCGCGATCGCCATGAACAATCCTGTCCGCATCGGCGCTCTTTCACGTCTGCCGTGCTCCGTTCCGGCGAAGCACGGCAAGGTGATCAGGCGTCGGCATAATCCTGCGCGGGGTTACGCGCATAGATGCCGAACGCCATGATGATCGCATAGCAGACCGCCGGGAGGACCAGCGCCAGCGCGAGGCTGCCGGTCGTGTCGGCGAGAAAACCGGTTGCGACCGGCAACACCGCACCGCCGAAGATGGCGACATTGATGATCCCCGATCCGTCGGCCGCGCGAGCCCCCAGCTTTTCGCAGGCGAGCGTGAAGATGGTCGGAAACATGATCGAGTTCATCAGGCCGATCAGCAATAAGCTGTAGCCCGACGTCGTACCGGTCGTCTGCGTCGATATGAGGATCAGCACGATCGCGCCCACCGCCACGCCGGCGAGGACCTTGCCCGGGTTGACGAACTGCAACACCGCCGCGCCGATGAAGCGGCCGATCATTGCGCACAGCCAATAGACGAAGATCAACTTGCCCGCCGATTCGGTGGACAAGCCCATTACGCTGGACTGCTTGAGGTAGTTGACGATCAGCGAACCGATCGAAACCTCTGCCCCGACGTAGAGAAAAATGCACAATGCACCGAACGCGAAACGCGGGCGTCCGAGCAGATCGATCCCGGCAAATCCGTTGCCCGCCTGATGAGCTTCGCCCTTCAACTTGTTTCGGAACATCCACACGACCGCCGCCACGATCGCCAACGCGACCGCCAAGCCAAGATAGCCATGAACGATCGCCTGGCTTTCGGCGGTACGATAAGCATCGAGCGCCGGGCCAGAGAGGTCTGCCGCGCTGACCTTGGTAAGGCTTCCGAGAATCAGGATCGCGCCCACGATCGGAAAGATCGTCGTTCCCAGCGAATTGAACGCCTGAGCGAAGGTCAGCCGGCTCGACGCCGTTTCCGGCTTGCCGAGCAAAGTGATCAGCGGGTTCGCGACGATCTGGACGAGCACGACGCCCGTCGCGAGCACGAACAGGGCAAACAGGAAGAGGCCATAAGTGGCGGTGTTGGACGCCGGAATGAACAATAGGCAGCCAACCATCATCGTCAGCAACCCGGCAGCCGCGCCGCGCATGTAGCCGATACGCTTGACCAGCATCGCGCCCGGAATGCCGATCAAGGCATAGGCCGTGAAGAAGCAGAACTGCACGAGCATCGCCTGCGTGTAGTTGAGCGTGAACAGCTCTTTCAGCTTCGGGATGATGACATCGTTCAGGCTGGTGATGCCGCCGAAAATGAAGAACAGCGCGAAGACGAACACCTGCAGGCCGGGCGCATTTATCCCTTGATGCGTGTCGCCCGTTCCGCCCGGGTTTGCCGCTGCGGCGCCCGTATTTATTGCCATTGAAAGCACTCTCCGCTGGGTCACCGAATTGGAACCGGTTTCGAGTGCCTTGATGGCGCAGCTTGGCGGCCGCGGCAATCTGCGAATACGTATTACCGGGAGGGTTATCAGCCGAATCGGTAGCCCGACACCGCCCAACCGAGCACGTTGCTCGCGTGATCGCGCGTGGCGGCGGCATCTCCGCCCGCCCCCAGCGCCACCATCAGCGGCAACAGATGCTCCTCGCGAGGATGGGCGAATTGCGCGTGCGGCAATTTCCGCCAGGCGGCGACGCGTTCGGCACGACGCACCGGATCAGGGTCGGCCACGGCGTCGGTCAGCGCAGTGTCCCATTCGGTCGACGGCGCGATCGCCGCGGAACCCCGAACCCGCAAATTATGAAAGCTCATGCCCGAGCCGACAATCAATACGCCCTCGTCACGTAATGGCGCCAGCGCGCGCCCGATCGCGATATGGTCGGCGGGATCGAGATCGGCGCGCAGCGACATCTGCGCGAGTGGAATGTTCGCCTCCGGCACCGCGACCTTCATCGGAATGAACACGCCGTGATCCCAGCCGCGCGCATTTTCCTCGCGCGTGGCGAACCCGGCGCCGCGCAACAGCGACGCAGCGCGCCGGGCAATTTCAGGCGCGCCAGGCGCATCCCAGCCTAGATGATAGGTGTGCTCGGGAAAGCCGTAATAGTCGAACAACAACTCGGGCCGCACGCCGGTATGGACGGTGATCTCATTCTCTTCCCAATGGCCCGATACCAGCAGGATCGCGCGGGGCCGTTCGGGCAGGCTGTCGATCAAACCGGCGAGATAATGCTCCATCGGCTGCCACATCGGGTCCGACGGGCCGCCATCGGGATCCATGAAGAAGCAGGGACCGCCGCCGTGCGGAATGAACAAAGTGGGTAAGGTCATGGAAGGAATATCGCCCCGGCCTTGCCACCCAACAATGTCGCTGGCGGAAACGGCGCGTTTCCGCCTACATTTCGTGCGTGACCAAATTCACCGTCAACAATCAGCCGGTCGAATACCGCATGGACCCCGCAACGCCGCTGCTGTGGGCATTGCGCGACGCGTCCAACCTGACCGGGACCAAATATGGTTGTGGCACTGGCCATTGCGGGGCGTGCATCGTCGATGTCGATGGCGCAGCGAAGAAATCATGCCTGGTGCCGATCGGATCGATCGAAGGCAGCGTCGTCACGACGATCGAAGGGCTGTCGCATGACCGCAGCCATCCGATTCAGGTGGCCTTCCTGGCAGAGAATGTCAGCCAGTGCGGTTTCTGCATCCCTGGGATGATCATGGCCGCCTCGGTCTTGCTCCGGAACAATCCGCGCCCGTCGGAAGAGCAGATCCGCCAGAGCATCGCCAATATCTGTCGCTGCGGCGTCTATCCCCGGCTGGTCGAGGCCATCCAGCGCGCGGGGCGCATCCAGCGCGGCGACGACACCGTCGCGACCGGCCCTCGTCCCGGCATCGACCCCAAAGATGCGGCCAGGGTGGTGCCCGCGCTGACTCCTCAGCCCTAGCGATTCCTTTCAATTGGCTGTCAGCCCAATTCAGAAACCCGTCAGTGCGACTCGCCTAGAACCGCGCTATCGTAGGGTCGGCTCGTGCGCCGGCGAGTGGAGAAAATCGAATGCGTAAGTCTATCATTTTCGCGCTGATGGCGGCGGTGTCGATGACGCCCGCGATCGCCTCGGCGGCGGATCGCGACAACTGGCGCGGCCGTGGCGGCGACCAGAACGCGAATTCGGGTCAGCGCGGAGATCGCGGCGGCTGGCGTGGCAATAACGGCGGCAATGGCGGTTGGCGCGGCAATGGCGGCAATGCCTCGCCCGCGCCGAGTCCGGCACCTGCGCCCGCCCCAGCGCCTGCGCCCGCACCGCGTTGGAACGGCGCCAACAATGGCGGCGCCAACAATGGTGGCTGGCGCGGCTTTCGCGGCGGCAATGGCGGGGCGACCGTGCCGAACGCCGGCGGCGGCGAGCGCAATTGGCGCGGCGGCGACAATGGCGGCTGGCGCGGTTTCCGCGGGAATCGCGGCGACGGTTTAACTGCGGCCCCCGTGCCGGCTCCGGCACCGCAGCTCAATGGGCAGCGCGACGGCAATCGCGACTGGCGCAACCGCGGTGGCAATGACGACAATCGTGGCTGGCGCGGACGCGACGGTAACGACAATCGCGATCGCGATCACAACTGGCGCGGTGGGGACAACCGCCCCGATCGCAACTGGCAGGGCAATCGCGGCGACAACCGCAACTGGAACGGCAACAACTGGCGCGACGGCGACAACCGTTGGCGAGGCAATGACCGCGATCGCGGCGGCAACTGGAATCGCGGCTGGCGTGGCAACAATCGCTACGATTGGCAGCATTACCGGTCGTCCAACCGCAACGCCTATCGCCTGCCGCGCTACTACGCGCCTTATGGCTGGAGCTACGGCTATCGCCGCTTCTCGGTCGGCGTGATCCTCGACTCGATCCTGTTCAATCAGAGCTATTGGATCGACGATCCGTACGACTACCGTCTGCCGGAAGTATACGGGCCGTATCGCTGGGTGCGCTATTACAACGATGCCCTGCTCGTGGACATCTACACGGGCGAAGTGGTCGACACGGTTTACGACATCTTTTGGTAAGACGGTCGTCACGTGGGGACGAGGGCTCGGGGATTTATTCCCGGGCCCTTGCCTTTTTCGCCCGAGGCGAGAAGAAACCGCGCCATGTTCGGCAGGAAGAAGAACCCCTCGGGCGGCACATCCAAGGAGCGCGCCCGCGTCGGTAGCGAAGTGGCGGCGCGGTTGGACGCCAATCCCAACGTCCAGGCGGCGATGGTCGGCGCGGCGCAAGCTTATTATTACATGAACTTCCTGACGCCTGCGCAGTGCGACATGCTGATCAGGATGATCGACGGCAACCGCCGTCCGTCGACCTTGCTGGCCGATCGAGAGGATTACGGATTCCGCACCAGCGAAAGCTGCGACATGGACCGCTACTCGCCCGATGTCGCGCCAATCGACACCTCGATCGCCAATCTGCTCGGCATTCCGCCGGCGAAAGGCGAGACGATGCAGGGGCAGCGTTATGCGCCCGGCCAGCATTTCCGCGCCCATCACGATTTCTTCCACGAAAATCAGAAATATTGGGCCGAAATGAAGCGAACCGGCGGCCAGCGCACCTGGACCGCGATGATCTATCTGAACGATGTCGAGGAAGGCGGCGCGACCTGGTTCCCGCAAGCCGGCCTGCGCGTCGCGCCACGCCGCGGCCTGTTGCTCGCCTGGAACAACATGAACCCCGACGGCAGCCCCAATACGCTGACGTTGCACGAAGGCATGCCGGTGGTGAAGGGCGTCAAGTACATCATCACCAAATGGTTCCGCGAGAACGATTGGGCCGTTTATTAAGGCAGACGCGCGGACGCGCGCCCTCGGTTGTAGTCGTCGATCCGTGCGCTGGAGCATGACGCGAGCGTGGATAAGAGGCACAATGGCCTGACGCCGAACTCTTTCCACGACCAACTGCCCTGTTTGTGTCACGAGGCGGAAGGATTTTGCTGCAGCGCGGGAACTCGGCCGGTTCGGGCTCGTTGAGCGGATCGTGCGGGACAAGGTGTACGCGGAATGTCGTGGCAATTATTGGGGTGCGCCGTCGGGATGCACCGTCGCGACCCGGCTAGTTCCCGGCCTGCGGACGGCCGGTACATCGGCGAATGCGCCGGTTGCGGCCGACCAATGGTATGGACCCTGTCGGGTTGGAAGCTGGACCGCCACCGGGACGACTCGCACATCACCCAACCCTGACGCATTGCAACCAAGCACGCGGCAAGCCGCCTAGCGCATCAGACTCTGCGCAGCTAAACCGCGGGCGATGGACAACGTCGCCGGCATCACCCGTTCCTTTCTTGGCCAGGCGTGGCGCTGGCGAGCTTTGGCGGCCGACGCACGCGATCCGGGGTTCCAGCCCGACGACCTGGTTACGCAATTGCTGCTCGCCCGCGGCGTCGGGCGCGACGCGATCGAGGCCAATCGGTCGCCGAGCATTCGCGGTTTCATGCCGGACCCCTCGATCTTCAACGACATGGACAAGGCCGCTCGCCGTCTGGCAGACGCCGTCCAGGCGAACGAACAGGTCACGATATTCGGCGATTACGATGTCGATGGCGCGACCTCGGCGGCGCTGATGATCCGGTTGCTGCGCGACCTGGGCCTAACGCCGGCAGCTTATATCCCGGACCGGCTAATGGAGGGATACGGCCCGTCAGGCGAGGCATTGGTGCGGATCGCCAGCGGCGGCGCGACCTTGATCGTCACCGTCGATTGCGGCGCCCAGGCGTTCGACGCACTCGACATGGCACGCAATGCCGGGGTCGACGTCGTCGTCGTCGATCATCACAAATGCGCCGCCGCCCTTCCCCACGCACATGCTTTGGTGAACCCCAACCGGCTCGATGAGGGCGACGGTGCCGCCCACGGCCACCTCGCGGCAGTCGGCGTAGCCTTTCTGCTCGGCGCGGCGTTGCTGCGCGAGTTACGCAGCCGCGGCTATTTCGCTGACCGGGCCGAGCCCAAATTGCTCGATCTGCTCGATCTGGTCGCGCTCGGCACGGTTGCCGATGTCGCGCAGCTGAAGGGCCTCAATCGCGCGTTCGTTGCGCAAGGGCTGAAGGTGATGGCGCAGCGTGGCAATGTCGGCCTCGCCGCGTTGGTCGAGGCATCGCGGCTGACGCGCGCGCCGACCTGCAGCGACCTGGGCTTCGCGCTGGGGCCGAGGATCAACGCGGGTGGCCGCGTCGGCCGCGCCGATCTCGGCGTGCGGCTGCTCACTACCGAGGACGTGAACGAAGCGCGCAGCATCGCCGCCGAACTCGACCGGCTCAATGAAGAGCGTCGCGCGATCGAGGCCATGGTTCAGGAACAAGCGGAGCTGCTGCCCCATGGCAGCGCCGTCGCGGTGGTCGCCGGCCGGGGCTGGCATCCCGGCGTGATCGGCATTGTCGCTGGGCGGCTCAAGGAGAAGCTTGGCATTCCGGCGATCGTCATCGCCATCGATGATAGCGGCACGGGTAAGGGATCTGGCCGGTCGATTACCGGTGTAGATCTCGGCGCGGTGGTCCTGGCCGCGAAGGAGATGGGTGTTCTCGTCGCTGGCGGCGGTCATGCCATGGCGGCCGGGCTGACGATCGACGTCGATCGTATTCCCGAATTCGCCGCATTCCTGGAAGAGCGCCTTGCTGTGGCGGTTGCCAATGCGCGCGAAGATCGCGCCTTGCTGGTCGACGCCCTGCTCGCGCCGGGCGGGGTGACTCCGGGCCTGTGCGAGACGATGGAGGCGGGTGGCCCTTATGGTATGGGCTGGCCGGCGCCGCGCGTTGCGGCGGGGCCGTTCCGAATCGTCCGCGTCGATGTCGTCGGCAATGGCCATGTCCGTGCCATCGTCGCCGGCGACGATGGCCGTAGCCTCAAGGCCATGGCGTTCCGCTCGGCCGATACGTTGCTCGGCCAGACGCTGTTACAGGCGCCGCGGGATCGCAAATTATGGCTCGCCGGCCGACCCAAGATCGACGATTGGGGATCGCGTCCCGCGGCCGAATTGCATCTCGATGACGCCGCTTGGGCGGATTGATCACGGCAAACGCGCACAACGCTTGACCGAACGCCTCGCTTTCCCTAACCGCTCATCCGCGCCGACACGCTCGGCCCCTTCGTCTAGCGGTTAGGACGCGGCCCTTTCACGGCTGAAACACGGGTTCGATTCCCGTAGGGGTCACCAGCGAAGCATTTATCGCATTCATCCTACGCAATAAAATCTAAAGCTGCTCCAATCCAAACCGCGGGTGTTCGCACCTTTGCATAGGGCATGCATGGTTCGCGCGTTTCCGAGACGCTTTTCGGCCTTCGGCTAACATCTGGGGGATCCGCAGGTTTGTGAGACATGCCGTCGGTGACGTGCCCCACTGAAACGTGACCGTTTTGGGTAGCGACGGGCGTTGAACTCAGTTGGCGCACAGCCTTGCCTCAGGGTGAATCTGCTGCCAATAGAGACTGGACCGCTATCATTTTATAATGGCTCGCAATTCCCATGAACCAGCTTGCCGCCGAGAAGGCGGATACTCGGCCTATCCCGCCGGATCAAAACCTGCTGGGCGAGTTCTTCTCGGAGTTCCTGGATGAGGCAGCCTTTGCCGATTTCCGGCAGGCCGAACGTCTTGTCGCGTCGCTGAAGAGCCAGGGGCTGACGGTCGCCGGCTATCCTATCGTTCGTCCCGCCGATTGCGGACGAATCACGAGCGTCCTTTCCGGCATCTTCGAAACCAGCCGGCCCCATTTTCGTACGCATGATCAGAAATTGACCGGGCGGTTCGAGGAATTGATCGGCGAATTCCACGATTACTGCCAGCGCATCTATCCCGGCGAAGCGATGGGCGCGCGACTGTTGCGCGCTCGCATCCGCCTGTTCATGGGCGACGCGAAGGGCGTGCTCGAGCTTGTTTCCCACCATGCACGACGGCCCTATGCGTTGGAAGACAATCCTGGGCATTTCCTCCAGCTCATCGAATTGTACGCGCAAGCCCATTTGCTGCAGGGCACATTGGCGGACACCAACATGTCCTTCATCGCTTTGGGACGCTGGCTCGCCGCCAATGTCCGTCGCCTGTCGCCGCGCCGGGCCGGCATCCGGATGGCGCCATTCGTCGCGATGGGACGCAACGAACCGACAGCGCCGCTGCGTTCCGCTCTGATCCGCCGGGCTTCGCAAGCCTATCTGGACTGCCTGCGCGGGCGCCGTCAGCCGCTCAGCTTCGTATCGATCAAGATCCGCGCCCTGTGCTGCCTATTGGTTCTGGGCCTTTGCTACCGCTCGCTAAAAAGCAGCGGCAAGACCGGCGACCCGTTCTCCTTGACGCGCAACAAACAGGGCCGGGTGCTGGTTACACGAGCAATGGGGGGGATCGGCGATCTGCTGATGATGGAGCCGGGGCTCGAAGCCAACGCGACCCGTTACGGGCAAGCGGTGGATTTCGCCATTCCTCGGAAGTTCTTTCCGATCTTCGAGCACAATCCCCATGTCAACTTAATCGACATCGACGGCCCGCCGATCGATATTTCCACGTATCGTCATTTCTTCAATCTCAGCCAGTGCCCGGCCAGCCGCTACGAGAGCCGGACTAGGCCAGAAATCAGGAAAGGGCGGGTGGAAATCTTCGCTCAGGCGATGCGCGTGGACCTGAAGCGACTTCAGAGGCAGGGGTGGCACATCAATCACTTCCTCTCCACTCAAGAAGAGGAATTTTGCGACGATTTCCTGAAGCAACACGGCATCGGCAGGGAAAGCGGCGCCAAGCGACCACTGGTCGGCGTTCAGCCTTTCTCCCGCGACAGCTATAAAGACCATCCCGAGATAGCCAATATCATCCGCGCAATCGCTAAAGATTACGACGTCCTGATCTTCCATCACGTCGCAAATGGCCTGCCACAAGCGGAAGGCATAACGACTACCGCCGGCCTGCCTCTCGGGCGCTCATTGGCACTCGTTTCCAGAGTCGCGGCGATGGTTAGCGTCGATAGTGCTTTCTTGCATGCCGCGGCCGCGTTCGATGTACCGGTGGTAGCGCTATTCGGTCCGACCGATGGCCGCACCTTTACCCGTCATCACAAGCGAGTGAAAATACTATGGCATCAAGAAAGCTTCGGATGCGCTCCTTGCTGGCGCAACGAGGATCTCGCTTGCAGCGTTTCGGGCCTTCGTTCCATCAGCCCTTGCGTCGCGGCTATCCGAACTGACGAGGTGCTTGCCGCCGTTGCCGAGATGATCGAGGCATGAGCGCCACCGATCTGCCTGAACGCGGCTGGACCACTCGCCACACTCAACGCGATCTCACCGGGAAGCCGGCGCTGTTCTTGGATCGCGACGGCACGGTTATAGAAAACGTGCCGTATCTTGCGGACCCCGCCGAGGTTTCGCTTATTCTGGGCGCGCGCGAGACGATCGCGGCTTTTCGGGATAACGGTTATGCTGTGATTATCGTTACCAACCAGTCCGGTTTCGCGCGCGGCCTGGTTTCGCCCGATCAATATCGAGCGGTGGAATCGGCGGTAATCGAAGGCTTGGGCTCGAACCTCGTTGACGCCACCTACGCCTGCCCTTTCCATCCCAACCACCCATGGCGCAAACCGGAGCCGGGCATGTTGCTTGCGGCCGCGCGAGATCATGGGCTCATCCTGGCTGAGTCGATCATGACCGGGGACACGCTGGCCGATATGATCGCCGGAGCGGAGGCGAGAGTTGGCGCTCTCTTTCATGTTAGGACGGGACATGGTGCGGAGGAAAGAGCAGCTGTGGAAGCGTGGGCTAAAGGACGCCTGACCGTGCGGTTCGCGGATGCTCTCCTCAACCTTTTCCCTTTCGCTAATCCCGTTACGAGGGATATTGCCGACCGGGAACATTGCCGCCTTAAACTTTACAATCCCCGATAAGAAAAAACTTGGAAAATTATCCGAATTTATTTTCTTCAGGAAGAAAAGACCATGCTTCAACTTCCAATTAAACGCGATAACACTACGTGCAAACTATGCGGATCTAAGGCAACCGTTCAATTTGGTCTTCCCTATAGCAAGAAAACTGGTCATCCTATACCGAACGAACCAGACGATTGCTGGTATTATCAATGCGACAATTGCAGTTTTTTATTTACAGATGCCATTGATAATCAAGATCATTCGACGATATACGATGAAACATACTGGGAAAACCAAGATCCCGACTGGTATGGACGTGTTACCGAGACTTTTCGCCTTGTCGCCCTGTCGAATGAATTACTAAACATTCGTCTCGACAAGGCCGAAATACTTGATTTCGGCTGCGGCATCGGCGGATTTGTCGAGATGGGGCGCAAATCACTTAACCTCAACGTGTGGGGGACAGATATCATTCCCCCAAAGGTTGGCAAGGAATGGTATCTACCCGATCTTGGTGACCGCAAATTCGATATCATCACATCCTGTGAAGTCATCGAGCATCTGCCCGACCCTCGTAAAATTTTTAACATCGTTCGGGCGCACCTGAAACCCAGGGGAGTTTTTGCCTTTCAGACGGCCCAGTGGGATCCAAACGGCCTCGATCGCGAGTGGTGGTATCTCGGGCCCAACAACGGGCACATCTCGCTCTATAGTGCCGATGGCCTAACTCATGTTTTTAATGACATGGGCGGAGTTGGCCGCCGGCTGTGGAATGACTACGCCGGCGTCCAGGCTTGGCTTTTCATGGACTAAGGCGGCGACAGCGGCGTGAGTCAAAGAATGAAGGCGATATCGCCGAAATTAAGCTTGCCGGAATGCCTAAAGCGTACGCGAGAATGGGCTGAATTTGCCCTTCCCGCGCTGCTGGATTTGGCGTGCGATGAACAATGCGGCGGTTTCGCCGAACGGTTCGATTGGGTAGGGACACCAATTGATCCGGGTTTCAAGCGCGTGCGCGTCACCGGCCGGCAGCTCTATGTTTTCACCCATGCCGCCCTGGGCGATGTGGGAGGCGCCCGCGAAGTGGCTGAGCGTGGCGCCGCATTCCTCAAAAGCAGGTGCCTGCGGCAGGATCGGCAATTTGCCTCTCGCCTCGGCAGTGACGGCACTTTACTCGATCCGACTTCCGACCTTTATGACATCGCCTTTGGCCTATTCGCACTCGCTTGGTGGTACAAGCTTTCCGGCGACGCCGAGGCTGTCGAAATGGCCGATACCGCGTTGGCGCATCTTCGCGAAACGATGCGCTCTCCTTCGGGGCGAGGCTATCTCGCCCGTCAAGACGATTGCGGTCAGCACCAGCAAAACCCGCACATGCATCTCTTCGAGGCCGCAATCTTTCTAGCCTCCTTCACGGGGAGTGAGGCAGCGCGCCAGCTCGCCGACGAATTGTTCGACCTTGCTTCGAACACTCTGTTCGACCCGGTGACCGGCACGCTGCCGGAGTTCTTTGACGAAGATTGGCGCGCCGGTGACAATTCTGGCACGATCCGGATCGAACCCGGCCACCATTATGAATGGGTCTGGCTTTTGTGCCGCTATGGCGATCTCGCCCGGTGCCCCGAAGCGTTCGCTATCGCCGATCTTCTGTACACGTTCGCCCAAGCTCATGGGCACGATCCCGTTACCGGCCTGATCGTAGACGCCGTGGATCCCGCCGGACTAGTGCTTGCTGGTGACCTTAGGATCTGGCCGAACACTGAATATCTAAAAGCCCAGGTCGCTATGCGCGAGCGCCACGGGCAAGGTCCCGGGTTCGACGATATGGCAATTGCGGACAATTTGACGCGGATTTTTGACCATTTCTTAACCCCGCGATGCACCGGCCCCGCTTCCACCCTGCCTCCAGGGCTGTGGATTGACTATTTGGCATCGCCCTCCCTACAGCCCAAGTGCGATCATATTCCCGCATCGACCCTGTATCATATCATGTTCGGGTTTTCCGAGGTGCTGCGTCATGTCAACGGCCACGGTCCCTTCAGCGGCAAGCCATGGTAAGCCGCGGACGAAGCCTAATAAAACTATCTGACGCGGAGCTTTCGTGAACAGCTTTTTTCCTGACCCAGCGCTACTAACGAACGCGCGCGTTCTTGTAGTCGGCGATCTCATGCTCGACCGTTTTCGCTATGGGTCGGTCTCGCGCATTTCGCCCGAAGCGCCGGTGCCGGTGCTTCACGTCAACCGAGAACAGAAGATGCTGGGAGGGGCCGGCAATGTGCTGGCGAACATCGCCTCCCTGGGAGGCCAGGCGGGACTGATCGCAGTGATTGGCACCGATGAAGCGGGGCGCCTTTGCTCCGAAATGATCTTCGACAAAGCTTGCGATTCCACCCTCCTCGTGTCTGACCCAGCCCGGCCAACGACGCTTAAAACCCGTTTTATCAGCGGCAGCCAGCAATTGTTGCGCTGCGATGAGGAAGACTTCTCCCAATTGCCCGAAGCGATCGAGGACCGGGTAGTCGCCAATTTCGATCGCGCCATCGGCGACTACGACGTGGTGGCGCTTTCGGATTACGCAAAAGGCTTGCTCACCGATCGTGTGTTGCGTCATGCGATCTCGCGATGCCGCGAACTGGGCAAGCCGGTAATTGTTGACCCAAAGCGGCGCGACTTCGCGATCTATGCCGGGGCTAGCGTCATTAAGCCGAACCGCAGCGAGCTTGCCGCCTTTAGCGGCCTACCCTGCCGAGATCTTACCAGCAGCGCGACCGCCGCCGCGCTGGCGATGGAAGTGACTGGCGGCGCCATACTGCTCACCCTTTCCGAAGATGGAATGGCCCTGTTCCGCCCCGGCCATGAAATGAGCCATCTGCATGCCACGGCAACCGAGGTATTCGATGTGTCCGGCGCCGGCGATACGGCATTGGCAATATTCTGTGCCGGGATCGCGAGCGGGCTGACAATGGAAGATGCCGCCCTCGTGGCTAACGCGGGCGCCGGAACAGTGGTTCGCAAGCTGGGTACAGCGACGCTATCCAGCGCTGAACTCGCCCATGCGGTCGGGGAACTGGATCGTACGCGGTCTGCTCCCAGCGCGATCTGCACTGCGGAGGACGCCGCCCAGATGGTACAGGCATGGAAGCGTGAAGGCCTCCGCGTCGGCTTTACCAACGGTTGCTTCGATATCGTCCATGCCGGCCACGTCCAGATTCTCCGCCAAGCCCGCGCCTGTTGCGACCGGCTCGTCGTGGGGCTGAACAGCGACACTTCGGTTTCCCAGCTCAAGGGCCCGTCACGCCCGGTCCAGAGCGAGGCATCGCGCGCGGCCGTTTTGGCTGCGATGGGCGCTGTCGATCTGGTAGTGGTGTTCGATGAAGATACCCCCCTTTCACTTATCGAACGGTTGCTGCCGACGGATCTAATAAAAGGGGCTGATTATCGCGAGGATCAGGTAGTCGGCGCCGAAGTGGTAAAGGCCCATGGCGGCAGGGTGCATCTGATCGAACTCTTGCCCGGCCTTTCAACCACTGGGGCAATCGCGCGGATCAAACAGGGGCAAGAGTTCGATACGCCCCTTGTTTCCAATCCCGAAAATGCGAGCGTGAAATGATATTGGTAACGGGCGGCGCCGGGTTCATCGGCGCCAATCTGGTCGAAGCGCTGCTCCGGTTCGGCCCTGTGACGGTTTGTGACTGGTTCGGCCAGGATGACAAGTGGAAAAACCTGCGGCACTGCGCCGTGGACCGTTTCATTTTTCCAGAACAACTATCCGATTTCCTGGAAAGAGCTGGCAGCGGCTTGGCAGCCGTGGTGCATATGGGCGCCGTCAGTGCCACTACCGAGCGAGACGTCGACCTCATCGTGCGCAGCAATCTTCAGCTTAGCCACACTCTGTGGCAATTCTGCACCCGACGCGGCATTCCATTTATTTATGCTTCCTCAGCAGCGACTTATGGCGGCGGCAGCCTCGGATTCGACGATCGTTCCGATCCGGATTACCTTGCCAGCCTGCGTCCGCTGAACGCCTATGGCTGGAGCAAGTTGGCGTTTGATCGCCAGATATTGGCGAGCATTGCGCGGGGTGAACCGGCGCCGCCTCGCTGGGCCGGACTCAAGTTCTTCAACGTCTATGGCCCCCGAGAGCAGCATAAGGGAACGATGCGCTCGGTGATGACCAGCAATTTCGAACGACTGCGCGATGGGGACACGCTACGCTTATTCAAATCCGATCGCACCGATTATTCTGATGGAGGCCAACAGCGCGATTTCGTCTATGTCGGCGATTGCGTCGCGGTGGTGGAATGGATGCTGAAGAACACTTTCCCCGGCGACCTCTATAATGTCGGCACCGGCAAAGCACAAAGCTGGTTGGATGCTGGCCGAGCCATGTTTGCCGCCCTGGACCAGGACCCACGGATTGAATTTATCGACATGCCAGCCAATTTGATCGGTCGTTATCAATATTTCACCGAGGCAAACGTTGCGAAACTGAGCGCGATCGGTGCGCCGGTTCCCGGTACGACTCTACAGGAAGGCGTTCGAGAGACATATCGGTATATGGCGGAAGAGGCCCAATGACTTCGCCCGCCTCCAGTTCCCGGCCCAATGGCGTGGACGGATCAGGCTGGAAAAGATTACGCGGCTATCTCACCGACCATTACGGATGGGTGCTGTTTCTGAGCGTTTTCGTGCTGCCCACTGTTGCGGCCGCGGTGTATTACGGGCTGATCGCCTCCGATCGCTATGTTTCTGAAAGCCGCTTTCTCGTTCGCAGCGTCAACAAGCCAGCATCGGAAGGCATTTCCGCCTATCTGCGCGACTTCGGCATCGCTCGCGCCAATGACGACGCTTATGCGATCCAGGAATATCTCTATTCCCGCGACGTGATGAAGGGGCTGATGCGCAAGGTGAATTTGCGCGCCGTCTACACCCGCGCCGGAGCCGATCCCATCACCCGCTATCACCCCGGTGACCGCGATACGGACGAAAGGCTCTACCGCTATTTCAAGCGACAATTGACGGTAGAAAAGGACGACGAAACCGGCATCACCACGGTAAAGGTGAGCGCCTATCGCGCAGCGGACGCGAAGGCGATCATGGACGCCTTGGTCACCCTGAGCGAAGAGCAGATCAATGTCCTCAACAGTCGCGCCCGCCGCGATACGTTGGGTCAGGCCGAACAGACCCTCGCGCAAGCCGAAACCGGCCTGACCGACGCCACGCTTGCGCTGACCCGTTATCGTAACGCTTCGGAAAATGTCGATCCGATGAAGAGCGCCGGAGCAGCCGTCGATCGTAGCTCTACGTTGAACCGGAGCTTGGCAATGCTGCGGGTCAATCTCCAGACAATGCTGGCCAAGGCCCCCGACAACCCTGCCATCCCCGCCGTGCGGCAGCGGATCGCCGCGCTGGAAAGTCAGATCGCGCGACAGCAGGGAGATCTGACCGGGCCGAAGAACGGTCTTTCCGAAAAACTGGGCAATTATGAGGATCTGAAGGTCAAACAGGAATTGGCCGCGAAGGTCTATGAAACCGCACAATCGCAGATGGAAACCGCGCGGCAGGAAGCCATGCGGCAGCAGATCTATATCGAAACGGTCGTCCGCCCAAATCTGCCCGACGAACCGCTGGAGCCGCGGCGGTGGCGCTACTTCTTGACCGTTGCACTCTTGAGCTGCTGGTCGTTCCTGATGCTGTACCTGCTGGTATCGGGCAGCCGCGAGCACCTCAATCTTGACTGAGGTGGATCATGCGCGGCTACCTTGATCGCATCAGGCTCAAGATGCGGGTCATCAACGCTTTGTTCATCCGCGAGCTGATGGCCCGTTTCGGGCACAGCAATCTCGGCTTCCTGTGGCAGGTACTGGAGCCTCTGGTGCTGGCGCTGGGGGTCATGGCGTCATGGTCGCTGATCTACGGAGAGCGCAACCATGGGGTCCGAGTGATCCCGCTGGTGCTGACCGGCTACACCTACCTCACTTTGTGGCGCCATATGACCGCGCGCCTGAGCAACAGCTTCCGGCAGGCATCCGGGCTGTTGTTTCATCGCTCGGTCAAGCCAATCGATATCCTGATCGCTCGCGGCATGCTGGAGTCGATCGGGGTGCTGATGGCTTTCTTCGCGGCCTACATCCCGTTGGCGTTGTTGGGCATCATCGATCCGGTGGACGACTACCTCGTTCTGCTTGGCGCCTGGACACTGATATGCTTTCTCACCTTCGGCGTGGCCCTGATCATTACCGGGGTCACGCACCTGTCCGAGACGATCGAACGCTTTGTTCAGCCGGTGATGTACCTGATCCTGCCGCTGACGGGCGTGTTCTACATGGTCTATTGGCTACCGCCCGCCGCACGTGAGGTCGTAGTGCTCTCGCCGCTGGTCCAGGCCTGCGAGATGTATCGCGCCGGGTTGTTCGGTCACGCCATGCCCACGTTCTGGGACCCTTGGTACATCCTGCTGTGGGGCATTGGCGCCAATGCACTAGGCTGGGTTCTGGTACTCAAGGCCCAAAAACATATCGAGATGGAATAGCCAATGGCCAGGCCCCCTTCCACCAGCGCCCTGGTCCGGCTCGACGACACTTCGTCGCGTAATGTTTCGATCGAGGACAGCGATCCACCCCGGCAACGCCTGCGACGCTTGCGGCGCGGATTGGTTTGGCTTGTCTTTGTCGCGCCAGTGGTCTGCGCGGTCGTTTACAATTTCATCATCGCAACTCCCCGCTATGCCTCAGAGATCAGCTTTGTTGTCCGCTCCAGCCAAGGCGCGCGCGATCGGCTTAGCATTGTCAGCCTTGGCCAGGGGGGGGGCGTCGGCGTCGCGGACGACAGCGAAGCCGTTGTCGCCTATCTGCAATCCCGCGACGTGTTGCGCAGTATCGATCGAGACGGACTCGTCACCCGCACCTTCAGCGGGCGCGGTCTGGATCCGATCGCAGCTTTTCCATCTCTGTTGACGGGCTCCAGTAGAGAAGATTTCTACAGGCATTTTCAGGGCTACGTACATTCCGAGTTCGATCGCGCCACCGACATCATTCACGTTCAGGTGCAGTCGTTCACGGCCGCCGACGCCCAAGAGATAGCCCAGCGCCTGCTCAGTGCCTCCGAGGCGATGGTCAACCGGCTCAACCAGCGGGCCCGAGCCAATCTGGTCGGCGGCGCTGAGCGCGATGCCGATCAGGCATCGCGCCAACTTGAGAGCGTGCTGGCCAGAATGAACGAGGTGCGCAACCGCGACCGCATTATCGAGCCCGAGCTGGATGCCGGGGCGTCGGTCAAGCTCCAATCCGGTACGGCGGCTGAACTCGCCCAGATCGAGGTGCAGCTCGACCAAACCCTCCGTGTCGCACCGCAAAGCCCGCTGATCGGGCAATTGCGTGCCCGCCGGAGCGCGTTGGAAAGCCAGCTGGGCCGTCAGATCGGCGCGACGGCGGGCGGCAATGGATCGCTCGCGGATCGGCTCCGCGCCTATGAAGAGCTTGCGGCACAGCGGGACATAGCGGAAAAGCAATTGATGGCCTCCAGCCTGCAGCTCAGCAGCGCCCAGGCCGGGGCCAGCCGCCAGCAGCTTTATCTCGAGCAAATCGCGCGCCCGAACCTCTCCGATGAGGCCCGCTATCCCCGTCGCTGGCTCAACCTGCTGATGACCATTTTGGTTTCCGGCTGTCTGTTGTGGATCGCTTCGTCGTTAGCCGAATTGGTATTCGATGATGAATGAGTTGACCGTTCCTTTCCTTGCGACGCCGCCGTCACGGCCGCGCGCCCTGCCCTCGCGGCAGGACGGCGCGCGGATCGTCGCCGATGGCATCTACAAGAGCTACGACACTCCGACCGGCCCAAAACATGTGTTGAAGGACATCAGCTTCGCTATTGGCCCCGGTGAGAAAATGGCGGTGTTGGGACGCAACGGCGCCGGTAAGTCCACCCTGGTCAAGATCGTCGGCGGGGTCGAGCGTCCCAGCCGGGGCGAGATCCGGCGGAAAATGTCCTTGTCCTGGCCGCTGGCGTTCGGCGGCGGTTTCGAAGTGGCGATGACCGGGCTCGACAATATCCGGTTCATCGCCCGCCTTTACGATCGACCGATCCGCGAGACGATCGAACGAGTCGACGATTTCGCCGAGCTGGGATCCAATCTGCTGTTGCCGGTGCGACAATATTCGTCGGGCATGCGCGCCCGGCTGGCCTTCGCCCTGACGCTTGCCATCGATTTCGACTGCTATTTGATCGATGAGGTAATTTCCGTCGGCGATCAGCGCTTCCACCGCAAATGCCACGATGCGCTGTTTGTGGAACGCAAGGACGCGGCGATGATCCTGGTCAGCCACGACATCGGCATCATCCGGGAATATTGCAGTTCCGGCCTGGTGCTGAAACGCGGCCATGGCCGGGTATTCGACGACCTCGACCTCGCGATCAGCATATATGCCACACTCTGAAGCAGGCGGCGAACTGACCGTGCCCACGCGGCGGTCCGACACTATTCCCCTAGCGGTTGGCGGCTTGCCTTCCCCGGAAAGTATCTTCACGATTCATTGCGTCTCGGAGATCGTTCGGCGCACACAAGGCCAAGTAAATGTCATCCCGTTCAACACCGGAGACGACAGCGAGCGACTGGCCGAGGCAAATTCCGGCGAACCCACGATACCCTTTTTCGACACGCCCGACGGCCAGGCGCGGGAGGCATTGCTGGCAACGCAGGCACCCATCATCCTGATAACGGGCGACTTTACAGAAACAGCCCGTTTCTGCATGGTTGCGCGCGATCTGGATGCGTTGCAGGCAGCGCGCTTCGTTTCCCAATCCTTTTCCTGTCTGGAGCCGCTCTATCGGCATAACGGCGTCCGCTGCGTCGCCGTCGACGGAAAGGCGAACCTGGCGGACTGGATCGACCAGGTTGCCGCTTGGCTGGGCCTTCAGCCCTCGACCTGGCAGACCGTCCGACAACAGATGCTGTCCGATTACGCCGCTTGGCCGACCGCGGAAGCTGCGATCCATGCTTTGGTCCAATTCGCCGATACCGCTTCCGCCGACCGGGAACAGCTCCCCACCGCGACCCTCACGCTCTTCGAAACGCTGGGCCAGTGCTATCACTCCGGTTCAATTGACTCGATAGTCTGGCCCGCGGACTCGATCCTCGAACCCGGGGACCCGGCCTTTCCGGTCACCGACGCGATCTCGCTGACCGGCCCGGCCCGGATGCTGACTTTTGGCCCTTTCCTGCATTTACCGCCGGGTCACTGGAATGCGCGATATCATTTCGAGGTGGATCAGCACCTTGCCGGCAATTTGATGGAGTTCGACATCGTGAATGGCACAAACGTGCTCGTCTCGCACCGCGTTCTGGTCGAGGACGCCGGAAAATTCGGGTTCGATTGCGAATTCGACATGCAAGAATCCCGGTTGCCTGTCGAAAATCGGGCCATTCTGGCGGAAGGTTCGATAGGTGGCTTCTTTCGGCCCGCGGGAATATGGCTCAACCGCGATCGCCCCTCGGTCGCCCAGGGAATTAACGCAGATACCTCGAATGATCAGTGATTTGTCTCCTCGCAAAGGCCGTGTCCTCGCGACGCTGGCGCTGTTGTCTTTAGCGGGTTGCGCCGCCTTGCCTAAGTCCGGCCCGCAGGGTCATGCCGTCATCAGGGATGCGACCAAGGGCGCCTACACGTTGGTGGAAGTCGATCGCGCCGACGCCGTGCCCGCCGCTCCGGAGCCAGCGACTTTCCAGCCGCTGCCGCCGCGGGCGTCGCCCGACATCGATGCCCTCGCGCCGGGGGACGAGCTCACCATCTCGATATACGAAGTCGGCGTGCGGCTCTTTTCCGCCGGCGGCCAGTCCAATAGCGACACCGGCTTCGATCCAGCCGCCACCAAGCAGCAAATCGGGCCGCTGGAAGTCAGCAGCGCGGGCACCATCCGCCTGCCCTATCTCGGCGTGATTGCCGTCGCCGGCAAACGTCCCAGCGAAGTGGAGCACGACATCGAGGCCCGTATGGCGGGACGATCTGAAAATCCCAAGGTGATCGTGAAACAGAACACCGCCGTCGGCAGCGCGGTGATCGTCGGCGGCGAAGTCACTAATCCCGGTCGGTTCCGCCTCACCCCTGCGCACGAAAAGCTGTTGGACGTTATAACGCTCGCCGGCGGCTATCGCGGGACTGGGATGTCCGACCTCGTGGTTCGCGTCTATCGCCAGGGGCTAGTTTCGGAAGCACCGCTGGAAGGGCTGGACTATTCCAACGGCGGCGGCATGGAAATGGAGCCCGGAGACCGGGTGGAAGTCCTGCGCCAACCCCGCAGCTATTCCGTGATGGGCGCCAGCAACCGGATCAACCGATATGATCTCCCGACCCGCCAGATTTCCCTGATCGAGGCGCTGGCGCTCGCCGGAGGGCCTAACGATAATCTCGCCGATCCCGCCGCGGTCTTCCTGTTCCGTTATGTAAAGACACCGGACGGCGAAGACCGGCCCACCGTCTATCACGTCAACATGATGAAGCCGGAGAGCTATTTTCTAGCGCAGAGGTTCACCCTCGAGAACAAGGATGTGATCTACATCGCAGGTGCCAAGGCGAATGAGCCGACGAAGCTTCTTCAAACCATCGGACAGATCTTCACACCGTTTTTCCTGGTCAAGAACGCGGTCAATTAAGCTGCCCTGCCCCGAATGCGAGTGATGAAATCGACGATGTCGGCGCAATAGGCGCCTTCGGTCATCGCAAAAGGTATATGCGGGCGCCGGCGCATCACCACGTCGGGCGTCGCTGCGATCGCCCGCGCCCACCCCTGCTCATCGTCCGCCGGCAACAGCACTGTCGTCGCGGAGGCCAATTCACGATGCGCTGGAATGTCCGTCGCAATGGCAGGCGCGCCCAGGGCGTTTGCCTCAAGCAGAGGTAGTCCAAAACCCTCCGCAAGCGATGGGCACAACATGCCGGCGGCTCCCAGCAATAGCGACGCCAGCGCTGGGCTCGACAGGCCGGCCACATGGTGCACTCTGTTGGCCAAAGCGGGGTCGGACTCCAACGGTGCTAAAATTTTGTCGGCATCGTTCCCCGGAGAACCGACAATGACCAGATGGGGCGCCTCCTCCCCCATGGTCGCGACGAAATGCTGCCAGACCCGCAAGAGCAAGGCGAAATTCTTGCGCGGCTCGATGGTCGAAACGGCCAGGAAATAGCGCGTGCCGGCCAATTCCGCTACGCTGGCCTCGACGTCAGCGAACGCCGCCGGTAGGGGCAGCGACCGCACCAGCGCCGGCGGGCAAGGCCGGCCCAGATCCGCCATCACCGCACTCACGCTGTCGCGTGTGTATGCCGAATTGAAGATCATGCAATCCGCATGCTCAGCCGCAGTGCGAATCATCTGCCGATGATGTTTGGGTGCATTTTCCCCAACAAGATGCGGATAATCGACGGGAATAGCGTCGTGCATCATCATGGCGCGACTGATGTCGGGGCGCTTGGCGAGCCAGTTGAAGAAGGATGGCATCGCGAGCCCCAACTGGCCGATATTGAGATAGACAGCGTTGGCAGGCACCGCCCGGCCCGCGAAGCGGTGAGGAAAGAAGCTGGTCGCCCGAAGCATGCGGAGCATGCGCCAAACCTTCTGCCGCAACAAAAGGGGGCGGACGGACGGCGCCTGTAGCGCGTCATCCTGCCGGCGCGCGATTTTATCTAACAACAATTGCAACTGAAGATCGCGCCCGAATCCGGCATCTTCCGCCCACAATTCTTGAATGTATGCCAACAACCTCCTGACCTGCGTCGCCGATAAAGCATAAACCCCCGCAGGCGTCGGCAACACGCCGACATTCCGACTAGATTCGTTGCTGAAAATATGACGGGCGAGCGCGAGATCCACTCGATCTATACCGCGCGGCGTCAAGAACGACGGCCCGATAAACAGTCTCACTACATCGTAAGCTATCACGCGAGGCGGAGTCGTGCTGCCGATTTCATCGGCATTGGCCCTGTCAACCACTTGAAAAATATGCCTTTTAAACATACGCCGTTCGATGTATGGGTATAACCTAGGATATTCAACCGGTTACCAAAGTGGTTTAGGAGAGCAGAAAATTAAGGCAGGTTTGCAGCCGGTCTAGGCGTCCGCGCCGGCGGACAATGAGCGTGCACGAGAACGGATAGATCGCCCGTACAGAGCACTGCCCCGACGCGGGCCATAGTTCAACAACACTGGGCGTGTGAAGTTGTTATCCAGTGTTCTGGGATATTTCACAGACGGGCGACGAATTGACGATCGGTTCGCCGCTTTTTGTATCCGATATGGACCGTTGGGCTTGCCGCTGCCTGACCCCAGGACTATTGTGCGGCGCAGCAAGATTCTTCATAAAGTGCTGGTAGATTGGAATAAAGCGCCGGCAATAACTCCCAAGCCAGACCCTGCGGACGCCCCCCGAGGAGTCACACGCAAAGGATTTGCAGTTGAAGCACTACCAAATCGATGAATTAGGTCGGGGAAGTCTCGGTTCCGATTTTGGGCCGCTGGTTCAGTCGACTGCAGTCCGCTTCCGTGTTCCTCAGGAAACCGGCACCTCATCTGCGCGGCCGGCAGAAACCAATGAAGTCCCGCCAACCGATCAACTGGCTGAGCCTGTTCATCATGTGCGAGTGAATAACAGCTTTCTGGCAACCCAGGAACGCAAAGCATTGCTGTGGCTGGCCGCGCGGACGCCATCGGCTGTGAGCCCCGATCATCTGACCCTATTGGGGCTGGTCGGTGCTGCCTTGGTCATGGCCGGATTCGCCGCCTGCCGCCTTTCGCCCTGGTTCATGTCCCTGGCGATCCTGGGGCTTTTCCTGAACTGGCTTGGCGACTCGCTCGATGGCACGCTCGCGCGCCATCGCAAGATCGAACGGCCCGACTTCGGCTACTTTCTGGATCATTCCTGCGACCTGATCTCGCAGACCTTCATTTTCGTCGGGTTGGGGCTTTCACCTTATTTCACCGTGTTTTCGGGCCTGCTCGCACTTTCGATGTACCTGCTGATGACCAGCTTCACCTATCTCAAGGTATTGATCCTCAAGACCCATCACTTGTCCTATTACGGCATGGGGGCGACCGAGTTACGCTTGCTCGTGGCGGCCTGGTCATTCTTCGCGCTTTGGTACGGCCCGGGGCTGATCGACGCCAGTTTCATGGGCCTGCGCCGCATCGACATCACGATCTTCGCTTTGTGGTCGCTGGTGTTTCTGGCCTTCATGTGGAAGGTCTGGTCAGATATTAGGCGATTCCGCCCCATCCTGGACAAGTAAGCCTATCCTGGCCTATCGCCGAAGGGGATACGCTTGCGTCGCGTCTTGCATCCCGTAGACGTCGCTTACGCTGCCCGCGCGTCCCGCGGACCACGCCGCAACGTGGCGGATGATCCTCGCCGCTTCCTGACGGGTCTCCCGCGCTTCGCCAAGCGTCGCGGTGCGAGTCACCGCAGTCGCACCCCTCAGCGCCGCCCCCTTCCGCTGTTGACAGCTTTGCGGGCCTTTCCGCGACATCCGTCACCCCTTGCTCGATAGCGGTCGGCCGGGTGTTCATCTGGAGCAGCATGGGCTGAAGCGCGACATAAAGCAGCGCCGAGGGGCTTTGCCGTGCCCAAGATCTTCCCGTGAAAGTTCGCGCGGGGTCGGCGTTTGACCCGCAGGCTGATTTATGCAGGCGTCGGCTGCATCGGATTGGCAAATCAGATTACCAATACTATATCCGCATGATCAAGTATCACATTTGTTAGCTGATGTTTTTTACATCATGAGGAACCATGATCACCTCTCAGCAAATGCGCGCGGCGCGCGCCCTTCTCGAGATCGACCAACGCCAGCTCGCCGACCTCGCTGGGCTGTCGCTGCCGACCATCCAGCGCATGGAGGGATCGGACGGTCAGGTACGCGGCGTCGTGGATACGCTGGTCAAGGTGATCTCCGCGCTCGAGCGCGCCGGGATCGAGCTGATCGGAGAGAATGCGCCGAGCATTGGCGTGGGCCGCGGCGTGCGGCTGAAGGAGACGCGGAGCGGTGACTCGCTCAAGCACGTGCCGTCCATGCTGTTCGACCAGGCATCGGGAGCCAATGGCAGTGCTGAATGACGCGCGCTGGACGGCTTTTACGCCCAAGCTGATCACCGTGCTCGGCGAAGGCTATACGTTCGATCGCTTCAAACGCGACGCCATAGCGGGTCTGACCGTAGCCATCGTTGCCCTCCCCTTGGCGATGGCGCTCGGCATTGGGAGCGGCGCATCACCCGACAAGGGCCTGATCACGGCGGTCGTCGCCGGATTTCTGATCTCCGCGCTCGGCGGTTCGCGAGCGCAGGTCGGCGGGCCCACCGGCGCGTTCGTCGTGGTCGTGTTCAACGTGATCGCGCAGCATGGCTATGATGGGCTGTTACTCGCTACTCTGGTGGCCGGCTTTATCCTGATTGTCGCCGGTTATGCCAAGCTCGGTGCACTGGTGAAGTTCATCCCACATCCTGTGGTCACGGGCTTCACCGCAGGCATCGCCGTCATCATCGCGTCGGGCGAGGTCAAGGATTTCCTCGGCCTGTCGATCGACAAGGTTCCGGCGGATTTCCTGCCGAAATGGCAGGCCTATTTCGGAGCGCTCGGCAGCATCCATGCCACGACCTTGGCGATCGGCGTTGGGTCGCTCCTCCTCATCATCGGATTGCGCAAAGTGGCGCCACGCGTGCCCGGTTTCCTGGTCGCGATAGTCGTCGCATCCCTGGCAGTCGCGCTTTTGCACTTGCCCGTGGAAACGATCGGTTCTCGGTTTCCGCACATTCCGGCTGGCTTGCCCGCGCCGGCGCTGCCGTCGATCTCGCTGGCCAAGTTCCAGGCGATCCTGCCTTCCGCCTTCACCATTGCGTTCCTTGCGGGGATCGAGGCATTGCTGTCGGCTGTAGTGGCCGACGGGATGATCGGGTCACGGCACCGCTCCAATCAAGAGCTGGTCGGTCAGGGCGTCGCCAACATCGCCTCTGCCCTGTTCGGCGGGTTGCCCGCGACCGGCGCCATCGCCCGGACGGCGACGAACATCCGGGCTGGCGCGCTGACCCCGATCGCCGGCATGTTGCACGCGCTTTTCCTGCTTTTGTTCATCCTGTTCGCGACCAGTCTGATGGCATTCGTGCCGATGGCGGCGCTGGCGGCGATCCTGTTCATGGTCTCCTGGGGAATGAGCGAGCATCAACGCTTCATCGGCTTGCTTCGCATGCCCAATGGCGACCGCGCGGTCCTCTTGCTCACCTTCGGGCTCACGGTCCTGGTCGATCTCACGATGGCGATCGCGGTCGGTGTCACCCTTGCCTCGCTGCTGTTCATGATGCGGATGAGCGAGACGGTCCAGATCGATGCCGGCGGTGCGCCGGAAGGCGACGAGGGCGAGGACATCCATCAGCGCGACGCGCTTCCCGCCGGCGTCGAAGTATTCCGGATCGATGGGCCGGTCTTTTTCGGCATCGCCAACGAGTTGCTGGATACGTTGCGGCGGATGGGTCAGACGCCCAAGGTCATTATCCTCCGCATGCGGCGGGTGCCGCTGCTCGACGCAAGCGGCACGACGACCATCGCCGAGATCGTGCATCGATCGGGCGCCGCCGGAGCTCAGATCATCCTGTCCGGCGTGCAGCCACAGCCCCTCGCCATGCTCGATCGGGTTCGTCTCGGGCGAGACGGTGCCGGCGTCATCCACGCAGAAAGCTTTCCCGAAGCGCTGCGGATCGCCGCGAGCATCGTAAACGCAACCAACGCCGCGCCCACCGCGCTCAATTGATAGCTGGACCGAAAGCCCGACCATGACCGATACCAATGACGATTACGTCTATGACGAAGCCACCGGCGAGTGGATGAGCGCTTCCGCAGCAGCGGCGAACGCGCAGGATCCCGATATCGTGGAAGTCCGCGACGCCGTCGGCAACCTGCTCGCGGACGGCGATAGCGTGACCTTGATCAAGGACCTGACGGTCAAAGGCGCGAACCAGACGCTGAAGCGGGGCACAGTGATCAAGTCGATCCGTTTGACCGGCGATGACCAGGAAATCGACTGCCGTTACGAAGGCATAAAGGGGCTGGTCCTGCGCGCGGAGTTCGTCCGCAAACGCTGACGATCGCCGGACCGGGGCCGGTCTAGCCGCGCGGCAACGCCTCTAATGACGGCGGACGAGGTCGAAGTCGAGCACCACACGCTGCGGCGCCGCTCTTGCCGTTCTTGCGGTCCTTGATCTCTCGCACCAGCAATTCGACGGCGGTCCGCAACATCTCGGCAACATCTCGGCGACCGGCTGGCGGATCGTAGTGAGCTCGGGCTTTGGGCACTTGAAATTTGTGCAACGGCACATTCCGTCCACCGCACATTAGTGGGGTGTCGCCGCCCGGGCTGTCCTAGCCTCTTTCACTTACACCAAATTGATGCGAGCGATTCGCAGATGTGGCAAAAGAACTTATGCCAGTCATTCGAGATGACCTCAGCGACCGCCTGGTTCACCTCACCAAGGGCGACAATCCCCTCAGCACTTTCGTCAGGATTCTAGCGGACCGTGCCCTTCTCGGCGGCACGGGATTCATTAAGGGAAAACACCGCTGCGTCTGCTTCAGCGAAGCTCCGATTTCGAAGCTGCCGCAGATTCTCTCGACCCCGCACCAGAACGTCAAATATCGCCCGTATGGCTTCGTGTTCACGAAGAAATGGGTGTTCGGGAAAGGCGGTCGGCCGGTGATCTACCAGCCTGACTCGGACTATGCCGACCTGCCTCGGTCCAAGAGGCATCTCCATGTGCGATTCTGGCTTTCCGACAAATATTCGGTCGATCATACGTGGGAGCGCGAGTGGCGGATCAAAACGGACCGGCTCGACTTCACGCCCGACGACGTAACGCTGCTAATACCGACCAGAATAGTGTCAGATGGACTCAAGGAAGATTGGGCTGTCCAACATGCCACTACGGGTTCGGCTGAACGCTACCCCTGGCATCACATCGTGCTCGAGGATCTCGGAATCAAAATACCCGATTACGTGCCAGACGCCGGCGCATCTGCCGCTTCGTCCACGGATTCCTGATAACATCCCCGTCGGGTCTCTTGTTGACGGGCGATGACAGTTGGTCGGTGGCGGCTCGCCTGCGGCGGCGACTTTGCCTATGCATCCGGCATGATCGGCCTCCGCTCCGCCATAGCACGTCAGGTTCGCGGCTTGCTGTCCGACCCGGCCAATCCGCCGATCGTCCGCGCACTCGACGGCAGCGGGTTGTTCGCGCCCGGTTCGGTCAGCTGGCGCGTTCATATCGACGTCACCGGGATGATGGTCGGCGGCATCGCCGCGCTGATGCTGCAAATGCTCCATCCCCGCGTTCTGGCCGGCGTATGGGACCATTCGAGCTTTCGCGACGACATGAATGCCCGCCTCAAAGGAACGGCCCGCTTCATCGCGCAGACCACGTTCGAGACGCGGGCATCCGCGGAAGCGCAGATCGCGCGCGTCCGCCATATCCACGATGCGGTTTCGGGAACGCTGCCGGACGGCACGCCATATAGGGCAAGCGATCCTCATCTGCTTGCCTGGGTTCATGTCGCCGAAGTGTCGAGCTTTCTCGCCGGCTGGATCCGCTATGGGGAACCGGGGATGAGCGCCGCTGACCAGGATCTCTATTACGCCGAAGTTGCGTTGATCGCGGAACTGCTCGGTGCGGACCCGATCCCGCGCAGTCGAGCCGAGGCGGAGGAGATCATCCGGGATTTTCTGCCCGAATTGAAAGCGGACGAGCGCAGCCATGAAGTGCTGCACATCCTGCTCGACCAGCCGCCACCCAGTTTGATGCTGCTGCCGTTCCAGACGATGACGATGAGCGCGGCAGTGGACCTGCTTCCCGAATGGGCGCGGCGGATGCACGGCCTCCGGCGGCCGGGCGTAACGCGCCCGGTCGTCCATGCCGGCACACGCGGCATTGCGGAGGTCGTGCGCTGGGCGCTCGGATCGTAAATCAGGCGATCGAAGCGCGGCGCCGCGCGTAGAGGAAATAGATCGCCAGCCCGATCCCGTTCCAGACGAAGAACGAAATCTGCGTGATGCTCTGCAGGCTGGTGAAGAGGTAGAGACAACCGAGGATCGCGATCGGCGCGACCAACCACACCAAAGGGGTGCGAAACGGCCGCCGCGCGCCAGGATCGCGCCGCCGCGACACCAGCACGCACACCGCCACCGCGACGAACGCGCACAAAGTCCCGGCATTGGCGAGACTGGCGATGACGTCGAGCGGCACCAATGCGGCAAGCACCGACACCAAAACCGCCGTCACCGCCGTGATCCGCGCCGGCGTGCCGCGCGCCGATACCTTGGCGAGGCCGGCCGGCAGGAAGCCGTCGCGCGCCATCACCAGGAAGATGCGGCTTTGGCCGTAGAGGAAGCCGAGGATCACGGTCGGCAATGCAATCGCCGCGGCCGCTGCGACGACGGTCGCAACTTTGCCCTGTCCGATCTCGCGCAGGATCAGCGCCAGCGGCTCCGGGCTGTTCGAGAATTTGGAATAATGGAGCGCCCCGACCGCTGCGGCGGCGACGACCATGTAGATGACCGTACAGGCCAACATCGATCCGACGATGCCGATGGCGAGATCGCGCTCGGGACGCTTGGCTTCCTCCGCCGCGGTCGAGATCGCGTCGAACCCGTAAAAGGCGAAGAAGATGATCGCCGCCGCGCCCATCATGCCGTATTTGACGCCACCCGCGCCGGGCGTGCTGCCATAACCGAGCGGCGCGAACGGATGCAGGTTGGCCGCGTCGAAATGCGGCAGTGCCACCGCGACGAACAGGGTCAGGGTCACGATCTTGAGCACCACCAGCGCGGTATTGATCCGGGCGCTTTCGCGAGTACCCAGCATCAATAGTCCCGCCACTACCGCGATGATGAAGATCGCAGGGACGTTGATGCCAGGCGTCGCGAGATGGAACGTCCCGTCGGCGATCGATCCGGCCAGCGTCGGTC
Organism: Sphingomonas pruni NBRC 15498; assembly: GCF_001598455.1. GTDB lineage: Bacteria > Pseudomonadota > Alphaproteobacteria > Sphingomonadales > Sphingomonadaceae > Sphingomonas > Sphingomonas pruni. Next base: position 72,590 of record NZ_BCYZ01000012.1, read on the forward strand.
CGTGGGTGAGGTAGTCTGGAAGCTCGACCCCCAGCCCCTTCAAAAACCCGACCGCATAGCCCGACCAGCCAACGGCGACGGTCGCGACGACCAGCGAATATTCAAGGATCAGCGACCAGCCGACCACCCAGGCGATCACCTCGCCCAACGTCGCGTAGCTGTAGGTATAGGCGCTGCCCGACGCCGGGATCAGCGTCGCCATCTCGGCATAGCAGAGCGCCGCCGCCGCGCAGATCGCGCCGGCGACTACGAAGCTCAACAGCACCGCCGGTCCGGCACGGTCGGCGCCCACTCCGATCAACGTCAGGATACCGGTGCCGACGATTGCCCCGACACCGAGTGCGACCAGATGCGGCCAGCTCAATGTCCGCGCGAGCTGATGCTCGGGCGCAGCTTCGGTAATCGTCTTGCGGCGGAGAAGACTGGTCATGCGAGCCCCTGATTGTTTCGGATGAGACTAACGGGTCAGATCACCCAGGCAAAGGCCGCGACCAACATCAGCGCGATTTCGGTGGCGAGCAACGCGACATTGAGGCGGCGCGACTTGACGATCAGCAACAAGACCAGAAGCGGGATATGGAACAGCCCGGCGACGAGCGCGATCCAGCCATGCGGGCCGCCTTGCGTGTCCGCCTTGATCGCCAGCCCCATCGCGCTGGTGATTGCTGTCACCACGATCAGTGCAAGCGTCAGGCCCAACACCCCGCCCAGCACCTGACGATTGTGCCGGTCGTACCAGGCATCGAAATCGGGCCATTCATCGGGATCGTCGGGAAAGATCAGCGTCGAGATGAGGTAATAGCTGCCGACGAATCCCAGCACGACGAGCAAGGTCGCGAGATTGGCGTGAAGGTGTTCGCGATGCGCATAGATCGTGTTCCAGAACGTGGTCATGTCGATCAACACGAACAAGCCGAGCAACGGCGTCAGCCAGCCGACATGCGCCTTGCGCCGCATCTTGATGACGCGCGCGAAGCCGGCCAGCACCTCGGTCACGGCGAGCCCGAGCACCAGCCCGAACATCGCGAAAACAAGATCGAACCCCTGCAAGCGGCACTCCCCCCGTGCTGTCCGGGTGGGACGCTAGCGTGGCCACCGGCGGCGCGCTACAGCCCGGATCAACACAGGAGACGATAATGGACGCCACCCTCGATTTCGCACTCGGCGAAACCGCCGACATGATCCGCGAGACGACCCAGCGCTTTGCCGCCGACAAGATCGCGCCACTGGCGGCGAAGATCGATGCCGAGGACTGGTTCCCCGAGGAGCTGTGGCCGCAAATGGGCGAGCTCGGCCTGCACGGCATCACGGTCGAAGAGGAATATGGCGGGCTCGGACTCGGCTATCTCGAACATGTCATCGCCTGCGAGGAAGTCAGCCGCGCCTCGGCCTCGATCGGTCTTTCTTACGGCGCGCATTCGAACCTTTGCATCAACCAGCTTCGCCGCTGGGCCAGCCCTGAGCAAAAGGCCAAATATCTCCCCAAGCTGATCTCGGGCGAGCATGTCGGCAGCCTCGCCATGTCCGAAGCGGGCGCCGGATCGGACGTCGTCGGCATGAAGCTCCGCGCCGAGGAGGTTCAGGGCGGCTATGTGCTCAACGGCACCAAGTTCTGGATCACCAATGCGGCCTATGCCGACACGCTCGTCGTCTATGCCAAGACCGGCGAGGGATCGCGCGGCATCACGACCTTCATCATCGAAAAGGGCATGCCCGGTTTCTCGATCGGCCAGAAAATCGACAAGATGGGGATGCGCGGCAGCCCGACCGCGGAACTGGTATTCAACGACTGCGAAGTGCCCGAAGAGAATATCATGGGCCCGCTCAACGGCGGCGTCGGCGTGCTGATGTCGGGGCTCGATTACGAGCGCACCGTGCTCGCCGGCATCCAGCTCGGCATCATGCAGGCGTGCCTCGACGTGGTCGTGCCCTATGTCCGCGAGCGCAAGCAATTCGGCCAGTCGATCGGCACGTTCCAGCTGATGCAGGCCAAGATCGCCGACATGTATGTCGCGCTCAATTCGGCACGCGCTTATGTTTATGCGGTCGCCAGAGCTTGTGATTCAGGCAAGACCACGCGCTTCGACGCGGCAGGCGCGATCCTGCTGGCGAGCGAAAATGCGGTGAAGGTCAGTTTGGAGGCGATCCAGGCGCTCGGCGGCGCCGGCTATACTAAGGACTGGCCGGTCGAGCGCTTCGCCCGCGATGCCAAATTGCTCGACATCGGTGCAGGCACCAATGAGATCCGTCGCATGCTGATCGGCCGCGAACTGATCGGCGCGGGGTCATAGGAGCCAGCCAAGCATGAAACTGATTGGCCAGTATGATTCGCCCTTCGTCCGCCGCGTCGGGATCACGCTGACGCTCTACGGCATCGGGTTCGAGCACCTGCCCTGGTCGACCTTCGGCGATGCCGACAAGATCGCGCCCTATAATCCACTCCGCCGCGTCCCCGTACTCGTATTCGACGATGGCGTGTCGGTGATGGACTCGAGCGTCATCGTCACCTTGATCGACGAGATGGCGGGCAACGACGCCGTGTTGACGCGAACCGGCGCCGACCTGAGGACCATGTTGCGCTGGTGCGCGCTCGCCGCCGGCGCCGCCGACAAGGGCGTCAGCCTGGTCTATGAGAAGGCGTTCCGCGACGGCCTGCCGATGTGGGTCGACCGCTGCCGCGCCCAGGTGACGGACACGCTCGATTTGCTCGACCGCGAACGCGCCGCGGCGGGCGGATGGTTCGGCGGTTCGTCGATGAGCCATGCCGACCTGCTGACGGCGACTGTCTTTCGCTTCATCAGTGAGGCGCTCGCCGATCAATTCGATCTCAATCGCTGGCCGGCGCTCGTCGCGCATTCGCAAACCTGCGAAGAAATGGCCGCATTCCGCGCGATCTATCAACCCTATCAACTGACGCCGCCCAAGGCCTGACGCGCGATGTGGCGGACGGCCATCCTCTATGCGCTGGGCCTCGCTGTCGTCGCGGTTGCGCTCGAACAGCTGAAGTTCCGCTACGCCGCCGACCAGATTTCGACCGACCTCTATGTCGGCTTGCTGGCACTCGGCTTTATCTGCCTGGGATTGTGGGTCGGCCACCGGCTGACGGCGAAGAAGTCCGCGCCGTTCGAGCGCAATGCCGCGGCGATTGCCTCACTCGGCCTTACGCCGCGCGAATGCGAGATCCTCGATCTGCTGGCGTCGGGTCAGTCGAACAAGGAACTCGCACGGGCGCTGGATGTGTCGCCCAATACGGTGAAGACCCATCTGGCCAATTTGTTCGCCAAGCTCGACGTAGATCGACGGGTGAAGGCGATCGAGAAAGCGCGGTTCCTGTCGCTGATCGAGTGACGATCAAATCCTCCCCATCGCAGATGGGGAGGGGGACCGCCGACCGCAGGTCGGTGGTGGAGGGGAAAAATGTCCCGTCCTCGCCGCTTCGCGGCTG
>NZ_BCYZ01000013.1 GCF_001598455.1 Sphingomonas pruni NBRC 15498
AGTCGGGGACGCTCCTTTGACGGACTCCCCCTCTCCCAAACCCTCTCCCCGGAGGGGAGAGGGCTTTCCAGTTGAGCTACAACACCTTCGGTCACGTCTTCCGCTTCTCGACCTGGGGAGAAAGCCATGGGCCCGCGATCGGCGCGGTCGTCGATGGCTGTCCGCCGGGGCTGAGCCTCAGCGAAGACGATATCCAGCCGTTCCTCGACCGCCGCCGTCCAGGTCAGTCGCGCTTCACCACGCAGCGTCAGGAGCCGGACCGGGTCCGCATCCTGTCGGGTACGTTCGAGGGCCGCACCACCGGTACGCCGATCAGCCTGATGATCGAGAATGTCGACCAGCGGTCGAAGGATTATTCGGAAGTCGCCCAGGCCTATCGACCCGGCCATGCGGACTATGCGTACGACGCCAAATACGGCTTCCGCGACTATCGCGGCGGCGGGCGCTCGTCGGCACGCGAGACCGCCAGTCGGGTCGCGGCGGGAGCGGTCGCCCGCCTGGTTATCCCCGAAGTCTCGATCCTGGCCTGGGTAGAAGCGATTGGCGGGGATGCGATCGACCCTGCGCGGTTCGATCCGGCTGAGATCGGGAACAACCCGTTCTTCTGCCCCGACGCCCAGGCGGCGGCACGCTGGGAAAAGCTGGTCGACGATGCGCGCAAGTCGGGATCGTCACTGGGCGCAGTGATCGCTTGCGAGGCGACCGGGGTGCCGCCGGGCTGGGGTGCGCCGCTCTATGCCAAGCTCGATGCCGAGCTCGCCCATGCCTGTATGGGGATCAACGCGGTCAAGGGTGTCGAGATCGGCGACGGCTTCGCCGCCGCGACTTTGACCGGCGAGGACAATGCAGATGCGATGCGGCCGGGCAGCAACCAGACTGGCGGCCCGCATTTCCTGTCCAATCACGCCGGTGGTATCGCCGGGGGTATTTCCACTGGACAGCCCGTCCGCGTCCGCGTCGCGTTCAAGCCGACCAGTTCGATTCTGACCCCGGTCGAGACGATCACGCGGGCTGGTGAGGCCACCGACATCCGCACCAAGGGGCGGCACGATCCGTGCGTCGGCATCCGCGGCGTGCCCGTCGTCGAAGCGATGGTGGCGCTGGTCCTGGCCGATCAAAAGCTGCTGCATCGGGCGCAAAACGGATAAGTTTCCGTCAGTTAGTCCCGATACAGGCTCAATCACCGGCAAGCCGTTCGATTCAGTGGACGTAACGACCGGCGTGACGGAGCCTTTTAGGTACTGAGCCTTTTCCTTTCCGGTCCATTCAGGACAGGAGAGTATCGAATGAAGCTTGTCATGCTTGCGGGCGCCTTGATCATCGGCGTCTCGGGAGTTGCGGTGGCGCAAACCACCCCGGCGACCCCCGCAACGCCGGCTACGCCGGCAACGCCTGGCTCAATGGGTACCCCGGCGGAACCCGCGACGCCGGCAACCCCAGCCACCCCTGCGACGCCCGACGCGACGGCGCCGAGCGCGACCCCCGACACCGCTACTGCGCCGTCGACTACGACGGACTCGACGGCGACGTCCGATACGTCAGCGTCGACCGACATGTCGGCGGATACGGGCAAGAAGAAGAAAAAGAAGCACTGATAGCCCCAGCCCACCCCATGCAATCGGATCGTGCCTGACCAGGCGCGGTCCGTCGGGGCTAATGGGCCTGTCCTCGCGGCCGGTGCTGGCGTGCACCGACTGCGGGGGCAGGCCCTATCTTTTTTAATTATGCTCGCGCTTCACTGAGCCGGGTCAGTCCGCGAACGGATCGCGCACCAGGATCGTGTCGTTGCGCTCGGGGCTGGTCGATACCAATGCCACCGGGCAACGAATCAACTCCTCGATGCGGCGGATATATTTGATCGCAGCCGCTGGCAGTTCCGCCCAGCTGCGCGCGCCGGCGGTCGATTCGGACCAGCCCGGCACCGTCTCGTAGATCGGCTCGACCGCGGCCTGATCGAGCGGATGCGGGGGCAGATAGTCATAGGTCTTGTCGCCCAGGCGATAGCCGGTGCAGATCTTGATCTCGTCGAGCCCGTCGAGAATGTCGAGCTTGGTCAGCGCGATGCCGGTGATGCCGCTGACCGCCGCCGATTGCCGAACGAGGACCGCGTCGAACCAGCCGCAGCGCCGCTTGCGTCCGGTATTGACCCCGAACTCGCGCCCGCGGGTGCCGAGATATTCGCCGATCTCGTTATCCTGCTCGGTCGGGAAGGGGCCCGATCCGACCCGCGTCGTATAGGCCTTGACGATTCCCAGCACGAACCCGACCCGCGACGGACCCAGGCCCGACCCGGCCGAGGCGGTGCCGGCGACAGTGTTGGACGAGGTGACGAAAGGGTAAGTACCGTGATCGACGTCGAGCAGCACGCCCTGCGCGCCTTCGAACAGGATACGCTTGCCGCGCTCGCCGGCTGCGTTGAGCGTCACCCAGACCGGCTTGGCATAGGGCAGCACGAAATCGGCGATATCCTTCAGGTCGGCCAGCAAGGCCTCGCGGTCGACCGGCGGCTTGCCAAAGCCGGCGAGCAGCGCGTCGTGATGGGCGCAAAGGCGATCGATCTGCGGTCCCAATTGGTCGAGATGGGCCAGGTCGCAGATGCGGATCGCGCGACGACCGACCTTGTCCTCATAGGCTGGGCCGATGCCGCGGCGCGTGGTGCCGATCTTCTGTCCCGAATTGCCGGCATCGAGCGCGTCCTCGCGCAGCGCGTCGAGATCGCGATGGAGCGGCAGGATCAGCGGGGCGGTCTCGGCGACGTGCAACAGATCGGGCGTGACCTTGATGCCTTGCTCGCCGATCCGCGTGACTTCGTCGCGGAAATGCCAAGGGTCGAACACGACGCCGTTGCCGATCACGCTCAGCGTGCCGCGCACGACGCCCGACGGCAGGAGGGCCAGCTTGTAGGTCTTGCCGTCGATGACGAGTGTGTGGCCGGCATTGTGCCCGCCCTGGAAGCGGACGACGACGTCGGCGCGCTCCGACAGCCAGTCGACGATCTTGCCCTTGCCTTCGTCACCCCATTGGGCGCCGATTACGGCTACGTTGGCCACTTGCTATTCCTTCGCTTCAGTTCGTCATGCCGGACTTGTTCCGGCATCCAACCATCCACGGGCGACACCGCCTGAGGCTCGTTGGACCCCGGAACAAGTCCGGGGTGACGATTGGGTTATGTGGTGATCGTGCGAACCTCACCATCGGCTAAAATATGCGTACACAATTGCGCCTCGGGCGTATCGCCGGCTTCGAGCGCGGCGACCGTGACCCAGCCTTCGCCGCGCAGCTTGGCAGCCAGCGCCGGATCGCTGCCCAGCGGCACGAACAGCCGCCGCCGTTCGTCATGCGCCAGCCCCGCCGCGACGATCGCGTCGATATAGAGCGTGAAGCCGATCGCGGTTTCCTCACTGCCGTCCTCGTGGACGATCATGTAACTGCCGCCACGTCCGATCTCGCCGCGCGCGCCATCGGCGAACAGCGAGAAACCGAGCCATGTCTGATATTCGAAGCCATGCCGCTCGGTCGGATCGAGCGTCAGCGCGACACGACCCTTCACCGCCTCGGCGACCTTCCACAGCCCGTCGAGCCGCGACCGCAGCGCGCCGCCGACATCGAAACGACAGAGTCGGTCGTGCGCCGTTTCGAAGGGTCCGGCCGCCTCGATCATCGGAAGATAGCTGGGCGCCAGCGCCGCGACGGCACCGGCGTCCTTGGCATCGAGCCGGTCGGCCAGATCATCGAGCGACACGCCGTCAAGCGGCAGCGGGCCGGCGGCGAGCGTGCTCAGCAAATCGGGCAGGGTGAAGTCGATCGAGATGCCCGTCACCCCAGCCGCTTCGAGCGCTTCGACTGCGACGGTGACGACTTCCTGCGCGGCGGCGATCGTATCGAGCCCGATTAGCTCGCACCCGGCCTGGCGCCGCTCGCGTTCGGGCGACAGCTCCGACGCGCGCAGCCGCAATACCGATCCGGCGTAGCTCAGCCGCAACGGGCGCGGATGGTGCCCCATCCGCGTCGCCGCGATGCGTCCGACCTGTGCTGTGATGTCGGGCCGGATCGCCAGGGTTCGCTGGCTGATCGGATCGACGAAACGCACCGCGTCCTGCGCGCGCGCCGCTTTCAGCCGATGCGCCAACGCATCCTCGAATTCGGCAAGCGGCGGATCGACCCGCTCATAGCCATGCGCGTGCGCCGCATCGAGCACACGCCGCTCCAACCGCGCCGCCGCATCGGCGTCGGGCGGCAACCGATCGTGAAAGCCGGAAGGGAGCAGAGCGTGAGTCACGTCCGCCCCCTTAGCGCGCCCGGCTCAGAACGACAGCCCCATCACCGTCTTCACGCCCGCCAATTGGCGCACGCGGGCGATCAGCTCGGCGTCTACCGCCTCGTCGACCGACAGCAACAGTACCGCTTCGCCGCCGGCGGAGCGGCGGCCGAGATGGAAGGTACCGATATTGACGCCCGATTCGCCGAGCAGCGTGCCGAGGCGGCCGATGAAGCCCGGTGCGTCCTCATTGACGACATAGAGCATGTGCCCTGCCAGATCGGCTTCGACCTTGATGCCGAACAGTTCGACCAGGCGCGGCGCCTGATCGCCGAACAGGGTGCCGGCGACCGAGCGCTCCCCGGTCTCGGTCTTGACCGAGACGCGGAGCAGTGTGTGGTAATCGGCTTCCCGCTCGGTGCGCACTTCGCGCACCTCGATGCCGCGTTCCTTGGCGAGCAAGGGCGCGTTGACCATGTTCACCGTATCGGTCTGGGTGCGCAGGAACCCGGCCAGCACTGCCGAGACGATCGGCTTCTGGTTGAGCTCGGCAGCGGCGCCTTCGCTATGGATCGAGATGCGACCGATCGCGCCATGCGTCAGCTGCCCGACCAGCGAGCCGAGCTTTTCAGCCAGCGCCATGTATGGCTTGAGGCGCGGCGCTTCCTCGGCCGACAGCGACGGCATGTTGAGCGCGTTGGTGACGCCGCCCGAGACGAGAAAGTCGGCCATCTGTTCGGCGACCTGGATCGCGACATTGACCTGGGCTTCGGTCGTGGATGCGCCCAGATGCGGGGTCGAGATGAAGTTCGGCGTGCCGAACAGCGGGCTTGCCTTGGCCGGCTCCTCGACGAACACGTCGAGTGCGGCGCCGGCGATGTGACCCGAATCGAGACCTTCCTTGAGTGCGGCCTCATCGATCAACCCGCCGCGCGCGCAATTGATGATCCGCACGCCCTTCTTGGTGCGCAGCAGGTTATCGCGGCTCAGGATGTTGCGCGTCTGGTCGGTCAGCGGCGTGTGCAGCGTGATGAAGTCGGCGCGCGCGAGCAAATCGTCGAGATCGACCTTTTCGATGCCGAGCTCGACCGCACGCTCCGGGCTGAGGAACGGGTCGTAGGCGATCACTTTCATGCGCAGGCCGCGCGCACGATCCGCGACGATCGAGCCGATATTGCCCGCGCCGATCAGACCCAGCGTCTTCGAGGTCAGCTCGACGCCCATGAAGCGGTTCTTCTCCCACTTGCCGGCCTGGGTCGACAGATCGGCCTCGGGCAGCTGGCGGGCGAGCGCGAACATCAACGCGATGGCGTGTTCGGCGGTGGTGATCGAATTGCCGAACGGGGTGTTCATCACCACCACGCCCTTGGCGCTGGCGGCGGGGATATCGACGTTGTCGACGCCGATCCCGGCGCGGCCGACGACCTTGAGGTTGGTCGCCGCGTCGAGGATTTCCTTGGTCACCTTGGTCGAGCTGCGGATCGCCAGACCGTCATATTGGCCGATGATAGCCTTCAATTCCTCGGGCGTTTTGCCGGTGATCTCGTCCACCTCGACCCCGCGTTCGCGGAAGATCTGGGCGGCCTTGGGGTCCATTTTGTCGCTGATCAGTACCTTGGGCATGACGTTTGCCTTTCTGCAAACGTCATCCTGACGAAAGTCAGGATCTCAGGCAGCAAGCGCGTCGCTTGTGGCGCGAGATCCCAGCTTTCGCTGGGATGACGGGATATTAGTTGGAAGCCTTGGCGGTCGCGTAGGCCCAGTCGAGCCAGGGCCCGAGCGCCTCGATATCGGCGGTGTCGACGGTCGCGCCGCACCAGATGCGCAGGCCGGGAGGGGCATCGCGATAGCCGGCGACGTCGAACGCGGCGCCTTCCTTCTCGAGCGCGCTCGCCATCGCCTTGATCAGCGCCTCGTCGGCGCCCTCGACCGTCAGACAGACGCTGGTCTTCGACCGCGACGCCTCATCCACCGCGAGATGGCCGAGCCAGTCGCGCTCGGCGACAATCTTGTCGAGCGCGGCGGCATTGGCATCCGAGCGCGCGATCAGGCCTGCGGCACCGCCAACCGATTTCGCCCATTCGAGCGCGAAGATCGCGTCCTCCACCGCCAACATCGACGGCGTGTTGATCGTCTCGCCCTTGAACACGCCTTCGGTCAGCGCACCCTTGGAGACGAGGCGGAACACCTTCGGCAGCGGCCAGGCCGGCGTATATTCGGTCAGCCGCTCGACCGCGCGCGGGCCGAGGATCAGGACGCCATGGCCGCCTTCGCCGCCCAGCACCTTCTGCCACGAGAAGGTCGCGACATCGATCTTGTCCCACGGCAGGTCATAGGCGAACACCGCGCTGGTCGCGTCGGCAAAGCTCAGGCCCTCGCGGTCTGCGGGAATCCAGTCGCCGTTCGGCACGCGCACGCCACTGGTCGTGCCGTTCCAGGTAAATAGCACGTCGTTCGACCAGTCGACCTGGCTCAGATCGGGCAGCTGGCCGTAATCGGCACGGACGACGGTCGGTTCGATCTTGAGCTGCTTGACGGCGTCGGTCACCCAACCTTCGCCAAAGCTTTCCCAGGCGAGCGCGGTGACCTCACGCGCGCCGAGCATCGTCCACATCGCCATCTCAAACGCGCCGGTGTCTGAACCGGGGACGATGCCGATACGATGCGTGTCGGGGAGCTTGAGCAGTTCGCGCATCAGATCGATGGCATATTGCAGCCGCGCCTTGCCGAGCTTCGAACGGTGCGACCGGCCGAGCACCTCGACCGCGAGCTTCGACGCGTCCCAGCCCGGAGGCTTGGCGCAGGGACCAGAGGAAAAATGGGGGCGGGCCGGCTTCGTAGCGGGCTTCGCAATGGACGCACGGGTAGCGACGGCAACGGTAGATTCAGTCATGTAGTCTCTCCTCGCAGAGAGCGCGCGCGGCGTTGGGGCCGCGTGGCCCGTCGGCCGCCCTAAAGATATTGTGCGCCGCGTCAAGGAGCTTGCGCTGGACGGCGGCGAGCCGGCCCGGTTAGGTCACAGTACAAAGGGGGAGGCGAAAATGTACGAATTCAAGGATCCCGGCGGGCGCGGCCGGGCTGCGATTATCGCCGTATTGGCGTGGCTTGCGGCGGATCTGGTCTATACGATCGGCGCCGCGACGACGATAGCGGCGCTGAACGGCGCCGCCTCCGGCACGGGCCCAGCACCCGAAACGGCCGACATGATAACGGGCGCTGGCGGGGTCGCGCTGCTGGTAGCCACGCTGAGCTCGATCATATTCGTCGCTCGTTGGATCATGCGGGTGAACGCCAACGCACATTCGATGTCCGATTCGATGACAGTCACGCCGGGATGGAATGTCGGCTGGTTCTTCATACCGGTCGCCCTTCTGTGGAAGCCATTCCAGGGGTTGCGTGAGGCTTGGCAGGCCAGCGTCAGTCCGCACGATCCGACTTCGGTCGCCGTGCCGCCGCTGATGCGGTGGTGGTGGGGGTTGTGGCTCGTGAGCAACGTCCTGGGCAACGTTTCGACTCGGCTCTCGTTTGGCAAGGCCGACGCCGCCAGCCTAATCGCGTCTAACTGGATCGACATCGCGACCTTGGCGATCGACATACCGTTGGCGATCGTGCTGATCAGGATGATTCAGCGGTTCGACGATCTTCAAGCCAGAGGACCAGATTACGCCGAGACCTTCGCCTGACCGACAGCACGCGCCGTCGCAGGATTAGCGATTCGTTAACCATGTTCGCGCACATCGATGCGCGTGAAGCGTCTCGTTCCCTTGCTCGGCTTCGTGCTGTCGGGTTGCCTGTTCGGCGGGGGAGGAAATGACCGCCTTCCGCCGCCGCGCCGTCCAGCTGGCGCGCCGCCGGTCACGCTCAACATGCCGACCAGCCGCGAGACGCAGATGTGCTACGCCGACTTGTCGCGCGAGCGGGTGCGCTATTCGCCGTTGCCCGACCGCGATTATGGTGGCGGGTGCACCGTCATCGGCGCGGTGCAGCTGATCGATATCGGCGTTCCGGTTACCGGGCTGAAGGCCATGCGCTGCGGCCTCGCCGAAGAATTCATCGGCTGGACGCGCAATGCGGTCGCTCCCGCCGCCTATCAGATCCTGGGCAGCCGCCTGGTCAAGATCGAGACGTTCGGTACCTATGCCTGTCGCAACACGATCGGCACCCCGTTCGAGCGATTGTCGGGCCATGCCTTGGCCAATGCGGTGGATGTGTCGGCCTTCATCCTGGAGGACGGCCGGCGGGTGTCCATCGAGAATGACTGGCGGTCGGATAGCGACGATGTGCGGCGCTTCCTGGAGGTGATCCACACATCCGCATGCAAGCGGTTCGGAACGGTGCTCAGCCCCGATTATAATGCGGCGCACCACAACCACCTGCATCTCGAGGACGACCATAAGAGCTTCTGCCGGTGATTTCCCAATTCCCTCTCCCGCACACGGGAGAGGGCTTAAGAGCTGCGGAGGAGGGCCTCTTTTTGAACCCTTCAATCCGTCACGACTTTGCTCTAACGCGCTGGGATGACTGATACCCGAGTACCGTCGCGCGTCTTTCCGCGCGCGAAACAGGAAGCCGACCGCGCGAAGGGCGGTGTCTCCACCCCACAGACCCAGGACCCGGCCTATCGGCTCGCCTTCCAGGACATGGACTTCCTGCTCCGCGAGGATCTGCGTCCGGTCCGATTCCAGCTAGAGCTCCTCAAGCCCGAACTGGTCATCGACGAAGCCGGAATCGCGTCCACCTTCGTGATGTATGGATCGGCACGCATTCCCGCGCCGGACAAGGCGCAGGCATTGCTGGATGCCGCGGCCGACGACACGTCACGCAAGATTGCCGAGCGGCTGGTCGCCAAGTCCAGATATTATGACGTTGCGCGCGAACTCGGTCGGCTGGCGTCGAGCTTCCCGGTCGACACTGATGGACGTCGCCATTTCGTCGTCTGTTCGGGCGGCGGCCCGTCGATCATGGAGGCGGCCAATCGCGGCGCGGCGGATGTCGGTGCCGAATCGATCGGTCTCAACATCGTGCTGCCGCACGAGCAGGCGCCGAATCCGTACGTGACGCCGCGGCTGAGCCTGCAGTTCCACTATTTCGCGCTTCGAAAGATGCATTTCCTGCTCCATGCGCGCGCACTGGCGGCGTTTCCGGGCGGTTTCGGCACGTTCGACGAATTGTTCGAGCTGTTGACGCTGATCCAGACCGGCAAGATTCAGCCGATTCCCGTTCTGCTCTACGGCAAGGAATTCTGGCAGCGCGTGGTAAATTTCGACGCGCTGGTCGAGGAAGGCGTAGTCAGTGCCAAAGACCTCGAGATCTTCAGCTATTGCGAGACCGCGGAAGAAGGCTGGGAATGCGTCCAGCGCTTCTATCAGGACCGGTCGATGGATATTGGCCTAGCCGAAGCGGAGCAGCACGCCGCGGAAGAGATCGCCGCGCAGGCTGACACGGCGCGCTGAGCGGTTCGCCCGGTCCACGATAAAAATGCACCTCCCCGGCGAAGGCCGGGGCCTAGTTCCACTGATGCCAGAAATGGCGCGACCGTCGTGCCATGGCAAAGACGTCGCGACTGGGCCCCGGCCTTCGCCGGGGAGGGATGTTTCGGATTACTTCTTCGCAGCCGGGGCCGCCGTATTCCCATCGGCAGGCGCTGTGGCATTGCCTTCAGCCGGCGCGGTGGTGTTACCGCCGGCCGGAGCCGCGGCATCCTTGCCCGCCGGGGCAGCGGCCGGCGCGGCCGGCAACGGCAGGTTCGAGCCCTGCTGGTTGAGATACAGGATCACGTCGGCGCGATCCTTCGGGTTCGACAAGCCCGCGAAGGTCATCTTGGTACCCGGCGCGAACTTACGCGGGCTGGTCAGCCAGGCGTTGAGCGAATCGAAATCCCACTTGCCGCCCTTGGCCTTGAGCGCGTCGGAGAAGGCGAACCCGGCCTTGCCCTGGGCGACCGCTTCGCCGACCGTCGCATACAGATTCGGGCCGATGCCGTTGGCGCCACCCTGGTTGATCGTGTGGCACGCCGCGCACTTCTTGAAGACTTCGGCGCCCTTGGTGGCGTCGGCGGTAGGCAGCAGGGCCGCGATCGGCACTTCGGCCGCGGCGCCACTGCCGCTACCTTCGTCCACCGCCTCAACCGGATAGCCTTCCTTCTTGGGCTCGCCGCTGTGGAACATCATCCCGCCAACGATCGTGGCGCCAAGCGCGACAAAGCACCCTGCGAGGGTCCAGCCAGCGATCGTGTTGGTCTTGTCGGACATGATTTTTCGCGTACGCCCCTGAATTGAGTAGCAGCCCTTTAGTAAGCGTATTCGCGGGGGGCAAGGTGGAGTGTTTGTTTGCGACCTGGCGGTCACGCGCGGTGCCGCCCTCCACAGCCTTTCCAACGATGCTGCGCATCGCCGGAACCTTGGGCTGCTCCGCCCGCACCCCCACCCGACCGCCCAATCAGCTTATATTATGGGCGGTCGGGTGGGGGCGCGGGCTGGCACCGTCCCACGCGCTGGAGCGCGTCAAAAAAGCCTCAAGCAAAGCTCGGGTTGCTACTATGGGGGCACCTCTCTAATCGCCGCCGCCCATGGAGAACTTCGCCGCACCCGCCCAGCCCATCGTTGCCGCGATGACCGAAGCCGCTGCCCGCGAGCCTGAGCGCGCGGTGGCGTTTCAGGGCGCGCCGGGCGCCAACAGCCATGTCGCGGTCGAGGAAACGTTCCCCGACGGACTGCCGTTGCCGTGCTTCAGCTTCGACGACGCGATCGATGCGGTGAAGGAAGGACGCGCCGATTGCGCGGTCATCCCGATCGAGAACTCGCTCCACGGCCGCGTCGCCGACATCCATTTCCTGCTGCCCGAATCGGGGCTGGTGATCACCGGCGAGCATTTCCTGCCGATCCGCTACGCCCTGATGGGCGTCGGGCCGCTCGACGGCGTCAAGGAAGCGATGAGCCATCCCCAGGCGCTGGGCCAATGCCGCCATTGGCTGAAGGCGCATGGCATCACGCCGATCGCCTATCCCGACACCGCCGGCGCCGCCGCGTTGGTCGCCGAGATTAACGACCCCAAGGTCGCCGCGCTCGCGCCGCCTCCGGCCGCGAAGATCTACGGACTGCAGACGCTGGCCAGCGACATCGCCGATGCCGAGCACAATACCACCCGCTTCGTGACCCTGGCGCGCGGCAGCCGGCCGCTGACCGGTGACGGTCCGTTCATGACGACGATCATCTTCGAGGTGAAGAACGTCCCGGCCGCGCTCTACAAGGCGATGGGCGGGTTCGCGACCAATGGCGTCAACATGACCAAGCTCGAAAGCTATCAACGCGGCGGCAGCTTCGCGGCCACCGATTTCTACGCCGATGTCGAGGGTCGGCCAGGCGACGAGAGTCTCGACCGCGCGCTGGAGGAACTAGGCTTCCATTCGAAATGGATGCGCGTGCTCGGCAGCTATCCGCAGGCGCGGAAACGGGGATGACGCCCCGCATCCTGATCATCGCCGGGTCCGATTCGGGCGGCGGCGCGGGGATCCAGGCCGATATCAAGACCGTGACGATGCTCGGCGGCCATGCCATGACCGCGATCACTGCGATCACCGCGCAGAACACGCTTGGCGTCCAGGCGGTACTGACGGTGCCGACCGAGATGGTGATCGCGCAGATCAACTCGGTGGTGACCGATATCGGTGTCGACGCGGTCAAGATCGGGATGATTGGATCGGCGGGGACCGCGAACGCGGTGGCGGACGTGCTCGAGTCGCTCGACGTGCCGATCGTGTTCGATCCGGTGATGGTCGCGACCAGTGGCGATACGCTCGCCGACGCGGAGACGATCGCCGCGTTCGAGCGGCTGATGGGCTTGGCGTCGGTGACGACGCCCAATATTCCCGAGCTTGAGGCGCTTGGCGGCAAGGACGCGGTGCTCGCGCACGGCACGCATCTGGTGGCGAAGGGCGGTCATGCCGAGGGCAATTGGATCGTTGACGAGCTCTACTCGCCGACTGGCCGTCTTCGCCATTGGGAAGCGAAGCGCTTCGATACCACCGATACCCATGGAACCGGCTGCACGCTTGCCAGCGCGATCGCGACCGGATTGGGCGACGGCATGACAATTGAGGACGCGGTCGAGCGCGCAATTCGGTTCGTGCGCATCGCGATCCTGTCAGCGCCGGGGTTGGGCGAGGGCCACGGGCCGTTGGGACACGCTCTTGGCGTGATCCCGTTCGACGAGATAGAAGGTTGAAATGCCCGGCCTCAAACACGAGAAGCTCTGCCTCGCACCAGTTGCCGGCGTTGACGAAGCCGGCCGCGGGCCGCTGGCGGGCCCCGTGGTCGCGGCAGCGGTGATCCTGCCGACCAAGGGTATCCCACGCGGGCTCGACGATTCGAAGAAGCTCACCGCTGCCGAGCGCGCGCGCCTGCATGGCCGGCTGATGGACTGCGCGACGGTTGGCGTGGGGATCGTCGAGGCCGACGAGATCGACAGCCTCAACATCTATTGGGCGACGATGAAGGCGATGACGCTGGCGGTCGAAGCGCTGGGATGCCCGCCGGGCCATGTGCTGGTCGACGGCAATCGCCTGCCGCGCTGGACCTATCAGGCGACCGCGATCGTCGGCGGGGACGGCATCAGCATGTCGATCGCCGCCGCCTCGGTCATCGCCAAGCATACGCGCGACACGATCATGATCACCCACGCCGAATCCTATCCGCATTACGGCTGGCACACGAACAAGGGCTATAGCGCGCCCGAACATTTGCGCGCGCTGCGCGAGCACGGACCCAGTCCGCTGCATCGGCGGAGCTTCGCCCCGGTCGCCCAAGCAGCGCAGTCACAAGAAATTTCGGTTCTGCCGTTTTAAGAGTCTTTTGTGCCACACCCCATAGATTGGGGCTGTGGATAACTCGCGACTCAACATCTCGTGCGGGTCGTAAAATGTTCCGCTCCCTTAACCATTTGGTAACCCAGGTCGTTAACTAAACTTCGCTTGACCGGAGTCCGCGCGCTCGGTTTTCGTGCGCGAGTGATTGCGGGGGAGCGTTTGCCGATGGGGGTTATCGAAAAGGTCAGTGCGCGCGCGGTCGCTCTTGGGCAGCCGTCGGTGCTGGTCCCGGGCGAGTTGCCGCTCGACCGCATCCTCATGGGCGATTGCATCGAGACGATGCGCGCGCTGCCGGCCAAGTCGGTCGACCTGATCTTCGCCGACCCGCCGTACAACCTTCAGCTCGGCGGCGACCTGTCGCGCCCCGACGGCAGCCATGTCGATGCCGTCACCGACGATTGGGACAAGTTCGACAGCCTGGCGATCTATGACCGCTTCACCCGCGAATGGCTGGGCGAGGCGAAGCGCATCTTGAAGGATAACGGTTCGATCTGGGTGATCGGCAGCTATCACAATATCTTCAAGGTCGGATCGGCGATCCAGGATCTCGGCTATTGGATCCTCAACGACATCGTCTGGCGGAAAGCCAATCCGATGCCCAATTTCAAGGGCACGCGCTTCACCAACGCGCATGAGACATTGATCTGGGCGTCGACGGGTGAGGGCGCGAAATACACCTTCAATTACCGCTCTATGAAGACGCTCAACGACGAGCTCCAGATGCGCTCGGATTGGGAATTCCCGATCTGCGGCGGCCAGGAGCGGTTGAAGAAGGGTGGGGTTAAGGTCCACCCGACGCAGAAGCCCGAGGCTTTGCTCTACCGCATCCTGCTCGCCTGTTCGAAGCCGGGCGACGTCGTGCTCGACCCGTTCTTCGGCACCGGCACAACCGGCGCGGTGGCCAAGCGCCTTGGCCGGCATTGGATCGGGATCGAGCGCGAGCAGGTCTATATCGAGGCAGCCGAGGAGCGCATCGCGGCAGCCTTGCCGCTCGACGAATCGGCGCTGACGACGATGCAGAGCCCCAAAGCGGCGCCCCGCGTCGCGTTTGGGTCGCTGGTCGAAAACGGGATGCTCAGCCCCGGCACGGTGCTGACCGACACCAAGCGCCGCTGGAAGGCGACCGTGGGCGCCGACGGCTCATTGAAGAGCGAGTGCGGCCAGGCCGGGTCGATCCACAAGCTCGGCGCGACCTTGCAAAAGGCGCCCGCGTGCAACGGCTGGACCTTCTGGCATTTCGAGGCGGTGGATGGACTCCGGCCAATCGACGCGTTGCGGCAGAATTATCTGTTGGCGACCCAACCCTGACGATATTCGTCACCCCGGCCTTGTGCCGGGGTCCACCGTGCAGCAAACCCGAGACGTGCGGTTCGAGCCGCACGGTGGATGCCGGGACAAGCCCGGCATGACGGAAGTAAGCGAATGGCCAACCTCCATCTCCGACCCGTCCAGTTCGTCGATACGCCGATCGGCCGCGATGGCGAGGTCGCGCGGCTGGCGGGCGGGATGCAATGGTTCGCCGCCTATGAAGTGATCGAAAATGGCGCCAGGCGAACCGTCCCGATCGCCGAATTCGAGCGGACGCTCGGCGCCGACAACGAACGTGCCGCCGCGCTTCACGCAAACATCACGCGCGCCCGCCCGCCGCTGACCCTGGGCGACCGGACGTTGCGCTTCGATCAACCTTCGGTCGCGGGTATCCTCAACGTCACGCCGGATAGTTTCTCGGATGGCGGCGCGCAGGACGATCCGGTCGCCGCCGGCGTCGCGATGGCCGCGGCCGGAGCGGCGCTGATCGATGTCGGCGGCGAATCCACGCGGCCGGGCGCGGAACTGGTGTGGGAAGAGGATGAGAAGCGCCGCGTCGAACCGGTCATTCGCGGCCTCGCTCAGGCCGGGACCTTGGTGTCGGTCGATACGCGCAAGGCCGTGGTGATGGAGGCGGCACTCGCCGCGGGTGCCGCGATCGTCAACGACGTCGCCGCCTTGCTATGGGACGACCGCGCGCTCGACGTGGTGGCGAAAGCCGGCTGCCCAGTCGTGCTGATGCACTCGCCCGACCCGGCCAAGAGCCCGCATGGCGGCGGCGGTTACGGCGACGTCCTGACCGAAGTCTATGACTGGCTCGACGCGCGAATCGCCGCCGTGGTCGCCGGGGGCGTCGATCGCGCGAAGATCATCGTCGATCCGGGCATCGGCTTCGGCAAGTCTCTTCAGGACAATCTCGCGCTGCTGAACGGGCTCGCCATGTTTCATGGCCTGGACTGTCCGATCCTGCTCGGCGCCAGTCGCAAGCGGATGATCGGCGCGCTGTCGAACGAGGCGCCCGCCGACCAGCGACTCGGTGGCTCGATCGCCTTGGCGCTCAAGGGGGCGGAAGCCGGCGTCCAGCTGCTGCGCGTCCACGACGTGCCCGAAACGGTCCAAGCGCTCAAAGTGTGGCGTGGACTGCGCGACCAGGCGCTGGTTGGTCGCTGATCGAATTGCTCTAGCGGCCTCGCCGCTTGACTTCTCCCATCACCGCGCCACGTTTCGCCGTACGATAACAGGGGCCCGACCGCATGCCTCACCAGTTTGTCCGTCGCTTCGTCGCGCTGACAGCGGCGCTTGCTGTCAGCCTGTCACTCGCGAGCTCGGCCACGGGTCAGGCGACCAGCGCCTATGTCGCGCCCCAGCATACCACCGCCTGGCCGGGTCTCGGCACCGGCGACGATCAAGGGGCGGCGGAAGCGTCGCTCGAGCTGGGCCCTGAACTCGAGCGCGATCGATCGCCGGTCTGGATGCTGGCCGACCAGCGCCGGCTCGACAAGGCGCTCGCTACGCTGCAGCCGCAGAAGAAGGGCGTGGTCGACGCCTATGTCCTGGCGGTCGGGCTCGACAGCGATCCGATTTTCGGCCGTGAAGCGCGCGAGGCGGGCAAGGTGCTATCGCGGCGCTACAATGCGCTGGGACACACGATCGTGCTTGCCGGCACCGACGGCTCGGGCCCGAGCGACTTGCCCAACGGCACGCCGCGCGCGCTCGCGCTGACGCTCGCGCGGATCGCCGAGTTGATGGACCGCAACGAGGACGTGCTGGTGCTCTACACCGCCGGGCACGGCGCGCCGGTGGGCCTGGCGTATCATGACGGCGACGAGGGGTTCGGAATCATCTCGCCGGCGCGGATGGCGCGGATGTTCGAGGAGCTCGGGATCAGGAACCGGCTGTTGATCCTGTCGGCCTGTTATTCGGGTGTGTTCGTGCCGGCGCTGGCGAATGAGACGACCGCGTTATTCACCGCGGCCTCGGCCGATCGCACCTCGTTCGGGTGCGCCGCGGATCGCGACTGGACCTTCTTCGGCGATGCGATGGTCAACCATGCACTACGCCAGCCGGTGCCGCTCGCCAAAGCCGGGGAAGACGCGCGCGCGCTGATCGCGCAATGGGAAAAGCAGGCCGATGTCACGCCGTCGCAGCCGCAGATCTCGATCGGCAGCGGCGTCGGCAAGTGGCTCGCCCCGCTCGAAGCCCGCATGCCGAAGACCGTGACGGCGATGGTCGGCCGCCCGGCAATCTCGATTCTCAGCGACCAGGGGCGCTGATTTTCGAACCGTCCGCTTCGGCCTGCACTTCGGCGACGAGCTCTTTGCGGCTGAGCTTGCCGACCAACGTTTTGGGCAGGGTGAGCCGCACGACGACCTGATCGACGCGCTCGTGATGGCCGAGCTGCGGATTGAGCCACGCCTTGATGTCGTCGCCGGTCGCGGTGGCGCCGTCGTTGAGCGTCACATAGGCACGTGGCTGCTCGCCGCGATAGGTGTCGGGAACGCCGATCACCAACGCCTCCTTCACCGCGGGATTGCGGTAGAGGACAGCTTCGACCTGGCTTGGGAACACCTTGAACCCGCTGACCGCGATCATGTCCTTCAGCCTGTCGACGACATGGATGAAGCCGTCCGCGTCGATCGTGCCGACATCGCCGGTGCGCAGCCAGGCGCCGCCCGCCTCCGGCACGAACACCTCCGCATCGGCGTCTGGCCGGTTCCAATAGCCCTTCATGACCTGAGGACCGCGGACCAGTATCTCGCCGGGCTGTCCGGCCGGGGCGGGACGCGACGCATCCTCCTTGTCGGCCAGCCGCACTTCGGTCGATGGGATCGGCTGGCCGATCGTGCCCAATTTGCCCTCACCCTCATAAGGGTTGCACGAGACGACACCCGAACTCTCCGACAGGCCATAGCCCTCGATCACCCGCGCGCCGGTCGCCGCTTCGAATTTGGCCTTGACCTCGGCGGGCAGCGGGGCGCCGCCCGAGATGCAATATTTGAGGCTGGAGAGGTCGGACGACGCCAGCTTGGGATGGTCGAGCAATGCCTGGTACATGGTCGGCACGCCGGGCAGCGCGGTCGCCTTGGTCCGCGCGATGGCGGCGAGCACCTGCGCGCCGTCGAAGCGCGGCAGCAGCACGATCATGCCGCCATTGGCGACCGTGCGGTTCATCACGCAGGTGTTGGCGAAGACGTGGAACAGCGGCAGCACGCCGATGATCCGATCGTCATCGCCGGGGTGCGGATCCAGCCCTTCGACCTGACGGGCATTGGCCGACAGATTCTGGTGCGTCAGCATCGCGCCTTTGGGCGTGCCGGTCGTGCCGCCGGTATATTGGATCAGGGCGATCTGGGTCGCGGGGTCGATTGCCGGGAAATCGTGGACGCCATCATTGGCGATCAGCGCGGAAAAGGCGGTTATGCGGGGATCGTCGGGCCGCTTGGCCACTTCCTTGCCGCGGAACAGCCGATAGAAAAGCGATTTGGCCGCCGGCAACGCGCCCGCCACCGACCCCACCACCAGCCGTTCGAGCCCACTCTGGTCGAGCACCTTGAGCGCGGTCGGCAGCAGCGCGCTCGCCGAGAGCGTGAAGAGCAGCTTGGTTCCTGAATCCTCGACCTGATGCGCCAGTTCGCTGGCGGTGTAGAGCGGCGAGAAATTGACCGCCGTCGCGCCCAGCTTGAGCACGCCGAAATAGGCGGCGAGATAATGCGGGACGTTGGGCAGGAACAGACCGATCCGGTCGCCCGGCCCATAGCCCATCCGCGCCAGCCCGGTTGCGACGCGTGCGGCACCATCCGCCACCTCGGCATAGGAATAACGGCGGCCAAGGAAATCGAGCAGCGGTCGTTGGGGATAGGTTCGCGCGCTATTCTCGAACATGTCCACCAGCGACAAGGGCGGAAAGTCTGTCGCCCATGGCGTGGGGTGACGATAGGCGCTGCCGCGCCACGGATTTTCCATATCTTGCGTCATTGACATGGATGTAAGCGCCCGGCCGGTCCGGCGGCAAGCGAACTCAGCGGTCGATCGTGTTGCCGCCGGTCCAGGTCAGCAGGAACTTGACCGCGACCACGCCCAGATCGACCGCCGCCTGGATACGGTGCGGCGTCGGATCGCCTTCGCGATGCGTCAGAATCTCGATATCGGCGGTCGGGTGACGCACGAGGGCGACGAGCGCAAGCAACGCCCCCAACGCGACCATCGAATTACGCTTACGCATTCCCGCGCCTCCAGCCGCTCCTATAAAGCGCGGTCGGGAAAGCGACAAGCTAAAGTCGCGGCGATCCGGCGCGATTGCGCAGGCGAAACGAGTATCAGGCGGCGCGGACGGCGATCGCCGGCGCGAACCGGGCGCGGTCGCGGCCGGCCTGCTTGGCATCGAACAGAGCGCGGTCGGCGCGTCGATACATCGCTTTCCAATCGGCTTCGTTGGCGATCGGCCCGGTGCAGGCGCCGATACTGGCGGTCACGGTCAAGTCGAACGGCATACGGGCCGACCGCAGCTTTGCGAGCACGGCATCGGGCGTGATCGCGCGGTCGGCGGGACTCAGGATGGCGAATTCCTCGCCACCCATGCGCGCGATCAATGCGCCCGGCGCGGCCTGGCGCAGCACGCGAGCGAAGACGCGCAGCACCTCATCGCCACCATCATGACCCAATGTTTCGTTGACTCGCTTGAAATGGTCGAGATCGGCCAGCATCAGCTGTTGCTTGCCCTCGCGGCCGATCGCCTGGCGCAGGAAGGCGCGGCGATTGAGCAGGCCGGTTAACGGGTCGGTGTCGGCCAGCCGCGCAGCGATCACTTCGCGCTCGAGCGCGTCGTCGCGTTCGAGCGACAGGAGGCGGATGCGATAAGCGATCGCCAAGGTCGAGATGACCGCCTCGAACGCCATCGATACCAGGGTCGAATTGTCGAGCCAGAAACTCCAGGGGATGAGCGTCAGGTTGCCAAGCAATCGGAGGGTCGCGAACAGGATCGGCGCGGCCCAGGCGAGCGCGAACAGCCAGAGATAGGGGCTGCGCTCAGCGCGCGCGCGGCGGATGATGGGAACGACGACGACGATGATCGCCGCAAACGCCAGCGAGAACAGGGCGTCGAGTATGTGAATCTGCCAGGGCGCGAACAAGGCGACGAAAGCCGTTGCGACCACGGAGGCGGCGGTGATCGCGCTGATCGACTTGCCCACCCAGCCTGCGGTCACCGCAGGTACGAAGAAATAGCGTGCGAAGGTCAAGGCAGTGGCGGCTGCCGTGCACAGCAGCACGTAGTTGAGGCGCAAGCGGTCGTTGTTGAGCATCGTCGGGTTGAGCCAGGCGAGCGCGCCCGACGAGGTCAGCGCGTAGAGCATCAGCGCCCCAACCATTGCGCAATAGGCCAGCTGAAAGGGATGGCGTAACGCTCCCCACATCGCGAGATTGTAGATCAGCAATGCCAGGCACAGTCCCCCGAACCCGGCATATAGCGCTGCCATCTCCAGGTTCGCCTGGCCCGACTCATGCGGTGTGGCGATGGTCGGCGCGATCAGGATGCCGCGAAGATTGGCCGCTCCCTGGACATGCCACATCAGCCGTACCGGCGGACCGATATCGGTCGGCAGCGGCCATTCGATCATCGCGCCCAGCTGAAGATGGCGGGTCGCCTGGCGGCCGTCAAACCGCCAGCCGCGGATCTTCCCGTCGGGATAAAGGGCATAGAGCGTCGTCGCTTCCTGCCACAGGCTGCCGACGCGCACGCGCGATCGGTTCTGCATGTCGGGAATCGCGCTCAGCGGCTGGGAAATCACCCAAAAATCGCCCGAGCCGAACCAGGTCTGGCGATGCGTGCAATCGAACCGCGCAGTCGCGCCGAACATGGCGCCTGGCCGGTCGCCCGCCCGCGCTGGGGCGATGCACGTCGACAGCGGCACGCCAACGACGGCACTCCGCGCCTGGGCCGGAACCGGCCATAGCGAGGAGATAGCCAGTAATAGGGCCGTCATCAGCAAGGCGGGCAGACCGGCTAAGCGCATGATTCAGCCCTAGGCCGGCGACCCCAAATTATTGGTAAATCTCGCGCAAGCCATGCTGATTCGTCTACTTGCTCAGCACGGTTTGAATCCGCCTAGCGTAATCCGCGGTTTGCACTTCTTTTTCGGAGCTTCGTTGCCGCCATTGCCGTTCGCGGCGCCGCCGTCATTGTCGCCCATGTCCTCCATTCCCGGCATGCCGAGCATGACCGTAGTATTGGAGCGATAGCGGACCCTCGCCGTCCAGTCCGGCTTCCATGCCAGACGCGGATTGGCCGGACGCGGCGGATAGGCGAAATCGCGTTCGGGACCATAGGCATAGAGCTGGGTCATCATGAACCCGCCGGCCGCGCGCTTCACCTCGGCCGGGATTTGGCAACTCGTCTGGCTGGGCGGCATCACGATTTTACGCGCGATCAGGCCGGGAACCACGTCGGGGGCGATCCAGTCGGCCAGGCCGCCACCGAATTGCTTGCCGCTCGCCGACGTCCACCACACCATGTCGGCGCCTTCGCCGCCCGATCCCTGCGCGCCGATCAGCCAGGCATAATAGCCGGTCGCTTGCGGTACCGAATTCCAGCTGAGCATCTGCGATCCGTCGGATTGCTCGCTGCCTCGCCCGTTCAGCGGCGCCATGAAATCCTGATCGAGCGCGAACTTGATCTCCGGCGAATAATTGCCCGCGACGCGATGATCGCCGATCAGCGAGGAGCCGGGCTTGGCCGACTTGTTGGATTGGCTGTTGGGCCATTCGCCATAGGTGCGCGAGTTGCTCGCGGTCGGGCCGCGGTCGACCGGCACGTCGGCGGTGAACAGGCCCGGCGGAAATTGCTGTTGGCCGAGTTTGGAAAAGTCGACGATCACCGGTTGGCCCGGCCCGACATGCGCGCCGCAGCCCCAGAAGATCAGCAGGCGGCCTTTGGGCCGGCGCATCTCGCCCGGCATCTCTCCGGTCGGCGTCGGCTGGGGCGACGTCAGTGGAACCGACGGGCCCAGCTGCATGCCAGCGGGCATGAAATGATCGGCCTGCGGCGCCCCTCCAGCCGGCGCCAGCGTCGAGCCCAGGCGCAGAATCAGCGTGTGCGCGACCGAACCTCCGCGACCGCCGCCGAACATCATCTTCATCGGATTGGCGCCGCCCGCGCCGAAGCCGGACGTGGTCGCGACGTCCATCTGGTAACGCGCCTTCGGAGCTGCCGCCGGCGGTGCCGAATAACCGATGCTGACGATCGTCGCGATGGCCGCGGTGCCGGCCGCTAACGGAATCAAATGGCGTCGCATGATATCTCCCCGCTTTGGTTTGCGGCGCTGGATACCATGATCGCCAAGTCCCCAGATTGGACGAACGCGACGGCCAGTTTGCTTGACTCGCGGACGGTTGGGGGTCGTTATGCGATCGGAACATGGTTAACGAAATGAGGTCGCGTGATGACCCGATTGCTTATGCTCGCCCTGCCGGCCGTCCTGTCCGCTGCTGCGCTGATCGCGCCGGCGGCTACCGCCTCGGACTATTATGATCGCGACGTCCAGACGGCGGTGGTCGGCGTGGGCGATCTCGACCTGTCGACCGGCTGGGGGATGGACCGCCTGATCAAGCGGCTGCGCGGCCGCATCGACGAGATGTGCGGTGGGGATGAGGATTGCCGGGACGAAGCGTGGCTGAGCGCCGACTGGCAAGTCGCCCGTGCCGCCAGCCGCGACCAGTGGCGCCGCCGTATCGCGTTCGAGCGAGCGGCGGATCGGCGCTACTATCGAATGCGACGCTATACGCCGCCGCCGCCACCTCCGCCGCGGATGATGGCCGAGCCGCCGCGCATCGCTTATGCACCGCTCCCGGCAGCGCCCTCCCAGCTCGTGTCGAAGACGACCAAGATCACCACGACGACGATCAAGACGACGACGATCACCCTGACCTATCGCACGCCGCCGGCAACGTTTCGTTCTGCCTGGAAGCCGCGCTGCGCCTGCGTGGAGTAGTGGGAGGACGGACGCGTCGACGATAGGCTCTGCCGTCCAAAGGTTTGCCTAAGCCGATATCCGGTTGGGGCCAGATCATTGCGGGACTGCGGCCACATTCGGATCACGAGCTTGTCGGGTCTGCGCGAGCATACTGCCCGCCACTCGCTAATTGATTCTGATCAATCGCGAATTATCTGTTTTTTCGGTTTTGGCCGTTAGCGCGGGTCCGACAGCAAGGACCCCCTCGATGATACGGTTGCTCTACATCAGCTCGACGCGAGAACCGCACTCTCGCGCTCGGTTGGACAATATTCTGTCGGTGTCCCGACGCAATAACGTCGCCGCCGATATAACCGGTCTGCTGATCGCCGGCGGGAACCGCTTCCTCCAGGTTCTCGAGGGGCCAGAGGCGCGTGTGCAGGAAACCTTTGAGCGTATTCGCTTCGACGAGCGCCACTTTGCGCCGGTCGTGCTCAAGCGGGAAGCGGTGGAAGAACGTCTCTTCGGAAAATGGGCGATGGGGTTTCAACCTGGCGGTGCCTTGAACCGAACCTCGACCATGACCGATGAAGTGGCCGGACTGGTGGCGCCAATCGATGATCCGCTTCTCAAGGCCTATTTCGAGGGGTTCGCGCGGCGGCACGCGGCATAACGTTCGTCCGATTGGTCGGCGTTGCGAGCTATCGAAGGGACTGCACCCCATAATATTCGCAAGTCCCGTGTCGCCGACCGATGCTCGCTTCCCAAGCGCTGGTGCGCGGAGAGCGCCGAGAAGTTGACCGCCCGATCCGGATTGCCGCCGCCCTGGAAGCAACTCGAGCAGCGATCGGCTCGGCGGGAATCCCCTCGCTATATGTCGATTACGATCTTCCCCGTCGCTTGCCTGGCGGTCACCATGGCATGCGCATCGCCGACGGTTTCCAATGAAAAGCTATGCGGGTGCAGGCGAGGCACGAGCTTGCCGGCCTCGGCCAAAGCTGCCGCGGCCCGCAATATTTTTCCATGATGCTCGCGGCCGGCGCCGGTCAGCAGCGGAAGCAGGGTGAACACGCCCGAATAGGTGCCGCCCTTGAACGACAAGGGCCCAAGAGCATGCGTGCCCCAGCCCAATGCGCTGACCACATGGCCGAAGCGGCGCGCCGCGACGAAGGATGCGTCGAGCGTGGCGCCCCCCACCGTATCGTAGACGATGTCGAAACCTTCCCCGTCGGTAAGGCGGGCGACATAGTCCAACACGTCCTCCGCCTGGAAATCGATCGCGGTTGCGCCGAAGCCAGTGATGATCTCGCCATCCTTGGCGGTTCCGGTCGCGAATACCTGCGCACCGTATGCGCGTGCCAATTGGATGGCGACATGCCCCACGCCACCGGCGCCGCCCTGGACCAGCACGCGCTGACCCGCGCCCACGCGCGCGCGATCGACCAGGCCTTCCCAGGCCGTGATGACGGCCAAGGGCAGCGCCGCCGCCTGACGCATGCTCAGATTGGCGGGCTTGGGTGCAATCAGGCGCGCGTCGACCGCGGCATATTCGGCCAGCGAACCTTGGATGCCGCCCACGCCTCCCGTCATCCCGAACACCTCGTCGCCGACGGCGAACCCCGTCACGCCGTCGCCTATCGCGACGATCGAGCCGGCAAGGTCGATACCGAGGATGGCGGGAAGCTCATGCCGGGCATGTGCCGCGGCCCCTGCGCGAATTTTGGTGTCGAGCGGGTTCACGCCGCTGGCATGAACCCGCACCAGAACTTCGCCCGCGGCTGCGACCGGGCGCGGCGCCTGAACCAGCACGAACGGCCCATTTGCCTCATTCACCACGGCGGCGATCATTTCGGATGCTGACATTTCGCGATCTCCAATCATCATGCGCACAAGATGGCTCGATCAGGATCGTTTTGCGATCAACGATCTCGCATGTTATCCATGCATTTATGCATGCGGACTGGGGTGATATTCGCATATTCCTGGCGATCGCGCGCGCTGGATCGCTCGGCGCCGCGGCCCGATCTTGCGGGCTCACACAGCCGACCATGGGGCGACGACTAAAGGCGCTGGAGGACGCGACCGGCCATATCTTGTTCCAGCGCACCGCGCACGGCTTCGTCCTGACCGACGAAGGCAGCGCCATGCTTCCCCCCGCCGAGCGGATGGAGGAGGAATTCCTCTCGCTCGAGCGCGCGCTCATGGGCAGTGACCGGCAATTGCAGGGCGGGCTGCGGGTGACGTCTTCGGACTGGTTCGGCGTGCATGTGCTGACGCCGGTATTTTCGCGTTTTGCGGAGGTGCATCGCGATGTGACGATCGAACTCGTCACCGACAGCCGGCTCTATTCGCTCTCGCGCCGCGAAACCGACCTGGCCTTTCGAATTACGCGGTTCGAGGAAGTCGACGTCATTCAGCGGCGGCTGATGCGGATCGGCTATGCTGCCTACCGCAAACGGGGCGCGAGTGGCGAGCCGAGGCTCATCACGATGGACGCGGCGCTGAGCCACATGCCGGACGCGATCTGGCTTCGCGAGCGACTGCCCGACGTGCCCGTCGCGTTTCGGAGCAACGACCGCCAGGCGCAAGCGCGCGCCTGTGGCGAGGGGATCGGCATCGCCGTGTTGCCATCCGCGCTAGGCGACAGCGAGCCCGAGATCGAGCGCTTGGACCTCGGCGGCGCGCCGCCATCGCGCGACGTCTGGATGGGGTATCACCGCGACCTGCGACGGCTGCCCCGCCTGCGTGCTCTGGTGGATTTCACGGTCGAGCTGCTGGCTGGCGAAGCCGCGGAAGTTCTGAATTAGGTAAGTCATCTGAACCCTGCTTCCGAACTTGGACAGGACCATAAGGCATGCCCGTTCCTGTCTTTCCTTGTCGAGCTTGACAGCCCACGTAGCGGCGGTTCGGTCATCCGTTTCGAACCGATGAATGGTATCTGAAAACGGTCGTTCATCCGACGCGGAGTGACCGCTGTACCGCCTCCTTCGCGCGGGGGGATACTCCGGAACATCGCGCGGTCAGCGATGGCCTGGCAGCATCGCCGTCACCACTTGCCGTCCACTGCGGCGCGTTTCGAACACCACCCCAGCGAGATGCAGCGCGATGAGGACGTAAAGCAGATTGGCGGCTAGCTCATGGATCTCGCCCAGCGGCCCTTCCTCACCCTCTTCTCCTTTGCCCTCTTCCCGTTCTTCCGTTTCCCGCGCCTCGGCATATGAGCCACCGGTCGCCGCGGCCGGGGCAGGCGTCGATCGCGTCTCGCGTGGCACGCCGGGGAGACCGGCCATGGCGATGCCGGTCGCGATGATGACCAGCAAACAGGACCAGATGGCATAGACCATCAGGGCGCCGAGCGGGTTGTGCGAGCTATGAAGGCGCTTCTCCCCCGCCACGATCTCACGGATGTGCGCGATGGCCGCGCGCGGACTTGGCGGGAACGCCGAGAAGCGCGCTTCGGCAGGGCCGATCAATCCCCAAATCAGACGTGCGGCGAGGATTGCTGCAAGCGCATAACCCACCCAGACATGCGTGCTCGACCCTTCCTCGGTGAAGACCGCGTTAACCAACACCGCGGCGACGATCGACCAATGGGTTATCCGAACGACGGCGTCCCAACGGCGCGGGCGCGGTGCATCAGTCGTCATCACGGTCATGGTCTTCCTCCTTCGCTGGATTGCCGGGTTTCTCGCAGCGCGCCGCGCTGCACGGCTCGGCGTCCGCCTTGGCGGCCTGCGGTGCCTTTTCCGCCGCCCGGTCCGCTGCCCGCGGCCCAGGCGAGGCAGCGGGCCGGTATGCGGCCAGCGCGGCAAATGCGATCGCGGATAACGCCGCCACAGAGGCGATGCCGATAAGCTTCGAAACCATGTTTCTTTCTCCAGGTTGGGAAGTCCCGACCTTCGCGGTTCGATCGCATTGCGCCATCGGCTAAGCGCTTATCCCGCCCGGCATACGCACTCGCTTAGGCGGCGATGTTCAGCGCCGAGAATGGGCACATTCAGGAATGGCCTGATGAAAATACGCGCGAAGAGCCTTGCCCCGAAATAGGGGAAGCTACGGATTTGGAGGTCATCGGGCGCCGTTTACTGCGGTGCGGAGCAGCACGGGGAACGTGATCGTGGCAGCGCCACCGCAGACGGAGCCGGACGCGGTCGACCCGCACCTCGGGCGGCAGCTAATCTACCGCGTCGAGGATCTGGCGAAAGTCTATGGTTCGGGCGACAATGCGGTCCATGCCCTTCGCGGCACGACGTTCGAGGTCGCCGAAGGAGAAATGCTGGTCCTGCTGGGCCCTTCCGGCTCCGGCAAGTCGACGTTGTTGAACATCCTGGGCGGACTGGACCACGCCAGTGGCGGTAAGGTCTGGTTCTTCGACCGCGAGATCACCGCGTTCGACGATGACGCCTTGACTGAATATCGCCGCCGCAGCGTCGGCTTCGTCTTTCAATTCTACAATCTGGTGGCGTCATTGACTGCCCGCGAGAACGTCTCGCTGATCACCGAAATCTCCGAGGATCCGATGGACCCGGTGGAGGCCCTGGCGATGGTCGGGCTGGAAGAACGGCTCGATCATTTTCCGGCACAACTTTCCGGTGGCGAGCAGCAGCGTGTGGCGATCGCACGCGCCATCGCCAAGCGCCCGCGGGTATTGCTTTGCGACGAACCCACCGGTGCGCTGGACAGCCAGACCGGTACGCGGGTGCTTGCCGCGCTCGACCAGGTGAACCGGGAATTCGGCACCACCACCTTCATCATCACGCACAATGCGGTGATCGCCGACATGGCCGGCGAAGTCATGCTGTTCGGTGATGGACGGATCGCCGGACATCGCCACAACCGCACCCGCAAGTCCCCGCTGGAGTTGAGCTGGTGATACGGCTGCGCTCGACGCT
Source organism: Sphingomonas pruni NBRC 15498 (assembly GCF_001598455.1). Taxonomy (GTDB): domain Bacteria; phylum Pseudomonadota; class Alphaproteobacteria; order Sphingomonadales; family Sphingomonadaceae; genus Sphingomonas; species Sphingomonas pruni. Next base: position 27,268 of record NZ_BCYZ01000013.1, read on the forward strand.
TACCGTAAAGCTGTTCCGCGACTTGTGGCGGCTACGAGCGCAAGCAGTGGCGATCGCGCTGGTCACCGCGGCCGGTATCGCGACGGTGGTGATGGCGCAGGGGCTGATCCGCTCGCTCGACGCGACGCGCGCCGCCTATTACGATCAATATCGTTTCGCCGACATCTTTGCCCCGCTCGTGCGCGCTCCCGAGCCCGTAATCGCGGAGGTTCGCCGGCTGCCCGGCGTCGCGGCGGCCGACAGTCGGATCAGCGCGCGTGCAACGCTCGACCTGCCGCAGATCGGCGAGCCGGTGTCCGCGCGGGTGCATTCGCTTCCCGCCCCGACGGCCGACGCGCTCAATCGCCTGGTGTTGCGCAGCGGTCGCTTTCCAGAGCCCGAGAACCCGAATGAGGTGGTCGCGAGCGAGCCCTTCGTGCTCGGCGCCGGGCTCCGTCTGGGCGACCGCTTCCGCGCCGTATTGTACGGCAAGCAGGTCGAGTTACGCCTGGTGGGAACGGTGCTTTCGCCCGAATATATCTATGCGCTCGCGCCGGGTCAGTTCATGCCCGACAATCGTCATTACGGTATCTTGTGGATGGCGCGCGAACCTCTGGCCGCGGCGCTCGATCGCAAACAGGCGTTCAATGAAGCGCTCGTCCGGCTCAGCCCCGGTGCCGATTCCGATGACGTGATTCGCCGGCTCGATCTGCTGCTGGCGCCCTATGGCGGGGTTGGGGCCTATTCGCGCAAGCAGCAGATATCTGACCGCTTCATCTCGAGCGAGATCGAGCAATTGCGGACCATGGCGGCGGTGCTTCCGCCGGTATTCCTGCTGGTCGCGGCGTTCCTGCTGAACATCGTATTGGCGCGGCTCGTCGAGACGGAACGCGAAATAATCGGCCTGATGAAGGCATTCGGCTTCCGTAACCGCGCGATCCTCCTTCACTATGCGGCGCTCGCTTTGCTGCTCGCCTTTGGCGGATTCGTTCTCGGTATCGGTCTGGGTATCTGGCTCGGGCGCGCGCTGTCGCAAGTATATCAGCGCTTCTACACCTTCCCGTTTCTCGCATTCCGCGCCGGCCTCGACGTTTATCTGCTCGCGGCGGCCGCGACGCTGGTTCCGGTTCTGCTCGGTGCAACAACGGCTGTCTGGCGATCGGCGCGATTGACGCCCGCCGCCGCCATGCAGCCGCCCAAGCCGGCGGACTTTTCGAGCGCGATATTGGGTCGGCTGACCAATCGGCTCGGTCCCGACGAGCCTAGCAGGATAATCTTGCGCGGGCTGCTGCGGCGTCCGCTGCGTACGGCATTGACCGTGCTTGGGCTGGCTTCGGCGCTGGCGCTCTATGTCGCCACCCAGAATGCGCCGGCGAGCATGAACCGGATGATCGAGCTGGGCTTTGGCGCCGCCGACCGATCGGACCTGATGGTCACCTTCGCCGAGGCGCGCGACGCGCGCGCGCTGTTCGAACTGGCACGCATTCCGGGCGTGATCGCGGTGCAGCCGTTCCGGGCCACCGACGCACGCTTTCGAGCGGGCCATTACCTGCTGCGCGAAGGACTCGTCGGCGCCGAGCGCGACGCCGATCTCAGTCGGCTGGTCGACATGCAAGGCGACGCCGTGTCGTTGCCGAAGGACGGCGCGATCATCTCCGGTCGAATGGCACAGGCGTTGGACGTCGGCCGGGGCGATGTCGTCGAAGCGGAAGTGGGCGAGGGGGAGCGGCCCGTGCTGCGGCTACCCGTGGTCGGCGTGCTGGACAGCCCTTTCGGCGCGACCGCGACGCTCGATCGCGGCGCGCTCAATCGGCTGTTGCGAGAGGGAAACACCTTGTCCGGCGCCTATTTGGAGGTCGACCCGGCACGGCGTGCGGCGGTGGAGAAACGGCTCGAGCAGAGCCCGATGGTCGCCGGTATCAGCAGGAGCGCCGCTGCAGAGCGCGCGATCCGCTCGACGATCGAGGAGAATCTGCTGACCATGACGCTATTCTATAGCGGCCTTGCCGGACTCGTCGTCGCCGGCGTCGTCTATAACAGCGCGCGGATCAGCCTGTCCGAACAGGCGCGCGATCTTGCCTCGCTGCGCGTCCTCGGCTTCCGGCGGCGCGAAGTCGCCTTCGTCCTGTTGGGCGAGCAGGCCATCCTGCTTCTCCTCTCGCTGCCGCTCGGGCTCGTCGGCGGCGTGGAACTCTGGCGATATCTGGCCGGGCGTTTCAACAGCGACCTCTTCACCATTCCCGTAGTGATCGACCCGCGCGTTCTGGGACAGGGGGTGATCGTCATGGCCGCCGCCGGCGCGGCAACCGCAATGCTGATACGCCGCCGCGTCGACCGGCTCGACTTGGTACGCGCCCTCAAGACGAGAGAATAAGCCGTGCCAGCCAAACGCATCACCGGTCCTCGCATCCTGCTCGCGCTGATTGTCATCGCGTTGGCGGTCGCCGTCTATGTCGCCACGCGCGTCGCACCGGTGGAGGTCGAGGCGGGATCGGTCACCCGCGGGCCGATGACGGTGACCGTCGACGACTTGGCCGAAACGCGCGTGCGCGACCTCTACACGGTCTCGGCGCCGGTCGGCGGCGAGCTGTTGCGGGTTCCGCTCAAGCCTGGTGCCCGCGTCGTCGCGGGCGTGACTGTGCTCGCGCGTATCAAGCCGCCCGAGCCGGCGCCGCTCGACGCCCGGACGGTCGCGCAGATCGAGGGGAATATAGCAACGCTCGAGGCGCAGGCCGATGCGGCCGATGCCCAGACCGAAGCGGCGCGGACCGCGGTGACGTTGTCCGGTCGTCAGTTCACGCGCCTGACCACGCTCTACGGACGAGGGTTCGTCGCCCGCGCGGCTCTCGACGAGGCCGAGGCCGCTCGTGACCGGGCGAATGCAGGACTGCGTTCGGCGCGTCGCGCGGCCGAGGCGGCGCACGAAGCGGTGCGCGCGGCACGTGCGGGGTTGATCCCGCCCCAGGCCGGCGGCGCTGGGCGCGGAATAGTCGATGTGCGCGCGCCGGTCAGCGGGTTCCTCCTGAGCGTGCCGCAGGAGAGTGCTCGCGTGGTGCTCGCCGGAACGCCGATTGCGGCCGTCGGCGACGCAACGCAGATCGAACTCGTCACCGACCTCTTGTCGGCGGATGCGGTCGAGGTGCAGCCAGGAGCTGCGGTCTCGGTCGAGGATTGGGGCGGAGCGAGACCGCTGGTCGGTCGGGTGCGCCTGGTCGAACCCTATGGTTTTCTCAAGGTGTCGGCTCTGGGCGTCGAGGAGCAGCGGGTGAACGTCGTCATCGATCTGCTCGATCCTCCATCCGTCTGGGCCCGGCTCGGTCACGGGTTTCGCGCGACGGTACGGATCACCGTGTGGTCGGCAAATGATCGGGTGCGCGTTCCGGTCGGGGCGCTGTTTCGCAAGGGCGACCAATGGCAGGTGTTTCGCATTTCGTCCGACCGGCGGGTTGACGCCGTGACCGTCAAAGTGGGCCACATGAATGCCGATTGGGCCGAAATACTCGCCGGGCTCAACCCCGGCGATCGGGTCGTTCTGCATCCCGGCGACAAGGTCGCGGACGGCACCCGTATCGCTGTACGCAAATAGGGCAGGAAGGCGCCCGCTTCTTTACGGCCGCCGCCATGTCGCCGCTACCCGGGAGAAACGCCCGCGCTAGGGTAATCTACCTAATGTGCCGCCGATCAAATGATGCGAAGCGATCGTCATGTCTCGCTTGCATCTCCACGTCGAACGCCACACCGTCGAGCGCATCGGCTGGCTGCGTGCCGCGGTCCTCGGCGCCAATGACGGCATCGTTTCGACCGGCAGCCTGATCGTCGGCATCGCGGCGTCCTCGGCCGGAAAGGCGGAGGTATTGCTCGCCGGCATCGCCGCGCTCGTTGCCGGTGCGATGTCGATGGCTGCTGGGGAATATGTCTCGGTCAGCTCACAGGCCGACAGCGAAAGGGCGAACCTCGCCAAGGAAAGTGGCGAACTTCGCGATCAACCCGAATTCGAGCGGGAGGAATTGGCCGGCATTTATGTAGCGCGAGGCCTCACTCCCGAACTCGCTGGTCAGGTTGCCGACCAATTGATGGCGAAGGACGCGCTCGGCGCTCACGCTCGCGATGAACTCGGCATCTCCGAGCTGTCGACTGCGCGTCCCCTCCAGGCTGCGTTCACGTCCGCGGCGACCTTCAGCGTCGGTGCGGCCGCGCCGCTGCTGGTGGTCGCGCTCGCTTCGACGGCTTTGCTCATCCCGCTCGTCACGGTCACCTCGCTGGTCTGTCTCGCCATCCTCGGCGCATTGGGAGCCAAGGCCGGCGATGCCGCGCTGCTCAGATCGGTGGTGCGAGTGACGTTCTGGGGCGCGCTGGCGATGGCATTGACGGCGGGAATCGGCAAGCTCGTCGGGACAGCGGTCTGACGCCGCTGGAACCGGGCGAGCCTTACCGCCAACCCGATCAAAACGCGAAATGAAACGGGCCGAGGATCGCTCCCCAGCCCGCATGCATTTCCGGCTGAGGTCTCGGCCTATTTGGCCTCGGCCTTGGCGGTCTTGCCGCCCTTCTTGCCCGGCTTCTTGGGCGCCGCCGGGGTGATCTCGAAGGCCAGTGCGCCGTCCTTCATCTTCACCACCACTTCGCCGCCATGGACCAGCTTGCCGAACAGCAATTCCTCGGCGAGCGGCTGCTTGATCTTCTCCTGGATCAGGCGGCCCATCGGGCGGGCACCGTAGAGCTTGTCATAGCCCTTGGTGGTCAACCACTTCTTCGATTCGTCATCCAGGCTGATATGGACGTTGCGGTCCGCCAGCTGCAGCTCGAGCTGCAGGATGAACTTCTCGACCACTCGGGCGACGACCTCGGGCGGGAGGTAGCCGAACGGGACGATCGCATCGAGGCGGTTGCGGAATTCGGGCGTGAACATCCGCTGCACCGCCTGTTCGTCCTCACCCTCGCGAGTCAAATTGCCGAAGCCCACCGTCTCGCGCGCCATGTCGGACGCGCCGGCATTGGTCGTCATGATCAGGATGGTGTTGCGGAAATCGACCGTCTTGCCGTGATGATCAGTCAGCTTGCCGTTATCCATCACCTGCAACAGGATGTTGAACAGGTCCGGATGCGCCTTCTCGATCTCGTCGAGCAGCAGCACCGAATGCGGCTGCTGGTCGACCGCGTCGGTCAGCAGGCCGCCCTGATCGTAACCGACATAGCCCGGAGGGGCACCGATCAGCCGGCTGACCGAGTGACGCTCCATATATTCGGACATGTCGAACCGCTGCAGCGGGATGCCCATGATCGACGCGAGCTGACGCGCGACCTCGGTCTTGCCGACACCGGTCGGGCCGGTGAACAGATAGTTGCCGATCGGCTTATCGGGATCGCGGAGACCAGCGCGGCTGAGCTTGATCGCCGAGGCGAGCTTTTCGATCGCGTCATTCTGCCCGAACACGACACGCTTCAGGTCGGTCTCGAGCGTCTCGAGCGCCTTCTTGTCGTCGGTCGACACCGATTTCGGTGGGATGCGCGCCATCGTCGCGATCACCTGCTCGATCTCGCGGGTGGTGATCGTCTTCTTGCGGCGGCTCGGCGGCACCAGCATCTGCATAGCGCCGACTTCGTCGATCACGTCGATAGCCTTGTCCGGCAGCTTGCGGTCGTTGATGTAGCGCGCCGACAGTTCGACCGCCGACTTGATCGCGTCCGGCGTGTAGCGGACCTGATGATGCTCCTCGAACGCAGAGCGCAGGCCGGCCAGGATCTTCACCGTATCCTCGATCGTCGGCTCGTTGACGTCGATCTTCTGGAACCGGCGCAGCAAGGCGCGGTCCTTTTCGAAATGGTTGCGGAATTCCTTGTAGGTGGTCGACCCGATGCAGCGGATCGTGCCGCCCGACAGAGCCGGCTTGAGCAGGTTCGACGCGTCCATCGCGCCGCCGCTAGTCGCGCCGGCACCGATCACCGTGTGGATCTCGTCGATGAACAGGATCGCGTCGGGCATCTTTTCGAGCTCGGTCACGACCTGCTTCAGCCGCTCCTCGAAATCGCCGCGATAGCGCGTGCCGGCGAGCAACGCGCCCATGTCGAGCGAATAGATCACCGCGGGCTTCAGCACGTCGGGCACGTCGCCCTCGACGATCTTGCGCGCCAGACCTTCGGCGATCGCCGTCTTGCCGACGCCGGGATCGCCGACATAGAGCGGGTTGTTCTTCGAACGGCGGCATAGGATTTGTACCGTACGGTCGACCTCCGCCATGCGGCCGATCAGCGGATCGACCTTGCCGTTCTTGGCCTTCTCATTGAGGTCAACGGTGAACTGCTTGAGCGCGCTTTCGTTCTTGCCCTTCTCGCTCTTGGTCGACTTCTCTTCCTCGGCGCCCTTGGGAGTCGAGGCCTCGACCGGCGCGCCGCCTTTGCCGACGCCGTGCGAGATGAAGCTGACCGCGTCGAGCCGGCTCATATCCTGCTGCTGCAGGAAATAGACCGCGTAGGATTCGCGCTCGCTGAACAACGCGACCAGCACGTTGGCGCCGGTCACTTCGTCGCGGCCCGATGACTGGACGTGCAGGATCGCGCGCTGGACGACGCGCTGGAACCCGCTGGTCGGCGACGGATCGGTCGCCTTGTCGACCTTGAGCGCATCGAGCTCGGTGTCGAGATATTGCGCGACGGTCATCTTGAGCTCGTCGAGATCGACGCCGCACGACGCCATCACCTTGGAGGCGTGTTCGTCATCGACCAGCGCAAGCAGCAAATGCTCGAGCGTCGCATATTCGTGGCGGCGCGACGAAGCGGCTTCGAGCGCCTTGTGGAGAGTGGTTTCGAGCGCGGAGGCGAAACTCGGCATTAGACTATTACTCCTGACGGGCCGCATGAACGCACGGCCCTTTGCCCTAATGTCGGGTGGGGAGGGCCCCGCATCAAGCGCCGGCCATTATTCGCATCGTCATGTCGGCCAGCCATGAGTGAAAGCCGGGCCGGCGCGAAGATGCGATTCGCGCTCATCGCTTGAATAGAGAGTCAGCGCTTGCGCGATGGTTAACGGCGCGTTGCATATGATTTTTGATGCGTGCGATCTCGCCTTCGAGGATAGCGATACGCTCCTCGAGCTCGGCCACCGAGAGCGGATCGAGGTCCTGTTTGACCAGGAGCGCGATCGGGTCGCCGGGGCGCGGGAGATTCTCTTCGGAATCCATGAGCGTGAACGTTGACCCTGGGCCGGGCGATGTCAATAACCCCAGCGGGTTTCCGACGAAGGGGTGCGAATGAACGCGATACCGACCGTGATGCGCGCGATCGATCCTGAAGAGCCGGGCGGACCCGAGGTGCTGCGGGTCGTCGAACGCCCCGTGCCGGCGCCGGGCGAGGGCGAGGTGTTGATCCGGGTCGCCGCCGCTGGGATCAACCGTCCCGAAGTGCTGCAGCGAATGGGCGCCTATCCGCCGCCGCCGGGCGCGCCGTCGATCCCGGGGCTGGAAGTCGCCGGCACGATCGTCGCCACCGGCGCGGGCGTCGAGCGCGATCTGATCGGCCAACCGGTCTGCGCGCTGATCGCCGGCGGTGGCTACGCGGAATATGCCGTCGCGCCCTACGGCCAATGCCTGCCGGTGCCCGAGGCGCTGACCATGATCGAAGCGGCGGCGATGCCCGAGACTTTGTTCACCGTGTGGACCAATCTGTTCGAGCGCGGCTTTGCGGCAGAGGGCGATACCGTGCTGGTCCATGGCGGCACCAGCGGCATCGGCACGATGGCGATCGCCCTGTGCAATGTGTTCGGCGTGGAGGTGATCGTCACCGCCGGGTCCGACGAGAAATGCGCGGCGGCCAAAGTGGTCGGCGCCGACCACGCGATCAATTACAAGACGCACGATTTCGTCGAAGAGGTGAAGACGATCACCGGCGGCAAAGGCGTCGCGGTGGTGCTCGACATGGTCGGCGGCGACTATGTGCCGCGCAATTTGCAGTGTCTCGGCGATGACGGCCGCCATGTCTCGATCGCGGTGCAGGGTGGCGGCCAGGCGACGATCCCGATCTTCGAGATCATGCGTCGCCGGCTGACGCTGACCGGATCCACGCTGCGTCCGCGTTCGGTCGCGTTCAAGACTGCCGTGGCCGATGAACTCGCCCGTACGGTGTGGCCGCATGTCGAGGCGGGCCAGTTGAAGCCGGTGATCGACACCGTGTTCGCCTTCGATCGGGCGCCCGATGCGCACAGGCTGATGGAATCGGGCAATCACGTCGGCAAGATAGTGCTGGAGATCGCGTAACGGATGGCCGCCATAAGCCGTGCTGATCAACGGCCGAGCGAATTTGGTTGGACGGACGACGCGGCCTGCGCTTTTGCTCGCGCCGCACCGGAAGGGAGAGTTCGATGGCCAATCTGATCCTGCACGAATATTCGGCGTCGGGAAATTGCTACAAGATCCGGCTGACCGCGGCGCATCTCGGGCTGAAGCTCGAGCGGCGCGAATATGACATCATGCAGGGGGAGACGCGGTCGGACGCATTCCTGGCGGACGTGAACGCCAATGGCCGCATCCCGGTGCTCCAGGTCGGTGACGACTTCCTGCCGGAAAGCAGCGCGGCGTGCTTCTACCTTGCCGACGGCTCAGCCCTGATTCCGGCCGACCGGTTCGATCGCGCCGATATGCTGCGCTGGATGTTCTGGGAACAATATAATCACGAGCCCAATATCGCGACGATCCGCTTCTGGACGACCTTGGTCGGTGAAGCCAATCTGACCGAGCTGCAGCGCGCCCAATTGCCGGTCAAGCGCGCGGCGGGGGACGCGGCACTCACCCTGATGGATGAGCATCTGGCGCAGACGCCGTTCTTCGTCGGGGGCCGCTTCACCCTCGCCGACATCGCGCTCTATGCCTATACCCATGTCTGCGAAGAGGGCGGGTTCGAGCTCCATCGCTATCCGGCGGTCCAGGCGTGGATCGAACGGGTCGCCGCATTGCCGGGGCATATCGCCATCACCGATTGATTAGTTGGTGTATTTCAAGTCATCGCGATTCTGTTTGTAACATAACTTCGTCATAGGCCGGCCAACGTCATCCGTCGGGGCTCGTGACGCATGAATGAAATGACGAAATTGTTACAGGACGGTACTATCGCCGACCTGGCGGACTTCGCGAATTCGAAGCCCGCTATTCCAGAGCGGGCGACGCATAGCCGTCGTCAGTACAGGACTATCTGGATCAGCGACGTTCATTTGGGGACGCGGGGCTGCAATGCCGAAATGCTGATCGACTTTCTCGACCATGTCGACAGCGAAAAGATGTATCTGGTCGGCGACATCATCGACGGCTGGCGGCTCAAGAAGAAACTCTATTGGCCGGCCGCGCATAACGACGTGGTGTGGCGGTTGCTCAAGCGTGCCAAGCGCGGTGCCGAAGTCGTCTATATTCCGGGCAATCACGACGAAGTCGTGCGGCAATTCTGCGGGCTCGATTTCGGCGGCGTGGCGATACGGCGCAACGCGATCCATGAAACCGCCGACGGCCGTCGGTTGTTGGTGCTGCATGGCGACGAATTCGACGCGATCACGCTTTCCCACCGCTGGCTCGCCCATGTCGGCGACGCGGCGTACGAAACGATGATGGCGCTCAACCGGCTGGTCAATCGCTGGCGGCGCTTCTGGAACATGCCCTATTGGTCCTTGTCGAAGCACGCCAAGGCCAAGGTCAAGAACGCGGTCGAGTTCATTTCGAATTACGAAGACGTCGTTGCCCAGGCAGCGGCGCATCGCGGCGTCGACGGCGTGGTGTGCGGCCATATCCACACTGCGGAATACCGTGAAATTCACGGCGTTCAGTATTATAACGACGGCGATTGGGTCGAAGGCTGTACCGCATTGGTCGAGCATTTCGATGGTCGGATGGAGGTGTTGCACTGGGCCGACGAAATCAAAGGAAGGCAGGCCCAAGTCCCCTGCTTGACGCTAGCGGCGGCCTGACGAACGTGCGGATCGCGGTCGTCACCGATGCCTGGAGCCCGCAGGTCAACGGCGTCGTGCGTACCTTGCAGTCGGTCCGCGACGAATTGATGCGTCAGGGGCATGATGTGCTGATCGTATCGCCAGATCTGTTCTACTCGATGCCCTGTCCGACCTATCCCGAAATCCGGCTGGCCTTCGCCTCGACCGGATCGGTCGGCCGCATGCTGGAGGAATTCAGCCCCCAGGCGATCCACCTCGCGACCGAGGGGCCGGTATGTCTTGCCGCGCGGCGCTGGTGCCTGGCGCGCGATTTCCCCTTCACCACCGCCTATCACACGCAATTCCCCGATTATGTCGCGGCGCGTACCGGCGTGAACCCCGAATGGGTGTGGCGCTATATCCGCTGGTTCCATTCGCCCGCTCAGTCGATCCTCGCCTCCACCGCCTCGATTGCCGAGACGCTCAAGGCGCATGGTCTGACCCAGATCCGCCATTGGGGCCGTGGCGTCGACCTGTCGACCTTTGGCGATCCGACGCCCGATCCCGCGATCCGCGCCTTGCCAGGCCCGATCCAACTCTATGTCGGCCGCGTCGCGATCGAGAAGAATATCGAGGCGTTCCTGACCGCCAAGCATCCGGGATCCAAGGTGATCGTCGGCGACGGTCCGGCGCTCGCCTCGCTCAAGGCCAAATATCCCGACGCGCATTTCCTCGGACCCAAATTCGGCGCCGACCTCGCCGCCGCTTATGCTGCCGCCGACGTCTTCGTCTTCCCCAGCAAGACCGACACGTTCGGGCTGGTGATGATCGAGGCGCTCGCCTGTGGCACACCGGTAGCCGCTTATCCGGTCACCGGGCCGATCGACGTACTGACGCCCGAAACCGGCGCGATGCATGACGATCTCGACCAGGCGATCGCCGCGGCGCTGACCCTCGACCGCGCCGCATGCCGTGCCTATGGCCAGAGCTTCACCTGGGCCAAGAGCGCGCATCAGTTCCTGCATGCGCTGGTGCCGGTTGGCGGCGACGAGGCGCTGGCGGCGTAAAGCTTGCCCCGCGCGGCCAATCGGATTAAGTCGAGCGCAACGACAGGCCGCTCCGCGAGGGGCGGCCCTATTTATTTCTGACGGAGATTTTCGTGGCTCAGCCGCTCATGCCCCATGCGACCGCTTCCTGGCTGGTCGACAATACCTCGCTCAGCTTCGAGCAGATCGCCGAATTCTGCGGCCTGCACATCCTGGAGATCCAGGCGATCGCCGACGACACTGCTGCGACCAAGCTGACCGGCCGCGATCCGGTACGCGCGCATGAGCTCACGATGGACGAGATCGAAAAGGGCCAGAAGGACCCGAACTACGTCCTCAAGATGTCGAAGGGCCCGGAGCAGATCCGTCGCACCAAGGGGCCGCGCTACACCCCGGTGTCGAAGCGCCAGGACAAGCCGGACGGCATCGCCTGGATCATCCGCAACCACCCGGAAATCTCGGACGGCCAGATCTCCAACTTGATTGGCACCACGCGAACGACGATCGCGGCGATCCGCGACCGCACGCACTGGAACATCGCCAACATCACCCCCAAGGATCCGGTGACGCTCGGCCTGACGACGCAGCGCGAGCTCGACGCCGCGGTGACCAAGGCGGCCAAGGCGCACGGCATCGAGGCGCCGGTCGACACAAGGCTGGAGGGCGACCGCGAGGCGCTGATCGAACAGCTCCGCGCCGAGCGCGACCAGGCCGCACGCGACGCCGAAGCCGCGGCGGGCGAGGGTGAAGGCGAAGCGGCACCGGTGGTGCATACCGCGGAGACGCTGTTCAAGCATTGATCCGCCGAAGCGCGCCTCGGCGAACAGGAAAGGGCGGGGGACCTCCGTCCGCCGCCCTTTTTGCTGCCGAAGGCCGATTGGTCAGTGCGGCGCGGCGCGCGAGAACAGGTTCATGACGGTCACCCCGGCGATGATCAGCGCTATGCCGACCAGCGCAGCGATATCGAGCTTTTGGCCTTGGAATATCCAGGCGACGCCTGCGATCAGCACGATCCCCACGCCGGACCAGATCGCGTACGCTATTCCGGTCGGGATCGTGCGTAATGTCAGCGACAGCGCGTAGAATGCGATTGCATAAGCTAGGATCGTCACGATTGCGGGGCCCGGCCGCGTGAATCCCGCCGATGTCTTCATGAACGACGTACCGATCACCTCGGCGACGATCGCGATGGCGAGATAAAGATAGGCCATACGCGGGGCCTAGAATGCTCCATGGAACATGTCATGTTCGATTTCTGGGTATCGGAACACTTGTAGGCGAAGAGGCATCGATTCGTTTCGCTGGTATCTCATCGCGACGCTTGCTACCGCCCGATCATGGCCACCGCCCGCACGCCCGACGCCGCGTTCGTCGCCGACGAGAGCTTCGTTCCCACCAGCCATAAGGGCCTGACCTATCCGTTCGGCGGGAAAGAGCCCGGCGATGGGGAGGTGATGCAGGTTGCGCCGGGGGTGCGCTGGGTCCGGCTGAATGTCCCCGGACCGCTCAAGCACATCAATTGCTGGCTGATCGACGACAGTGACGCCCGCGGCGACGGGGTCGCGCTGGTCGATGCCGGGATGAACCGGACCGAGACGCGAGAGGCGTGGAAGTCGGTGTTCAAGGGACCGCTCGCCGGCGTGCGCGTGACGCGGATGATCGGCACGCATTTCCACCCCGACCATATCGGGCTCGCCGGATGGATGTGCGACCATCACCAGGCGCCTTTATGGATGACGCGCGGCGAGTGGCTGACCGCGCAGATGCTGGTCGCCGATGCCCGGCCCGAGACACCGCAAGAGGTCAATGATTTCCGCCGGGGCTGCGGCTGGAGCGACGAGCAGATCGACCTGGCCGCGGCGCGCGGCTGGTCGAATTTCGGGCGCATCGTCCGGCCGATGCCCTTGTCATATCGCCGGATGGTCGATGGGGAGACGATCACGATCGGCGCGCGCGCCTGGCGGGTGATCACCGGATCGGGGCACAGTCCCGAGCATGCCTGCCTGCTCGACGAGGCGGGTAAGGTATTCATCGCCGGCGACCAAGTCCTGCCGCGGATCAGTCCCAACGTCTCGCTCGGTATCACCGAACCCGACGCCGATCCGCTGGGCGAATGGTTCGACTCGATCGCCAAGTTGAAGCGCGAGGTTCCCCCCGACGTGCTCACCCTGCCGGGGCATGGCGACCCCTTCCTGCATCTTCACACACGCCTTGACGCGATGGACCGCGAGCATCGCTCGCGGCTCGACGAGCTCGAGGTGTTCCTGGAGGAGCCGCGCCGGGTGGTCGATTGCTTCGGCCGCCTGTTCCGCCGGGCGATCGGCCAGGAGGTGCTCGGCATGGCGACTGGCGAGGCGATGGCGCATTTGAAGCGCCTCGAGGTCGAAGGACGGGCGAAGCGCGAAACGGGCAGCGACGGCGTGTGGCGCTGGCGCGTGACCTGAACGCCGGCGCGGCTCGCGCGGAGCGTCGCATCGTCATAGGATGAGTCCGAATCGAGCCACCCAGGGAGAGATCGCATGTGCGACGAGCATACAGCGGAGGATAATGATCGTTTCCTGGGCATTGCCCATCCGTCGCGCCGCCAGTTCGGAATGATGACCGGAGTCGCGGGACTGATGGCGGTGCTGCCGGTTCCCGCCAATGCCGCGTCGATCAAGGGCCGCGATGTCGTGATCGACACGCCCGAGGGGAAGGCCGACGCCTATTTCGTCGCGCCGGCGACGGGCAAGCATCCCGGCGTCTTGATCTGGCCCGACATCATGGGCCTGCGTCCGGCTTTCCGGCAGATGGCCGAGCGGCTGGCGCAGTCGGGCTATGCCGTTTTGGTGGTCAACCAATTCTACCGCTCGACCAAGGCACCGTTCCTCAAGTCCGGCGAATCGTTCGACCAACCCGAGGTGCGGGCGAAGATCATGCCGTTCGTCGAGAAACTGACGCCGGCCGAGACGGTCAGCGACGCCAAGGCGTTCACGACGTTCCTCGATGCGCAGAAGGAAGTCGACACCAAGCGCGGGCTCGCCAGCACTGGCTATTGCATGGGCGGGCCGATGGTGTTCCGCACCGTCGCCGCGCGCGCCGACCGCTATCGCGCGGGCGGGACGTTCCATGGCGGCGGGCTAGTCGGTGACAAACCGGACAGCCCCAACGCGCTGATTCCGCAGATGAAAGCGAGCTTCCTGATCGCCATCGCCGAGAATGACGACCAGCGCGCGCCGACCGACAAGGATGTGCTGAGGAAAGCGTTCGACGACGCCAAGCTGCCGGCCGAGATCGAGGTCTATAAAGGCACGATGCACGGCTGGTGCCCGCCCGATAGCAAGGTTTACAACGCGGCGCAGGCGGACCGCGCCTGGGAGCGTCAACTGGCATTGTTCCAGAAGGCGCTGTGACCGGCGGGCATCCCGCCCGCCAATGTTCCCGAGGGAGAGGACGATGAGCGACCTGATCTTGTACACCAACCCGATGTCGCGCGGCCGCATCGCCCGCTGGGCGCTGGAGGAAGTCGGCGCGCATTACGAAGTCCGTGTGATGAACTATGCCGATAGCATGAAGAGCGACGATTACCTGTCGATCAACCCGATGGGGAAGGTGCCGGCGATCGAGCACAAGGGCAAGATCGTCACCGAATGCGCGGCGATCTGTGCCTATCTCGGCGATGCCTTTCCCGATGCGGGTCTGGCGCCCGCGCTGGCCGATCGCGCCGATTATTACCGCTGGTTGTTCTTCGCTGCCGGTCCCGTCGAACATGCCGTGACGAACAATAGTGCCGGCTTCGTCCCCCAGGCCGACCAAGGCAGGATGTTCGGTTACGGCAATTACGACCAGACGATCGAGGTGCTCGAACACGCCGTGTCGCGATATGATTATGTGGCCGGTGACGCCTTTACGATGGCGGATGTCTATGTCGGCGCGCAGGTAATCTGGGGCAACCAGTTCGGCTCGATCCCGAAGCGCGACGCTTTCGCCGCTTATGCAGCGCGACTGACCTCGCGCGATGCCTATCAGCGGGCGAACGAACTGGACGATGCGCTGATGGAAACCAACCAGCTCGCCTGACATCGCAGTGCTCCTGCGAACGCAGGAGCCCAGAGTTGCGAAGGGATTCGCCCGGGACCTTGAACTCTGGCTTCCGCAGCAATTCCAGAGGTTGATCGCGTCCAAAGGAAATACGCTTCCCCGGCGAAGGCCGGGGCCCAGCGGCGATGAAGACGATGAGTGGGGATGCCTTCTCATTTCGTCGGTACTGGACCCCGGCCTTCGCCGGGGAAGCGTGCAATTGATTGGCCTGCCGCCTAGCGCTCCGGCAGTTCCGCCATCACTCGATCGCGCTCCGCCGGCGTCATGCTCGTCCAGCGCGCGACTTCGTCGACCGTGCGGCGGCAGCCTTCGCATAGCCGGTCCTTGCCGATCCGGCAGATATTGACGCACGGGCTGACGATCGGTTCGACCGGCACCAGGCTGATGAAGTCGGGCAGGCTCACGCGTGCCTCAGTCGCTGGTCAGCACCACGCTGAGGAAGTCGGGCACCGGCCCGTTCCAGCCTTCGTCCGGACCATCGTCCTGCTCGCGGCCGCGGCGCGGGCGGCGGTCGTCGTTGCGGGAGCGTGGCTCTTCCCGGGGATGGCGCGGCGGATCGCTGCGCGGGCGCGGTTCCTCGCGGCGCGCCGGCTTTTCCGCGCGCGGTGCAGGCGCGTCGGGCGTTTCTTCCTCGGCGGCCTTTCGGCGCGGCGCGGCGCGCGCGCGTTTCGGCTTTTCCTCTCTTGCGGAGCGTCCGCGCGGTGCCTCCTCGGCTTCGGGCGGCGGGCCGCCTTCCAGCCGGGGGATCTTCATGCCGGTCAGCTTCTCGATATTATCGATATTCTCGGCATCCGCGCTCGACGCAAAGGTATAGGCGACGCCGGTTGCCCCGGCACGGCCGGTGCGGCCGATGCGGTGGATATAATCGTCCGGGTGCCAGGGCGCGTCGAAATTGAAGACGTGGCTGACGCCCTTGATGTCGAGCCCGCGCGCGGCGACGTCGGACGCCACTAGGATGTTGATCTCACCCTTTTTGAACCGCTCGAGCTCGGCGATCCGCTGCGGTTGTTCCATGTCGCCATGAATCTCACCGCTCGAAAAGCCATAGCCTCTGAGGCTCTTGTTGAGCTCGCGCACCGTCGTCTTGCGGTTGCAGAAGATGATCGCGTTCTTGACCTCTTCCTGGCCCAGCAACTGGCGCAGCGCCGCGCGCTTGGCGTGGCTCGCGCTGCCGACCGGCACCACATATTGGGTGATGTTGATATTGGCGGTGGCGGGGCGCGCGACCTCGATCGTCTTGGGATTCGACAGGAACTTGTCGGCCAGCTTCTTGATCGGCGGCGGCATCGTGGCTGAGAACAGGAGCGTCTGGCGATTGGCCGGGAGCTTGGTGCAGATATTCTCGATATCGGGAATGAACCCCATATCGAGCATGCGGTCGGCTTCGTCGATCACCAGCAGGTTGCACTGGGTCAGCAGGATCTTGCCGCGCTCGAACAGGTCCATCAGCCGGCCCGGCGTTGCGATCAGCACGTCGACGCCCTTTTCCAGCGCCTTGACCTGATCGCCCATCTGCACGCCACCGATCAGCAGCGCCATCGAGAGCTTGTGATACTTGCCGTATTTCTCGAAATTCTCGGCGACCTGAGCGGCCAATTCGCGCGTCGGCTCGAGGATAAGGCTGCGCGGCATCAGCGCGCGGCTGCGCCCATGGCCCAGGATATCGATCATCGGCAGCACGAACGCGGCGGTCTTGCCCGTGCCGGTCTGGGCGATACCGATGATGTCGCGCATCATCAGCACGCTGGGAATGGTGGCGGCCTGAATCGGAGTCGGTTCGGTATAGCCCGACTCGCCTACGGCGCGGAGCAACTCATCTGAAAGGCCGAGGTCGGCAAAGGGCATCCATAAATCCGGAAAAATGGGCGGCGCGCAGGTGCGCCATCCAACAACGTGCGCGCTTGCCGATCAGTTGCCGAAAGTCAAGCTTGAGCGTCTTTTTGCGAAACTTGCGGAAGCGCGAGTTTCGGTCGCGGCACCGCCCTTCGCAGCCATTCCAACGATGTTGCGCATCGCCGGAACCTCGGGCTGCTCCGCCCACTCCCCCACCGGGCCTCCCATAAGATACGCTGTTTGGAAGGCCGGGTGGGGGAGTGGGCCGGTGCCGCTCGGCGCCGTGAGGCGTCAACGACTCACTTTTTGGCGACCAGTTTCTTGAATTTCCTGATCGTGCATTGGTCGCCCGAGCGCGTACGGATCGAATCGCGTCCGGCGCAGACCTGGCCGTCGGCCGACGGTTTGACGTAGAAACCGCCGTAATAACCCAGCCCGGAACAATCGCCGTCCAACTCTGCCCGGACGCGGTCGCCGCCGCGCAACACCAGATCGACATAATCGGCCGCGACGATCGCCCCGCCCAATTGGTCGGCGGCGATGCACTTGGGACCCTTTTTCTCGGCCCATTTGATCGGTCGCACCGGTGTGGGTTGTTGGGCGGGCGCGCCACGCAATCTGCTGGGGACGCGGATGATGATCCGTCCGCGAATCGTCACTTGCGCCAGTTCGATGCCGGTCACCTGGCCGGCGGGCGCGGGAGTAGCGGCCGCGGCGATGGAGGCAATGAAGGCAAAGGCGGCAAGGGACGGATTCGGCATGAAGCGCGCCTTGGTAAGGCCATAATTTGAACACGCAATGAATTGGATGCGCGCGCCCGGCCATGCTAGCGCCATTGCCATGACACCCGCACAGGCCGAGTTGGTCGCCGCCGTCCGCGCAGCGCTGGGCGAAAAGGCAGTCGTCACCGATCCGGCGGATATCGCCCCGTGGCTGACGGACTGGCGCGGCCGTTTTCATGGCAGCAGCCCTGCGATCCTGGCGCCCGACACGGTCCCGGGGGTGCAATTGGTCGTGGACAGGGCGCGCGAGCTTGGCGTCGCGCTGGTGCCGCAGGGAGGCAATACGTCGATGGTCGCCGGTGCCACGCCGCCGACCGACGGCTCGGCGCTGATCCTGTCGACGCGGCGGCTGAACCGTATCCGCTCGCTCCGGCCGGCCGACGCCCTGGCGGTGGCAGAGGCAGGCGTGATCCTGTCCAATCTTCACGACGCGGCGCTGGCCGAGGGAATGCGCTTCCCGCTCACCCTGGGCGCAAAGGGCAGCGCAACGATCGGCGGCCTAGCCTCGACCAACGCTGGCGGCACGCAGGTGCTGCGGTTCGGGACGATGCGCGGGCTGGTCGCGGGGGTCGAGGCGGTGTTCCCCGACGGTACCGTCCACAACGGGCTCGCCGCGCTCAAGAAGGATAATCGCGGCTACGATCTCAACCAGTTGCTGGTGGGCGCGGAAGGCACGATCGGGGTGATCACTGCGGCAACGCTACGGCTCGTCCCGGCGATCCTCGATCGGGCGGTGGCCTGGGTCGGCCTGGCCGATCCCGAACGCGCGCTGGCGCTGTTGCGGCGGCTGCAGGCCGCTACCCAGACGGTCGAGAGCTTCGAGATCATTCCGCAAAGCTTTCTCGATGCGGTGATCCGCCATTTCCCCGCCACGCGCACGCCGCTGGGCGGCAATCATGGCTGGCACGTCCTGATCGAAGCGACGCGTGCGGCGCCCTCGGACGAGCCGCCGACGGCTCTGCTCGAACGGATGATCGGCGACGCACTCGCGGCAGGAGAGGTCGAGGATGCGGTCGTTGCGGCAAGCGAGGCGCAAGCCGACGCCTTGTGGAAAATCCGCGAAACCATCCCGGAAGCGTCGCGTGCCGAAGGGCCCGCCTTACAGCACGACATCTCGGTACCCGTCGCCGGCATGCCGCGCTTCCTAACCGAAGGCGCGAGGACAGTGGAGGCGCGCTTTCCCGGAACGCACGCGGCCGGGTTCGGCCATCTCGGCGACGGCAATGTCCATTTCCATGTGCGGGCGCCGGTCGACACCGACGGTCCCCGCTGGTACGATCAGGATGGCCATGTCATCTCGGCGTTCGTCCACGATCTCGTCGTCGCCGCCGGCGGATCGATTTCGGCCGAGCATGGCATCGGCCAGCTGAAGCGGGACGAGCTGGCTCGCCTGTCCTCGCCGGCGCGGATGATGGCGTTGCGAGCGATCAAACGGGCCTTTGATCCGAGCGAATTGATGAATCCGGGCAAGCTCGTTATCCTTGCGCCCGACGGCGCCACCCCTTAGGGCGCACGGCCACGTGCGGCTTCTTGGGGGAGCCGCGTTCAAGAGATTCGATTGGAGTAGGATAATGGCCAGCGCGCCGCAGTCGCTTCCGCTTTTCTATAATGCGCTCGAGCCGCTTTCGAGCGAACAGCACGGCAATTTTCGCATCCGCCCGTCCAACGGCGCGCCGTTTCTGGCCAACCAGCACGCGATCCCGCTGACCGTGGACGAATTCCCGATGGCGCAGCGCAACATGCCGATCGTCTTCTCGCAAGGCGATGATGGCGTGCCGCTGGCGCTGATGGGCCTGAACGAGGGCGTCAACGTCTTCATCGACGAGAAGGGCCAGCTGCGTGAGCCCTATACCTATGTGCCGGCCTATATCCGCCGCTATCCGTATTTGCTCGCACGCCTCCGTCCGGAAGCCGAAGAGCTGACTTTGTGCTTCGATCCGAGCTCGGAGACGATCGGTGCGTTCGACGACGGTGAGCCGCTGTTCGCCGACGGCGCGCCGACCGACGTCACCAAGAACATCCTCGAGTTCAATCAGCAGTTCGAGGAAGCCGGCGCGCGTACCGCGGCATTCATGAACGAGCTGCGCGAACTCGACCTGTTGATGGACGGCGAAGTGACGATCCAGCCGGACGGCGCCGACAAGCCGTTCGTCTATTCGGGCTTCCGCATGGTCAACGAACAGAAGCTCAACGAACTGCGCGGCGACCAGCTGCGCAAGATGACCCAATCGGGCCTGCTGCCGTTGATCTACGCGCATTTGTTCTCGTTGTCGGTGATGCGCGAGATCTTCACGCGCCAGATGCAATTGGGGCTGATGCCGGCTCCGCAGCTCGTCGCCTGACGGTGTCCGGGCGCGCTGAGTGACGAGGATGACGCTGATCCGAACCGACCGCTATTCGTGGGGCGCGATCTGGCTCCATTGGGCGATTGCGCTCCTGGTCCTCGTCAACCTCGCGCTCGGGCTGTTCCACGAATCGCTGCTCGACGGCATCAAATGGGTGATGCCGGTCCACAAGTCGATCGGGATCACCGTGCTGGCACTGACGCTGCTGCGGCTGGGCTGGCGGCTGATGCATCGACCGCCGCCGCTGCCAGCCGACGTGACGGGCTGGGAGCGGACGGCGGCAAAGGCGACGCACTGGGCCTTCTATGCGCTGTTGCTGGCGTTGCCGCTGACCGGCTGGATGCTGTCGTCCAACCCGGCGCGGCTGCGCCCGATGGCATGGTTCTGGCTGTTCCCGGTTCCGCCGCTGCCGATATCGGGCGCGGCGGCGAAGCTGGGCAGCAATCTCCACGGCGTGATCGGCTATATCATGCTCGCGCTGGTCGTGCTGCACATCGCGGCGGCACTGCGCCACCATTTTCTACTGCGTGACAGCGTGCTTGCCCGGATGGCGCCGGGATTGAACCGAAACGGATGAAATTCTCCGTTGAGAACGTTCAAGTCCGAGTCTTGAAACGGTAATCTCATCGACCTATGTTGCTTGAGTACGGCTTCGTGTCCCCCCTTTCGCGAGGTCGTGCAGACACGCTTTCGAGCGTGTCTCCTCCCTGAACCTTGGCCACCTCGGGCATTTGCCCGAGGTGGTTTTTTATTGGGCGGCTGCATAACAGATGGCGATGACCGGGCCGGCGGCTGATTCAGCGACTTCCTATGAGAAGTTCTTGCGTATGCTTCCCGGCGGCGCCGAGGTGGTCGACTGGTTCGGCTTCGCACCCTCTTTCCACGATGCCACGCTGGAACGCCTGGAACTGGCTAACAATTCGGCAACACTCGTGCTTGCCGCCTTCCGAATGACCGACAAGGTCGACGATCGGGGCTTCGTCGTTCTGGACAAGCACGCGCTGATAACGATCGCCCTTCGACGGGTCAGCGGGGTCTCGCTCACCGGAGATGCCGGATCGATCGTTTCCAGTCTGACAATCGCTGCCGTCACGTCCGAATCCAGGTGGCGTTCCGTCCGTGGTCCGGCGATCGGCGATTTCCAGATTAGCTGGGAAAGCAGCTACGGTCTGGAAGGCGTATTATTCGCACCCGAACTGTTGCTCTCGCTGCAACCTCAATAAGTGCTTTTTTTGTTGGTTCCGGCCTCACTCGGCCGCCAGTGCCAGCCCACCAGTCAACAACTCATCGGTGGCGGCATCGATCATTCGACGTAGCAAGGCGGCGGTGCCGGCCAGACCCTTGCCAGGCGCGGTCAGGCTGGGGTCGAGATAAAGTCGCCGGTCGATCTCGATCTGGATCGCGTGGATATGCTCGTGGGGGCGGCCGTGGCGGGACAGAATATACCCACCCGGATAGGGCGTGTTGAGCGCCGCGCGATGGCCTGCGGCGACGACTTCCCCTTCCAGCCGATGGACCAGCCGTCCGCCCGCGCTGCGGCCGAAGCGGTCACCGATTACCACGCGCGCGGCGGCCCCTCCGGGCAATGGCGGCATCGAATGTATATCGAGCAACAAAGCGGCCCCGAACCGCTCGCGCGCCGCCGCTAGCGCCTCGGCCAGCGCGGAGTGATAGGGTCGGTGATCCTGGGCGATGCGCTGCCGCACCTCGTCGTCGCCCAGCCGTCGGTTCCAGATCGCGATACCGGGCGCCGATCGTCGTGGCACCAGGCCCAGCCCGCTGCGCAATTTGGTTGCCGCCGCGCCGGCCGGAATCGGCCGCGCGCCGTCGTCGATCATCGGGTCGCGTTCGTCCTCGCCGCGATTGAGGTCGATCCAGGCGCGCGCGCGGCGCTGCACGAACACGGTCTCGTCGATCCGCGCGGCCAGCGCGACATCGTCGGCATGGCGATCCTCCAGCGCCAGCATCGACGCGACCGGCACGGCGGCGGCGGCGCGCAACTGAAGCGGATAATCGCGCCCGGCATGCGGCACCGACAGGATTACCGGGCTGTCCGGCGGGATTGGTCCGACGCGGTCGAACGAGGGAACTGCCATGCCGGCAAATCTACTCGTCGTATCGCATCGGGGCAATCGTCGCGCGACGCTGGAAAATCTT
The DNA here is from genome assembly GCF_001598455.1 of Sphingomonas pruni NBRC 15498. GTDB lineage: Bacteria > Pseudomonadota > Alphaproteobacteria > Sphingomonadales > Sphingomonadaceae > Sphingomonas > Sphingomonas pruni. The sequence continues at coordinate 49,394 of NZ_BCYZ01000013.1, forward strand.
AAGCCCTTGGGGCATAAAAAGCTTCGCGGGACACGAGGCAGCGGACGGGCATGATCAGGATTTTATTGGCCGAAGACGATTCGGTGATGCGCGAATATCTGACGCGCGCGCTCGAACGCTCGGGCTATGCCGTTACCGCCGTCGATCGCGGCACTGCCGCGCTGCCGCTGATCGAAACCGAGCATTTCGATTTGCTGCTGACCGACATCGTCATGCCTGAGATGGACGGGATCGAATTGGCGCAAAAGGTGTCCGACATCGCGCCCGATATGCGCGTAATGTTCATCACCGGATTCGCCGCGGTAACCCTGCGCGCCGGCAAGCAGATGCCCAACGCTCGCGTGCTATCCAAACCGTTCCATCTTAAAGATCTCGTGATCGAGGTCGACCGCCTGTTCGAGGTCGAAAGCGCCAACGGCGGGCTTTAATAAAACGGTGCCAGCCCGCTCCCCCACCCGGCCTCCCAAAGGATAATTAATTGGGTGGCCGGGTGGGGGAGCGGGCCGGCACCGTCACATGACAAACTCGCTTGCACAGCGGCGGAAGCGCCGCTACAGGGCGCCCTCCCCGTGGGCGTGTAGCTCAGTGGTAGAGCACTGTGTTGACATCGCAGGGGTCGCAAGTTCAATCCTTGCCACGCCCACCATCGAAAGCCTCGGGAAACTCCGGTTTCCCGAGGCTTTTGTGTATCTCGTCCATAGGGGCCGGCGTGGCGCGGCCAGGCCAGGCGCGGAGCCACGATGCGATCTACCAGCCAAAACCAATGCCTAACCTGGCGTTACGGGGGCGCAACGGCGTGGTCTGGTCACGATAGGTCAGCGAAAACGGATTGCCATAGGCAAACCGATTTGCCGCACTGTTGGTCAGGTTGTCGACAGCAAGATCGACCCGCAATCCGCCACGACGCACACCGGCCGACAGGCCCAAAAGCCAGTAATTTCCCTGGCTCACGTCGAGAAGGTCGCCCGTGCCGAGAACGGATCGGCCGACATAATCGGCGCCGATTCGGATTCGCGGCGCAAGTCCGCGCGTGGCCCATTCGTACGACAAGCCCCAATGACCGGCGAACGGCGGCGTCTCCGGCAATCGACGGTTATTGCGCGTCGACTGATCGGCGATCGGGCCGGAGACTTCATTGGCCGTAAGCAGGAAGGAAGCCTCGGCGTGCAGGCCTGCGACCGGTACCCAGTCGATTGTGCATTCGGCCGCTTCGATCCGGGCATTTCCGATATTGTCGGTATAGGGCTGGCCACGACGGTTGATCAGGTCCGCCTGGATGTTGCTCCAGAGCGCCATCGAAATGCTGCCCGAAAATGCCAGGCCCATCGGACCGTCGCGTAGCTTGCGCATCCCGATTTCGCCGACGGTGATCGCGTCGGATCGATAATCGGCAACCCGGCCAACGCCGGTCGCGACCGCGAGCCCCCCCGTTCGGTATCCGGTCTGGAACCGCGTGAACAAGGCAAGACGCGGCGAGACTTGCAGCGAAAAGGCCAATGTCGGATCAAATCGCCGGCTCAACCGGCCTTTGACGAAATTCGCCGATTGCGGGGCGGACGAGGGATCGCCATCGGTTCGGGCCATGGTGGCACGTCCGCCGGCGGTGACCGAAAGACTCGGCAACAGGGCAATCGTCGCCTCGCCGAACAACGAGGCAGCCTTGGTGACGTTGGTCACGCCGATAATGTCGAACGAATTCCCCAGCGAACCGACGGCGCGCGACAATATGTCCTGATCCCTGGCTAGGGTGAAGCCCACGACCCAGGAATTGCCGTTCGGCAACGAGCGCGACAGCCTCGTTTCCTGGCTCAACAACCATTTGTCGCGGTTCGCGATATACATGACCGGCGGCGACTTCGAACTAAGCGGGCGCCGCGGCGTGGCATCGAACTGGTCTGTCGACTGATAGCCGACGATGCCCGTCGCCGAAAAGAGTCGCAGCCCGCTGTCCCACTCCCGGCTGACCGTCAGGCGACCGAACAGCAAGCGGTTGTCGAACGGTTGAGCTATGCGCGAGCGCCTCGTCAACGGCCCCTCTGCGGCTTCGGCATATTGGCCGTCTCGCGTGTCGATCCATTGCCCCGCCCCGCTCGCCTCGATCCGCCAGCCGGCGCCGGGGTCGATCCGTAACGCCAGCCGTCCTCCGACGGTGTCGCTGCGGTTGACGTTCCTCAGGCCGCGTCTGACATCGTCCAGATAGCCGCCCTCATGGACGGTATAGGCGACCGCGCGCATCCCCATCCGGTCCTTCAGTATCGGCAGGTTGACCATGCCGGCGACATCGAAACCGGTGCTTCCCCCTTGCGTCGCGGTGACGCCGCTCGACGCCGCGCCCGCTATCGCAGAGAGATCGGCCGGGTTGGAAGTCAGCCGGATCACGCCCCCGATCGCGCCCGAACCGTATAATGTGCCCTGCGCGCCCTCCAATATTTCGATCCGGCGCATGTCATATAGCCGCAAGCCGGGATCGGGTCCGGAATAGGTCAGTTGCACGTCGTCGAGATAAATGCTGGTTGGCGACTGCGTGGTGCCGCTGAAACTGCTGTCGGCGATACCGCGGATGAATACCTTGTTACGTCCGGCGCCCAGTTGGGTGCTTTGCAGGATCGGGATGCCAGGGGCGAGGTCGGTCATCGTTCCCGCCGCCGAGGGGGGCGATCGTTCCGTCTCGGTCACCATGAGGCTCCCGGGGTAGCGCAACAGCGAGATGCGCTGTTTGCTGGCCGTGACGATGATGTCGGGCTGCGGGGAGGACGGCGACGACGTCACCGCCGGTCGTGTCTTGCGTGGCGCCGCGCGAGCCGGCGCCCGCACGATACGATAGCCGCCGGTGATCGCGATCGCGCGATAGCCGGTATCGGCAAGGAGGCGGTCGAGCGCCTTGCGCACCGGCATGTGTCCCAGGACCGGTTCGGTTCGGATTGATCGCAATCCCGATTCGGTGCTGATGATCTCGACCCCTGTTTCGCGCGCCAGCGTCACCAGGGCGATGTCGAGGGTGGTCGGCGGAATCGAAATCGGGACGTCGCGAGCAAGGGCGGTCGCGGGCGAGCAAGTCCCCAGTGCGAGCAGGAAGGCAGCAAGGCCAGGGCGTTGTCGCCGAAATCGACGCCCATTAGCGCGGGATCGACGCCCCGTCAGACAGGACCCATCGCTCACCGTCACGCCGCCACGTTGCCCCGATCATCTCTGCCAGATGCGGGATATCCCGCTCGGCGACCCCCGAGAAACGGACCATGCCGGTAAAGGGGCGCTGGGACAAGCGGCTGTCCAGTTCCAGTTCGAATCCGTAGAGCCGCTTGAGCGCCGCGACGACGTCGCCGACCTTTCGGCTGTCGAAGCTCAACATGCCGGTGCGCCAGCCGCCGATCAGCTTGGGCGCGACCCTATTGACGACGACCTCTCGCCCGTTGTCGCGCAGCGCCAGCGAGTCGCCTGCGCCGAGCCTTCGCGCTTCACCGTCGGGTTGGAGCAGTACCGATCCCTCGGCGACCGCGATCGTCAGGTCGTTGCCCTCGCGGGCGACGTTGAAGACGGTGCCGAGATCGCGGATCGTCATCGCGCCTGCGGTCATGGTGAATGGATGCGCGGCGTCGTGGACGACATGGAACAGCGCCTCGCCGCGATCGAGCGTCGCGGTGCGTGGGTCGGCGCGATCGAGGCGCAATACGGTACCGCCGCTCAATTCGATGCGGGTACCGCTCTGCAGCGCGACCGTGCGACGCTCGCCGGCCTTCGTCGCCACCACATAAGGATAAGACCGCGGCGCGACCAGCGACGGGACCAGCATCGCGACGCCGATGGCGGCTGCCGCCAGTCCGGGGATCAGCCACGGCCGGTGGCGGCGGCTCGGAATATTGTCGTTGCCGGCGGCCGGCCCAAGCGTAGGGAAATGCCCGCGATCGATCAGGCGATCGTCCGTGGCGATCGCGTCATAGGCCGCGGCGTGGGCGGGGCTGGCTTCCAGCCAAGCGATGAACTCGGCCCAGCCATGCGCGTCGGCCTCGGCGAGGCGAAGATGCCAGCCAACTGCCTGTTCCACGATGTCTGACCGTTCACCCTGCACGATCCGCGCCCCTTTCTTCATGCTGACGACGCGCCGTTTCGGAATCCTCAGCAAATCGGTCCAACCGGTCGTGAATTTTGCGATAGGCGCGCTGCAACAGCTTTTCGACGCCGCTGACGCTGATTCCGAGATGCTCAGAGATCGCGCGTTGGGACTGATCCTCCAGCCGGAACATGCGCAGTGCAGTCGCCATTCGCTCGGGCATGTCGGCAATGGCTCCTTCGACCTCTTGCCATTGGCGCTGCGCCATCAGCGTCCGTTCTGCGTCCGGCAGCTCGTCCGCTTGCGGTTGGCTATCGATCCAGACCGCGTCGCGCGCGCCGCGACGGCCGGTCGCGATCCGGCGGTCGGTCGCGAGATTGGCCGCGACGCGGTAGAGGAATGCCGCCGGCTGGGCCACCGGCTGGGCAGCGAGCCGGTCGATCCGCAGCCACATGTCCTGCAACACATCCTCGGCGTCTTCGCGATTGCCGAGTCGGGCGACCAGCAGACGCAACAGCATCGGGCGCTGCGCAAGAAAAATGGCCTTGAGACCGCCGTCTGCCACCGTCGTCGCGTCCCTGGTCAGGCAGGGAACGCCAGACCTTCGATGGCGGCCATGTCGGCGATCGGCCAATTGCGCAAGGCTTCGGCTTCGCGTGACCTCGCCGTAGCGATCGCATCGCCGGGTCGTACGCCCGCGCCGGGGTGGCACATCACGAGATGAGTTCCGCCGGGCTTGCGCAGGAAACGGGGGAAGAGAGCCCGATAGTCGCCGGCAAAGTCATAATGACCGGCGAAGCTCTCATTGGTCGCGAGTCCGACCGCGGCCGCGGCGCGACGCAATCCGCGCGAATGCCAGGCGCTGCCGATCGCCTTGCCGGCGAAGGGACGCGCCAGCATAGCCGCCAATCGGTCGGTGCAATCGCGGATCCATGCCTGTGGTGCGCGCAATGCGGTTTCGGCCAGGACGAGGTCGCGAATACCCGGCAGGGCATGGGCGTGCTGATGCCCGTCGACAAAGGCAGGGGGACGGCCAAGCGCCGCGATGAAGGCATCGAACTGCGCCGCGATCTCCGCCGCCGTCTCATCGAGCGGTATCCGACCACGTGCCGCCATGCGGCCGAGCGGGTTGATCGCCGGCAATCGGCCGGCGGCGGCCAGCCGCGGCATCGGAGTCAGGGGAACCTCGTCGGTCAACGTCAGGTGGAGTCCGATCTGAACATGGACGGGCAGGCCGCGGAGCAACTCGCTGTCGGCGCCCCAGCCTGGCATCGCCGCCATGCAGCTGATGGCGTTGATCTTTTCCGCACGCGCCAGGTCGGCGATCGTCTCACTAACGCCGCGCGAAAAGGCGAAATCGTCAGAACACAGGATGAGGCGGGCCAAATACCGGTCCTTCGAGATGATGATATTGCCGTTCACGGATGCGGTTGCTGAGAAGGCGTCGCCGTCTCAACCGCGGGGCCAGGAATGAATAGAAGAACCAATCCCCCGCCTTGGGGGCGGCTGCGGCATACACCAGCCGCTCGAGCAACGTCCAGCGGATCGAGTCACGGTCGCGGTCGCGCTTCGACGGCGCACACCAATAGTCGCGCGCATATCCCATTGCGCCGGTCCGCATCACCCGATGAACGATTTCGTGATCCTCGAGCACGTAATTCCAGCGATCGGCATCGAACCCGCCGGCAGCGCGCAAGGCGGACGTCCGGAAGGCCTGACCCGCGCCGCCGGTATGCGACTGGCGAGGCAGCAAGCGTGCGACGGTCAGGAACCGACGCGCCGCGGTCTGGCGCGCCCGCTCGTCGATACCCGGCGCGACGAAATAGGCTCCGGCGGCGACGCAGCCGGGTTTTGTCAGGATCGCTTCGGCAGCGGCGAGGTAGTGCGACGGATAGAGCGTGTCGGCATCGCAGGTCGCCACCCACGGCGTGCGCACCCAACCGAGACCGGTGCGCAGCGCGGCGACCTTACCCGGCAAGGGTTCGGTGATCAGTAGATAATCGAGACCATGATCGCGGCACGCTGCGCGCGCGATCATCGCGCTGCCGTCGGTCGAGCCGTTATCGATCAGGATCAGCGTCATCGATACCGATTGCGCCGCAAGGCTGGCGATCGTTGCGGGAAGATAGTCGCTTTCATTGAAGAAGGGTAGCAATATGCTCCAGGCAGGCGCGGTCCGCCCGTCGATGCGGCTGGCATTGCGGGATCTGACCGGATCGAGATCGAGATACATTGACGGCCGTCCATGGGAAGCGGGACGGGATGGAAGATGGCGGCCGCACAAGACCCGGACCGACGTGTCGCTCCGCGGGTTCCCCCTGATCGTGCCGGCGCCACTTCCGCCCCACATAAATGACGACGCGCATGCCGGCGATCCGCACTGAATGACGCGAAAAAATCGATCCTGGTGATCTCACTGGGTTCGTCGCGCGGCTCGATCCCAGCAGACGACGTGATTGTGCAATTCCGCACTTCGATCACGAAAAATATGTCGCATGACGCCACCGTCACCGCCCCTTAAGTGGATCGGCCGTGGCGACGGCGGCATTCATCGATCGATCAGCAATCAATGCGCCGGTGCGGCTGCCGCGCATCGGCCTTGCGCTGCTGTTCATGGCGGTGGCCATCGCGGTTCGGGCGCGCGACTTCGGTAACCCGATCATCCATGTCGACGAGCAATATTACCTGCTGGTCGCCGACCACTTTCTGCATGGCGCGCTTCCCTACGTCGATATCTGGGACCGCAAGCCCATCGGGCTGTTCCTGATCTTCGCGGCGATCCGTCTGCTCCCAGGCGACGGCATCCTGGCTTATCAAGTGATCGCGACCGCGTTTGCCGCTGCCACCGCTCTGCTCATCGCGCTCGGCGGCCTGCGGCTGGGCGCGGGCCGGGCTGGCGCCATAGCGGCCGGCCTGGCCTATATCTTCTGGCTCTCGCTGCTCAGCGGCCGCGGCGGGCAATCGCCGGTCTTCTACAATCTGTTCATGGCCGGGGCGGGATTGCTGACCTTGCGGCTGCCGGAGCTTGCCAGGCGCGCCGATCGGCAGGCGATCCTGGCTAGTGGCTGCGCCGCTTGCCTGCTCGCCGGCCTGGCGATCCAGACCAAATACACACCCATGGTCGAAGGCGCGTTCTTCGGGCTCGCCCATCTCTGGTTCCTGCGGCGCGCGGGGGCAAACTGGGCGGCGCTGGCCGGCGCCGGCGCGATCTGGGTCGCGCTGGGTATCGCGCCGACTGCTGCGGTCGTCGCGAGCTATTACGAGCGCGGCCCCGCCGACTTTCAAGCGTTTTGGTTCGCCAACTTTGCGTCGGTTGCGCTGCGCAAGGGGTATCCGGCGGCCAAGATCATCTCGCGGCTGGCGGGCACGACGCTGCAATTATCGCCGTTCATCGGCTGCGCGATCGTGGCCTGGCGGACGCGGCTGAACCGGGCGGAGATGCTGCTCGCCTTTGGCTGGCTTGTCGCGGCGTTGGTCGCTTTCGCGATGATCGGCGCGTTCTTCGATCATTATGCGCTGCCGCTGATGGTGCCGCTGGCGGTGATCGCCGCGCCCGTGCTGGGACAGCGCAGGCTGGCCTTGATCGGCACCGCCATAGTCGGCGCGCTGCTGGCCGTTTTCCACCTTGCCACCGAACCTGACGATCGCGGTTCGGCCTATCTCGTTGCCCAGGCGATGGTCGCGAATGACGGCGACGAATGCCCTTACGTCTTCGCCGGGGACTCGATCCTATATCATCTCGCGCACGCCTGTCTGCCGACCGCTTATGCTTTCCCATCGACACTCGCTTACGAGCCGGAACAGGGAGCGACCGGAATCGATGAGGCGGCGGAAGTGCGGCGCATCATGGCCCGCCGCCCGCCGGTGGTGGTGACGTTGGACCGTCCGCTGGCGCCCTGGAACCGCGACAGCCTCGCGATCGTGACGGGCGCCTTGGCGCGAGATTATCGCCTCATCCTCTCGGCCCCGCGCGAGGATGGACATCTGCTCGTCTACTGTCGCCGCGATCGGCCGCGAGCGCGATGAAAGATGCGAGGGGCAGGTGTGGGTCGGATTGGTCGGCGACGTCTGATTATCGCCTTCCTTACCATCCGGACCGGATCTGATGCGCTCGAACATTCTCGTCGCCGGCCTTGTTGCTTCCTTCCTCGCCATCAATCCCTCTTCGGCGGGAGCCGAACAGATCGGTCAGGACGCCGACATGTGCAGGGCCGGTCGTGGCCCAGCCATTCAGGTCAACGTTCAAGGGCTGAAGGACCGCAGCGGGGAATTGTGGCTGGAACTCTATCCCCCGACACCGGACGATTTCCTGAGCGCGGACACCGACCTGATAGCTCAAGGCAAAATCTTCCGCCGCACCCGGTCGCGGCTCCCGGCGGTCGGCAGCGTTGAAATCTGCATTCGGGTGCCGCGTCCGGGCCGCTACGCGCTGATGCTGCGCCACAATCGTGTCGAGCGCGACAAATTCTCCTTTTGGAACGACGGGGCAGGGGTACCGGCCAACCGGTCATTGGGCCGTAGCAGGCCTCGGCTCGATCAGGCTCTCGTCAATGCGGGCCCAGGCGTAACCGTCGTCGCGATCAAGATGCAATATCTGCGCGGCCTCGGCTTTTCACCGCTGGACTGACGCCATGGCCGTCGTGACGCGATATTTGCGGTCAATCCTCCTCACCCAGCCGGCAGGCAGATGTTCGTGACCGAGTCCCATGCGGCGCGCGGCGCGCAGCCGCCCGGATGGGCGATTTCAATCCAGGCCGGCGAGGCATTATGGCGTGGACGGCTGAGGGTCGGCTTGTCGTTGGACGACATCGCCGCGCGAATCGGCGCCGATCCGGACATGGTCGGCGCACTTGAGAATTCGGATTTCGACAGGCTGCCATCACGCGATTTGTCGATCGCCATGGCGAGAGCCTATGCGGAGATCGTCGGACTATCGAGGAAATGGGTGGCCCTGGCGCTTGCCAAGGAATTGGTTCGACGGGATGAAGACGCGGGGTTCGACCATCGTGTCGAGCATCCTCCATTTGTACGGATTCGACTCCTTATGAGGCTATATCTTGGGGTATAAGGACATCGGCGCATCCGATCGGATATCCAATGGCAATCGGCAAGATTCTTTGTTCGTTCGGCCGACACCTACCGGATCCGGGGCATATGAACTGGGGCAATTCGACTTCAGGGTCCGGTTTCGACGTGAGCCATTGCAGCCGCTGCGGGATCGAACTGACCCGTCGGCGGGGAAGCAAATGGCGGGCGACCCCTCTTGCCGACCGCTGAACTGGAGAGGTGACGTTCATCGGCGCCGCGGATCGATAATAGGTACGGTGACGTCGCTATTCAGGGCGATGCTGGCGGTCGCCGTTCTGATCGTCAGCCAACCGGCCGCCGCTCGGGCACGGGAAGGCAGGATCGCGCTCACGTTCGACGACCTTCCGGCACTGACTATTCTCAACGATCAAGCCTATGTCGATTATCTCAACGTCATGATTCTGCGGGGACTGAAGCGCCATCATTTCCCCGCGACGGGCTTCGTCAACGGGGGCAAGCTGGATGAACTGAACCGAGACCGGCAAATCGCCAATCTCAAGCGGTGGCTCGACGCCGGAATGGATCTTGGGAACCACACATTTTCACATGAATCCCCCAATACGCTTGGCGCGAAGGCCTATATAGCCGACATCATTCGCGGCGAGCCGGCCACCGCTGACCTTCTTCGTTCGCACGGCCAAAGGCTGCGCTGGTTCCGGCATCCCTATCTCGAAACGGGCTTCCCGATGTCGGTCAAGCGGACGATCGACGGCTGGCTTTCGGGACACGGCTACCGCATCGCACCGGTCACGGTCGATGCGGACGACTGGGAGTTCGCCGAACCTTATGACGATGCCATCGCGCGCAAGGATGTCGCGCGCCAACGGCGGATCAAGGCGGAATATCTGGCTTATACCGCCCGCCGGATCGAGTGGTCGATCCGGAGCGGGCGCGTCCTGTTCGGGCGCGATATCGCCCAGGTCATGCTCCTGCATTGCACTCGCCTCAACGCGGATTCGATCGACGATCTCGCATCCTTGTTCCGGCGCTTTCGTTTGCGCCCAGTGAGCCTCGATCGCGCGATGCGCGACCCCGCTTATCGCACGCCCGACACCGTCGCGGAAAAAGAGGGGATGGACTGGCTCGAGCGCTGGGCTGCGGTGAAACACAAGGATCTACCCGAAGAAGGCGACGACGACCCGCCCGCCGATATTCAGGCTGCTTACGATCGGGTCGACAATGATCGGCACTGACCGATCGATATCCTGAACCCGGGCCCATGACGGCCTCCGAGATAGCTAGCTCAACGCAGGGCCGCCCCTTGGGATGAGCATCGTGATCTCCCGTAATCGCCTCCGCGATGATGGACCCGCGGGTCCCATCGAGGGGTGACAAGCGATCAGATTATCGACCCCCTGGTTCGTCGGAACAACTTAATTCACTATTGTGTGAATTAATATTGCAACGGGCCGCGCTTTGCGGCAGTTTCCCGGGCACCGGCGCCGGAGAGCGCGATGTGATCTGTGGGAGGGATGCAATGAAGGTTCGTGCGTTGTGGCTGGGCGCATCCGCGCTCGCTCTTACCTGGAGCGGCGGCGCTGCCGCTCAAACCGCTCCTCAATCCACGCCGGCAGCCGCGCCGCAGGACGAGAGTCAGGCAGCGACCGACAACAGCAATTTGCCCGGCGACATCGTCATCACCGCGCAGCGTCGCAGCGAAGACCTGATGACGACCGCGGTATCGGCGTCGGTGCTGAGCGGCACCGATCTGGGCAACAAGGGCGTCGCCAATGTCGACGCGCTGCAGTTCGCGATGCCAAGCGTCGTGGTGAACAATTTCGGCCAGGGCAACGATTTCAATATTCGCGGCATCGGCAAGGCCGAGCACAATACCCAGACGACGACGGGCGTGATCACCTATCGCGACGGCGTGCCGACCTTCCCGGGCTATTTCCAGATGGAGCCCTATTTCGACGTCGCCAACATCCAGGTGCTGCGCGGCCCGCAGGGCACGATCGTCGGCCAGAATTCGACTGGCGGCGCGGTGTTCGTCAACACCAACGACCCGATCGTCGGCGGCGAGATCCACGGCTATTTCAACGCCAATTACGGCAATTACAACGACGCCGGCATGCAGGGCGCGATCAACCTGCCGATCAGCGACACATTCGCCGCGCGGGTCGCCCTGTTCGCCGAGCGCCGCGACAGCTTCTTCAAGGTTCATGGCGCCGGCGGCACCGCTTATCCGTACGACAGCGGCAAGATGGGCTATCTGGCCGGGCGCGTGAGTTTCCTGTGGAAGCCGAGCAGCCAGTTCTCGGCATTGTGGAAGACCGATTTCGACGCGCTCGATTCGGGCGCCTATCCCGCGTCTCCGTTCTGGCAGCACAGCGACGCCTATCCGGCGCTCAAGCGCGACCTCTACGATATTCAACTCAACGCGCCGCAGGATGCCCGCGACACCTTCGTGCGCTCGGTGCTGAAGCTGGAGTACGATACGACCGGCGGCGTCAAGTTCAGGTCGATCACCGGGTTCCAGAACGGAACCACCCTGTATCGCGCCGACCTGGACGGCACGGCATCGAACATCGTCGATCCGGTCTCCAAGACGATCAAGAACTGGAGCTTCTTCGACAAGGTGGTCGAGACGCAGTTCAGCCAGGAATTCAACATCATCTCGCCCGACAATCAGCGCTTCACCTGGCTGCTGGGCGGGTTCGGGATGTGGAACGCCTATTTCTTCCCGAAGCCGTTCAGCAATTTCACGATCAACGCCTGCTATCCGACGACGACGGTTCCCGCCTGCCTCTACCAGTTGGCGGGCCGCAATCCGGAGCGCAACCTTGCCGCTTTCGGCCAGGTCGGCTTCCAGATCACGCCGAGCCTGAAGCTGGAACTCGGCGGCCGTTACACCGCGAGCCGCTCGACCAACTATGTCAACGTCCTGCAATATGGCCTGCCGATCAGCCAGGTGCAGTCGGTGTCATCGGACAATTTCTCGTACAAGGCGTCGCTGGGCTGGAAGATCAATCGCGACCAGTATCTCTATGGCTTCGTCGCTTCCGGTTTCCGTCCGGGCGGGCTCAACGTCCCGGTCGGCCTGGGCCTGCCGGCGCCGTTCAAGCCGGAGACGATCACCTCGTACGAAGCGGGCTGGAAAGCCACTTGGGCCGGCGGCCACGTTCGGACAACGGTGACCGGTTTCTACAACGACTATAAGAATTTCCAGGTCATCATCGGCTATCCGACCTTCCCGACCTTCGGCATCGAGCTGAACGTCCCCGACAAAACCAAGATTTATGGGTTCGAGGCCGAGGCGGAGGTTACCCTCGGCGGCTTCAAATTCGACGCCGGCGTCAACGTCCTGCACAGCGAACTGGGTAGTTTCTTCGCCAGCGATCCTCGCGTGGCCGCGTTCGGTGCGTGCGACCCGATCAAGGGCGGCTCGCCCGCCGCCACGAACTGCATCAACCTGAACGGCCGTCGCCAGACCTATGCGCCCAATGTCACGTTCAACGTGAGCGGCGAATATACCTTTAAATTGGGCGACGGGAGTTCGATCACACCGCGCGCCAATTTCGGCTATGTCGGCAGCCAGTGGGCGACGCTGTTCCAGAATACCAACCTCGGCGATCGGCTCGACGCGCGTAAGATCCTCAATGCCCAGCTTGCTTACGCCAAAGGCAGCTGGACGATCACGGCCTATGGCACCAACCTGACCAACCAGCATTATGTCGCGGCGCTCAATAGCGGGCTCTATTTCGCCGGAGCCCCGCGCCAATACGGCGTCAAAGTACTCAAGACCTTCTGATTCCCAGCCTGGCCGGGCGTCCGCGTGCAATCGCGGGTCCCCGGCCTTTCTTTCCCCGCTTTCTCTCAAGGTATCATGCAACCCTACGGCCTGACGGTAGACAAGTTCCTGGATCACGCCGCCAAGTGGTTCCATGATCGTGAGGTCGTCGGCGCCGAAGCGGGGCAGGTGCGTGCGCGCGCGACCTATGCCGAGCTCAGGGAACGCAGCAATCGGATGTCGGGCGCGCTCGCGGCGCTCGGCATGAATCAGGGCGACCGCGTTGCGACGCTCGCCTGGAACACGCCGCATCATTTCGAACTCTATTATGCCGCAATGGGGATCGGGCTGGTCTGCCACACGCTCAATCCGCGGCTGACCGTCGCGCACCTCGCTGCGATGATCGACGAGGCGGAGGACCGCGTGCTGGCGGTAGCGGCCGACCTCGTACCGCTCGCAAGCGAACTGGTCGCGGCGTGTCGGTCGATCGATCATGTCGTCGTACTCGACAGTCCGGCGTTCGACATCGCCGCTGTCGGCCGGGCAGATATAGGGTTGTGGGGCCATGACGCGCTGCTCGACGCGCACGGCGCCGAGGTGGTGTGGGGCGAGTTCGACGAGAATCTGCCGGCGGGGTTGTGCTACACGTCGGGCACGACCGGCAGCCCCAAAGGCGTGGTCTACACCCACCGCTCGAATTACCTACACACGCTGCGCGCGCTCCAAGCCGATGCGATCGCGCTGACGGCGCGCGATGTCCTTCTGCTCGCGGTGCCGATGTTCCACGCCAATGGCTGGGGGCTGCCGTTCGCGGCGCCGGCGGCAGGCACCAAGCTGGTGCTGCCGGGGCGTGTGATCGACGGTGCCAGCCTGGCACGATTGATCCGCGACGAGGATGTGACCGTGGCGGTCGGCGTGCAGACGGTATGGCTCGCACTTGCCGACCATGTCGAGGCGACCGGAATCGACTTGCCCAGTCTGAAACGCGTGGTGATCGGCGGGTCGACTTGCCCCGACGCGCTGATGCGGCGGCTGGAGGACAAGCTCGGTGCCGAAGTGCAGACGAGCTGGGGGATGACCGAATTGTCGCCGGTGGGCACGATCGCCGCGCCCGGCACCACCGATCCTGCCCGTGGATCGGGGCGGCCGCCGATCGGGCTCGATCTCAAGCTGACCGATACTGATGGGGCGACGTTGCCGGAGCAGCGCGGCGTCCAGGGGCATCTGAAGGTTAAAGGCGCGAGCGTGATCGACCGCTATTTCCGCGCCGAAAGCGACGCGCTCGATGAGGAAGGCTATTTCGACACCGGCGACCTCGCCACGATCGACGCAGCAGGCAACCTTACCATCTGCGGGCGTGGCAAGGATTTGATCAAGTCGGGCGGCGAGTGGATCAATCCCAATGAGATCGAAACGATCGTCGGCACGCATCCGGCGGTGCGCCATGTCGCGGTGATCGGCCGGCTCGATGCCAAATGGGGCGAGCGCCCGGTGCTGATCGTCGAAAGCGACGGCAAGGCAGATGCGCGCGTGCTGCTCGACCTGCTGTGCGGCAAGGTCGCCGACTGGTGGATTCCCGACCGCGTGGCTGAGATCGCGGCGATGCCGCTCGCCGCCTCCGGCAAGATCGACAAGAATCGACTGCGCGCGGATTACGAGGCAGGGAAGATCGCGGCCGTCGCGATGGGGCGGTAAGAAGTCAGATCCCATTCAACCAATACGCTTCCCCGGCGAAGGCCGGGGCCCAGCATCGACGAAGTTGAGATGGCATTCCGCTGCCGAGAATGTGTTGCGGCTGGGCCCCGGCCTTCGCCGGGGAGGCGTTCAGCGCGGACGGTCGGCCACTAGCAGATCAATCGCACCCTGCCGTCCTCGGCGGAATCTGCGGGGCGGCCAGGCCGACATTCCAGTTCCAGCCGATCTTGCCGGTCGCCTTTTTGCGGCACATCACCGTCTCGTTCAGCGCGTACATGCCGGGCATCAGGTCTTTGCTCGGCTCGGGCGTTGCGGTGAAATGCATGTAACTGGCGGTGGTGCCGTAAGCCGGCCAGGCCGGCGCCTTGGCCGCGATCGGATTGCCGTCGCGCGCGAAGCTGGTCCAGTAATCGAGCATCGCGTCGGACAGCGCGCGCTCCTCGGGCGTATCAGGGATCTTGGGCCAATTGGGGCCGAGCGTGTCGATCGTGCCGAACACATAGGGCAATTCGCTGGCATGAAACGCGTGGAGCCCGGCGCTGTCCATTGCCGGATAGCCATGGTCGAACAGATAGAGATAGGCGCGCTGGCCGATCGCTGTCTGCTTGCGCGCCATCCGCTCGGCGGTCCAGCCATAGAGCCCGTCGCGCGTGGCAGCGATGATGCTCTCTTTGTAATCGGCCGCGGGGTAGAGGTTGAGGAAGGCATCGGCGAGGTCGCCATAGCGGTCGCGGATCGTCGCCTCATATTCGGCCGCGGTCGCAGGCGGTTTGGGCGCGAGCATCATCAACGAGCGGATCTCGCCCTGGTTGAACCCCGCGAGCAGCGCTACCGGCGCCTGTTTGCCCTGGTCGAACGCCTCGACCATCTGCTGCGGCAGGACGAGGCCGTCGACCGTGCCCCAGGGGCCATAGCCGAGCTTGGCGGCGCTGTCGGTGATGGTCTGCGCATCGATCCCGCGCAGCGCCGCGATGTCCGGCGCCTGGAGCGCGCCGGCAAGCATTTGTCCGGCCGCTTCGCCCGACGGCGCGCCATAGACGGCCTTTTTCAGCTCGGGCATCGAGATCATGTAGCCGCTCTCGGCAATCGCCTTGCTGTAGAGCCCGCGCGCGAGCGGGGATTCGAGCAGATACATCACGCTGAGCGCGCCGGCGGACTCGCCCGCGATCGTGACGTTCCTGGTGTCGCCGCCGAATGCCGCGATATTGTGCCGGACCCAGCTCAGCGCGGCGATCTGGTCGAGCAGGCCGTAATTGCCCGACACGTGTTGCGGCGATTCCGCCGTGAGCCCCGGATGGGCGAGCCAGCCGAGCACGCCGAGGCGGTAATTGATCGAGACGACGATGATACCGCGCTCCGCCATCCGCCGCCCGTCATAGGTTGCTTCGCGGCTCGATCCGCTGACGAGGGCGCCGCCGTGAATCCAGAAGAAGACCGGGGCGTTCTTCGCGTTCTTCGGCGCCCAGATGTTGAGCGTCAGACAATCCTCGCTGACCGGTAATGGAGCGGCGGGCGAATAGACCGAGGCCGATTTGCCCTGCGGCTGCACACAAGCGGGGCCGAACGCGGTGGCGTCGCGCACCGCCTTCCAGCGTTGCATCGGCGCGGGCGGGCGCCAGCGCATCGCACCGACCGGCGGCACCGCATAGGGAACGCCCCTGAACACGTTGAGGTCGCCCTCCGTCGTGCCGCGCACCGCGCCCGACGGAGCATCGACCACGGGCGCGGATTGCTGCGCCATGGCGGGCACCGCAAAAAGCAGGGCGCCAAGAGCGGTCAGCGAACGGAAACGGGTCATGCCGGGGTCCTTTCCTGCGCCCGGATCACGCGGGCGAGCCAGAAGAAAAGCAGGATTGCGATCGGATAGGCGGGAAGCAGCGTGTAGAGAGCGGTACGCAGCGAATGCGTGTCGCCTGCGGCCTTGAACCCGTCGCTCGCCGCGCCGACCCAGGTCGGCCCCAAGCCAAGCCCGATGAAGTTCATCACGAGCAGCAGCAGCGCGCCCGACAGAACGCGCTGGTCAGGCCGCACTTCCTCCTGCACCAGCGCCACCGAGCAGGAGAGGTACGTGTAGTTGAACGACATGGTGATGGTCAGCAGGACGAGCGCGAGCGGCCAACCCGGCGACCACACGAATGCCGCATAGAATGGCATCGCGATGGCCAACGACAGCGCCGGGGCGATCGCATAAACGCGGCGCGAATGCTGGGTGAACCGGTCGATCACTCGTCCCGAAACCAGCATTCCCGTGCACATGCCGACCAGCACGACCAATGCGTACCAGATCGCGATCTCCTGCAGAGTCATGCCTTTTTCGCGGATCAGGAACAGCACCGCGAAATTGCCCAGGCCATAGGTCACGAACTGGGTCGCGCCGCTGCCCAGCGCGGCGAGCATCAGCACCGGATGAGTGAAGAACATGCCGATGGTCGGCCAGAAGCGCGCCTTGACTGGGGCGTCGTGCACGACCGTATCGGTCGAACCGCGCGCCGGCTCGCGCAGGAATATCCGGACCAGGATCGCGGTCACGACGCCGACCGCGCCGATCGCGATGAACGCGTCGCGCCAGTGGAAAAAGGCGGCGATCGATGCGCCGAACGCGATCCCCATTGCCGCGCCGATCGGCGGCCCGAGATTGTAGATGCCGAAAGCGATGCCGCGGCGCCCCGGCGGAAAGGTATCGGTGATCAGCGCATAGGAAGGGGGCACGCCGCCCGCTTCGCCGAAGCCGACCGTCATCCGCGCGACGACCAGCTGCGGATAGGTCGCCGCCAGCCCGCAGGCGGTGGTCGCCGCGCTCCAGATCGCGCAGGCAAGCGCTACGATGGTGATGCGGTTGGAACGGTCGGCAAGCCAGCCGATCGGGATCGCGATGAAACAATAGAAGAAGGCGAAATACAGCCCGCCGATCAATCCCAACTGGCCGTCTGTGATGTGCAGATCGTCCTGGATCGGCTTGGCCAGAATGCCGAGCAGCTGCCGATCAAGGAAATTGAGCACATAGACGAAGGTGAGCGTGCTGAGCATGACCCATGCCCGTGCCGATGTAGCGGGGGCGGGGGACGACGTCGTCGCCAGCGTCGCCGCCATTACCGGACCCGCCGGAGAGGTGTGCCAAGCCGAGCGTGGCCGCGCGGCGGACGGAGTGCCGTCAGAAAATCCACTTTCCTCTCCCCGGCTTTTTGCCCGTTCGTTCCGCATGATGGTGGGAAGCCGCGGCGGGTGTCAACATATACATTATCACAAGAGTGAATATTGTAGATGCGACCAATCGCTTGACGCTGATGGACGAGGCTGGAAGGACCATGATCGTGACCAAGACCACCCAACCGCCACGCCGGTCGCGCAAGGCCGAACAGCGCGCGGAGACGATGGAGCAGATTCTTGACGCCGCCGAGGGGCTGTTCGCTCAACACGGTCTCTATGGCACAACATTGAAGGATGTCGCCAAGCAGGTCGGCGTCCACCACACCCTGCTCAATTACTATTTCGCGGACAAAAAGGCGTTGTTCGACGCGGTGTTCGCGCGTCGCGCCGCCGTGACGCGCGAGCTCAGGATGAAGGTGCTCGACGATTATGAGGCGTCCTGCGGCGGCAAGCCCACGGTAGAGGGGGCTCTGCACGCCTTTCTCGACACCGATCTCGACCTCTACGGCAATGGCGGAGAGGGGTGGCGGAACTATGCCAAATTGGGTGCCCAGGTCGCTAACACGCCCGAATGGGGCGCTGAATTGATGGACAAGCATTTCGATCCGGTCGTGCTGCGATTGATCGATCTGCTCAAGAAGGCGCTTCCCGACTGCGCCGAGGCCGATATCTTCTGGGGATACCATTTCGTGACCGGCGCGCTGATGCTCACGCTCGCACGTACCGGCCGGATCGACAAATTGTCCGGTGGAGTGGCGCAGTCGGACGATTTCGCCGCGATCAAGGACCGCATGGCGAAGTTCATGGCTGCCGGTTTCAACGCGATCTGCAGCTGACGCTCGAGATTTAGCCCTTAGCCGAAAGCGCGCATTCCCCGGCCGCTTTCACCCGCCATGGTCGGCCAGCCATTCGCGAATCGCGCCGGTGACCTTTTCGGGTGCTTCCCACGGCGCGAAATGGCCCACGCCCTCCAGTTTCTTGAGCGTCAGATCGGTGACCAGCGCCTCGAGTCCTTCCAGCTGCACCGGCAACAACGCCTGGTCGCCCAATCCCCAGATCACCAAGGTCGGCATCTTGAGCGGCGGGAAGGGCCCATCCAGAAACGCCGGCCGCTCGGGCGTCTCGTCCATCGCCGGAACCTGGACCGCGCTGGCGCGATACCAATTGAGCATCGCGGTCATCGCGCCGGGCTGACCCCATTGCTCGAGATAGACCGGCTTTTCGTCCTTCACTTTCTCGAAGTCGGTGTGCCGCATGAAACTGCCGTCGAAAAAGGCCGACAGCCCGATCGACTCGATATGCTTTTCGAGATCGGTGTTGCGGAACGCGCGGATATATTGGCTCGCCTCGCGCTGGGCCATGTCGTCGAACAGCGACTTCTGGAAGATGAAGGGATGCGGCGCGTTGATGATGATCAGCCGTGCGACGCGGTCGGGATGGTTGAGCGCCGCCATCCAGGCGATCGCGCCGCCCCAATCGTGCCCGACCAGAGTGAAGCGCTCGATGTCGAAATGGTCGGCGAGCGCGATCATGTCGGCGACCGGTTTGTCGGGCGTGTAATTCTCGACGCCTTCCGGCTTCGACGATCTGGCGAAGCCGCGCTGATCGGGCGCGAGGACAAAATGGTCGTTGGCAAGGTCGGCGATCTGGTGCCGCCAAGTACGGTGCGACTCGGGAAAGCCGTGGAGGAGAATGATTGGCGGATTGGTGGGCAGGCCCGCTACCGCTACGTCAAGCTCGACTCCGGTGGGCAACGCCACCCGCTGCATCTCGTAATCCGCCATATTCCCCTCCCGCTTGCGGGAGGGGTTAGGGGAGGGCGTGTCCCTCTCTCTCCCGCTATAGCTTTGTTGACATGCCCTCCCCCGGCCCCTCCCGCAAGCGGGAGGGGAGAGATTAGGGATAGGTCGCCGTCTTGGGGATTGCCGGGATCGGGATGAACTCTTTCTCGTCGCCGGGAACCTTGGCGAAGCGGCCGGCTGTCCAGTCTTCCTTGGCCTGCTGGATTCGGTCCTTGCGCGAGCTGACGAAGTTCCACCAGACATGGCGCTCGGTCGCGAAGGCCTCGCCGCCGCACAGCATCACCCGGCCCCCGCCGGCCGAGCGCAAGGTCATCGCGACGCCCGGCTTGAGCACGTAGAGCGTGTTGATCGCCATCGGCATGCCGTCGATCTCGGCTTCACCGATCGCCAGATAGACCGCGCGCTCGTCGGCGCCTGCATCGATCGGCATGCTCGCGCCCGGGGTCAGCAGGATGTCGGCATAGATCGTGTCGGCGTAGACGGTGGTCGGTGCACGCTGACCCCACAACTCGCCCATGATGATCCGCGCGGTAGCGCCGTGCGCTTCGATCAAGGGTAGCTCGGCCTTGGCGACATGTTCGAACGCCGGGTCGATCTCTTCCTTGTCCTCCGGCATCGCGATCCAGGTCTGGATGCCCGACAATTCGGGCCCATGCGCCCGCTCGTCGCCGGGCGAGCGCTCGGAATGCGCGATGCCGTGCCCCGCGGTCATCAGATTGACCGCGCCCGGCTCGATCCGCGCATAGGTGCCGATCGAATCGCGATGGTCGATCGCGCCGGCGAACAGATAGGTGACGGTCGCCAGGTTGATGTGCGGATGCGGGCGCACGTCGATGCCGGTGCCGATATCGAGATGCGCCGGCCCCATCTGGTCGAAGAAGATGAACGGGCCGACCATCTGGTGCGGCTTGGAGGGAAGCGTGCGATGCACCTTGAACCCGCCCAGGTCATGCGTCGTGGGCGTGATGAGGCGGTCGATCAAATCGTCGTTGGTCATGCCGTCACCTCTGCCAGAATGTCGATCAGGTCTTCGGGGAAATATTGCTCACCGAGCGCGGGGAGCTCGTGCGGTGCGACCCAGCGCCAATGCTGCATCACACGTTGCTCGAGTTCGGTATGCCCGCCCGCGTCGATTTCGCGAGCCTCGGTACGCACCAGGAAATAGCGTTCGTCGGCGGTCACTTCGACGCCCTCGATCGTCAGGAAGTCGGCGGTGCGCTGCAGGATTTCGGGGCCGGGATCGGCGATGATGCCGGTCTCCTCGTACAGCTCCCGCCGCGCCGCTTCTTCATAGCTCTCGCCCGGATCGACCGCGCCGCCGGGCGTGCACCAGAAGGGTGGGCGCCCGTCCTCGGGCGTGAAGCGGAACATCAGCAGCCGATCGTCCTGGTCGACCAGCAGGACGCGCGCGGCGGGGCGGGGAATACGTTGGGCCATCGCAGCGATCCTTAACCGCTCGCGACCTCGAGTGGGAGAGCCCTCGCGGAAACGCTGCGTTTGCCTCAGGCGGTATCGAGTTCGGGATAATGGCGGAAGATGCCGTCGGTGTTGAACGCGATGCGGCGATCGCTTTCAAGATAGGCCGCGATCCCCGGCAGCTCGGCGACGCGATCGTGGAGCGCGACCAAAGCGGGATAGTCGCTTTCGACCGCCTTCATCCGCTTGGGGAACATGTAGCGTAGTCCCTCGATCAGCTGGAATAGCGAGGTGTCGACATGGCTCCAGCGTGTGCCCACCGTCCAGTCGCCTTCGTTATGGCGTACCGCCTTGTCGAAATAGCCCAGGAACTTGGGAATGCGCTTGTCGCGGAATCCCTTGGCCGCACGCGCGGCTTCGTCCTTCTGACCGTCATAATAATCGTCGAGCGCCACCGGGTGATGGACGTTGTGCACTTCGGCGACGATGTCGGTGACGGTCAGCTGCAGTTGCTGCGCCCAGAAACGATCGGCCTCGTTGGTCGGGCCGATCGCATCGTGGCGGCTGGCGAGGAAGAACAATATGTCGGCGACCTGGGCGACGGTGAAGCCCGGCATCGACAGATAGGGCGGAGCGAACGGCCCCCGGCGATCATGGCCCTTCATGTCGTCGATCAGCGCGTCGACGCCTTCGTCGCGGGCGCAATCCACATAGGGGATGTGCGCGGCCTCCATTGCCAGCCGGACGAACTCGCCGCGCCCCTGGATCGAGGGCCAATACCACAGCCGATAAGACTCCATGTCATTCTCCCGGTGCACGCGCCAGGATCGCGAGCGCGTGGATGCGCGAGGACAACAGATCGGCGAGCGCATGGTTCACCAGTCGTTGCCGCGCCACGCGATTGAGGCCGACGAAACGATCGCTTTCGACGATGACGGTGAAGTGCGATTCGCCCGTGCCGTCGTCGCCCATATGGCCGGCATGATGGTGGCTGTCGTTGATCACTTCGAGCTGCGACGGCGCGAGCTGATCGTTCAGACGAGTGGCGATGATTTCGGCCAGCGGGCCGGTAGCGGTGTCGGTCATGGTTCTTATATAGGACCCTTTTTCCCCCGGAGACACCGTGGCTCGCACGCCCCCGCACGACCGACCCAACACCCGCTTCCACGGTCGTGTGGCAGGGACGGGAAGGCTGTGCGCGGAGCCGGGATGCGACCAGGCCGGCGAGTTCCGCGCGCCGCCGCTGGAAGGGACGCCGCCCGGGCGCGACGGGCCGGCCGAGTATCGCTGGCTGTGCCTCGACCACGTCCGCGCCTTCAATTCGCGGTACAATTTCTTCAACGGGATGAGCCCCGACGAGATCCACGAGGCGCAGCGGCCTTACGCCGGCTGGGAGCGCGAGACGCGCGCCTTTGCCGCCAACGGCGCCGACCGCCCGCCGCGCTGGGCCGATTTCAGCGACCCGCTCGACGCGATCGGCGCACGTTTCCGCGAGCGCATGGCGAACGAGCGCCAGCGCCAGGACGGCAAGCCGCTTTCCGGTGCCGATCGCCGCGCGTTGAACGTGCTGGGATTGGACCAGGACACCGATCGCCGCGGCTTGCGGCAGCGCTATTCGGAACTGGTGCGCAAATTCCACCCCGATCGGAACGGCGGCGATCGCAGCATGGAAAAGGCGCTGCAGGAAGTGATCGCGGCGTATCAGCATCTGAAAAGCGCACCGGCGTTTGCGTGATTTCTGAAAATCCTCCCCGGCACCGGGAGGGGGACCGCGCGACGTAGTCGCGTGGTGGAGGGGGCCCTTCATCACTGGCCTCCCGGACCGTGCTCGTTGGTCGCGGGCCCCCTCCACCGTCCGCTTCGCGGCCGGTCCCCCTCCCCGTGCCGGGGAGGAATTAGGTCCGGCAGAACTTGACCTTCCCCCCCCGCCAGCCGCAAAGCCCAAACATCATGAAACGCCGCACCGGACAGGACCGCTCGATCACGCAACAATGGCGCCCCGCCACCCAGGCGGTACGCGGCGGGACGGCGCGATCGGAATTCGGAGAGACGTCGGAAGCGCTCTTCCTGACCTCGGGCTATGCCTATGATTGCGCGGGCGACGCCGCGGCGCGGTTCGCGGGCGAGCAGGTCGGCATGACCTATTCGCGCCTGCAGAATCCGACGGTGCAGATGCTCGAAGAGCGCATCGCGTTGCTCGAAGGCGCCGAGGCGTGCCGCACGATGGCGACCGGCATGGCGGCGATGACTGCGGCCCTACTGTGCCAGCTCCAGACCGGCGATCACGTCGTCGCCGGCCGGGCGGCGTTCGGGTCGTGCCGCTGGCTGGTTGATACGCTGCTGCCCAAATTCGGCATCCAGACGACCGTGATCGATGCGCGCGATCCGCAGCAATTCATCGACGCGACGCGGCCCGAGACCAAGGTCTATTTCTTCGAAACCCCGGCCAACCCGACGATGGACGTCGTCGACCTGGAAGCGGTGTGCGGCATCGCCAGGGAGCGCGGGATCGTTTCGGTGGTCGACAACGCCTTTGCGACGCCGGTGCTGCAGCGCCCGCTCGATTTCGGCGCCGACGTCGTCGCTTATTCGGCGACCAAGCTGATGGACGGGCAGGGCCGTGTGCTGGCCGGCGCGGTGTGCGGCAGCGAGGAGTTCATCGAGAACACCTTGCTTTCCTTCACCCGCAATACCGGGCCGACCTTGTCGGCGTTCAACGCCTGGGTCGTGCTGAAGGGGCTTGAGACGCTCGATCTGCGCGCGCGCCGGCAGAGCGAGAACGCGCTCAAGGTCGGGCGCTTCCTCGAAGGCCGCGTGCCGCGCATCCTGCACCCTGGCCTGCCGAGCCACCCGCAGCACAATCTGGCGATGCGCCAGATGGAGGCCGCCGGCCCGATCTTCGCGTTCGAGGTCGATGGCGGCCGCACCCAGGCGCATGGCCTGCTCGATGCGCTCGAACTGATCGACATCTCGAACAATATCGGCGATTCGCGCTCGCTGATGACGCATCCTGCCTCGACCACGCATGCCGGGGTGAGCGAGGAGCGGCGGCTGGAAATGGGCGTGACCGAGGGGATGTTGCGGCTGAACGTCGGGCTGGAAGATCCCGACGACGTGATCGACGATCTCGATCGGGCGCTAAAGTCGGTCAGCTTGTGAGGAAACGGTTTGTGAGGATCTGGCGGTGAGCGACGCGATGAAGGCGCTGTTCCCCAACGTCGCGGAAACGCGCGGGGTGATCGTGCGCGTCTCGGTCAGCTTCCTGCCCGAACAATCCGAACCCGATCGCGGCCGCTGGTTCTGGGCCTATCACGTGCGGATCGAGAACGAGTCCCCGGCAACGGTCCAACTGCTCACGCGCCATTGGGTGATCACCGACGGGCGCGGCGCACGCCATTCCGTCGAGGGTGAAGGCGTGGTCGGCGAACAGCCGGTAATCGCCCCCGGCGCGAGCTTCGATTACGTCTCGGGCTGCCCGTTGGCGACCCCGACCGGCGCGATGCAAGGCAGCTATCACATGATCGCCGAGGACGGCTCGGCGTTCGACGTCGACATCCCCCGCTTCGCGCTGCTCGCGCCGGCGGTGGGGGTATGAGGATGGAAGAGATATATTCCGTCGCCCCGGCGGAGGCCGGGGCCGCTGGTGGCTCGCGACTCCCTTTGCAACATAGCGGCCCCGGCCTCCGCCGGGGCGACGTCGAATGAAGCGCACCCATCTTCCCCTGAACGGCTTGCGCGTGCTCGACGCCGCGGCGCGCCATCTCTCGTTTACCCGCGCCGCCGACGAACTCGCGGTGACCCCGGCCGCGGTCGGGCAGCAGATCCGCGCGCTCGAGGACACGCTGGGCGTGGTGCTGTTTCGCCGCACGACCAAAGGTCTGGAGCTTACGCCGGAAGGCGAGGCGGGCCTCGACGCATTGCGCCAGGGATTCCTGCAGTTCGAGGAAGCCGTGCGCGCGATGCAGGCCGGCCAGTCGTCCAAGTCGCTGACCATCGCCGCGCCGCGCGACGTGCTGCATTGCTGGCTGATGCCGCGCCTCGCCGAGATCAGCGCGGCCGATGGCGAGATGCGCTTCATGCTGATCGCCGCCGACGAGGAGCTCGATTTCACTCAGGCCAATCTCGACCTCGCGATCCGCTGGGGCGAGGGACCGGGCGAGCATGAGGGCGAGGCGCTTGAATCCGAAGGCATGATCACGGTGCAGCGGCCGGGCGGCGGCGCCGATACGCGCATTTCCTGGCCGGGCTGCCTCAACGACGACGCGGTATCTCTGGTGCGCGTGGCCGATGCCGGGCTGGCGATCGACGCCGCGGCCGAAGGGCTGGGCCGGGCGACGGTGCCGGAACTGCTCGCGCGGCGCGACATCGCGGCGGGCCGGATTGTCGCGATCGGCGAAGCCAAGCCCTACCGCCTGGGCTATTGGCTCGTCGCTCCCTTGCCGCAATGGCGGCAGAAGAAGGTGAAGGCGCTGGTGGAGGCACTGGGCGGGTGAGGCTGCCGGTGATGGAGACTGAGCGGCTGGTTCTTCGCCCGCTCAGGATTGAGGATGCCGAGGCGCTGCACCCGATGTATTCGGACGCGGAGGCCAATACCTATGGCTCGCATCCCGCGACCACGACGTTGGACGAAAGCCGCGCTCGGCTCGAAAAGGGCATTGCCGATCCAACCTGGCGCGCCTGGGCGGTCACGCTGAAAGGCGACGACACCGCGATCGGCACCGTCGCCTGCTACGAAAAGCGCCAGGGCAAGGTGACCGAGATCGGCTATGTCCTGAAGCGCGCTTTCTGGGGTCGGGGCATCGTCACCGAGGCCGTCGCGGCGATGATCGACCTGTTGTTCGCGGAAGGGCAGAGGCGTGTGTTCGCCGATACCGACCCGGACAACAAGGCATCGACGGCGGTGCTCGAACGCCTGGGTTTCACGCTCGAAGCGCGGCTGCGTGCCGAATGGGAAACGCATATCGGCGTGCGCGACAGCCTCATCTGGGGATTGCTGGAGGACGAATGGAAGGCCGCCCGCCCCCGAACCTGAAGGACCCGCTCGCATTGGCGGCGTATCGCCGCGAACTGCGCGGCGTCGCGAGCGGTGTGCGCTGGGGTGGGATCGGGATCACGCTGATCGGCGCAATGGTCGCCGCCTTGCGCGCCTGGGCCTGGCCGGCGATCCCGGTGCTGATCCCGATGATCGTCGTGGCGTGGGGCATGTTGCTGATGCTCACGGCGATCGCGCTGCGCACAGCATATCACGCGCGACGGATGCGCGGGCAGTAGAAGGGGCGATGGCTTTAAACCTTCTCCCCTTGTGGGAGAAGGATACCGCAGCTTGGCAGCTTGCTGCCTAGCGAAGGTTGGATGAGGGGTGGCGGCGCGCAGCGCCGCGCGACCGCGGCGCGGTCGCCCCC